>JBDKRL010000013.1:0-78491 GCA_039683415.1 Clostridiaceae bacterium
CGCGCGGGTTGATGCGCCCGACGCGGTCGCCGTCCACGCCTTCGCAGAGTTCGCCGTTGAGAATCAGCGGCGGGCCGAAGGCGAATGTCGCCTGCACACCGTCTTCGATTTCGTTGAGCATGCTCGCATCGCCTTTTTCATAGATGCGCATGGAGAGATCGTCTGTGAGCACCATGCAGGATTCGGAAGAGAGCGCACGAAAGATCCGTCCGTCGCGGATCAAGAGCCCGCGGTCATAGCCGGAGTGCAGCAGGTTATCGCCCGTCAGACCCAGCACGGCGCGGTACCTGCGCGCCATGGTGCAGGCGTCCAGCGTGTCCCGGCCGTTGAGCCGCGCAGAGCCGAAACCGGAGCGGTAAGCGTCCTCATCGCGCATGTAGATATGAGCCACAAAATAGGTTTCCGGCGGATCGCTGGTGGTGTACCGTTTGATTTCAACGGCAAGCGTATCGCTGCGGTACTCGAAAATTCCGTTTTCGTAGTCGAAAACGACGACTTCCTCCGGGTCGCTTTCCTGACGGAAGTGCTCGGCAAAGGGTTCCGGCGTGGGCGTCGGCTCCGGCGTATCGGTCGGGGCGGGCGTTTCCGCTGCAGGCGTCGGAGAAGGCGTCGCTTCGGGTGAAGCCTGCGGCAGGAGCTGGTCGCGCAGGATCAGCGCCGTTCCCGCCAGCGCAAAGAGCGCCGCCGCCGAGAGGAACAGAATGCGAACAAGCTTCGTCGGCATGCGCTTTTTGGCCACCGCGAAAAACAGGATCAGAAGCCCCGCACCGAGCACGACGAGGCTGATGCCGACGGGCAGCACAAAGCCCGACAAGTCAAAGGGCGCTGCCGCGTTGTCTGCGGGTGCCGCGGTTGCTTCTGCGGCAGGCGAAGCGCTGGGCAGCGGCGTTTGCGTCGGCTCCGGGGAAACGGTTGCCAGCGGGCTCGTTTCCGCGCTCAGGCCGGAAAGAATCTCAAAAAGCTGCGTTTGGCTCTCCGGCTCGGTGACGTATGCATCCTCCGGATAGGTCTGCTGAAAATACGGCGTATTCGTTACGTCCGCATGATAGAGCTTGAGAAAATCATACTGGTCAAAGCAGGACTGCGCGAGCTGCTGCGCGCTCAAGCCGTCAAACGCGGCAAGCGGCGTGCTGGTATCGTAGAGCGCGTTTCCGCCCGAAGAGCGGTGCTGATACACCGCGCTGACCTGCCATGCGCCGTACGCTTCCAAACTGGCATGATCCTTCGAATCGTCCGCGGCCTGTTCGGCGGCCAGCTGAACATGCGTGGCGGTGAGCATATGCATGCAGTCTCCGTCCTCGCCGGAGATATCGTTGGTGATGATCACTTCCGGCTGGTAGCGGCGGATGAGCTGCAGCATGGAAAGCGAGATTTCCTTTTTATCGACCAGCGAGTACATACCCTTACTGGTGGCATAGGCGCGGTAATACTGGTACCCCATAAATACGGGCTGCACGCGCGAGCCGAGAGAATATTGAATCCGGATCGCTTCCTGCTGGGCTTCCCGGCTGTAGGCCATCAGGTAGACAACCGCAAAGTCGCTGCTCTGGAAAAACGGCAGTAAACTGCCGAAGTAGTAGGATTCGTCACCCGTGTGCGTGGCAAGGAGCATCACCTTTGCGCCGGGCTGCTGCGCGATCATGATGCAGAGGGAGTCCGGCGGCGTTGCGGAATCGTACACCCAAAGCTCGGAAACGGCAAATTCCTGCTCGCCGTAAATGCGAACGGAGGAACAGTTATCCGGCAGGGCATAGTAGCCGTTGAGCAGATCGGAGCTTGCCGTCTGCTCGGAAAGGACGATCCCCGCGCTGTCCAGCGCTTCGATATGGCAGGCTTCCGGCGCGGCGTACCAGGCGATGTAGATTCCCTTTGCCTCGGTTGGGACGTCCAGCGTCAGCTCTTGTTTTGCGGTAAACGAAATGCGCGAGTTGTAGCGGTTGTCCGAAAAGCGGGAGGCAAAGCCTGCGGCGTCTTCCGGCAGGTGGAGCGTGCACTGCGCCGTTAAGTCGGCGGGAGCGCCGTCTTCTTCGGCATGTGCCGAACGGTTGACGCCCAGCGGGAGAAGGAGTCCCGCGGCCAAGGCAACAAGGATTGCTCCTTTACAAAATTTCAGGCTCGCGGCGTTCGTTCTGCTCATGAATCGTGCTCCCATCTGTTTACCGGCGCGCAGGAAAACGACTGGCCATAGTGGTGAAATATCGTCTGCGCCCCATTGCGCGGCGGAGGTTACCTGCATCGCGCACAACTTGATCTATTATAGTAACTTCTTATTTTAGCTGTCAAGAAAACCGCTCAACAGCCTGATTTTATGCAACTTCTTATTTTAGCTGTCAAGAAAACCGCTCGACAGCCTGGATTTTGTAAAAGCATCCATACTGTTCTGCCGGAGAACCGCCCCGCGCGTAAAAGAAGCGTTTGCGGTTTTGAGGAATACGGGGCGGCTTAATCGTAAAAGACGTCGTGTTCCACCGGGTCGTCCTTGGCCGGAACGAGGCTGGACTTGCCCCAGAGCAGCATGTCCGGCAGCCTGCGCATGCCGACCGCGCCGCCTTCGAGCCTGCTGTGCTGATTCAGGTATTCGCCCATAAACACCATGGCAGCCGAACTGCCGCCGTCGAGGTTATATGCCTGCGTGCAGCCTTGCGAGTAAAAGAGGTGCATAAAGTTTCTCAGCGTCGCGCCGTGGCTGTATGCCGGAACGCGCCCGTCCACCACGATGACAACAAAGTGCCCGGGTTCCACCATGCCGACGCCGACGCGCGGGTTGCGCCCGGTGATCTTATAGCGCGTGCCGTTGATGTTGACGACGCCGTCGCGAATCAGCGTTGGCCCAAAGGAAAACGCGTTGGTGACCCCCATGCTCACAAGGTCTTCGGCGGTCGTTTCGCCGGGGGCGAAAATCTGCATCGAAAGATCGGGCATCAGCGCCATGGTATCCATCTCCTGACGGCGGTTGTAGATGCGGCCGTTTCGGATGATGATGCCCTTGTATTCCGGCTCGTTTACGGTCAGATTATCCCCCGTAATCGCCAGCACGGCCTGATAGCGGCGCGCCATTTCAACGGGGATTTCGTTAGATTCCGTTCCGCCCTCCTCGCCGCGCACCGCCGCGCGGAACGCGTCCTCGCCGCGCATTCGAACATGCGCCACGCAGTAGGTGACCGGCTTGTTCTCCGCGTCGGTCAGGTGGATGCGGTCGATGATGATGGAAAGGGTATCCGTTTTATATTCCCAGTGCTCGTTGTCCCAGTCTTCCACAACTACTTCGGCAGGGTCGTCCGAACTGCGGAAGTAAGACTCTTCGGAAGGTTCGCTTGAGGGAACGTCCGTGGAAAGCGCGCCGGCGGCAGTTACGCCGGGCGCGTTCGGGCCGTTGAGCTTGCTCTGGTTGAGCCCGTAGAAAAAGTCGTTGTTCTCCGGCAGCGGCGAAAGATCGGGGTCTGAATCGGCGAGGCCGTAGTCCGCGCGCCCGTAGACTTCGTCCCCAACGTCGAGCGGGTAGCGGTACGCTTCGGAAAACGATTCGTACAGGTCGGTTTCCACATCGACCGCCGAGCGCCCGGAAAAAGCGGTCAGCGGCGCGGTTCTATCGAGAGAGACGCTTGCATCGCCTTTCGTATAGAGATGCAAAAACAGGCGGAAGGTCTGCCATGCGCCGTATTCCTCTAGAGACGCTTTGTCTACGCTGGTTTCGGCGGCGTACTTCACCGCGCGCTGGACGAGTTTGGAGGTGAGCATATGCGCGCCGTCGCCGTATTCGCCTTTGGTATCGTGCGTAACGACCACCGCCGGGCGATACCGGCGAATGACGCCAACGAGGAAGTTTGTGGCGTCGCTTACGTTCCACCAATCCTCGATGGTATCCGTATTATCGGCATAGACGTTCGCAAAACCCCCAAACACCGGTTCTTCGCTGACGCCGAGGGCTTTGAGCGCGGCGGTCGCCTGCTCGCGCTGGGTATCGTCCACGCTCGTCATGTAAACGACGACCGCCGTGTACCCCTGTTCGCTCACATACTGCGGCAGGACGCCGCCAAGGTAAAGATACTCGTCGCCCGGGTGAGCCACGATCATCATTAAATCAACGCCCGCCTGGGTTACGGCGATATCCGGTTTGGCATTGTTCAACGGCGCGCCGCCGGCCAGCACCAGCGCAGCCAGAAGAGCAAAGAGTCGTTTCATTGCTTCAACATCCTTCTAGGTCTCTCTGATTTTCCGCCTCAGGGCGGAGAAGAAACACACCAGTTTATTTTTTGTCTTGCAGACGGACCGGCTCGCCCGGGCTGCGTCCGGACGGTAATTGTTCGGCCTGTCCCAGCCTGCGGTTTAGCCAGATACTCTATTGTAGTATTTTTTCATCCGCCGCGTCAACTTTGTGGCAGACGGAAGCCGCGCGCCGAATGGGCGTGACGCGAAAATTCAAAATCCACCTGGAATCTATCATATGTCCGTTGCATTGCTGCCATAAACGCGGCATAGACTGATGCTATCAAACAGAATAAGGGGATGAAAGAAATTGAAATTCCGCTCTCTTTTTGCTCTTTTTTGCGCGCTGGCTCTTGCCTTGAGCGCGCTTTCCGGGTGCGCGGCACAGACGACGACAACGGGGAGCACCGCTTCGTCTTCCAACGCGGCGCAGCAGCCGGCAGACGACGCCACCTATGTTCAGGTGCAAAGCATCGATAACGGCGTTATTACCGCCGTCGTCGGCACACTCACGCAGAACAACCCCGGTGGACAGGGAACCGCGCCGGATCAGTCCTCCGGCGACAGCGCGGGTCAGCCGCAGGGTACGCCCTCCGCCGACGACAGCGCAAGCGGCGCGCAGGGAACGGCCCCCGAGCAGCCTTCCGGCGACAGCGCGAGCGGCGCGCAGGGAACGCCGCCTTCCGGCGATACGGCAAACGAATCGCAGGGAACGGCGCCCGAACAGCCTTCCGGCGACAGCACGAGCGGCGCGCAGGGAACGCCGCCTTCCGGCGATACGGCAAATGAATCGCAGGGAACGGCTCCCGAACAGCCTTCCGGCGGCAACGGCGGCGGACAGGGCGGCACCATGGGCGGCACGTTTACCGCGGGCGAAGAAACGATCACCTTTACCGTCGGCAGCGCAACGGTCATCACCCTTGCGGACGGAACAACGGGAACCATCGACAATCTTGCCGCGGGGGACGTTCTTGCCATTGTGCTTTCGAGCGACAACGTGGCCGAAACGATTACGATTCAGCAAGTTGGCGGCACACCGGAGAACATGGGTGCGGGCGGCCAGCAGAGCGCGCCTGCCAGCGGCAGCGAAACGGTGTCGAACGGCACGAGCGCTACAACCATCAGCACGGACTCCACCATTTCCGGAGAAACCTACACCTCGAGCGGGGACGATGAAAACGCGCTGCGCATCGACGGCGTTACGGCAACGCTCGATGGCATCACGGTCAACAAAACCGCGGGAGCTTCCTCCAGCACCGAAAATGGCGACTTTTACGGCATGAACGCTGGTCTGCTGGCACTCAACGGGGCAACCGTAACGATTACCGGCGCAACCGTCACCACCAACGCAGTCAACGGTAACGGCGTGTTCAGCTACGGCAGCGGAACTACGGTCAACATCTCGGATTCGATCATCCGCACGAGCCAGAACAACTCCGGCGGCATCCAGACCACCGGCGGGGCAACTATGAACGCCACGAATCTGGACGTCCAGACGGAAGGCGGCTCCTCTGCGGCGATCCGCTCCGACCGGGGCGGCGGGGACGTGAATGTATCCGGCGGTACCTATGTGACCAACGGCACCGGCAGCCCCGCGGTCTACAGCACGGCGGATATCACCGTTGACGACGCGGTTCTCACGGCGAACAATTCCGAAGCAATTGTCGTGGAAGGCAAAAATTCCGTAACGCTCAACAACGTCACCCTCAGCGGCAACATGCCCGCCAGCACGGACGAAAACGAGAACATCCACAACATCATGCTTTACCAGAGCATGTCCGGGGACGCAGAAGTCGGCCAGTCCAGCTTTACGGCAACCGGCGGCAGCATTCTGGCAAACGCGGGAGATATGTTCTATGTGACCAACACGGCCTGCGCCATTACGCTGAACAACGTCGCCCTCACGCCGGCCAACGACGTGCTGCTCCGTGTCTGCGGAAACACGAACTCCCGCGGCTGGGGTACGGCGGGCGCAAACGGCGGCAGCTGCGTGTTCACGGTCAACAACCAGACGATGAGCGGCAATATCCTCGTGGACGCAATATCGTCTCTTGACTTCTCCATGCTGAGCGGATCGGTGTACACGGGCGCGGTCAATCCCACCGGCGCTGCGGGCACGGTCAACGTGACCATTGAGGACGGCTGCCAGTGGAACCTTACGGGGGACTGCTACATCACCTCGTTTACGGGCAGCGTGGCAAATATCATGACCAACGGATATACCGTTTACGTGGACGGTACCGCGATTACCGACTGATCGGGATCTCATGATCTGCTGGCAAGAGCGCGGAGCGTGCCGGTTTCGGCGCGTTCCGCGCTCTGTTTTTCAACTCCGGCCCGGGTTGCTTGCAGGCGGCAAGGAATTGCTGGTAAAATGGGGAATGTGAACGAAATGAAAAGATACGCAAGAAAATAAGTTTTTGTCCGCTTTTCATTGCTGCTGCATCGTAGTTATCTGGTGACCGGCAAAAAACCGGCGGAATCATAAGATACAGGAGATGATACGATGCAAAATATGGAAAAAGCAAAATCCCGCCGCGGGCTGACTGCGCGAGCAAAGCGCGTACTGGCCGTTATTGCGGTATTGATCCTTACCCTGTCGTTCGGCGCAACCGCGCTGGCCGACGGCGGCAGAACGAACGGCAGCTCCGGCGGCGCGCCTTCGGGCGGCCAGCAAACCCCCGGCGGCACGGGCGGCGGGCAGCAGCCCACAAATACCAATGGCACGCAGAGCGGCGCAGGCCAGCAGGGAGGCACGCAGCCCGGCGACCAAACGCGCGAAGCGGCAGGCATGAACGTAGACAAGATAGAAGTAGCCATCGCCGCGCTGGAAGACGAAACCGTTCAGGCAAGCCTGACCACATTGCTCAATACGTATGTGGAAGCGCTGGAAGCCAAGCAGGCGGCCTTAACGGCAAACGAAACGGACGAGATTTCCGACCTGACCGCAGCGGTCACCGCCGCAAAGGAAGCGCTCGAAACGGCGCTGACGGAAGCGGGGCTCTCGCTGGAAACGATTCTCGGCACAGAGGAACAGGCTAACGACGGCACAGGCCGCGCATTCGGCAAGCCCGCGCTCGATACGACCTCGATTGCCACGGCAATTGCCGCTTTGGACGATACCGACGAGAACAAGGCCACGCTGGAAACGCTGCTCGCTACGTATGAAACCGCTCTGGAAGCGCAGTCTTCCGCGGACACCACCACCTTGACCGAGGATGAGATTGCCGCCCTGGACGAAGCGGTCACGGCCGCCGAAACCGCCCTGCGGGAAGCGCTGACCAGTGCGGGACTGAGCGTCAATCTCGATCAGCCTCAGGATCAGGCGGGAAAGAACGGCAAGTCCGCGCTCGATACAACCTCGATTGCCACGGCAATTGCCGCTTTGGACGATACCGACGAGAACAAGGCCACACTGGAAACGCTGCTCGCCGCGTATGAAACCGCTCTGGAAGCGCAGTCTTCCGCGGACACCTCTACTTTGACCGAGGACGAGATTGTCGCCCTGGACGAAGCGGTCACGACCGCCGAAACCGCCCTGCGGGAAGCGCTGACCAGCGCGGGACTGAGCATTGCATATTACGCGCAGAACCGGCAGGAGCAGCAAACGGGCAACACCAAGAATTCGGAGTGGCAGATGACCGTGATTTCCGAAAACGGAACGTCAACGGACACAGCCGCCAACACCAAACTGATCACGGTTATTCTCAACTGGCTGAGCTCCCTGTTTAAGTAAACTGGAGTGGGAATGAATCAAGCGGGCTGCGGGGAATTCAATTCCCCGCATCTCGCGGTCGGTCTGGCCATGAAACAGGAGCGTTATGACGCAACCCGCAGGAACGAACCGGGCGCTGATTTCGCGGAACGCGAATTCCTGCAGGGCGTAAAAAACGGAACGGAACAACACGAGAGCATGTATCTGGACGAGTCGGAGGCAGCGCTGGGAGCGGCAAAGGACGAACGCCTGCGCGAAGCGCTCATACAACGGCAGGAGAGGAACATTCTCAGAATCGCTTCCCGTGCAAAGCACCGCTTTGTGACAAAGAGCGACGACGAATGGTCAATTGCTTTGTGCGCCTTTTCCCGCGCCATCGACACCTATGCTCCCGCAAAAGGCGGCTTCCTGCCATACGCGGAAATGCTGATCAAGCACAGCCTCATCGACGCTTACCGGAGCCAGGCGCGGCGCGAGAGCGAATTTGCCGTTCCGCCGGAAGCGTTCGACGGGGAGATGGAAGGCGAAGGCGAAAATCCCGTGCTCGGCGCGGTTGCGCAGCTGAGCCTCCGCGCGGCGGATACCCGGCTGAAAGACGAAATCACCGTCCTCAGCGCCGCGCTCAAGGCGTTCGGGTTCAGCTTTTTTGATTTAACGGAGTGTTCGCCCAGTCAGCAGAGGACGCGCTCTGCCTGCGCCAAAGCGGTGCAGGCGCTCTGCATGAGGCCGGAGGATTTGGAAGCGCTGGCTCGAACGCGCAAACTGCCCATGCGAAACCTCATCCGCATCGACGGCATCAGCAGCAAACTGTTAGGTCGCTATCGGCGGTATATCATCGCCTCGGTGGTCATTTTGACGGGAGAATACCCGATCCTTGCGGAGTATATCCGCAACTGCGGGCGGGGGGAAGACGTATGAACGCCTATATATTGGAGATTAACGGCAGACACGCCGCGGCATTGGCCGAAGACGGCCGGTTTGTCCGAATCAGAAATCAGGGCTACACCGTAGGCCAGTCCGTCCTGCTCACGGAACGGAATGCGGAAGCGAAAAAGCGGATGCGTCTGACCGCGCTGGCCTCCATGGCGGCCGGGTTTGCGCTGCTGCTGCTCGGCGGGTTCACGAGCTATACAGCGCCGGCGGGACTGGTCAGTTTGGATGTGAATCCTTCCATCGAATACACGATCAACTGCTTTGACCGCGTGCTTGCCATCGACGGCGTCAACGACGACGGAACCGAAATCGTCACCGCCATGAACCTTGACGAATTGCTCTATCACCCGGTGGACGAGGCGATTGAGGCGACCATCGATCAGCTCCGCGAAAACGGGTACCTTGCGGAACAAACGGAAAACGACATCGTCCTTTCGGCAAACGCCTTGACGCGCGCGCATGCGGATTCGCTGGCAAACCGCCTGGAACTGCTCGTCAAGCAGCAGACGGATCTCGTGGTGACTTCCGTCTCCGTTTCGCAAAACGAAGTCAGCCAGGCGCACGCGCTCGGTACCAGCGCGGGCAAACTTTATTTAATAGAGCAGCTTGAGGAAGCAATCGGTTCGGACAGCGCGTTCGATCCGAAAGAATGGGTGGAAACGCCCGTTCGCGAGATCATCCGCGAAACGAAGAATCACGCGGGCTCGCCTGAGCCAACCGACGCGCAAACCGGGCAGGCGCCTGCCGTTTCGCCGTTGCCCAGCATGACCCCTCAGC
The DNA here is from genome assembly GCA_039683415.1 of Clostridiaceae bacterium. Lineage (GTDB taxonomy): Bacteria > Bacillota > Clostridia > Christensenellales > CAG-138 > UBA7703. The sequence goes on from JBDKRL010000013.1 coordinate 9,632, forward strand.
CGGAAAGCGGAGCGAGTATACCCGCTCCAAGCGCGAACAGCGGAGCAACGCCCCTTCCGGAAAACGGTCAGGGCGGGTTCAACGGTTCCGGTCAGGCGGGAGGAACCGGCGGCGCGGGCGTGCAGCCGCCCGGCGGCGGCGGGAATCCGCCTTCGCCGAGCGCGAGCCCGACGTCATAACGAATTTTGCGCCTCGAAGTTACGCACCAATTTCATTTTGCGCGTTTTTGGAACGAAAGGAAAAGATTGTTCCCGGCTGCAGCCGGGAATTTGCCATTGTTTGGCGGTTGCATGAAAAGCGGCTCTGTCTGTTCGGCAGAGCTGTTTTCTTGCATCGATCGCGAGGCCAGGCGCGTGAAGGGGTGCTGACACAAGCCGTATTCCGGTGTAAAATAGAACCGCAGGCAGCAAAACGGGATCTGCCGCGCAATGCAGAAATAATTCGGGAGGCAGAAACATGGATTCCACGCTGGTTGAGATTCTGGAGCATACGGGGGAAGACTACCGCCCTTTGATCGATTTTAACGGCTGGCGGGTCGCCATTCTCAACGATGCGCCGAAGTTCCGGCGAGAAACGATGCCGTATCTCGAGCGGCATAACGAAACGGACGAGGTGTTCGTGCTGCTGGAAGGCGCGTGCACGCTCTATATCGGCCATGGCGACGCAACGCCCGATCGGATTGAGCCGCTGGTCATGGAGAAAAAGAAGCTTTATAACGTCAAGCGCGGGGGTTGGCATAACCTGACAGCGGGGCCGGGTACAATGCTTTTAATCGTGGAGAACACGGACACCACGGACGCGAACTCGGACTATTTTCCCGTCTCGCCGGAGATGCTGCCGTAAGAATACGAACCATATTATTGGGCAAAAACGCCCGCGCGGAGACCCGTGCGGGCGTTTGTTATGCCGGTTTGTTACGGCAGAGGAACTGGTATCTCCGCAAACGGAACCGTATTCGTGACCCCGAAAAACTCCAGCCCGTCTTCCGGTATGGCGAGCGCTTCTCCCGCCAGCTGGTCCGTATCGTTGAGCGTGGTGTAGTAGGAGTAGCTCAGATGCAGCACGGCGGAAGAGATGGGGTTCTCGCCGCCGGAAAAGATCGGCAGCAGGTACAAGAGTTCCGCTTCTCCCCAGCGGTCGGGCATCGGTAGGTCGCCGGCGGGTTCGCCGTCGATGACGAGTTTTGCGCTGACGCCGGCGGAGGTAATCGTCCCGTCCGTATTCGGCCAGGTCATGAACAGCAGGCTGGTCTTCATGTCCTCCGTCCAGCTTTCCGGTGCTTCGGCAACGCGAATTTCCACCTGCGTGCCAGTGGAAAGGTATTCGGTGCTCATGCTCAGCACAACGCCGTCGAGCGAGACTTTTTCGGTGTTCACCGACGTCATGCGGTTGATGCCGTCCGCGCCTGTCTCCCGATGGTAAATCGAAAGGTACGTTTCTCCGGAGAGCGGGATGCGCTGTTCGTCCGCCGTGGCTGCGGGAATGTTGCCCGTCGTCGTGTCGAAGGTGAACGTGTGGACGATCTTTGCCAGCGCGGTGGTTTCGCTCATGGCGTCGCCTTCCGCGATGCGGATGGTCTCGGTCACGGTGATTACGCCGTCCGGCAGCGGGTGTTCGGGATCGAGCGTGATTTCGTCGAACATGGTCACGTGATCGGCGGCTTTTCGGTCTGCTTCGTCAAAGATCGGTCGTGTTCCGCCGCCGCTGGAAACCATCGTGTAGACCGTCGGGTCGCCTTCCACGGTATAGGTTACGTCCGAAGCCAGCGCGTCCACGTTCTGGCCTTCCGAAGCGGAATCGATGTATCCGCGCATGAAGGCTTCCACGCCCGAAGAAGTGGTGTAGAGGTTGACATTCCACATCAGAGCCGTTCCGTCATAAAGCACCTCGGCAACTTCCGGGCGGATGTCCCTCAGCCAGTTCCAGTCGCTTTCGGCAAATGGCGCGAGCCCCTGCTCCGCACGGTAGGCTTCGTATTCCGCGGCGTTGTCCCAGTCGCTGAGCAGCGTGATGGTATAGCTTCCTTCGGCGGGAGCCGCGGCGTCCAGTGCTTCCTCGACGGCGGGGATGCTCGTGCGCGTTTCGGGCAAGGTGGTCAGATAGCGCGTCGGCGTGTAATTGATGCCAAAGAACGAAGCGACGGCTTTTGCCGCAGCGGGAAAGCAAACGCCGAGCAGAACCAGCACGGCAAGGAACGAAGCGACTGCGAGCAGAGCGCGTTTTGCCGTGCGGCGACGCGGCGCGCGCAGAACGCTGGCGCTTTCTACGCTGCGGCGGATGCGGCGGGCAGCTTTATGGTCGATCGGCAGGGAATCGAAATGCTTGAGCAGCGCTTCGGTCTCGGCGGGCGAGAGCGCGTCAAACGCGGTAAAAATTTCGTTACGCATGATTCAATAACCTCCTTGTTCAGCGTGTTTGAGCTTGATCAGCGCGCGGCGGAGACGCTGATCGACGGCGTTTTCCTTCAAGCCGACCTTCCGGGCAATCTCCTTTGTGCGCATGTTGAAGTAGTAGCGGCAGATGAGGATGGTACTGTCCGGCTCGCCGAGGGATTTGACGCGGCGGATCAGCTCGTTCTTTTCCAGATTTGCCAGTGCTGCGGCGTCCGTTTGCTCCGGGGACGCTGCGAACTCGTCCAGCGGTTCGGCGGCGGAGCGGGCGCGCCGGTTGAGTCGGTCGATGGCGAGGTTGCGCGCGGTGGCGCAGAGATACGCCTTGACCGAGCCTTTGGTAAAGTCCAGCGCGTTCCTTCGCTGATAGACGGCCAGAAACGCGTCGCTGACGCATTCTTCGATTTCCTCCCGCGACTGTCTGCCCAGCACGGCGCTTGCCGCGTGGTAGACCAGCCCCGTATACGCGCCGAGCATTTGGCTCAGCCCCTGTTCGGGGTTATGCAGGAGCAGATCGGTGATCGCATCCATGCTTGTTCCTCCTGTTTCGTGATGAGTGAGAGCTCTCGCAGGATATATCCATCGTAACGCCCGAAATCTGACGCGCCTAACGAACGATTCGTAAATTTTCCATACGCCTGTTGGCCAAAAACGAAAAACCCCGCCGGGTCAGGGCGGGAAAGGGCGTTGCCAAAAGGACTATGCCAGTGTCGCGGCCATGACGGCCTTGATCGTGTGCATGCGGTTTTCCGCTTCTTCAAACACCTTGGACTGCGGGCTCTCGAACACGTCGTCGGTGACTTCCATGGCTGTGATGCCGAACTTTTGCCCCATCTCGCGGCCAATGGCGGTGTTGAGGTCGTGGAACGATGGCAGGCAGTGCAGAAAGATCGCGCCCGGCTTGGCCTTTGCCATGACCGCGGCGTTCACCTGATACGGCGAGAGGTCGTGGATGCGCTCCGCCCAGACTTCCGCGGGTTCGCCCATGGAGACCCAGACGTCCGTATAGATTACGTCCGCGTCCGCAACGCCCGCGTAGATATCCTCCGTTTGGGTGATGCTTCCGCCGCTCTGTTTGGCAAGTGCCTTGCAGGTTTCGGTCAGTTCCGCCTGCGGAAAATACTGTTTGGGTGCGCAGGCAACAAAGTCCAGCCCCATCTTGGCGCAGCCGACCATGAGCGAATTGCCCATGTTGAACCGTGCGTCCCCGCAGTATGCCATCTTAATACCCTTCAGCTTGCCGAACTGCTCCTGAATGGTCAGCAGGTCCGCCAGCACCTGGGTCGGGTGAAACTCCGTGGTCAGCCCGTTCCAAACCGGCACGCCCGCGTATTTTGCCAGCTCTTCAACGACCGACTGGCCATAGCCGCGGTATTCAATACCGTCGTACATGCGCCCGAGCACGCGCGCGGTGTCCGCAATGCTTTCCTTTTTGCCGATCTGCGAACCGCTGGGGTCGAGATAGGTCGTGTGCATGCCGAGGTCGAACGCGGCAACTTCGAACGCGCAGCGCGTGCGCGTACTTGCTTTTTCAAAAATGAGGGCTACGTTCTTGCCGCGCAGCGTGTCGTGCGGAACGCCCGCCTTCTTCTGCGCTTTGAATTGCGCCGAAAGTTCGAGCAGGCCGGCAATCTCTTCCGGCGTGAAGTCCAGCAGTTTTAAAAAGCTCTTACCTTTCAGATTCATACTTCATATCCTCCCAACACTTGTTTGAATATTGCAAGCCCTTCGTCGATTTCTTCCATTGTAATCGTCAGCGGGGGTAAAAGCCGGATCGTGTCGCTTCCCGCGGTGAGCGCGAGCAGCCCCTGCTCGATCATGGCGGACACGGCTTCCTTATGCGGAACGCTCACGCCGATGCCGACCATCAGCCCCAGCCCGCGTACGCTCGTGACGCATGGCAGGTTCATCTTTTGAATTTCGCTTCGGATATACGCGCCTTTCTTGGCGACTTCCGCGAGAAATTCCGGCGAGAGCTGATCCAGCACACTGAGCGCGCCCGCCGAGCAGATCGGGTTCCCGCCAAAAGTGGTGGCGTGGGTTCCCGCGGAGAGCACGGCAAAGCACTTTTTGTTTGCGAGGATGCCGCCGAACGGCAGCCCGCCCGCGATGCCTTTTGCAAAGCTCGCCACGTCCGGCTGGATGCCGTACTGCTCAAAGCAAAACAGCGTACCCGTGCGGCCGACGCCGGTCTGCACCTCGTCGATGAGCAGCAAAATGTCGTTTTGCTCGCAGAAAGCCGCGACTTGCTGCACAAAGTCGTGCTCCAGCGGAAGAACGCCGCCCTCGCCCTGGATGAGCTCCATCATCACCGCGCAGACGGTTCCGCCCGCGCAGGCTTCTTTGACGCTCTCGAAATCGTTGGTCTTTGCGTAGACGAATCCTTCCGTAAACGGGAAAAAGTAGTTGTGAAATACGTCCTGCCCGGTGGCGGCGAGCGTGGTCACCGTCCGCCCGTGGAAGGACTGCGTCAGGGTGACGATGGTGCTGCGCCCCGCGCCGTACTGATCGAATGAATACTTGCGGGCGAGCTTGATCATCCCTTCGTTGGCTTCCGCGCCGGAGTTGCCGAAGAACGCGCCCGCCATGCCGGTTCGCTTTGTCATCTCGGCTGCCAACAACGCGGCGGGCTCGGTGTAAAAAAGGTTCGAGGTATGCGGCAGCTTTTTTGCCTGCGCCGTGATGGCGGAAAGCCAGGATTCATTGCCGTATCCCAGCGAGCAGACGCCGATGCCGCTTGCAAAATCGATATAGGATTTCCCTTCAAAGTCGAAGAGCTTTGCGCCTTCGCCGTGCGAAAGGGCGACGGGAAAGCGTTTATAGGTATTCAGAATGTGTTCATCCGTCAGTTGGATGACTTCCCGGCTTGTCATATTCGCTCCTTGCTGGATAACCGATCAGGCGGTCACCATGGTTCCAATGCCTTCGTCCGTGAGCATCTCGATTAAGATCGAGTGCGGCACACGCCCGTCAATGATGAACGCGCGCTTTGCGCCCTGCTCCACCGCATGCGCGCAGCATTCGAGCTTGGGGATCATGCCGCCGGAGATCACGCCGCTGGATTTGAGCGCGGGGATTTCCGCAAGACGGATGCGGGTCATCAGGCTCGAAGGGTCTTTTGCATCCGCCAGCACGCCCTTGGTGTCGGTGAGGTTGATCAAACTTTCGGCCTTCAGTGCGGCTGCGATATGCGCCGCGGCGGTGTCCGCGTTGATGTTGTAGACATTGCCTTCCTTATCGCACCCCAGTGTGGAGACGACGGGGATATATCCTTTTTCCAGCAGGTCCACGATGGGCGCGGGGTGGATGGCGATAATTTCGCCCACGAACCCCAGCTTTTCGTCGAGCTGGCGCGCTTCGATGAGGTGGCCGTCCATGCCGGACAAGCCGATTGCCGTGCCGCCGACATTCTGGATCAGGTTGACAAGACCCTTATTGACCTTGCCCGCCAGAACCATCTGCGCCACGTCCACGGTTTCCTGATCGGTCACCCGCAGGCCGTCCACAAACGAACTCTCCTTGCCGAGGCGCTTGAGCATGGCGCTGAGCTCAGGCCCTCCGCCGTGGACGAGGACGATTTTGACGCCGACGAGGGTCAGCAAAACCACGTCGCCCATGACGGCTTTTTGAAACGCCGTGTCCTCCATGGCGCTGCCGCCGTATTTGACCACGACGGTTTTGCCGTAGTATTTTTGAATGTACGGAAGCGCTTGAATCAGCACTTCCGCGCGCTTGTTAATCTCGATTGTCATGTGCGGTAATCTCCGTTGATTTTAACGTAGTCATAGGTCAAGTCGCAGCCATACGCCGTGGCAGAGGCGTCGCCTTCCGCCAGCGTGATCAAAATTTCGATCTCCGGCGCGGAGAGCACGGTTTTAGCCTGCTCTTCCGAAAAATCCAAACCCGACCCGTTTTTGCAGACTTCTACCTTGCCGCAAGATGAAGCGAACGTAACCCCGATCTTCAGTACGTCCAGCGGAATGCCCGCGTAACCCAGCGCGCAGAGCACGCGCCCCCAGTTGGCGTCCGCGCCGAACATGGCGCACTTTACGAGCGGGGAGTTGATGACGGACTTGGCGAGTTTCTTTGCGCTGGCGGTATCGGCGGCTCCCGAAATACTGCAAACGATCAGCTTGGTTGCGCCTTCTCCGTCGCCTGCGATGGCACGGGTGAGATACAGCGTCACTTCCCGCAGCGCCGCGCAGAACGCATCGTAATCCGCGCCTTCCGAATCGACGATGGGGTTGCCCGCAAGGCCGTTGGCGAGGACGGTGACCATATCGTTGGTGGAGGTGTCCCCGTCGATGCTGACCATGTTGAAGCTCTCCGGCACGTCGGCGGACAGCGCTTTCTGGAGCATGGCGGGGCTGATGGCGGCGTCGGTGGTGAGAAAGCCGAGCATGGTCGCCATATTCGGCTGAATCATGCCGCTGCCTTTGGCGATGCCGCCCATACGGCAGACCGCTCCGCCCAGCGTAAATTCCACGGCAATCTCCTTTTTCCTGACGTCCGTGGTCATAATCGCATCGGCCGCTCCGTTGCTGTCCAGCGCGAGCAAGCCTGCGAGAACCGGAATGCCGCTGGCGATGGGCTCGATACTGAGCGGTTTGCCGATGACGCCAGTGGACGCGACCACCACGTCGCTCGGCGAAATGCCCAACGTTTCGCCAACAAGCGCGCACATCTGGCGCGCAATCTCCACGCCGTTAGCATTGCAGGTGTTGGCGTTGCCGCTGTTGCAGATGATCGCCTGGGCATAGCCGTTGGTGACGTTCTCTTTGGTCACCGCAATCGGCGCGCCCTGCACGAGGTTCTGCGTATAGACGCAGGCGCAGGCGGCGGGAACCGCGCTGACGATGAGCGCCAGATCTTTTTTGAGCTTATTCTTACGGATGCCGCAGTTGACGCCCGCGGCGGAATATCCTTTTGCGGCGCAGACGCCGCCTTCAATGTGTTTCAATTTCTTATTTCCTCTCCGGCTCGGCTGCCCGCGCCATCGGCAATGTTTTCGATTACGGCGAGACACCGCGTGACGAGCCTGCTAGTCGTCCATTTCCTCTCCGAGGTTGAGCCCCGCGTAGGGTTCCGCGCCGATCATGATGTTCATGCACTGGATCGCGGCGCCGGAAGCGCCTTTGCCGAGATTATCGAAGCGCGCCAGCAGCGTGATGTGCTCGTCGTTGCCGGAAACGGAAAGATCCATGCCGTCCAGGCTGGAGAGCTTGCCGCCGGAAAGATAACCGTTTTCGTCCATCTTTTCCACATATCGAACCAACGGGCCGGGATAGCGCTCTTGGTAAAGCGCGCGGATGTCGTCCGCGGTTTTGCCCGGTTCCAGCTGGACGGAAAAGACCGAAATCGCGGTCAGCATGCCGCTGAAATAGTCCGCCACCACCGGAAAGAACGCGGGCGCCGCAGCAAGCCCCGTGTAATGCCGCATCTCCGGCAGGTGCTTATGCGCCTGCGTGAGCGCGTAGAGGCGCGGAGATTTGAGCGTGATGTCCCGGTAGTCCGACTCGTACTGGGCGATCATCTTGTGCCCGCCGCCGCTGTAGCCGGTGAGCGACGTGCAGGTTAACAGCGCGTCTTTTTTGAGGATCCCTTCCCGAATCAGCGGAGCCACGAGCGTAATAAACCCGCTCGCGTGGCAGCCCGGCACGGCGACGCGCTTGGAAGCGCGCAGGCGTTCGAACCCGCCGTCGAACGCTTCCGGCAGGCCATACGTCCAGCCATCCGCAATGCGGTGCGCGGTGGAAGGGTCGATGATGCAGGTGTTCGGGTTTTCGACCATCCCGACCGCTTCGATGGCGGCCGCGTCCGGCAGGCAGAGCAGCGCTACATCGCACTCGTTGAGCGCCTGCTTGCGCAGAGAAGCGTCCTTACGGAGCTTTTCCGGCAGCGTGATGAGTTCAAGATCCGTCCGCTCGGAGAGCCGGTCGAAAATCCGCAGCCCTGTGGTGCCTTCTTTTCCGTCTATAAAAACTTTCGTCATGATCAATTCGCTCCGTCCGGATTCTATTTGTTGATCAAACTCTTAATCACAGTTCAGGTGCTTTTTCAGAATCTCAATCTGCCGTTTGACCGAAGAGGGCGAAGTTCCGCCCTCGGACAATCGCGCGTCGACGCAGCGGGTCAAGTCCACCGCCGCGAACAGATCTTCCCCGAACAGTTCGGAAAACGTCTGGTATTCCGAGAACGGGAGCGTCTCCAGCGTTTGCTTTTCGGCGATGCACTTGGCGACGATCTGCCCGGTGATCTTGTATGCCGTGCGGAACGGCAGACCCTTTTTTACGAGGTAGTCCGCGCAGTCGGTTGCGTTGATAAAGCCTTCCGCGGCGGCCTTGCGCAGATTTTCCGGTTTGACCTTCATGGTAGCCAGCATGGGCGCGAAAACCGACAAACAGGCTTTCGCGGTATCCAGCGCGTCGAAAATCGCTTCTTTATCTTCCTGCAGGTCCTTGTTGTAGGCCAGAGGAAGCCCCTTTAAGAGGGTGAGCAACGCTATGAGGTCGCCGTAGACGCGCCCTGTTTTGCCGCGAACGAGTTCGGCGATGTCCGAATTCTTCTTTTGCGGCATAATGGACGAGCCGGTTGAAAACGCGTCCGCGAGTTCGACAAACTGGAACTCCCAGCTCGAAAAGAGCACGATCTCCTCCGAAAGGCGACTCAGGTGCATCATGAGAATCGAAAGCACACTTGCCAGCTCAATGCAGAAATCCCGGTCGGAAACGGAGTCCAGCGAATTCTGCGTTGCGCCTAAAAAGCCGAGCGACTTTGCGGTCATGCCGCGGTCGATGGGGTACGTCGTCCCCGCGAGCGCCGCTGCTCCCAGCGGGCAGACGTTCATGAGTTCCACGGCGTTGCCGAGGCGCTTGCCGTCGCGCTCCAGCATGAACCCGTAAGCGAGAATCCAGTGCCCAAAGGTAACGGGCTGGGCGCGCTGCAGGTGTGTATACCCCGGCATGACCGCGTCCGCGTACTGCTCCGCAACGCCGAGGATCGAGCGGATCAGCGACTGGATCAAGCTGGAGACTTCCTGCGCCTCGCTGCGCAGAAACAGCCGAAGATCGAGAGCGACCTGGTCGTTTCTGCTGCGGGCGGTATGGAGCATCTTTCCCTCGTCGCCAATGCGCCGGGTGAGCTCAAATTCGACAAAGGAATGGATATCCTCCGCGTTCGGGTCGATGGCGAGCGCGCCGCTATTCAGGTCGTCCAGAATGGTCTGCAGGCCGTCGAGAATATGCAAAACGGCCGCTTCGGCGAGGATGCCTTTTGCGCCGAGCATGGCCGCGTGCGCCATGGAGCCTTCGATATCCTGCCGGAACATGCGGCTGTCCACCGCGATGGAGCGGTTGAACGCATCCGCCAGCGCCGCGTTTTGTCCGTCTGTCCGTCCTGCCCAAAGTTTCTCCATGTCCGTCACCGCTCCATTGCTTGTTGATCGCCCCGGGTTAAACCAAAGCGCGTGATTGTGAGGTTATTTCTTTTTCGCCATCATCATGGCCCGTACTTTGACCGGCAGGCCGAAGAGGTTGATGAAGCCTTCCGCGTCCTTCTGGTTATAGTCGCTCGCGCCAAAGGTCGCGATGCTCTCGGAATACAGGCTGTAGGGGCTGTCGATGCCCGCTTTGATGATGTTGCCCTTGTAGAGCTTGAATTTGACCGTGCCGGTGACGGTTTCCTGCGTCTTGTCCACAAACGCGGCCAGCGCTTCGCGCAGCGGGCTGAACCAGAGGCCGTTATAGACGAGTTCCGCATAGGTGATCGAAAGCTCCTGCTTTTTATGCGCGGTGAGCTTGTCCAGCGTGATGGTCTCCAGCGCTTCGTGCGCCTTGTAGAGGATCGTGCCGCCGGGGGTTTCGTACACGCCGCGGCATTTGATGCCGACCAGCCGGTTTTCCACGATGTCCAACAGCCCGATGCCGTTTGCTCCGCCGATTTCGTTGAGCTTGTAGATGATCTCTTTTGCGCTCATGGCAACGCCGTTCAGCGTTACGGGGACGCCTTTTTCAAACGTGAGTTCCACATAAGTCGGCTCGTCCGGCGCGTCCATGGGAGAAACGCACATCTCGAGGAAGCCCGGCGTTTCATACTGCGGTTCGTTTTTGGGATCTTCCAGATCGAGCCCTTCGTGCGAAAGATGCCAGAGGTTTTTATCCTTGCTGTAGCTGGTCGTGCGGCTGACCTTGAGGGGAATGCCGTGCGCTTCGGCATAGTCGATCTCCTCGTCGCGAGACTGGATCGTCCATTCCCGCCACGGGGCGATAACCTTCATGCCCGGCGCGAAGTGCTGGATGGTAAGCTCAAAGCGCACCTGGTCGTTGCCCTTGCCGGTGCAGCCGTGCGCAATCGCGTCCGCGCCTTCCCTCAGCGCGATCTCGGCGATCCGCTTGGCGATGATGGGACGCGCAAACGACGTGCCGAGCAGGTAGTCTTCGTATACCGCGCCCGCCTTCATGGTGGGTATGATGTATTCGTCCACAAACTCATCGGTTACATCTTCGATATAGAGTTTCGAAGCGCCGGTTTTGAGCGCTTTTTCTTCCAAGCCTTCCAGCTCGCCGTCACCCTGACCGACGTTGCCAGCAACCGCAATCACTTCGCAGCCGGGATAGTTTTCCTTGAGCCAGGGGATGATAACGGATGTGTCGAGTCCGCCGGAATAAGCCAATACGATCTTTTTAATGCTGGACATAGGTGTGCCTCCAAATAGTGAATTGCATATATATTAATAAATAAAGCATAAATAGTCAAGGGGTTAATGCGTATTTAATTTGCTATTTTGTGCAAATATTGTGAAATCACTGAAAAACAGGATGAAATACAACGGTATGTTATGCAGTGATATACAATATGTATTCCGCGCGGCGCGCGCCGTGGACTGCTCTGCAATACGCCGGTATCCCGCGCACTGCCGGCTCTGTCGAATCCGGCATGGGAAAATACGGTAAGAACGTATTTGGGCTGCAAACGAATTCATGCTAGAATAAGGCAGAAGCGTTTGAGATTGAATTCTGGCGCAGCCGGCTGTAAGTATGGGCAGCGCATAACTATTTTTCTATCCGCTATTGCTCATGACGCAGCGTCATACTGTATCGTACCAAACGGAGGTGAACATCCATGTCCGCCTACACGACCGGAGAGGTAGCCAAACTCTGCGGCGTTTCCGTTCGAACGGTGCAGTTTTACGACGCAAAAGGCCTGCTCAAGCCCACGGGATTCAGCGAGGGCGGGCGGCGGCTCTATTCGCTGGGGGATCTGACGAGAATGCGCCTGATCTGCGTGCTCAAATCGATCGGGCTGTCGCTGGATTCGATCAAGGGCATCCTCGGCAGCGAGAAGCCGGAGGCAGTGCTCAAACTGCTGCTGGACGAGCAGGAACGTCAGATCGACCGCGATATTCAGGCCATGGAGCATCAGCGCGAAACGATCCGCAGCGTTCGGGGAACGATTCAAACGGGAATGGCGCTCTCCATCGAATCCATTGCGGATATGGAAACCATCATGAAGGAGTCGAAAAAGCTCAAGGGGCTCCACGGCGTTATGCTCGCCATCGGCATGACGATGTCCGGCCTGCAATGGTTCGGCATCATTTTATGGATCGTCAAAGGCATTTGGTGGCCGTTTGCCGCCTGCCTGCCGCTGGTCGTACTGCTTGGCATCTACGTTACCCGCCTATACCATCAAAACACGCTGTATCTCTGCCCGGAATGCGGAAAACGCTTCCGCCCTTCGCTCAGGGAAATGCTTTGGGCAAACCACACGCCCAAAACACGAAAACTCACCTGCGTTTGCTGCGGAAAAAAAGGCTGGTGTGTGGAAACTTACGGAAGAATAGAGGGGGAATAACTGGTTATGGAGTACACGATTCCAACGCTTTCCATCGTCTTTATGGCGGTGGCGGCGCTCGGCGGCGTTGCGATACCGCTGGGGCTGTATGTTTACTTTCGCAAACGGTTCGGCGCGGACAGGCTGCCGTTCTGGATTGGCTGTATCGTATTTCCCGTATTCGCGCTGGGGCTCGAACAGCTCGCGTATCTGGCAATGGCGCATTGGGGTTTCTGGCTGAATGTTCAGACCAACATTTGGGCTTACGGCGCGTTTGCCGGGCTGATGGCGGGCTTGTTCGAGGAGACGGGGCGGTTTGTGGCGTTTAAAACCGTGCTTCGTAAAAAGCAAAACAAGGACGCCAACGCGCTGATGTACGGCGCGGGGCACGGCGGCATAGAAGCGGTGCTGGTGATGAGCATCGCCATGATTTCGAACCTCGTGTTCGCGCTCTCGGTCAACGCCGGTACGGCGGATCCTTCACTGGCTTCCTCGGCGGCCATGCTGGCGGGTCTTACGCCGACGACGTTCCTTGTGAGCATCGTCGAGCGCATCGGGGCGATTGCGCTGCATATCTCGTTCTCCGTGCTGGTTTGGTTTGCCGCTAAAAACGGAAAGCGGTTCTGGCTCTTCCCGCTGGCAATCCTGCTGCACGCGCTGGTGGACGCCGTTGCCGTGATCATGTCCCGCTTCGTCTCCAATATGTGGCTGATCGAAGGAGCGGTGTATGCGCTTGCGATCCTGTTCGCCTTGCTGGCGATTGCCGTCTACAAGCGAAACGCCAAACCTGCGGAAGCGCAGGCGGATCCTGTTGCGGAGATTGCGTAATGAAACTAGACAAACAAAAAGACCCGCGAGGGTCTTTTTATTTTGCGCGTTGAAGAATCGCGCTTTTCTTTAATTACAGGTTCAGCAGTTTACTACGTGCTTCGATGTATTCCTGCGTGGAGAGTTCGAAGCGGGCGTACTTTTCCTTGAGCTCGACGAGTTCCGTGCGGCGGTAGTTATCGTACTTTCCGCCGTCAAGCACCATACGGCGCTCTTCAAAGTCTGCGGCGCTGGCCTGCTTTTCTTCGCTGGCAACACGCAGAACGTCCAGAATCCTTGTGTGCGGGTCTCCTGCCAAAGCGGCAGAAGCGGTTACGGCGGAAGCGGCGTTTACGGGCTGCGTACCAGGCGCTGCCTTCACGCTGCCGCGGGGGTGTTTGCGGCTGGCCAGAAAGACGATCAGCAGCACGATTCCAACGACGATCAGCAAGCCCAGCAGGAGCAAGCCCATCCGTCCGTTCAGGAACCGCCAAAACATATAATGACGCATCATCATGATTTTCTCCTATTTCTTGCGTTTCCATAACGAAAACGCGTATTCTATTGCAAAATCATCATATAACGAATTTGTGTTGAAATAATGTAGAAGATATGATTTTTTGATAAACTTTACTGTTTTCATCCGAACCCAGTAAGATAGAAAGAAAAACGCCCGCTTTCGCGGGCAAGTTTGTGGCGGATTGTATTACGATTCTTCCGGTTCGTCCTCCTCATACACCACGATCTCTTTGATGTTGAACTCCTGACCCGTGACCATGACGCATTCCCATGCGCCGCAGTTCGGACAGACGCGGTTGTTTTTGAGGTACTCGTAGACCGTGCCGCACTTTTTGCACTCGACTTCGGCAACGATGAGCTCGATTTCGAGCGTCGCGTTTTCCATTTCAGTGCCGTCGGTGGCGGCGGGCCAGCACTCTTTCAGGTAGCGGGGAACGATGGTGGAAGCCTCGCCGACTTCCACCACCACGCTTGCGATATCCCGCAGCTCCAAACCGTTTTCTTCGGCAACGGCGGAGACGCGCTTTTGAATTTCGAATACGATGCCCAGTTCGTGCATGCTGCTCCCGTTACTTCGCGCCAAGCGCGCGCTTGATCTTTTTGATGACGATTTTGCCCTTGCGCTTGAGAATCTGCTTGATGACGACCGGTTTCATCTCCGTGAACTCCACGCCCGCGCCGTCGTAGCGGCGGACGAGGTGGATGGCGTCAAACTTGCACTTCGTGGTGCACTGTCCGCAGCCGACGCACATATACGAATCGACCAGCGTCACGCCGCAGCCGAGGCAGCGCGCGGTTTCCTTTTGCACCTGTTCGGGTGTGAACGTGCCGCGAAGGTCGCGGAAGGTGCGGGTTGCGGGTTCTTTGCTGTCCAGCGTTTCGGGTTTCTGGCGCGGGGTATGGTCGTAATCGTCGATCACCGCGCTCTTTTTATCGAGTTCAACGTATTCCCGGCGGTCGCGGCCGATGGTCAGCGACTGTCCCGGATGCACAAAGCGGTGGATGGAGATGGCGGCCTGCTTGCCCGCGGCAATCGCGTCGATGGCAAACTTCGGCCCCGTGCAGCAGTCCCCGCCCGTGAACACGTCCGGCTGTCCGGACTGGTAGGTAAAGCCGTCCGCCTGCAGGGTGCCGTTGCGGTTGAATTGCGCGCCGGTGCCCGCGAGAAGGTCGCCCCAGAGGATGCTCTGTCCAATGGTCACGAGCACGTTGTCCGCTTCAACGGTGACGGTGTCCGCTTCGTCGTACTTCGGGGCAAAGCGCCCGTCCGCGTCGAACACGCTGATGCACTTTTTGAACTCCACGCCCGTGACCCTGCCGTTTTCGTTCAGAATCCGCTTGGGGCCGTAGCAGGTGTGGATGGAGAGGCCTTCGCTTTCCGCTTCCTCAATTTCCTCGGCGGAGGCAGGCATGATGTCCCGCGATTCGAGGCAGTACATGGCGACCGTTTCCGCGCCGGAGCGAACCGCCGTGCGCGCGACGTCCACCGCGACGTTGCCGCCGCCGATGACGATGGTTTTACCGGAGAGCTTCAGACTCTCGCCCGCGTTGATCTTGCGTAAAAACTCGATGCCGGAGAGAACGCCCTTTGCGTCTTCGCCTTCCACGCCGACCTTGCGGCCGCCCTGCGCGCCGATGGCGACGTAGAACGCGCGGTAGCCCTGACTCCGGAGCGCGTCGAGGGTGACGTCTTTTCCAACTTCCACGCCGGTTTGGAACTGCACGCCCATCTGGCGCAGGATGTCGATTTCCGCTTCCAAAACGTCCTTTTCCAGCCGGAAGGAGGGGATGCCGAGGGTCAGCATGCCGCCGAGCTTGCGCTCTTTTTCGAATACGGTGACCGTGTAGCCGTCCAGCGCGAGGTAATACGCGCAGCTTAACCCAGCGGGGCCGGAACCCACGACGGCGATTTTGAAATCGGAGTAATCGTGCCGCTTGTTCGGCACATATCTGCCCGCGCTGGTAAGCTCCTGCGCTGCGATAAACTTTTTGATCTCGTCGATGGCGATCGGCTCGTCCAGCTCGCCGCGCATGCAGGCTTGCTCGCAGCGGCGGTTGCAGACGCGCCCGCAGACGGCGGGGAAGGGATTTTCCCGCTTGATGAGCTCCAGCGCTTCCAGGTACTTGCCTTGAGAAGCGAGCTTGATGTAGCCCTGAATGCCGATATGCGCCGGGCAGTTCGTCTTGCAGGGGGAAGTGCCGCTCTCCACCACGTCCTCGCGGTTTTCGCGATAGTCGGGGTTCCATTTATCCGGCGTCCAGTCCTCATCCCGCGGGGTAATCACGGTGGTGATGTCGCTGACGACCGGCTTTTTCGAGCAGAGCTTCTGGCCGAGCTTGAGGGCGTTGACGGGGCAGTTTTCCACGCATTGTCCACAAGCCACGCACTTGGAAGCATCCACCTCGGAAACATAGTTCGAACGCACCATGTCCACGTTTTTGAACATGGCCGCCGTGCGGAGCGAAAGGCATCCGCAGCCGCAGCAATTGCAGATGGCGTGCGTTTTGCCCGGGCCGTCGGTATTCGGTATTTCGTGCATAAGGCCGTTTTCTTCCGCGCGGCGTAGGATTTCGTACGCTTCCTCGCGGGTGATCTGCCGGCCGCGCCCGGTGCGGATATAGTACTCCGCGGCGTGCCCCATCTGGATGCACATATCTTCCTTGAGGTGGCCGCAGCCTTCGCCCATGACCTCGCGATCGGTGCGGCAGGAGCAGGGGGACACGGTAAAGATCGTGTTCTCTTCCAGATAGGTGGAAATCTCCTCGTAGCTTGCCTTGCGGCTCTCGCCGTCGATGGCGCTCTGGATGGGGATAACACGCATGAGACCAACGCCGACGGGGAACGAGCCGGAGCTCATGGGGCCGCGAACGCGCCCGTAGGCTTCCATGGCGTAGCCGACGATGGGGTATTGTTTGATGTTGTCGAGGTTGTTGACGATCATCTCCATCGTGCCGGGGATCCAGGTTTCCGTCCAGAATTTGTCCACGCCGTCGATGCAGTTGACAAAGCACGCGCCGTAGACGGCGAGCTTCATGAGCTGTTCGTGGCAGAACGATTCGGGCTTGCCGACGATTGCGGCGACTTCGGCTGCGGACTTCTTTTCGTAGGAGCCGAGCGCAAGGCCGACAAGGCACATGTCGTCGTCCACGCCCGCTTCTAAAATGACGTATTCCGGATCGTCCCACTTGAGCGAACCCTTTTCGCCGGGCTTTACGCCGGGCTTTTTGCGCCCGATCATATTGGCCAGCGCCATGATGTTTTCGCGGCATTGGCAAACGTACCCTTCCGGGAAGGTCATCTTGGTGAGGTTTTCCATGCGTCGTTTCTCCTTATATAAACTATTAATAACTATATGGGATTCTAAAGGGGCTATGCCCCTTTAGCCCGTGCGGAGCACAATCTTAATCCCTTTTCCAGTCGGCAACCTGCCGGCGCAGCCAGTTTGCCCAAACGTCGACTCCCTCGCCGGTGCGCGCGCAGATGGGGATAATCTCGATATCGGGATTCAACTTCTTTGCGCGCTCGGTCAAGGCCGCCATATCAAAATCGAAATACGGCAGAACGTCGATCTTGTTGACGAGCAGTACCTGGCAAATCGAGAACATCAGCGGGTACTTCAGCGGCTTATCGTCGCCTTCCGGCACGGAGAGGATCATCGCGTTCTTGACGGAACCCGTGTCGAACTCCGCGGGGCAGACGAGATTGCCTACGTTTTCGAGAAACACCAGATCCAGCCCGTCCACGCCGAACTCGTCCAGCCCCTGCCGGGTCATGTCCGCGTCCAGATGGCACATGCCGCCGGTGTGGAGCTGAATGGCGCGCACGCCGGTTTCCGCAATGGCGCGGGCGTCCACGTCCGAATCGATATCCGCCTCCATCACGCCGATGGCGAGCTCACTTTTGAGCGCTTCGATGGTGCGCTTGAGCGTCGTCGTCTTGCCCGCGCCGGGGGAGCTCATCAGGTTGAGAAGGAAGGTCTTGCGCTGCTTGAGCTCGCTGCGGAGCTTGTCCGCCTCGCGATCGTTACTTTCAAACACGCGCTGTTTGATTTCATAAACTTTAAACATGTCCGCCTCCAGATCCGTTTTTTGCTGCACTCTGTGGTATTATATCAAATGGAACAATGCTGAATCGATGCGTTTATCAGCGCCGGTGAAAATCGCCGCTGCTTTCATTCAGGCAGGATTTCGAAAGTGTTCTCTGGTTGAACCACATATCGATAGCATAACACTGAATACGCACGCGGTCAAGATTTGCCCGAAACAGTGCTGTTTCAATATGGAAAATATATTCTTGCTGTGATAAAATCATATTGTGATTTCTGGCGCAACCAAATACCACGGCAAACAACAGGCAGTGAGGCAAAAAACAATGTTTAAAAAACTGACGGCTCCGACGCTCAAGCAGATGTTCGTGCAGGAACTGGAATCCATGATCCTCTCGGGCGAGCTCGCCATCGGCCAAAAACTCCCGCCGGAGCGCGAACTCGCCGAACGGATGCAGATCAGCCGCTCGGTGGTCAACGACGGAATCGCCGAGATGGCGCGCAAGGGCTTCCTCGAGATTTCGCCGCGCCAGGGTACGGTGGTTGCGGACTTCCACCGCAACGGCACACTGGAAATCCTCGTTTCCATCATGTCCTACAACGGCGGCCAGCTTCCAAGGGATGAAATCCGCTCCATTTTGGAACTGCGCGGGGTGCTGATGGGATTTGCGCTGGAAAGCGCGATACCGCTGATTACTCCCGAGCAGCTTGCCCGCCTGAACGAACAGAGCGAAGCGTTCGTTGGTGCGCCTTCTCCCGAGGAGGCGGCAACCCGCATCTATACCTTCGACCATATGCTCAGCGGCTTTTCCGGCAACACGCTGCTGCCGCTGATCTTCTGCTCGTTCCGCGCGCCCATCAAGGAACTCTGGCGGCGGTATATCACGCGCTACGGAACGCAGGGCTTATACAAACGCAACGTGGAACTGCTCGGCTTTATCGAACAGAAGGATATTTTGGCCGCAAAAAAGCTGATCGCGGAGAGCGTCAGCGCGACCATCAGCGGCAGCACGGAGATCTACTAAACCGCGCTAACCCGCACTTGTGCGCATCGCGCTCGCATTGACAGACCGAGCGCCGTTTGGGTATAATGACGCAGTATCTTAGGGGTACTGTCGCTGTTAATCAATCAGAAGAACGTGAAAAAATTCAGATAGAACAGGAAGCGGAACATTGGCCAAATCAACCATCCGTTTACGCAGTTTAGAGGAGAATCCGAAACGTCAGGACGGCGTTTTTTTGCTGCTGCTCGTGCTGATGACCGTCGCGGTCTACTGGAAGTTCCTCTTTGGCATACAGGCATACGTGTTTGTGGACGTCGGGGACGATTCCTATTACCAGACCATCCCGATTCTCATGAACCGGGCAAGGACGCTGCTGACCGACTTGAACCTTGCGCGCTACAACATCCTGCTAGGCCTTGGTCAGTTCGAAAGCGGGCTGAATCTCACGGACGGCGTTCTGACGCTGTTTGGCGAAAACGCCGTGCCGTATATGATGGGGCTGTTTCAGGCGCTCAAGACGGTGTTCGCGGGTTGGTTTTTTTATCGATTTACGCGTGAACGCGGGTTTGATTACCGCGCCTGCGTGCTGGTTGGCCTTGGGTACGCGTTTAACGGCGCAATGCTCACGCGGCTTGCGTTCTTTTCGTATTCCAACGAATACGCGTTTGTGGCGCTTGCGCTCTTTGCGCTGGAGTTGCTCTTTAAAAAGGAAAACAAGTGGCTTTTCCCGCTGGCGAGCGCGCTGTTGGTGCAGTCGTTCGACGCCATCCGCGCGATTCTGTACTTTCTGCTGTTTGCGGTCTACACGATTTTCCGCTGCTATGTCGATGGCGACGGGGTAAAAATCAGGGATGTTGCAAAGCGAACGCTGCAGGTCATGGGGCTGCAGCTGCTCGGTTACGCGCTGGTGGCCGTGCTGGTGCTGCCGGGGTATCTCGACCTGGTGGCGTCCAACCGATTGGAAACCGTCAGCCGCGCCGCTTTGAGTAAATCGGGCGAACTCGTCAACATCAACGCGATTCTCACGAGCTTTTTACGCAGCTTCTCCAACGAAATCATGGGCAACTCCACCACCTACACCGGACGCAACACCTATGTCTGCGGGCCGGCGTTCGTCATCGGCGCCATGAACGTTTTGATCTTTCCGCAGGTGTTCGTCAAAACAACCAACAAAAAGCGAATCTGGTATTTTCTTGCCGTCTGCGCCATCGGCGCGTATATCTTCATTGCTCCGTTGCGGCTGTTGATGAACGGCTTTGCGTACGACCGCTTTAAGCTCTCCTCGTTCTGGATTACAATCATCATGCTCTACTTCGGCGCGATCGTCTGGGACCGGTTCTTCCGCGAAGGCGTGTTCAACAAAACTTTGTTCCTGCTCACGGGCGGCGGCGTGCTGGCGGCTCTGCTCGGGCTGACGCTGACCGATATCCGTCCCATCGATACGACCGCGGCATGGATCACCATCGCGGTTGTCGCGGCGAGCATGCTTGCGGTTCTGTTATACAACAAGCGAAAAACCGCGCTGTTTGCAGTGCTCATGATTGCGGTCATCGCTGTGGATCTGGTGGTCAACTCTTTTACGTCCGTCGATCACCGGCTGACGCTATCGATGGACGAATACAAGACCAGCTACCTTGCTTCGGGCATTGAGGAACTGGCGGAATCGTTCAAGCAGGACGAAAACGACTACTTCCGCATCAGCAACTTCGATTCTTCCTATAATGAACTGCACTGCGACGGGCAGGCGAACAACTACCTTTCCGCCACCACCTACGACGGCGGTTCCGGCGTTTCCAACGAGTACAACCGTTTTGCGGGGCTCGTCGGCGGAACCCTGCTCAACCCAAGCGGCTACCGCACGTTTGCCAATGACGACTTTACGAGCATGCTTCCCATCCAAACGCTGCTCGGCGTGCGCTACCGCGTGTTCGATCAAAAGACGGTGCCGACCGCGCCGGTCGTTCCCTACGGCTATACGCTTTCGGAACAGGACGGCTACTGGGTGCTGGAAAATGATAACGCGCTGCCGCTTGCGCTGGCGTTCGACAGCGTGATCAGCGAATCCGACCTTGCTTCGATGAGCCAGATCGAGCGCAGGGAATCCCTGCTAGCCAACGCCATGGTGGCGGATGATTCCGACTTGCTTTCCGCGGGGCTGACGGTCGTTTCGGAGCCGGAGCGCGCGCTCGATGATATATTGAACGAAAATACGATTCCGCTTACCGAGGAGTCGGTTCCCCTGACGCTGGAAGACGAAACGGAGATCGTGCGCCTGACGGCAAAGCTGGAGCGGGCGGTCGATTCCGACTACGCGCTGATCCGCGTTGATATCGATTCGGGTTCCTGCTCCAACGAAGGCGAAACGTACCGCGTCTACTGGGCGGGCGAGGACGGCGTGTTCACGCAGGAAAACTCCATGTGGTACTCCATGCCGCCGGGACAGAATCAGGTTCTGCTGGAGCTCCCGATCCGCGGGGCGCAATACCTGCGCATCGACGTGGAGTGGTTCAAGGACACCGTTCATTTTGCCAGCGTCAGTGAAGCGGGCGCGGATTACTTTGCGCCGTATCTGGAGAGCGTAAGCAAACTCAAAGAGGACGAATTCACCTTTACGCGCCTCGACAACAAGCGCATCGAAGGGTCGATTACGACGTCCTCACCCAAGGTGCTCTGCTTTACGTTTTTGACCGATTCCGGCTGGAGCGCAACCGTCAACGGCGAACCCGCCGAACTCCAGCTGATCGACGGCGCGTTTATGGGCGTGCTGCTGAATGCGGGAGAAAACGAGGTCACGCTTTCGTATCATGTGCCGAATATCGGCGTCTACGCGGGAATTTCCGCCGCCGCGGCGGTTTTGTATAGTCTGCTGCTCGTACTCAACGCGCGCGGCAAGAAAAAGAAGGGGAACGCAGCATGAAGGGCATTTCGGTCGTAGCGCCTCTGTTTAACGAGGAAGGAAACGTTCTGGAGCTCCACCGCCAGATCAAAGCCGTGCTGGAAGAAACGGGTTTGCCGTACGAGATCATTTTTGTGGACGACGGCTCGAAGGATAAAACCATCGAACTGGCAAAGACGCTCGTTCCGCTCAAACTCATCTGCCTGCGCCGGAATTTCGGCCAGACGGCGGCCATGGACGCGGGCATCCACGCCGCGCAGTACGACTATATCGTCACCATGGACGGAGATTTGCAAAACGACCCCGCCGATATCCCCAAGATGATCGCCTACCTCGAAGAGAACAAACTCGACGTGGTCAGCGGCTGGCGTAAACACCGCAAGGATACGTTTTTCAAGCGCTTCACGTCCCGAGGCGCGAACTTCCTGCGCTGGCTGATCGTGCGCGACGGCATCCACGATTCCGGCTGCAGCCTCAAGGTTTACCGCAAGGAATGCTTCGAAGGCGTGCATCTCTACGGCGAAATGCACCGCTTTATCCCCGCCCTGCTTAAGATCAAAGGCTTTACCGTCGGCGAGATGGTGGTCAACCACCGCTCGCGCACGGCTGGCGTGACCAAGTATAACTGGAAGCGCACCTTCAAGGGCTTTGTGGACATGATCAGCCTCTGGTTCTGGTCCAAGTTCGCTTCCCGTCCGCTGCATTTGTTCGGCACGACGGGGCTCGTACTGCTCCTGCTCGGCGGCGTTTCCGGCATTGTCAGCGTGGTGATCTTTATCGTGCACGGGGAAGTCGGCAACACCGAATGGCCGCTGCTGACCGCGCTGCTGCTGATTACGGGCATTCAATTCTTTGTGTTCGGGCTGATTGCGGATATCGTTTCCAAAACCTACCGCGAAACGACGAACGACAAGTCGTACTCCATCCGCGAAACGTTCGATTCCGCTTCTCCGGAGCAGAAATAAGCAATCAAGCAGTTATCCGCGAACGTCCCTTATCAGGAAGGCAAACCAATGAAGATACTGGTGCTGAACTACGAATACCCGCCCATCGGCGGCGGCGCTTCCCCGGTTGCGGCGGACCTTTCGCGGCATCTATTCGCGCGCGGGCGCGAAGTATGCGTCGTGACCATGGCGTACAAGGATCTGCCAAAACAGGAAACCGTGGACGGTGTGGAAGTGCACCGCGTTAAGTGCCTGCGCACCAAGGCGTTCGTCTGCTACCCCTGGGAACAGATGACCTACCTGATTGCGGCGCGGCGGTTTTTAAAACAGCACCTTAAAACGCATTCCTACGACGTTGTCCATTCGCATTTCATCTTCCCCACGGGGCTGCTTGCCGTCTGGCTCAAAAAGAAATACGGCCTGCCGTTTGTGAGCACCGCGCATGGAAGCGATGTGGAAGGCTACAACCAGAACCGCTTTCGCTTTCTGCACAAGATGCTCCGAAAGCCCTGGAAGAAGATCTGTGCCGAAGCCAGCTTTGTGACCGCGCCTTCTCCCTACCTGCGGGAATTGATCCTAAAGGCTGACTCGTCCGTCCGCTGCGAAATCGTACCGAACGGAATCAATACGGACTCCTACCGGCAGGGGCCGAAGGAACACGCGATTCTGACGCTCTGCCGGCTCCAGATGCCAAAGGGCGTGCAGGACGTCATCCGCGCGTTTGCCGCCCTCCAGATCGAAGGCTGGGTGCTGCGCGTTGCGGGCGACGGGCCTTACCGGCCCGAACTGGAAAAGATCGCGGCCGAGTGCGGCGTTTCCGACCGGGTGCAGTTTTTGGGCTGGATCGACAACAAGAGCGATTTGCTCAAGGAGACGCTTGCGCGCGCAGGCGTGTTCGCTTCCATGAGCCGGTTCGAGAGCTTCGGCATTTCCGCGGCGGAAGCGGTCGCGTCCGGCTGCCGCGTGGTATTGAGCGATATCCCCGCGCACCGTCAGTTTACCGCGTTTGGTGCCGAACTCGTTCCGCTGGAAGACGGCGCTGCGCTCCAACACGCGCTGCAAACCGCCATGCAGGCGCCGATTGCCGCACCCGTCAGCGTTGAGGCGCTGGACTGGCGCGGCATCGTGAAAACGCTGGAAAGCCTGCTCGAGCGGGCGAGGGACGCGGCAAACACCGCAAAGAGCGCCGAATGACGGAGCAAACGGGGAAAAAGAAAACGAAAAATCAAGCATGGAAGACGATCGCCAAGATCGTTTTTTCCGCCGCCGCGCTCTATTTTTTGTTTCGAAAATGCGACTGGGCACAGCTCTTTTCCACGTTGAAGAACGCGAACATGATTTACGTTCTGCTTGCGCTGGCCACTGTGGAACTGACCCACGTGGTCGGGGCGGCGCGCTGGCGGCTGCTCTGCCCGAAAGCAAGGTTCTTTTCGCTCTTCAAGCTCGTGTTCATCTCGCGCCTGTATTCCACCGTTCTGCCGGGGCAGCTCTTCGGCGAAGCGGCAAAGGTCGTCTACATCAGTCAGTCCAACCCGGAGATTACGCCCGAGGAGGCGACCGCAAGCGTGGTCGTCGACAAAATCGTGGGCTTAATCGGGCTGCTGCTGGTCGGTATCTGCGGGGCGCTGCTGAGCGCAAGCGCGCTCAACCGCACGATTACCGTTTGGTTTGCCGTATGCGCAGCCGCTCTGGCACTCTGCGTCGTATTGCCCGCGTTTGCGCCCATTTCGCGCCTGATCCACCGTGTGCTGGACGCGGTCAAACGCCGCTTTCCCAAGACGGGCGGGTTCGTTGAGCGGCTGCGGCTGTTTTTAACGAGCTGGCAGGCGTATTTAAAAACGCCGCTCGTGCTCGGGTTTTCCGTACTGATGGGGTGCTTGTTTCAGTTTCTCTCCACAGTGGGGATGATGCTCCTTGGCCGCGCGGTCGGGATCCAGGTTGCGCTGGCGGACTGGTGCTGGATTTTTGCGGTACTCTCGATTGCGCTGCTGCTGCCGGTGTCATTTGCGGGGCTTGGCGTACGGGAAGCGACGCTGGTTGGCTTTCTCGGCGCACTGGGTGCGGCAAAGGAGCTTGCGCTCAGCGCATCGCTGCTCTCGCTGTTTATCCAGATACTGGATTCGCTCATCGGAGGGGCAATCGCACTGTTCGACCCAACGATGAAACTGCAAAAAAAGCGCGCGGACGCCGCGCCGGAAAGCATTCTTCCGCCGGAACAGGCGGAATAAAGGCGCGAGTACGCGCTTGACAGGAAAGATGGACATGAATCAAACACACAATCAACTTAAAAAAGCGATCACACTGCTTGCGCTATTTATGCTGGCGGCGGTGTTCCTTGCCGGATGCTCCGCGAGTTTGACCATTGCCGGGGTGGATGTTGACCGCAAAGCCGAGACGCTCGATTTGAGCAACCGGGACATTTCCGACGCGGGAAGCGTCAAAAGCCTCAAAAAACTTCACTCACTGCGCACGCTCGATCTGCGCGGCAACCCACTGGATACCGAAGACTTCGACGCGCTGAGCGCGATGCTGCCGGAGTGCGCCATCCTCTGGAGCGTGCCGATCGGCGGGGATCGTTTCGACAGCGATTCGACCGCGGTGACCGCGCCCGGCTTTTCCGCGGCGGATGTGGAAGCGCTGGCCTATTTTACGAACTTAAGCGCGCTGGACGCCACCGGCAGCACGGACTACGCCGCGTTGATAGAAGCGCAGAAGGCGTACCCGAACATCGCCTTTACCTGGACGGTGCAGGCCGCGGGGAAAACGTTCGAAAGCGGCGCGGAATCGATTCTCTGCCCCGCTGAGGCGGGTCTTGCCGAAGCGGAAACGCTGCTCTCCGCTCTGCCGAACCTGAAGTCCATCGATCTGCTGAACACGGAATTGATGGCGGAGGACGTGGAAACGCTGATGGGGCAGTACCCCGGCGTGCAGTTCCATGTCAACAAGCTCCTGCTGGGGCAAAAGGTGGATTATCTTGCCGAGGAAGCGGCGCTTGCAGGAACGGGCACGCTGGATGTTCCGGCCCTAACGGAAGCGCTCGCGGGGTTCCCGGCGCTGGCCACGCTGGACGTCCGCACGTTTGACGCGACCGAGGCGGACATTGCTGCGATCAACGCGAGCTTTCCTGCGCTTCACGTCCGCCGGAACATCACGCTGCTCGAAGGGTTTGCAGCGGACAGCGACAGCGAGACGCTCGACCTGCGCGGATATACCGTGAGCGACCTTGCGGCGTTTCAGGAGCGGCTCAAGCTGTTTACAAAGCTGACGTATATCGATATGTGCGAGTGCGGACCGACCGATGAGGAGATGGACGCGCTGCGGCAGGCGATGCCGGGCATCAAGTTCGTTTGGATGCTCCATATCGGCAAGTGGGACGTGCGCACGGACGTCAAAGCCTTCAGCATGGCGCAGACGGGTGAGTACGAGGGCGTTGTTTATACCAAACCCGACGATAAGAAACGCCGTTACCGCTATGTTACCAACGAGGAGATCGCAAAAATCCGCTACTGCACGGATATCGAAGCGCTGGATATCGGGCACTCGCTGGTCATTTCGGATATTTCGTTTGTCAAGTACGTGCCGACGCTGCGCTTCCTTGTGATTGCGCGCACCAGTGTGACGGATATCTCCGCGGTCAGCGCGCTGAAAAACCTGATCTTTTTTGAAACGTTCGGCTGCAAACTCACCGACGTGAGCGCGCTCTACGATTTGCCGCAGCTGGAGTATTACAACTGCAGCGCGAACCGCATTACGGATATCGGGCCGCTGCTGTCACTGAAAAACCTTAAGCGGCTCTGGATCATCAACTGCCGCTTTACGGACGAACAGCTGCAAGAGCTGAAAGTTGGCCTGCCGGATACGATCATCATGGCCTACGGCAAGCACCAGACGGACAACGGCTGGAGATACGATAACGACGCGTATCTGGAGATGCAGGAGCTGTTCGGGCTCATTCCGCAGCTGGCATTCGTCGAACCCGGATACCTGGATCCGAAAAACCAGATTCCGTAATAGTTGCCGGCAAACAAAAAACCTGCTTTTCACGAAGCAGGTTTTTTTGTTTTACAGAAGAAGGGTTTCCAAAGGGACGACCGTCCCTTTGGCCGGGAGCTCGAGGGTGGAACCCTCGAAAGGCTTAGAATCCTGCTCGAGGGTGGAACCCTCGAACAAGCCTTTCTCTCCCTCAGTCAGCGGAGTCGTCCGCCTTCAACGCGGCGGCACCTGACGGCACGGGTTCCGGCAGGCAGACCGGCTTGATATCCGGCAGGCGGCTGCGGTTGACGCTCATGAGCCAGAAATACATGCCGCCGAGCATCGTAACAGCCAGAATGCGGTATTGGAAATGCGCATGCATGATCATCGGCTGGGTGGCAACGAGCGTCCAGAAGATGGGAAGCAGCGCGACAAACAGCATCACAAGCCCGCGCGCGTAGGATTTCTTGTTCGTACGCAGCAGCAGCAGAACAACGCCTGCAACGAGCAGAATGACCGCGAAAATCACGAGCATCGGCCAGTCGAACAAGTGCTTAAACGGCGAAATCAGCGCTTCCACCTTGTCGTAGCGATAGAGGTATTCCGGGGACTTTTCAATGCCGAGGCGCACGGCGGTCGCTTCCCAGGCGGTACCGAAGGCGTCCTGATCGGTAAAGATCGAGGTCAATACCAGCTTGACCAGCCACATGGAAAGATACGACGAGAACCATACCCCGAGGGCCTTGAGTGAGAGCGTCAGCATCTTTTTGGCAGGCGGTGGGTCTTTGGAGTAAACGAGACAAATCAGCCAGCCCAGCAGCGGCAGGCCGAGGGTGAGCAGCGGCGCGGTGTAGAAGTCGAAAAACATCGTGGCCATGCCGAGGATCATAAAACCCATCATTGCGCGCTCCGGCTTTTTGAGCCAGCTCGGCACAAGGAGCATGCCGATAAAGGCGATTACAAAACACGAGCTGTACTGAAACAGCGCGCTTGCGACAACGGGGTTGACAAACAGAATCGCCGCGGTAAAGAACATCGGCGGCCAGATGGAGCGCGTCTGGAGGGTGAGCATGACGGTGACGGCGGCCATGAGCAGAAAGAACGTCCACATCATCATGGTCCGCATGGTGCCGTAGTCCATCACCGACAGGAGCGCGCGGACATAGATGCGGAAGCCGTGCCAGTAACGCACATAGAACACATCCGCCGGTTCATGGTTTTCCACCGAGGCGCGCGCGCTTTCCAGCGTAAAATCGTCCTCCAGCGGGTAGGCGTTCGTCATGACGCTGGAAGGGTTGTCCTTTACGTCCATATACGTAGAGAGCGAGAGGATGATGACCTCCGTCCAGTCGTCCAGCGCGTAAGCGCCCCAGTCGTAGCGGAGAATATGATGGCCGGCATACTCCGGCTCCAGCTCATCCATCGAAAGCAGGTAGTTCTTTTCCACCTGATCCTGCGGGGCGAGGCCGCTCAAAAAGAGCATTCCGATGCCGAGCATCACGAGCAGCGCGTAGACAATCACATATTTCAAAAACTTTGGAAAGCCGTGTTTCATGTTGCCGTCCTCCTGTAAAAAATCGATTCTGCAAAGGGGGTCGTCTTCTGAATGCCGGAAAATTCATGAATCATTTCGTTTTCTGATAACTAACGACGCTTACTCCTCGCCGGTGCTGTCGTGCTCAACCGGGTCGTCCACGGAGGGCACTTGCTCCGAATAGCCCCACATGAGCATATCCGGCAGGCTGCGCTGGCCGCCCTTGGACTCCGGCACACCGGGGTGCTGGTTGAGATGTTCGCCCATAAAGACCATGGCCGTGGAGTTGCCGCCGTCGAGGTTGTAGGCCTGCTTGCAGCCGTAAATGTAAAACAGGTGCATAAACGCGTTGATCGAGAGCCCCCGGCTGTAATTGGCCTGGCGGCCGTCCACGGTGATGACCACGAAGTGTCCGGGTTCGACCATGCCGATGCCGGTGCGCGGGTTGACCTTGCCGAGCATGGTGCGCTTGGCGTTGAAGTTCACCACGCCGTCGCGAATCAGCGTCGGTCCGAACGAAAAGGTGTTGAGCACGCCTTCGGAAAGCAGCTGTTCATAGGTCGTTTCGCCGGGAGAAAAGATACGCATGGAAAGGTCGGGGTAGAGCGCCGCGGTATCGGCGGCGGAGAGGTTATTATACAACACGCCGTTTCGCATGATGATGCCCTTGATCTCCGGCTCGGCAACGTCGAGGTTGTCGCCCGTGACGGCGAGGACGGCCTTATACCGTCGTGCCATGTAGGTCGGCTTTTCCACGCGCGCCTTGGAGCTGGTTTCGTCGCC
This sequence comes from Clostridiaceae bacterium, assembly GCA_039683415.1. GTDB lineage: Bacteria > Bacillota > Clostridia > Christensenellales > CAG-138 > UBA7703. The sequence continues at coordinate 38,355 of JBDKRL010000013.1, forward strand.
GCGCACGCCCGCGCGGAACGCGTCAGTAAAGCGCATTCGAATCTGCGCCACGCAGTAGCAGACGGGCTGGTCGTAGATGTTGGTCGTGTGGATGCGGTCGATGATGATCGAGAGCGAGTCGGTTTTATACTCCCAGTGCTCGTTTTCCCAATCCTCTATGATGACCTCCTCCGGATCGCCCGCCCCGCGGTAGTAGTGATCCTGCGAGGTTTCCACCGTTTCGGCTATGCCGCATTCGATTTGGGAAGCGGTGATGGTGACCGGCTGCTGCTGGCCGGGGCCGTTGAGCAGATCGGGGTCGAGGCCGAAGAAAAAGTTGTTCACCGTCGTGAGCGGCTCCAGGTCCGGCGCGCTGTAGGCAAGGCCGTATTTGGCAGCGCCGTAGATGCTGTCGCCGACGTCCAAATTGTAGCGGTACTGGCTGGAGAAAGATTGGTACAGCGCGGTTTCGACTTCTACCGCGCTCTTGCCGGAAAAGGCGGAAAGCGCGGCGTTGCGGTCGATAACGAACTTCTCATCGCCGTAGAGGTGGTAAAACACGCGCTGCGTCTGCCAGGTGCCGTAGGTTTCCACCGACTCTTTGTTGTAGCGCTCGCTTGCCGCGCGGGACACGCAGGTGAACACCTGCTTTGCCGCGAGCATATGCGCGCCGTTGCCGTATTCGCCGTTGGGATCGTGCGTCACGATCACCGCCGGACGGTACTGGCGGATGGTATCGGTCAAAAACGACTGCACCGCGGCTAGCGTCCATACGGTTTCGACGTCCTCCATCTTTTCGGAGTATACATCCTCAAAACCGCCGAAGACCGGCTCGGTCGTTACGCCCATCTTTTTGAGCGCCGCGCTTGCCTGTGCGCGCTGGACTTCGTCCACGCCGGCAAGATACACGACCACCGCCGTATAGCCTTTTTCCGCGCAGTAAAACGGCAGTACGCCGCCGAGGTAAAGGTATTCGTCACCAGGGTGGGCGACCACAAGCATCAAATCCACACCGGCCTTGACGGTATCGGCGGAGGTTTCCGCAAGAGAGATGCCGGGGATGGTAAAGAGCAGGGCGGCGCAGAGCAGAAAAGCGGCAAGTCGTTTCATGATTACCCCATTAAATAACGCGAATATGGCGAGGAAATTCACCAGTTCGTGATTTTCAAGTTATTATACCATCTGCCCCCGACAGGAAGAACCTTTTTATAGAAAAAATCCGTTTTTCGCGCAATTCCGCGGGAACTGTCCGCGAGCGGGAATGCGGCCGCAAAAAATGGCCGCGCGTCAGCACGGCCTGGATTGCGAAATCAGCCTTTTGTTTGCTCCGTCTCAACAAACGAAGCGTTTACCTTCTATGCGAGGTTTTCCGCGAGGCGAAACTTCACGATCCGCTGGATCAGCTCCATCGGCAGCGGCTCGTCGAGGGGGAACTGAATCGTCCCGCGCGAGAGCTTGTACTGCGTGAGTTCCGCGCGGAACGCGTCGATGCCGGAGGAAGCGGGGTAAAAGCCGATGTGGTGCTTGTACGCCGCAAAGTGCACGAGGTTGCCTTTGACGTAGAACGTCGGGATTCCGTAGGCAATCTTTTCCGTGGCATCGGGGGCGACTTCCAGTATCGCCTCGCGCAGCGCGTTGAGCTTTAGCTGCACGTCCGGCGGAAACTGGAGGATGTAGTCGGTGATGGGGGTGGGCATGGGGATGGCCTCCTTGCAACCACAGAATTATGATTTATCAATTATAGCATGCTAAGGAAATACTAGCTTTCGCTTTCTGCTAAACCAGTTTATAATTAGTACGTAGAACTGTATTATTTAAGGATTGGCCATGGTTAATACAATTTATACAATTGGATATTCAGGATTCAAAATAGAAAGCTTCATAGAAACCATTAAATCGTATTCGATTAGTTTAGTGGTTGATGTGCGTAGCAAACCATATTCCACGTACTTTTCAGATTTCAACAAAGAGACAATAAAAGAGAAGCTTGAAAAACAAGGTGTTTATTATCGAAACTACGCTTGCGAGTTTGGTGCAAGGCAAGAAGATATAAATTTCTATGAACATACTTACATGGACTTCGAGAAGTTTGCAAAATCCGATCAGTTTCTTTCTGGATTCAGTAAGCTGGTAAAGGCCATGGAAGCTAATTATAGTTTCGTTTTAATGTGTGCTGAAAAAGATCCAGTCAATTGCCATCGAGCGATATTAGTGGCGAGAGCATTTTACGAACAGGGCTATATTGTTAAGCATATCATGTCAAACGGATCGATTATCACGCAACATGATATTGAAATACGATTGCTTGAACACTACTTCCCTAATAGAGCCCAATTATCTTTAATTGAAAAACCAATGACTGACCAAGAGCTGATTGTGGAGGCATATAGAAAAAGGAATGCCGACATAGGATATGCTTTGCAGGAGGAATAAAATGGAATTATACACTATTGGTTTCACGCAAAAATCTGCTGAACAGTTTTTTGAAGTATTAAAGAGAATTGAAGTCGATCTATTAATCGATATCAGACTGAACAATAAATCGCAACTCGCTGGCTTTACAAAAGGAGATGATCTTAAATATTTTCTAAGGGAGATTTGCCATTGCCAATATATACACGCTGTTGAATTTGCACCAACGGATGAGCTGCTTACTAGATATAGAAACAAACTGTTGCCGTGGGATGAGTATGAAGTAGAGTACAAGCAAATAATAAGGCAAATCGATGCTTATGCTTTATTTGTTAATATGACGAAAGATTATTCAAAAGTATGTTTATTATGTAGTGAACCAAAACCAACACAGTGCCATAGGAGATTGTTAAGTGATTTCTTAGCAGATTCGAACCCGGAAATAAAAGTAAAGCATCTATAATTTTGAAATATGCAAGTTATTATATTAACCAAATCCTCAAAACATAAAGATTATTGCGTTGCTGGCATTGATACTTCAAACGGTAATCTTGTTAGGCTTGTTTCAAACAACGCAGCCACCGCTGGTGCTGTTCCTTACAGGTTACTAATTTGCCAAAATGGGCATGTATGTGAACCGCTTGATGTTGTAGATGTTCCTATAATTAAAAGAATACCGCTTAGGTATCAGCCAGAAAATGTGCAGCTAGACGAAAGCACGAGATGGAAACATCTAGCGAGCATTAATCTGGAAGAAGCATTACAATATCATCCTGCTGATTTAAATGATTTGTTATTTGGTACAATCTACTACAACTCGCCTGAGTTCATTATTCAACAACTAGGCTATTCATTAACAATTGTCGAAGTTGCTGATTTAGTTGTTTCTCAAACCCAAAATGCAGAAGGTTCAAAAAAAACGAAGGTTAGTTTTTCTTACAACGGCCTCCTTTATTCGAACTTATCAGTTACAGATCCACTTTTCTATCATGCTGAGGATGGTTTTCGAGTCCAAAGCGCTGTTATAGTTGTTAGCATAGCTAATGAACCATACAATGGAAGTTGGTACAAATATGTATCCAAGATTTTCATTCGGTGATTAAGCACAATTCAGAAATAGCTTACTCATCTGCCCCACTGTAATAAAGTCACCGACTACCGATATCCCTTTACTGTATGCTCAAACCAAACAGGAAAGGACTTTTTCCTATGGAACAAAGCGGAAAAAAGAGCGGTTTTCGACGATATCTTCCGGCGATGCTGTTATCGATTGTCGGCGCGGTCGGCGGCTACCTCTACTACCGGTTCGTGGGCTGCGTCAGCGGCACATGCATCATCACTTCCAACCCCGTCATCTCAACCATCTACGGCGCCGTTTTCGGGCTGCTGATAGGATTTATCATTACCCCAGGCAAGAAAAAGGAGGATAAAGCGAATGAGTCGTAAAGTAGTCATCGTCGGCGGCGTTGCCGGAGGCGCGAGCTGCGCGGCAAGGCTCAGAAGGCTCGACGAGTCGGCCGAAATCGTATTACTGGAGCGCGGGGAGTATATCTCCTACGCCAACTGCGGGCTGCCCTATTACGTGGGCGACGTGATTAAAGCGCGTCAGGCGCTGCTGTTGCAGACCCCGGAAGCTATGAAAAAGAAATTCCGCGTGGATGTGCGCGTGCTCAACGAAGTCGTCTCCATCGACCGCGAGCACAAGACGGTGCTCGTCAAGCGCGTCGCCACCGGCGAAACCTATACGGAACCCTACGACACGCTGGTGCTCTCCACCGGCTCGTCGCCAATGCGTCCGCCGATTCCCGGCATCGACTCCGAGCGCATTCAAACGCTCTGGACGGTTCCGGATACCGACCGCATCCGCGCGATCATTGCCGACCGGAACGTCAAAACCGCGGCGGTCATCGGCGGCGGCTTTATCGGCCTCGAGATGGCGGAAAACCTCAAGCATCTTGGCCTCGACGTGAGCATCGTCGAAATGCTCGACCAGGTCATGGCGCCCATCGATTTCGAAATGGCGCAGCTGCTGCATGAAAGCATCATTCTCAACGGCGTGCATCTGCACCTGGGCGACGGCGTGGACAAATTCAACGACACCGGCAGCGGCGTGGATATCACCTTAAAGAGCGGCAAGGTCGTCAGCGCGGAACTCGTGATCCTCTCCATCGGCGTGCGCCCCAACGGGCAGCTCGCCAAGGACGCGGGTTTAGCGGTCAACGCGCGCGGCGGCGTCGTCGTGGATGAGCATCTTGTCACCTCCGACCCGAGCATCTACGCCGTGGGCGACATGATCGAGGTCGAGGACTTCGGCTCCAAGCAGCCCGCCATGATCCCGCTCGCAGGCCCCGCCAACAAGCAGGGGCGTATCGCGGCGGACAACATTGCAGGCGGCAGCGAATCCTACAACGGCACGCAGGGAACGGCGATTGCCAAGGTGTTCGACCTCACCGCCGCGAGCACGGGCGAAAACGAAAAGTCGCTCATCAAGCGCGGCCTCGTGCGCGGCAAGGACTACGAAGCCATCATCATTACGCAGAACTCCCACGCGAGCTATTACCCAGGCGCGGTGCCGATGACCATCAAGATGCTGTTCTCCAAGGACGGCAAGCAGATCTTCGGCGCGCAGATCGTGGGCAAGGACGGCGTGGATAAGCGCATCGACGTCATCGCCGTGGCAACCCGCCTCGGCGCGGGCGTGCTCGAACTCAAAGAGCTGGAGTTTGCGTATGCGCCGCCATACTCTTCGGCAAAGGATCCGGTCAACATGGCGGGGTTCGTGGCGGAGAACGTGCTCAGCGGTCTGGCTCGCCTCTCTTCGTGGGACGCGGTGGAAACCAAAAAGGATGTTATTTTGCTGGATGTGCGCGAGGACGCGGAAGTCATGGCGTTTGCTCTCCCGGGAGCGACCCATATCCCGCTCGGCCAGCTGCGCGACCGCATTGGCGAACTCGACAAGTCGAAGGAAGTCATCACCTTCTGCGCCATCGGCGTGCGCTCCTATAACGCGGCGCGCATCCTTTCGCAGAACGGCTTTGCCAACGTTTCGGTCTACCCCGGCGGCACGCGCTTTTACCAATCGACCCATTTTAAGGAGGAGAATACTGTGCCTTATACGCAGAATGCGCCTGTTTCCGACAGTGGGCACGCGGATACCCGCAACGTGCCGGTTTCGTCCATGCGGCTCGACTGCAGCGGCATGCAGTGCCCCGGCCCGATCATGAAGGTGTTTGAAACCATGAAGGGCATGAAGGATGGCGACGTGATGGAAGTCTCCGCCAGCGACCCCGGCTTTGCGCGGGATATCGTTGCCTGGACGCGGAGAACCGGCAACACGCTTTTAAGCAACGAACGCCGCGGCGACGATTATGTGGCGCTCGTTAAAAAGGGTCTCGCGGGCGGCGCACCGGCGGCGGTTGCGCAGGCGGGCGGCGACGGAAAGACCATCATCGTCTTCTCCGGCGATCTGGACAAGGTGCTCGCGAGCTTCATCATTGCCAACGGCGCCGCCGCCATGGGGCGTAAGGTGACCATGTTCTTCACCTTCTGGGGCCTCAACGTCCTCAGAAAGAACAACAGGCAAAAAGTGGACAAGACCTTCATCGAAGCCATGTTCGGCGGCATGATGCCGCGCGGCGTGAACAAGCTCAAGCTCAGCAAGATGAACATGATGGGCATGGGCACATCCATGATGAAGATGATCATGAAGAAAAAGAACGTCGATTCCCTCGAAACGCTCATGAAAAAGGCCATGGCCGCGGGCGTCAAGATTATCGCCTGCACCATGAGCATGGACGTCATGGGCATCAAGGAGCAGGAGTTGATCGAGGGCGTGGAGCTGGGCGGCGTGGGCGCGTATCTGGGCGACGCCGAAGAGTCCAACGTCAATCTCTTCATCTAACAAATATTGTTCAACGCATGTTGTAAACGCATCGCGCCGTACGGAGTCAAATCCGTGCGGCGCGTTTGTTTCTTCATAAGGTGTGTAAAACCGTACCGACACGGAAAACGAAATCCGAATTATTACATTGTAATATTTTTCTGGACACGGCAAACAGGCGGTGCTATACTAGCTTCACATCGCAAAAAGCGTTCATTATGTATCAAACGCATCGCAAAAAAACAGGGAGGCGCCGCGTATGAAACAGCAGATTCTTAAGCAGATTGAATCGCAGCTGAGCGCAATCGGCGTTACCGCAAGAGCGGATGCAGCGACCGATTTGCTCGTGGAAGCGGAACTGCTGGATATCAGCTTTGGCACAGGGAAGAAGAAGATTCGTTACGAAGCCGCCGTTTTGGCGGACGAGGACGAGCGTACGATCCGCCTGTATGAAAAAACGTCCGAGCTTAGCGCGGGGTTTTCCTTTGGCATGAGCGCGGAATCGAGCACACAGAGCGGGAAAACACCGTTTCGCAAGGTTATGAGCGTGCAGTACGGGCCGGAAGGCAAGGTGTATGAGTATACCTTCGATATCGGCGCGATCGCCAAGACCGTCAAGAACGCCGCCGAGCAGAACGGTTGGAAGTTCAAAACGGTGATCTTAAAGAAGAAGGCCATGTACTAATTGGCCGAAGATAGAGTTTGAGCGAAAACCGCAGGGACATACGCGCTGAAAAGCGCGTGTCAGCGGAGCGAAAACAAGGCCGGCAGGGGAGAAATTCCCTGCCGGTTTTACGTTTTGGTCAGCCGCAAAACACAGAATGGACGCGAAGCAGAGAGCGTTGATCCATTCTGCAAAATAGTTCTTGACCGGATGGTCAAGTCGTGATACATTCTATTTGACTACTTGGTCAAGGAGGTTGGGTATGATCCAGGTCAACCATGTGTTTCACGATTACGAGGGCAAGGGCAACTGCGCGGTTTCGGACATCACCTTTACCGTGGAGGGCGGCAGCATCTTCGGCTTTCTCGGCCCTTCCGGCGCGGGAAAATCCACGATTCAAAACATTATGACGGGACTGCTGCCGCTCCAGAAAGGCGAAGTGCTCTACGAAGGCGCGTCCGTACGCGAGCTGAAAACGCGTTTTTTTAACCAGATCGGCGTCTCGTTTGAACAGAGCAACTTGTATACCTCGCTGACCGGACTGGAAAACCTTCGTTATTACGCGGCGCTGTTTTCGGTGCCGACGATTAAGCCGATGGAACTGCTTGAGCGCGTCGGCCTGCGCGAGGACGCCAACAAACGTGTTTCCAACTATTCCAAGGGGATGAAACAGCGGCTCACCTTTGCGCGCGCGCTACTCAACCGCCCCATGTATCTCTTCCTCGACGAACCGACCGGCGGGCTCGACCCCAAAACGGCGGTCGGTATCCGCGAACTCATCAATGAGCAGAAGCAGCGGGGCGCGGCGGTGTTTTTGACCACCCACAGCATGGATCTGGCGGACGCGCTGAGCGACACGGTTGCGTTTTTATACGGCGGGGTCATCGCCGCCTGCGACACGCCGGAAGCGCTCAAACTCAAGTACGGCAAGCGGGATGTGCGCGTACGCTACCGTGAAGACGGCGAGGAGAAGGAACGAACATTCCCGATGGACGACAAAGCCGCGCTGCCCGCGTTTTTAACCACAGCAGACGTGGTCAAGCTCCATTCGCAGGAAGCGACGCTGGAGGAGATCTTTCTGCATGTGACCGGAAAGGAGCTGACGGCGTGAAAAGCATCCTCAGTTCCTTCGTGCAGGATTTCAAGCGGCTGCTGACCAACGCGCTGTTCTGGGTGCTCACCGGAACGCTTGTGGTCATCGTGCTGGTGGTCGATCTCGCCCTGCCCAAAGAGCTGGCGCAGCAGGACTACCGGCTCTTGACGTACAACGCGCCCGCGGCGATGGCGTTTGGCGAACCGGCGGAGAGCCTGGACGCGCTGAAGGAAGCCGTGCGGCAGGGCGACACCATCGGCTTTGCGTTTGGCGAGGACGGCGTCACCATCGTTCACCCCGGTTATTCGCAAAAAACGCTCAACGCCATGATGCTGGAACTTTCCGGCGTGCAGGCCGAACCGGTCGGGACGCTGCTGCTGGAAGCGGAAGCCGAAACGATCCCCTTTAACTTCAGGCTCACGCCGATCTTTATCTGTTTCGAAGCGCTGATGACGGGGTTCATCCTGGGCGGCGCGCTGATGCTGGCGGAAAAACAGGACGGGACGGTCAAGGCGCTGCGCATTTCCCCGTTTGGCGCGGGTAAATACGTCGTCTCCAAAACGCTGTTGTTTTCGGTGATCGGCACGCTGTACGCTTCGTTCATCTGTGTGCTGACGGTCGGGTTTGACGTCAACTGGGGATTGTTTCTGCCGCTTTCGTTCATCGGCACCGCCGTGTTTACGATGATCGGGCTGGCGTACACTACGCCGTTTCGGGATATGAACGGGTGGTTTTTCTCCATGGTGGTGCTGCTGAGCGTGAACATGCTGCCGGTGATCAGCTATACATCCCCTTCGTTTACGCCATTTTGGATGAAGTTGATCCCATCGTATCCAATTTTGATGGCTTACCGCAGCGCCATGTTCGGAGGCACGCTTGATTGGGGGTATACCGTGCTCGCCATTGCCGCCTGGAGCGTGCTTTCGTATGCGCTGGCGCATGTGTTCGTTTTAAAAAAGCACTTAAAGGGGGCGAAGGCATGAAGGCGCTGATTACTTCGGTCGGGCGGGAATTCAAGCTGATCTTCCGCAACGGCATCTCCATCTTCATGGTTGCGGCGCCCGCCATCCTCGCGCTGGTGTTCATCCTGGTGTTCGGCGCGGTCAACGAAACGACGCTCCAGCTCGCCGTGGACGAAACGGTGAGCACGCAGATGCAGTCCCAGCTTGAGCTGATTGCGGATGTGGAGCGTTTTGAAGACGACGCCCGCATGGAAGCGCGCGTCCGCGCGACGGACGCGGTTGCCGGCGTCACGGTGGAGCAGGGGCAGGCAACGGTGATCTTTGAAGGCAACGAGGGCGAAACGTTTATCAGCGGCACGAGCGAGCTTGTCGGCCTTGCGCTTTCCGCGCCGGAAACGCTCCCTGCATACCAAAGCGTGACCGTGGAGGCAAAGGGCGGGTTGGCCTACAATCTTTCCATGATCGGCATGCTGCTCATGTCTCTCTTTATCGGCGGGGCTACGGTGGGGCTTTCGATTGTGGACGAACGGGAAAGCGGCGCGATCCGCGCGGTGGCGGTCAGTCCGATGCGGCTTGCTGGTTTTGCGCTCTCCAAGCTCTTGCCCGCGCTGATGCTTGGCCTTGCCGGCATCTCCGCCGCGGCGCTGATCATTGGCAAAGCGAGCCTGCTGCCAAACTACCTGCTGCTCGCGGCGGCCAGCGTGCTCGTTTCCGGCATGATGACGTTTGCCATCGGGGCGCTTGCGAACAATCAGGTCGCGGCCATCGGCGTGCTCAAGCTGCTGGTGCCAATCGGGATGATCCTGCCGGTTTCGGCGGTGTTCGTTGCGGACAAATGGCAGTTTTTCTACTATATTCTGCCGATGTACTGGCAATACCGGGCGCTGAACGAGATATTGACGAGCGCGAACGCCCTTTGGCCGACGCTGCTGACGCTGCTGGTGAGCATACCGTGGTTTTTTGCGGCAATTTGGTATTTTGCGAAAAAAGTTGATTTCAGAATGGGGAGGTGAAGAAAAATGGCATGGTATTGGTGGGCGCTGATCGCCGTTGGCGTGGTCGTGATTGCTGCGCTGAAGGTTGTATTCGTTCCGAAGTATTTCAAAAAACAGCGCGAAAAGAAAGCAAACCGCGAACACATGGAGGATGAGGACTGATGGGCGGCCTGAAGCTCAAATGGATGCAGGCGGGGGGACCCAACCCGCTGGATCAGTCGCCCGCGCTTTATGAAGCCACGCTGACGGAGTTTTCCGGGCACTCGTTCAAAGATGCTTCGCTCAACGAAATCCTCAAGGCGGCGGGGATGAACAAAGGCAGCTTTTATTATCGCTTTAACGATAAAATGGAGCTGTATCTCTCGCTTCTTTACCGCGTGGGCATGGAGAAGCTCAAGCTCTTCGAGGAGTCCGGTGTGTCGCGCTCTTCCAGCGGGTTTTTTGACGAGTTCCGGAACATGGCGCTTCTTGGGCTGAAACTGGCAAAAAAGGACGCGCGTTTTACCGCGTTTTCGCGCCGGATACTGGAAGAGGAATCCGCCGTTCGGGAACAGATCACAGCCTGCTTTGGCAACCTCAGCGGGACGCTTTTGACCGACATGGTCGAGCGCGCGAAAGCTTCCGGCGAGTTTCGAAAGGATTTATCGACGGAGACGGCGGTGTTTGTGATAGAAACGCTGCTTAACCACATGGACGCGCTGATTCCTGCGGCGTGGGACGACGCGAGCGTGCTGGCCGCTGTGGATCGCCTGCTGGAGGTCGTGCGCAGCGGCGTAGGCGCAGAGCGGTGAAGCCAAATCGATACGGAGATTTCCCCGGATGCTGTCCAACAAAAGGAGCGTTCGGGGTTTTTTGTTGGCCGAACTGAAAAACCGTCCGCAAGAAACGCGCCGCGCTTGACAGCTTGCGGCGGCAGCCATACTATTTGAAAAGAGAAGAAAAGCAAAATATGCCAAAAGTAAACGCGAGGTTTCGGATGAACAAATTTGTGTTAGCGCCGGATTCGTTTAAGGGGAGCCTTTCGGCAAACGAAATCTGCGAAATTTGGAGCGCGGCGATCGTAAAGCGCATCCCGGAAGCTAAGATCATCCGGTTCCCGGTGGCGGACGGTGGGGAAGGGCTCGTGGACGCGTTTTTGCGCGTCTGCGGCGGCGAGCGGATAACCGCGACGGTGCAAAACCCGCTGGGAGAGCCCGTTCTGGCCGCGTACGGCGTTTTGCCGAACGGTTCCGCGGTCATCGAGATGGCGGCGGCCGCGGGGCTGCCGATGATTGCCGAGCAGAAAAACCCGCTGATTGCCTCGACCTATGGCGTAGGTCAGCTGCTGCTCCACGCCGAAGCGTGCGGGGTAAAACAGGTCATCCTTGGCCTCGGCGGCAGCGCGACGAACGACTGCGGCATCGGCATGGCTTCCGCGCTGGGGTACGAGTTTTACGACGCGGCGGGAAGAACGGTCGAGCCGCTGGCAAAAAACATGAGTAAGATTGCGCGGATTCAGCCGCCTGCTCGGCAGATTGCGCTCGGCGTCGTCGCCGCCTGCGACGTGGATAACCCGCTCTACGGCAAAAACGGAGCCACCTATACCTACGGCGCGCAGAAGGGTGCAAGCGAAGAAATGCAGGCGGAGCTCGACGCGGGGCTGGTCAATATGGCTCGCGTGATCGAGCGCGATCTGGGAGCATCCGTTGCGGAAGTTCCGGGCGCGGGCGCGGCGGGCGGGCTCGGCGCGGGGGTGCTGGCGTTTCTGGGCGGGCAGCTGCAGCCCGGCATCGAACTTCTCCTCGACGAGGCGGGGTTTGACCGGATGCTGGAAGGCGCGGACATGGTGTTTACCGGCGAAGGCCGGATCGACTGGCAGAGCGCGCGCGGCAAGGTGCCGGTGGGCGTTTCCCGCCGCGCAAAAAAGCACGGAATTCCCTGCGTTGCGCTCTGCGGTTCCGTAGGTCAGGGAGCGGAGGCGGTGTATGACGAAGGAATCACCGCGATATTCACCTCCGTCAACCGCGCGGCGTCGTTCGAGGAGATCAAGCAAACAGCGGCAGAGGATATGCGCCTTTTGATGGACGCGACAATCCGGCTGCTGCTGGCAAAATAAAGACTGTGCAGAACAAACGAACCGCCTGAGAAAATCAGCGAGGTTCGTTTTGTTAGCGGCGGCAGGCAGGTTTAACTCAAAGGGATAATGACGGAATACGCGCAGTTGTATGTGCCGTCGAGCAAGCCGTTGATCAGCGACACGGTGACCATATACCCATTTCCGTTCCAAAAACACATATATGGCGCGAGATCGCTGCTCGTTTTTCGATTGTCGTTGATCTGGTCGGGTTTGCCGAAGGAGGCCTGCGTTTCGGCATTGAGCTTGTCAAGCGCCGCTTGCGCTTCCGCTTCCGGCAGGGTTACCGTCCAGCTGATCTGCCCAACGGTCTGCTCTTCCGGCTTGAACTGGAAGGAAAGAAAGCCTTCGATGCCGGCATAGTCGCGCTTACCGGAAAGGAATGAAAGGTAAGTGTTTGTTCGGTCATATTGTTCTTCCAGCCCAGGTTCGAGCTTTTTGACGGTTTCGACGGAATCGCCGAGCCAGACTTCCGTTACAGGCTTGTCTTTTGGCGCGCCGCAGCCGAACAGGTTCAAACAAATCAGTATGGCTGCAAAGATGAGCAGCAGGACTCGCTTCATGTCGTTTACCTCCTTCGTTTTGATAATCAGTGAAATTTGCTTCTGTTTTCATCTTCATTTTGCATGATGCTAAAGAGCAAGTGGTGTGCTGCCTGCAGACTTACACCCGCATTTTGAAAAATCTTCTCGAATATGATATTTTCTGCCGCAGGTAACAGGTAAACCGCATCCACGGCGCTGCTGGGAACATGGATTCCGTTCTTCCGTAACAGCGCGCCTTATGGTATAATCGCCCTATCAAAGCATACGGAGGACGCACTATGGCAAACGTCGTTTGGAAAGATCGAAAGCGCATCATTTTCGGGTTGCCGTGGACGTTTACGCGGTATTCCCTGACGGAAGAGAAATTCATCATCGACAAAGGCTTTTTAAGCCGCAGCGAAGAGGAAATCCGCCTGTACCGCATTCTGGATATTACGCTTCTGCGACCGCTGCATCAGCGCATTTGGGGACTCGGCACGGTGCGCCTCAGGACGGCGGATAAATCCACGCCGGAAGTAGACATCAAGCGCATCAAGAAAGCCAAGGAGTTCAAGGAAATGCTCTCCGACATGGTCGAGAAAGAGCGGGACGAAAAGCGCATTGCCGCGCGTGAATTCATGGGCGCGGATATGGACGACGACGATAATAATTTAACCTGACCTGCCCCTTGCCTGCCACGGCGGCGGACGTACTTTTTCAGCGGGGCGAACGGAATACAGTCCTCCGTTCGTTCCGTTGTTTTATATCGGGAACGTCCGTTTTTTATGACGCGCTCGCTTTTTTGCGCGTTGAAAATGTTGAAATTTTACACATCACATCTGGATTCGTTAATAAACAATCGTCGATTAAAAAACAACCGTAAAACATATTGTTCGGCGTGAGCGGTATGTTATAATAACAAAATATACTATATATACAATCAGTTGGGACAGACTGGGATTGATTGGCAAACGGTTTAGAACGCAAATCAATCCGCAGGGTACAGAACGAAGGGAGAATTGGGATGGAGTTTAATTCAAACAGCGGATTTATGTACATGCTGGTGTCCGTCGTCATCTTGTTCGTGATTCTGCAGTCCGTGGTGTTTTTAATCAAGGCATGGAAGCACGGAAAAGAGATCGGCATGGATGTGAGCGTGCTCAAAAAGGCGGCGGGCTCGGCCGCGGTGTTCACCATCGCTCCGGCGGTGGCGATCCTGCTCGGGGTGATCGCGCTTTCCAAGTCGCTGGGCTTTCCGCTGCCTTGGCTGCGGCTGTCGGTGATCGGCGCGCTGACGTATGAAACGACCGCCGCCGCGAGCGCGGCAAACGCCCTCGGTACATCGCTTGCCAACCCGATCACGGACGCAAAGATTTTTGCCTCCATCGCGTGGGTTATGACGCTCGGCATCGTGCCTGGCCTCGTGCTGGTGCCCGCGTTCGGCAAAAAAATCGAAAACGGCCTGATCAAAATTAAAACCAAGGATCAGAGGTGGAGCGAAATTTTCATGGCGGGGCTGTTCCTCGGCATGATTTCCGCGTTCCTCGGCGTAGTATTTGCGCATGTTGGCGAGGGGCTCACGGGCTGGATTCCCGTGTTCGTCTTGATTGCCAGCGCGATTCTCATGCTGGTCTGCGGCCTGATTCGTAAAATATTCAACGCCAAGTGGATTGAGGAATACGCGCTGCCAATCAGCCTGTTGGGTGGCATGGCGCTTTCGATTCCGATTACGACGCTTGTGCAGTCGATCGCAGGCTAAGGGGGAGAAGCATATGAAAAAGGAAATGACTTATCGCGACAGCGTGTACCGTATGGGCCGCGTTTGGATTCTCAGCGCGCTTGCGCTGATGATTGCGGTTCCCGTCGGCATCTGCGTTTACTACAGCGCATGGCCGCCCATCGGCGGGATTCTGGCCGGCTTTTTGAGCGTGGCGCCCATCTTTTGGACGGTCGGCGTTATTGAAGTGCTCACCTATGTGCCCATGCTCGGCACCGGCGGTTCCTACGTCGGGTTCGTGACCGGCAACCTTGCCAACCTCAAGGTTCCCTGCGCGCTCAACGCCATGGAACGCGCCAACCTTAAAGCGGGCACCGAGGAAGGCGAGGTGGTCTCCACAATCGCCATTTCGACGAGCGCAATCGTCACCACCATCATCATAGCAGCGGGCGTGCTGCTGCTGGCGCAGATCCGGCCGATTATCGAAAGCCCGGTTCTGCAGCCCGCGTTCGACAACATCCTGCCCGCGCTGTTTGGCGCGCTCGCAGTGGTGTTCGTCTCCCGCAACTGGAAAATCGCCATCGCGCCGATGGTATTTATGATCGTGCTGTTCATCTGCGTACCGTCGCTTTCCAGCGCGGTGGGTATTCTCGTACCGGTCGGCGCGCTGATTGCCATTGGGGTGGCCCGCATCCTTTATAAAAACGGGTTGCTCGCGGAAAAACCCAAGCATGCCGAAGCGGACGGGCAGACGAAACAGTAACCCTCGCACGCGCTAAAAAACGCGTAAAGAGACGAAACTTACCGCGCCGTTTTCGGCGCACAGGTGTATACTGTTCGGTAAAGCAAGGCTCAGACTCCCTTTTTCGGGGAGCGGGATAGGAGGAAAATCATTCATGACGTATGTTTGGCTGGCGCTGGCCGCGCTTGTCGTGCTGTTCTTTGCGGTCGTACTGATCCGCGCGCTGTTGTTTAAGCCCAAATCGGGCAGCGGGAGCGTCCCGACCGAAGCGACTGTTGACGAGCAGAAGGCGATTGACGACCTTGCCGAGATGATCCGCTGCAAAACGGTTTCGTCCTACGACGAGAGTAAGATCGACTGGTCGGAGTTTAAGAAGTTTCGCGACCTGCTCAAAAAGCTCTATCCGACTGTCTTTAAAAAGTGCGGCTATGAGGAAATCGGCAAGTCCGGCGTGCTCTTTACCTTAAAGGGCAAGAGCGCCGGGAAACCCGCCGTGTTCATGGCGCACTACGACGTGGTTCCCGTCAACGAGGAGGGTTGGAAAAAGCCCGCGTTCGAGGGCATCATCGAGGACGGCGTCCTCTGGGGACGCGGCACGCTGGACACCAAATGCACGCTGCTTGGCGTGCTGGAGTCCGCGGAACTGCTATTGAAGCAGGGGTTTGTACCGGAAAACGACATGTATTTTGCGTTTGCGGGCGATGAGGAAGTCGCCGGCGCTACGCAGCCGCTGATTGTGGAAGCGCTCAGAAGCCGCGGCGTCGTCCCCGCCATCGTGGTGGACGAAGGCGGCGCGGTTGTGGAAGGCATCTTCCCCGGCGTCAAAGCGCCTTGCGCGCTGATCGGCATTGCGGAAAAAGGCTTGATGGACGCGCAGTTTGTGATTGAAGGCGCGGGCGGACACGCTTCCGCGCCGCCGCCGCACACGGGCCTTGGGCGCATCGCGCGCGCCGTCTGCCGTGTGGAGGACAAGCCGTTCCCGCGCGTACTGACCAAGCCGATTTCGGAAATGTTCGATACGCTGGGGCGCAGTTCCACGTTCCTCTACCGCGTAATCTTTGCCAACCTCTGGTGCTTTCTGCCGCTGCTGGACGCGCTCTGCAAAAAAAACGGCGGGGAACTCAACGCCATGATGCGCACGACCTGCGCGTTCACCATGGCCGAAGGCAGCAAGACCACAAACGTGCTTCCGCCGCGCGTTGCCGTTGTGGCAAACCTCCGCCTCATCTCCGGCACGAACTGCGAAGGGACGCTTGCCGCGCTGCAGGAACGCGTGGGGGATCAGGACATCAAGGTTTCCATGCTGCACGGCATGGATCCCTGCAAGTGCTCGCAAACGCAGGGTTACGGCTGGGAAAAGCTCAAGTCCGCCATCGCCGAGACCTGGCCGGAAGCGCTGATTTCGCCGTACCTGATGATTGCGGCCTCCGACTCGCGCCACTACTGCGCGATTTCGGACAACGTGTACCGCTTCTCCGCCATGGCGCTCACCAAGGAAGAGCGCGGCTATATCCACGCGCATAACGAACGGATTCCGTTGGACAAGATCGTCAAGACCGTTCAGTTCTACGTCCGCCTGATGCGCACGCTGTAAACGCAAGAACCGCAAACGCCGTCCCCTTGCCGGGGACGGCGTTTTTTAGCTCGAAAGGGTTCTTTTGT
Source organism: Clostridiaceae bacterium (assembly GCA_039683415.1). Lineage (GTDB taxonomy): Bacteria > Bacillota > Clostridia > Christensenellales > CAG-138 > UBA7703. The sequence continues at coordinate 55,098 of JBDKRL010000013.1, forward strand.
CCACTTTTCTTTAAAGAAATGTGGAGTAAAAGAAAGCTCTACTTTTTCTACAGCGCTCTTACTTTTCTTTTCAAAGAAAATTAAGCAAAAGAAAGTTCTGCTTTTTCTACAGCTCTCTTGCTTTTCTTTTCAAAGAAAAGCAAGCAAAAGAAATCTATATTTATAGCTGCTTTTTTTGGAACCCGGCGATCGAGATACAAACGGCGAGCACGCTCAGCGCCGCGGCAACGATCAGCGCTGCGGAAAAGTCCCCCGGCGACATCGCCCCTGCAAGCAAGCCGAACGCGCCGTCGAGCCGCGCGGGCAGGTAGGGCGCGAGGGCGGGCAGCGCGCCAAGCGCGTAGGAAACGCCGTAAACCGCGCCGGAGGCGAGCAGCACGTACATGCCGGAGCGGAAGAACGCGGAGAACAGCATCACCAGCGCAAGCAGCCAGACCCCCAGCAGGTACGAGCAGAACGCCGCAAGCCCCAGATGCTGGGCGATGGAATTATCCCAGAAGTACGCGCTGTAGCCAAACGTGATGCCGAAGGTCAGATAGTAGCAAACGCTCCAGCAGACCAGCATGGTAAAAAACTTGGCGGCGATCACTTTCCAGCGCGGCAGGCCTTTTGCCAGCAGGTTGACGAGCGTGCCGCTCTGGCACTCGTTTGTCAGCGTTCCGCAGAACAGCGCGAGCACGAGCACATACTCCATAAAGAGGTTTTTAAAGTACTGTGTCCAAGCCGTCATCGCGTCCACCGTAATCGATCCTATGGTGACGCCCGCCTCGGCGAGGGAGTCGGACATCAAATTCAGCATCCAGGGCGTGAGCTTTGCAAGCGCGGGGTTCATGATTCCGAAAATGACGAATACGATCAGCAGCACAGCCGCTTTGCCGGTGCGGAACAGCTCGGTGAATTCTTTTTTGATCAGCGTGATGAACTGTCTCATGCGCCGGCCACCTCCAGAAACAGCGATTCGAGCGAAGGCTCACAGAGCTCCATTTTGACCGGGCAGATGCCCAGGCCGGAGAGCGCGCCCATCGCGCGGGACATCTCTTGCTGCGTGCCGCTTGCAAACAGCAGCCGCGCGGAGGAAACCGCCTCGCCGCCGGGGAACGCGCCAAGAAAGCGCGCTGCGTCCGCTTCGTCCTGAAATTCAATGGCATAGCCGCTGCCCGCGTGCAGCTGGCGGATCTCTTCCAGCTTGCCCTCCAACCGCATGGAGCCGTCGTGCAGCAGCCCGATTTCGTCGCAAATGCGTTCGACGTCCGAGAGGATATGCGTCGAGAACAGCACCGTCGTCTGATGTTTGATCGTTTTGAGGATGTCGATTACGTCCTTGCGCCCCGCCGGGTCGAGCGCGGAGGTCGGTTCGTCGCAGACCAGCAGCGTTGGGCGGTGAATCAGCGCCTGGGCAATGCCGAGCCGCTGTTTCATGCCGCGCGAAAAGCCGTTGATCCGGCGGGACGCGCTGCTTTCCAGCCCGACGAGGTTTACAAGCTCGTCAACGCGGCTCTTGAGCGCCACAGGCTGCATCCCGGCAATGTTTCCGCAAAGCGTTAAATACTCTGCGGGCGTGAGGTAGCCGTAGAATTCCGGCACGTCCGGCAGGTAGCCGACATGGCGGTTGGTCTTGGTCTGCCCGTAGCGAACCTGCTCGCCGCAAACGCGGATTTCGCCGCCATCTTGCGGCAGCAGGCCGAGAATCAGCTTCATGGTCGTTGTTTTACCCGCGCCGTTTTCGCCGATAAAGCCATAAATCGTATGCTCCGGCACGGAAAACGACAAGTCTTTGAGGACTTCCCGGCTGCCGAAGCGTTTGGAAACATGGCTCAGTTCCAGAACGTTCATTCCGTCAGTCCTCTTTTCCGAGCAGGAAATACAGAATCGGGCCGATGAATTCCATCCCCACGATGACGACGATCAGCCAGAGCGTGCGCGACCCGCGCTTGTAGGTCTTGTGGGTCAGGATGTGCCGAAGCGTGATAAATAAGAGAATCAGTTCCGCAACCGCCAGCGGGATCAAAAACGGAAGCATATCATTCAGTTGCACGGTTATATTCCTCCCAAATAAATAGTGAGTGTTTGTGGTGGGTTCGAATGGAAAATACCTCTCGTGTCCCGTCACAAGGCAGAGCGTAGCATATGACGCTGCGTCATGAGCAAGAAGTATTTGAAATAAAAAAGCCATTTCTTTTCGAAATGACTTTTAGAACATAAATAAGGGTTCTTTTGTCCACTTTTCTTTTAAAGAAAAGAGGAGGAGGAGAGTTACTTTTGTCCACTTTTCTTTCAAAGAAAAGTGGAGTAAAAAGAATCACTCTTCCGCCTTTTCCAGCTTGTAGACGACCTCGCCGTATTCGATTCTGCCGTCGGGGACGAAGCCGAGGCTCTCGTAGAGCGCCTGTGCGGCGGAATTATCCGGTTCAAAACTGATGTAGATCAGGTGGTGGTTCTCGTCCGCACGGATGCGGTCAATCAGCAGGTGCATCGCCGCTCTGCCGTAACCGTTACGCTGAAATTTTTTATCGATCATGAGCCGGTAGATCCAGTATTCGTGATCGTCCTCGTCCATGGCGTACATGACAAAGCCGACGGGCTTGTTTTCCGCGTAGAGCGCAAGCGGAACACACTCCGGCTGCACATAAGCTTGCGCAAGCGAGTACATGTTGCTGGCAACGAAGCGCTTTTGCTCATCCGTCACCGCAAGATCGATCACGGAGAGGTAGTTATGCCGGTCGATCTCAATCAACTGCACCATACGGAACGCTCCTTCCTTTCATGTCAGGATAGCGGGAAGCCGCGCCGTTGACCAGCGCGGCTGTTTCAAGCGATAAAACCAGCGGTATGATCCGGGTAAATAACGTGTTACTGCTGCTTATTGGACGCCTTGACGCGCTGGTCTTTAGTGAGCAGCTTCTTGCGCATGCGGATGCTCTTGGGGGTCACCTCGACCAGCTCGTCCTCGGCGATGAACTCCAGGCACTGTTCCAGCGTGAGCGTTACGGGCGGGGTGAGGCGCAGCGCGTCGTCCGAACCGGAAGCGCGCATGTTGGTGATGTGCTTCTTTTTGCAGACGTTGACGACGATATCGCCCGAACGCGCGTTTTCGCCGACGATCTGCCCTTCGTAAACGGGCACGCCGGAGCCCATAAAGAGCTTGCCGCGATCCTGCGTGTTGAACAGGCCGTAACCCGACGTATCGCCCGACTCGTGGGCAACAAGAGAACCGGTCTTGCGCTCCTCGATGGCACCCTTGAACGGCTCGTAGGCATGGAACACATGGCTCATGACGCCGTTGCCGCGCGTATCGGTCAAGAGTTCCGAGCGGTAGCCCATCAGCCCGCGCGCGGGAACGAGGAACTGGAGCCGGACGCTGTTATCGCCCTGGTTGGTCATGTTGACCAGTTCTGCTTTGCGCTGGCCGAGTTTCTCCATGACCGCGCCAACGTATTCGGTCGGTACGTCGATGGTCAAATCCTCGATCGGCTCGGTGACATCGCCCGCTTCGTTGGTGTGCATGATGACGCGCGGGCGAGAAACGGCAAACTCATAGCCCTGGCGGCGCATGGTTTCAATGAGGATGGAAAGATGCAGCTCCCCGCGCCCGCTGACGCGGAACGAATCGGTGGAACCGGTTTCCTCGACGCGCATGGAGATATTCGTCTTGACCTCGTTGAAGAGGCGGTCGCGCAGGTTCCGGCCGGTGACATACTTGCCTTCGCGTCCGGCAAACGGGCTGTCGTTGAGCATGAACATCATGCTCACGGTCGGCTCGTCGATCTTTACGAACGGCAGCGGCTCCACACAGGCGGGGTCACAGACCGTCTCGCCGACGTTGAGCCCTTCCACACCCGCTACGCAGACGATATCCCCGCAGGGCGCTTCGTCCACCTCCACGCGCTTGAGGCCTTCGTAGCGGTAGAGGCGCGTAATCTTCGCCTCCAGACGGCGGTCGTTCTCACCGCCGCAGATCACGATGGGCATGCCGCGCTTTGCGGTTCCGCGTTCGATGCGGCCAATGCCGATGCGGCCGACATAGTCGTCGTAATCGATGGTGGAAAACAGAATCTGCAGCGGTTCGTCCGGCTTGAAGTCCGGCGCGGGAATCGCGGTTAGAATCGTGTCGAACAGGGAGGACATATCGTTTTTCATGTTGTCCGGTGTCATGCCGGACATGCCGTCGCGCGCGGAAGCGTACACAACGGGAAAGTCGAGTTGTTCGGCGGTGGAGCCGAGCTCAATGAAGAGCTCAAGCGCTTCGTCCACCACTTCCATTGGCCGGGAATCCGCGCGGTCGACCTTGTTGACCACGACGATGGGGACCTTTTTGAGTTCGAGGGCTTTGCGCAACACAAAGCGAGTCTGCGGCATGCAGCCTTCGAACGCGTCAACGAGCAGTAATACGCCGTCCACCATTTGGAGGATGCGCTCCACCTCGCCGCCAAAGTCCGCGTGGCCGGGGGTATCCACAATATTGATGCGCGTGCCGAGGTAAGTGACGGCGGTATTCTTTGAGAGAATCGTAATTCCGCGCTCGCGTTCAAGGTCGCTGGAGTCCATAATGCGCTCGACGTCCTGTTCGCCTCTGCGCAATACGCCCGCGTCTCGCAGCAACTGATCGACCAGCGTAGTCTTGCCGTGGTCGACATGCGCGATGATGGCGACGTTTCTAATGTCCATTTTCTATTCCTTCTTTCTCCTATACAAAAACAAGTTATTATACAACCGTTTGCGTGTCCGCACAAGTCATCCTTCCACTTGCTCACATGCATTTTACCGAAAAGGCGCAATAGTTCTGATATTTTCGAGAATATCGGATAAAAAGCAGCTTTTTGCTTGATTCTTGTCGTCCGAGCGCTTCTGTTTGAGGGGTGTGAAAGAGTGCCGAAAAAAAGACAAAAAATATTTCGAAAAGGGATTGACAATGCTTTGTAACACGTGTATAACTGTATTAAGCAAATAGAACATTAACACAGCGATACACGAAAGGAGGAGAACCAGATTGGCATGGCAATTTACGTCCAGCCGACCGATCTATCAGCAGATCGTAGATGAAATCGAGCTGAGGATTTTAAACGGCACTTATGAAATGGGGATGCGTCTGCCCAGCGTGCGCGATTTAGCGATGCTGGCGGCGGTCAACCCGAACACGATGCAGCGCGCGCTTTCCGAGTTGGAAGAAATGGGGCTGGTGAGCACGCAGCGCAACGCCGGCAGAACCGTCACCACGGATGAAGAAGCGGTGAAACGCGCCAGAAGCGCAAAAGCGGATTTGCTCGCGGGAACGTTTTTGCTGCAGATGAAGTCACTCGGGCTGACCAGAGAGGAAGCGCTCGAACGGCTCGCAAAAGGGGATTCGAAGGAGGAGGAACATGGAAGCAATTCTTGAAACAAGAGCGCTCACGAAACGCTACGGCGCGACGCTTGCGCTCAACAATGTAGACCTGACGCTGCCGAAGGGCAAGATCGTGGGGCTGCTTGGACCCAACGGAAGCGGCAAAACAACGCTGCTTAAAATCGTCGCCGGGCTCTTGACGCCGACCAACGGCATCGTTCTGGCGGGGAATCAGCCCATCGGCGAATCGACAAAGTCGCTGATTTCGTTTTTGCCGGAGCGCAGCTACCTGCCGGACTGGATGACGGTGACCGACTGCCTCGATTACTTTGAAGATTTTTATTCGGACTTCGACCGCAAGCGCGCCGTGGAAATGCTCACCCGCCTTGCCGTTCCCGCGAATAAGAAAATGCGCCAACTCTCCAAGGGCACGCGCGAAAAGATGCAGCTGGTGCTCGTGATGAGCCGCAGAGCCAAGCTCTACCTGCTGGACGAGCCGATCGGCGGCGTTGACCCCGCCACGCGGGATTATATCCTCGATACGATTATCGGCAACTACGACAACGAATCGACCATCCTGATTTCGACGCATTTGATTGCGGACGTCGAAAAGGTGCTCGACGAGTTCATTTTCCTGAAAGAAGGCGTTGTCACCATGCACGACACGACCGATAACGTCCGTGAAACGCAGGGCAAATCGCTGGACGAGCTGTTCCGGGAGGTATTCAGATGCTAAAGAAACTGTTGAAACACGATTTCCGCGCGCTTACGCGGACGCTCTTTCCGCTGCAGATCGGCGTTCTGTCGGGTGGCTTACTCGCAACGCTGCTGACGGTGCTGACCATCCGGCTTGGCGGCGGGGTTTTTGAGTCCGGCGCAACGACCGGCATGCTGCAGGGAATCGTCATGGGGATTTCCGTGATGACTTCGGTGCTGATCGCCGTTGCAATCGCGGCCTCCGCGTTCGTAACGCTGCTGCTCGTCTGCATCCATTTTTACCGCAGCTTCCTCTGTGACGAGGGTTATCTGACCTTCACGCTGCCGGTTTCCACGAGCAAGCTCCTCTGGTCGAAACTGTTGACCGGCATGCTCTGGATGCTCATCAACGCGGTTGTGATCATGGTTACTATCCTGATCTTCGCGGTGTTCGGCACATCCACTTCTGGCATTGTCAACTACGAGGTGCTCAACGCGATCAAGCAGTTCTTTACCGAGATACTGCCGGAAGCCTCCAAGTACATGAGCATCCCGCTTGTAACCGTAGAATCCGTTATTGTCGGAATTCTTGCGTTCGCTGCTCAGGTTCTGGAGATCTACTTTGCCATCCTAGTCGGCGGGCAGATTGCCAAGAAGCACCGTATTCTCGCGGCCATCGGCATGTATCTGCTCATCAACATGGGTGTTGGCATGATCAGTTCGGTCTTCATGTCCGTCATGTCGCTGGGAGAGGGTCTGTGGGCGGCGGCCATCGACACCGTCGAGCAGGGCAGCAGGCTCTTTACCTCGATCTTTGCATGGTACGGAGTGCTTGCCGCGGGTCTTTGCGTACTGTTCTTCTTCCTCTCTCGCGGGATCCTCAAGAAGAACCTGAACCTGCAGTAAAAGATCAATCGATCCCCGAATCAAAAGAGCGGCATTCAGCCGCTCTTTTGCGTGGAAGGGGAAAGGAGCCTTGGGGTTTCACCCCAAACCCCGACCCGAATGATCTGGGGGTTTCACCCCAAACCCCACTCAGTGGCTGTGCCCCTGAGAACCCCGCGTGTTTACGGAAACGTGGGTTTCCAAAGGGCGTGCCCTTTGGCGGGAGCTCGAGGGCAGAGCCCTCGAATGGTTCGGGAGCTCGAGGGCAGAGCCCTCGAATGGTTCAGGAGCTCGAGGGCGGAGCCCTCGAAAGGGCTTGCAATCAAGGGCTATTTCCCCCATAATATCCCTCATGAAAAGAGTATTAGGCAGCATCCGCAGGGCGGTAGAAAAATATCACATGATCGAAGACGGGGATAAAATCTGCATCGGCGTGTCCGGCGGCAAGGATTCACTCCTGCTGATGGAGGCTATGAAGCTGTATCAGCGGTTTTCGTATACGAAGTTCGACGTCATCGCCGTCATGCTCGACCTCGGCTTGAAGGAACAGGACACGAGCGAAATCGAAGCGCTGGCGGAGCGCATCGGCATCGAGTTCACCGTGGAGAAGACCGATATCGGCAAGGTCGTGTTCGAGTACCGCAACGAGCGCAGCCCCTGCGCGCTCTGCGCTAAACTGCGGCGCGGCGCGCTGAACACGTTTGCCGTCAACCACGGCTGCAACAAGGTTGCCCTCGGGCATAACCGCGAGGACGTAATTGAAACGTTCTTCATGAGCATGCTCTACGAAGGGCGCATCAACACATTCGCGCCGGTGACGTACCTTTCGCGAAAAGACGTAACCGTCATCCGTCCGCTGGTCTTTCTGCCGGAGAAGTACGCGCTCTCCGTTGCTCGCGCGCGGAACCTGCCGGTTCTGCCGCCGAACTGCCACATTGCCGGGCATACCAAGCGCGAGGAGGCAAAGCAGCTCGTGCAGCATATTGCGGGGCTGGTGCCGGACTTTGAGGAAAAGTTCATGCACGCGCTTTCGACAACGGAAACTTACGGACTGTGGGATAGGATGCGGCTAAAACCCGGCTCGCCGCTCTGGCTGGAAGGGATGGGTAAGCCGCCGGAAGAGGAGGAGTAATTTTTTATTATTCGAGGGCGCTGCCCTCGAGCTCCCGATAGTATACCCCAAAAGATCACAAGGCGAGCCGTTTGGCTCGCCCTGATTTTTCGCTAACTTCCTTATGGGGTGTTGTAGTTGTTTGTTCTTCGCTTAGTCCGCCACGTACGCCAGCAGCGCAACGGTGCGCGCGCGTTTGATGGCGATGGCAAGATCGCGCTGGTGCTTGGCGCACACGCCCGACATACGACGGGGCATGATTTTGCCGCGCTCGGTCACAAACTTCTCAAGGGTACGAATATCCTTGTAGTCGATGCCCGTGGCTTTATCAGCGCAGAACTTGCAAACCTTGCGGCGGCCGCGCTTTGGGCGGGGACGCATTTTTCGGTCTTCCATGTTGCAAGCCTCCATTTTCGAAAATTTCTTTCGCGGGTTGTTCCCGCAAAGATCAGAAGGGGATGTCGTCGGATTGGATGTCGGTAAAGCCCGCCATGTCCTGCGCGCTGTCGCCGCCGCGAACGGGCGCCGCGCCGTCCTCCTGCTGTTTGGGCGAGAGGAATTCGACTTCGTCGGCCTGCACGTCCAGAGACATGCGGGTCGTGCCGTCCTTGGCTTCGTAGGTGCGCGCCTGCAGTTCGCCGACAACGGCAACCTTGCGGCCCTTGCTCAGATATCTCGAGCACGTTTCACCGAGCTGACGCCAGGCGTTGATGCGGAAGAAATCGGTCGGGCGTTCGCCGTTTGCCGCGGCAAAGCGGCGGTTGACCGCGATGGTGAAGGAGCAGACGGTGACGCCGTTTGGCGTGGACCGCGTTTCCGGGTCATGCGTCAGGTTTCCGATGAGAGTGATTTTATTCATGCTTCATCCATCCTTTCGGCAGTGGTACGCGTTACGCTTCCTTGCGGGTAACAAGGTAGCGAAGGATCGCCTCGTCGTTTTTAAAGTTGCGCTCGAGTTCCTTGGGCAGCTCGGGCGGGCACGAAAACGACATCAAAACGTAGTAGCCCTCGGTTTTGTACGCGATGGGATACGCCAGGCGCTTTTTGCCCCATTCGTCGACGGCAACGACTTCACCGCCGTTGCTTACGACAATCCCTTTGAACTTTTCGACGGATGCTTTCATGGCTTCATCGTCCAGAGTGGGCACGATGATGTAAAGAGCTTCGTATTGATTCATTCATTTCACCTCCTTATGGTCTAATGGCCCGACCCCGAAGGCCGAGCAAGAAGGACGTTAGCGGAAGCGAGTATATCACAAGAACCCGCATGATGCAAGGGGTTTTATGGCTCCATCCCAGAGTCGGGCAAAGGTTTATTGGTATTTTCCGCCTGTTTTTTGGAGAATATGCATAGGCCGAGCCAATCCGAGGCGGAAACTAGCCCATATGCGGCGTAAGGCAACAGCAAAACGAAAAACGTCAGCGCATAATAGGATTTTGCTTCGAACAGCAGATGATAGAGAAACCCGCCCAGAATGAAGACGGGCAGCAGCGTGGCGCAAGCCGGGTCGACGGGAGAACCGCTTGCCGCGCATGCGACGCCGAGCTTTCTGCGGTTATACCGCCGGACGAGCGCAAGCGGGAACGCGAGCGCGCTGAGCGTATAAACGAGCTGCACGCCGTGCTCAAAGCCGAAGTCCAGCACCTTGCCGGACGCGCCTTCGTAAACGCTTACCGCAATTGTGGAAAGAGCGGTTTCGTGCTTGCGGGCTTTGCTTGACCAGACGCTTTCAAACGACGGTTCGTTCCACTGGCTGAGCGCTTTTTGATAAAAGAAATCCGCGGCGTATGCCTTGTCGCTTCCCAGCGCGTTAATCCGAGAAGCGAGATCCTGCCCGATCTGCTCACGCGCGCGCGCCGTGTCCCAATTCGCTTTTTTCAGCACGGTGTAGGTATACCCGCTGTACCAGCCGGGCGCGCGGGTGGAATCCGAAAGCCCCATCACGAGCCAAGCGGTCTGCGGCGTGCCGTCGCCCAGGTCCACGTTCGCGCGCTGCTCGTAGGAATACCGGATGCCGCCCGTCAGCAGCAAAGCAGCCGCGATTACGGCAAGCGCGCAGAGTAATTTGGCGAACTTGAACTGCTTGATCAGGCTCAGCAGCAGCACAATGCAGATGGCGATTACGCCGATCCAGTTGTTTTGCTTTGCCGTGATGGCCAGTGCGCAGAACAGCGCGATCGGCAGGATGCTCCGCTTGTACCCGGTCTGCAGAAATCGGATCAACAAGGCGAACGCCCACGCCATGGCGGCAAGTCCCGGCAGGTTGCCGTAGAGAAAACTCGAAAAGAGCATCGGCTGGAAGCAGAGCCCCAAAAAGACGATGGTGAGCATCGTAACCCGGCGGTCGCCAAAGACGGCCTGCGTGATCTGCGCAATGGCGAGATAAGCCGCCGCCAGCGAAAAGGCGTTGAAGGCGTACATCGCCGTTTCCGCGGAACTGCCGAACACACGGTAAAAGATTTCGTAGACGCCCACCATGCCGAGCTGGAACGGAAACATCTGGAAATACCGCAGTTTGCCGGAAAAGAACGAAAAGTCCCCGTTTGCCGCCTGCGACGCCGCTTCGAGGATATACTTCGAGTCCGCGGTCGGCACCGTTTTTACGCTGAGCGACCAGCTCAGCGCCAGAACGAATGTCCAGCAGGCGAGCACGACTTTGGCGGCGCGGAGATGTTTGTCCCGGATGCGCCCGCCGAACCGGAACAGCACAAGCGCGCTGATGGCGAACAGCGCAATCAGAACGGCGAGGTTGAGCCAGACGTTGTCCTGCAGGAACAGGATGTGTTCTTTGAGGTAATCCTTCGGGTCGATGACGCAGGTGCCAAGCAGGCTGCACACGGAGAGGAACATAAAAACCGCCGTAAACAGCGCAAACACGATTCCGCAGCAGATGCGGACAACTCGTTCGTTGATGCTGCAGGTGAGTTTCATGTTGATACCTCCTATCCGGAAACCCGACGATAGCGGATGTCCGCGTTCCCGCGGTGGGCTGTTCGGCCAGAACACGCGGTTAAAAAACACAAACGGGGAGAACGGAAATCATCCGCTCCCCCCGAAGCAAATCTCTTTTATCGCTGCGCGTATATTATTTTCCGGCCAGGCGCTTGATGGCCTCCGCCATGACGCGCGTGTTGAAGCGGATGGACTCGACCGGGCAGCTCTCGTCCGGCATGTGGCACTGGGCGGGCTCGTCCTCCGGCTCGATGCCGAACGCCACGGCGTTGACAAACGAGCGCGCATAGGTGCCGCCGCCGATAGAGAGCGGTTTGGCCTTTTTGCCGGTCGCTTCTTCATAGATGGAGAGCAGGGTTCTGACCAGTTCGCAGTCCGCGTCGAGGAAATGCCCGGCGGAGATTTTTTCGTAGGTGCGCGTAAAGCCGATCTGGGCAAATTTTTCGTCCAGCGTCGCCAGCAGATGCTCGGCGGAGACGCTGAAGGGGTGACGGCAGTCGAGCGTAATGGAGACTTCGTTTTCGCTCCACTCGAGCATGTCCGGCGAGAGGGTGAGCCTTCCGGAAGCGTCGGTCACGTCGAGGCCAAAGCCTTCGCCATGCGCGTCAAAGCCCAGCAGCGCGGAAAGCGAGGAAGCCACCACGAGGTCTTCCGCTTCCAGCGGCTGCTCCTTGAGCGCGTCGAGCAGAGCCAGCAGCGCGTTTTTCGCCAGCTGCGGACGGGAGCCGTGCCCGCCGCGGCCAACGGCGCGGAGTTCGTTACCCGCACCGGAAAGCTGCATGCCGTTTTTGGCGTTGACCGGCTCGGGCATAAAGGTCAGCGTGGCGGAGGCTTCGCCGGGGATGACGTTCGGCGCGGTGCCGCAGGAAACGCGCACTCCGCTTGCCGCGAGTTTTTTCGTGTAAGTGGTATGGCAGATGCCCATTTCGGAATTGATCACGGGGTAGCTGCCGTCCGGCGTAAACGCCAGCGTGGGTTCGGGTTCGGTCTGTTTATAGCGGTTGATGCAGGACCAGCCGCGCTCTTCGTCGCAGCCGATTAAAATGCGGATGCGACGCTTGAGCGGGATGCCCGCTTCCTTGATGGCGTAGAGCGCGTAGAGCGCGGAAACGGCGGGGCCTTTGTCGTCCAGCACGCCGCGGCCGAGCAGACGGCCTTCCCGACGGGTCAGATGAAACGGCTCGCAGGTCCAGGCGGGACCCGCGGGCACGACGTCGATATGCGCCATGATCATGAGCATTTCTTCGCCTTCGCCGTAGTCGATCACGCCGCAATAGCCGTCCAGCGAGCGGGCGTTCGAAAAGCCAAGCTTTCTGGCAAGCGCCAGCGTATATTCCAGCGCGTCGCTGACGCTGCGGCCAAGGGGCGCGCCGGGTTCGGGCGTTCCGCATGAAACGCTGGGTATGGAAATCAGCCCCGCAAGGTCGTCCAGCTGGGCATCAAAGGTTTTGTCGATCACATCGTAGTACATGCCGCTCCTCCGTAAAAACAAACTTATTATCTTACTTATCATACCGACCGGGACGGTAAAATGCAAGTCGGGCAAACTGCATCACACGCCGAACCAAGCGAAAGCATGGCGAATCCGCACGATTGCCCTAATGATGCGCTTATGCACGCGCGCGTGTTGACAAGTGCGCAAGGGGTTGCTACGCTGTTGGTTATGGAGCAATCAAACCAAACAATTGAAATTTCACTTCCCGGCGGCAAGACGCTCCGCATCTACAGCGACAAGGCGCAGGCGGAACGATGTGCGGACAAAAGCGTTGTTTCGGTGTACGACGACCGCCATACCGGCAACCCGTCGTTTCAAATTGAGAACTCCTGCCGCGTTACCCGGCGCAGGGAACGGCTGGAAGTGCTCAAAGCGCTGATTGCGTTCAACCGCGAACACCCGTCCGATCCGCCCTGGCAACGATCACTCCATTCGCTGGAGCGTGAATGGGCGGAGCATAATTTTGCTTTTCGGGTAGGGTTCTTGCGCAGCCGCGCGCGGAGCGTCGATCTGGATAACCATGCCGAGGGCAAAGGCGCGTTCGGGTATTTTCTGAAGAGCGCTTGGGGGGTTATCAAGGGGTATATCGAACACTAAATAAGGATTGCTTCAAGACTCCCCATATTGTTTTTTCGTTCTGTTGAGACTCAGAGAAAACTGCAATTAGTTGTAATGGAACATTGAAAATGCTAATATGAGGTTGTGTTTTGGAGGATATTATGCTAGAGAATCAAACGGAAATCATCAAACTAAAATCCAGTCTAATAAAATACTTTGAGTCCGAGAAGAATTCAGAAATAACTGGTATTCTGAGGGCATCTCGGCCATCTACCCTAGAGATCGGTTTTGACTCGTGGAATGGTGGAATATATACATATGCATTGCTACTTGAAATGGAGATAAAGGAATTTTTAAGATACAAACCAATTCTCGAACAAGTAAAGAATGAGATTTTTACAATTGTGGAGCTGTTTACTCAGAATACATGCAATGAATATATAGGTGAAGTTAGGTTTATACCATTATGTAAGCAGTATTTTGATTGGAGTGCCCTGGATGGAATAACCACGAAAGAAGGAATTTTGCAACAAATAGAGACAATTAAAAATATGTTGATTTCAGTCGCCACTGGTGGATCACGAATACAAAGTCGAGAAGAGGAGTATAAAACAGGTTATAATTCTCTAAATGGGTTTTTAGCAAAATTAGGAATTGAAAATCCAAACAAATTTAAAAACTTATGGGATTGGTATGACCGATGGAGTCAACCTGATTTGCCATCTTATGCGCTAAGGCGTATATTTATCGCAAAATTGTATCAGCCAGTGATTGATTTACTTGAAAATTCATCAGGCGATGCTGTATCAATAAATTATGAACCGACAGGATGGGAACGGGTTGACCGCACCGTTTACGAAATGAAAAGAAGGTTAACTATTGCTGAGACAGAAGAACAGTTTCAAGCGATTGGCATGCTAGGAAGAGATACTTTGATATCAATTGCGCAGCAAGTCTATGATAAAACAAGACATAAAGCTAATGATGGACTGGAACCAAGCATAACAGACGCTAAAAGGATGCTAGACATATATTTAGCTTGTGAAGTTGTAGGGAGATCCAATGAATGCTTGAGAAAATTCGCAAAATCAGCCGTAGACATGGCAAACGAATTAACCCATGATCGAACAGCAACAAGACGAGATGCGTCTCTCTGTCTTGCATCAATAACGGCTGTTTCTTCGTTAATAAAACTAATTGATGTGAGTAAGGAGCCAATTTCAGAACAAGAGGACGATATACCTTTCTAGATATGTAAAGGGTCATCTGAATAACAGATGACCCTTTCTAATTCACAGCCCCAGAGATTCGTGGACTTTCCGCATGCCGAGGATCGATTCCTGAATGACTTCTTCCAGCGGCATGCCGAGCATCTCGCAGCCGCCCATGATGACTTCCCGGTTCACGCCCGCGGCAAAGCCTTTGTCCTTGAACTTCTTTTTCACGCTGCTTACTTCCATATCCATCACGCTGCGGCTGGGGCGCATATACGCTGCCGCGGTGATGAGCCCCGTGAGCTCGTCGATCGTGTAGAGTACGATCTCCATCTTCTTTTCCGGCTTTACGTCGGAGCAGAGACCCCAGCCGTGCGCTTCCACCGCGCGGATAAAGTCCGCGTCGAACCCCGCCTCGCTCAACAGGCGCGGGGCGACCTTCAGGTGCTCTTCCGGCCATTTTTCATAATCCACGTCGTGCAGCAGGCCGACCAGACCCCAGTATTCGGCGTCCTCTCCGAACTTTTCGGCAAAGTGCCGCATCACGCCCTCCACGGCGTACGCATGGCGAATCAGCGCTTCGCTTTCGTTATACTGCCTTAAAACGGCCAGCGCATCCTCTCGCGTCTTCATTGTTTTCCATTTGCTCGCTTTCTGTCGTATTTTATGATAAAATATTTGATTCCGGGCTGTATTTAAAAAACTCGAAATTATTTTTGGAAATTATCGTCATTTCTCAATATCATACAACAAAACGATGAATTTCAGCAATATATTTGAGAATAATTTCTTGACACGCGGCATCGCGAATGATATAGTACACAATTGACTTATGATCCCTAGGATGTATTAGTATGCCCCAAAATATGCTTTTGCGTGTGATTTTTGCACAAAAAGACAACATTTGGAGCCGTTCATCCGGGTGGAAGCGATAAGCCGGAACCGGTACTATGGAGCACGAGAAAATCAGTGAAATGGCGCGGGGGCGACAACCTGCGTCAGCAAGGGGAGTACGCGATGATGCATGACGTTCAAATGGGCAGACAGACGCGAAAGAGCTTTTCTAGGATTCGAGAAGTTCTCGACATGCCGGATCTCATCGAGATCCAAAAGAATTCGTACTATCGTTTCTTGAGGGAGGACCTGAGAGAGGTTTTCGACGATATTTCCCCGATTACCGACTATTCCGGCAAGCTCGTGCTGGAGTTTGTGGATTACCGCATCGACCTGGACAGCCCGAAATATTCCATGGAAGAGAGCAAGGAGCGCGACGTAAACTTCGCCGCGCCGCTTCGCGTTACCGTTCGTTTAATCAATAAGGAAACCGGCGAAGTCAAGCAGCAGGAAGTTTTTATGGGTGATTTTCCGCTCATGACGCCGCAGGGCACGTTTATCATCAACGGCGCGGAGCGCGTCATCGTTTCCCAGCTGGTTCGTTCGCCCGGCGTGTACTTTTCCGAAAGCTTTGATAAAGTCGGCAAACAGCTGTTCGCGGCTCAGGTCATCCCGAACCGCGGCGCATGGCTGGAATACGAAACCGACTCCAACGGCGTTCTGTACGTCAAGATCGACCGTCAGCGCAAGGTGCATGTCACCGCGCTGATCCGCGCGCTTGGCTACGGCGCCAACAGCGAAATCATCGAGCTCCTCGGCGAGGACGAGCGCCTTTCGGCGACGCTGGCCAAGGACCCGACGCATACCGAGGCGGAAGGCCTCATCGAAATCTACAAGCGCCAGCGCCCCGGCGAACCGCCGACGGAAGAGAGCGCCAGAACTCTGCTCAACTCGCTGTTCTTCGACAAGCGCTATGATCTCGCGCGTGTCGGGCGTTATAAATTCAATAAGAAGCTCGCCATTCGCGCGCGCATCCGCAACCACGCCGCCGCGGACAACATCGTCCACCCCGGCACGGGAGAAATCCTCTGCGAAGCGGGGCAGACCATCGACCGCGAGCTGGCTGGAACCATTCAAAACGCCGGCATCAACGAAGTCTGGCTGCAGATCGGCGAAAACCGCGTCAAGGTCGTTGGTAACAACTTTGTTCGCGCCAACGAGTGGCTCAAATTTTCGCCTGCCGAAGCGGGCATCAACGAGGACGTCCACCTGCCAACGCTCAAAGCGCTGCTCAAGGAAGGCGAAGGCCTCTCCGAAGACGAGCTCAAAGCGCTGCTCAAGTCGCATTATTACGACCTGATCCCGCGGCATATCATCCCGGACGACATGATTTCCTCGGTTTCGTATCTGGTTGGTATGCCCTACGGCGTCGGCCGCACGGACGATATCGACCACCTTGGCAACCGCCGCATCCGCAGCGTTGGCGAACTTCTGCAAAACCAAATCCGCGTAGGCCTAACGCGCCTTGAGCGCGTGGTGCGCGAGCGCATGGGTCTGCAGGATATGGACGTTGCCATGCCCAGCAACTTAATCAATATCCGCCCCGTGACGGCGGCGATTAAAGAATTCTTCGGTTCTTCCCAGCTGAGCCAGTTCATGGATCAGACCAACCCCCTTGCGGAACTGACCCATAAGCGCCGTCTCTCGGCGCTCGGCCCCGGCGGCCTGAACCGCGAGCGCGCAACGTTCGACGTACGCGACGTGCACTTTAGCCATTACGGCCGCATGTGCCCCATTGAGACGCCGGAAGGTCCGAACATCGGACTGATCAACTCGCTTTCGACCTACGCGCGCATCAACGAGTACGGCTTTATTGAAGCGCCTTACCGCCGCGTGGACAGCAAAAAGCATATTCTTACCGACGAGATCGAGTATCTGACCGCGGACGAAGAGGATAACTTCATCGTGGCGCAGGCCAACGAGCCGATCAACGAGGACGCCCACTGGTTCAAGAAAGAGCGCGTCATCGCGCGTCTGCTCGACCAGATCATTGAAGTCAAGGCAACCGAAGTGGACTACATGGACGTTTCGCCCAAACAGCTTGTTTCGGTGGCGACGGCCATGATCCCATTCCTCGAAAACGACGACGCAAACCGCGCTCTGATGGGCTCGAACATGCAGCGTCAGGCCGTGCCGCTGCTCGTTCCCGAATCGCCCATCGTGGCCACGGGCATGGAGTACAAGGCCGCGACCGATTCCGGCATCGTGATCATTGCGCGCGAAGACGGCGTGGTTTCCCATGTCTCCGCCAAAGCGATCTGCGTTTCCGATAAAATCGGCGTGGAGCACGTATACCGCCTCACCAAATTCCAGCGTTCCAACCAGGGAACCTGCCTCAACCAGCGGCCGATCGTCAACAAAGGCGATATCGTCAAAAAGGGTGACGTCATTGCCGACGGCGCTTCCACCGACGGCGGCGAAATCGCGCTTGGCAGGAACATCCTGATCGGGTTTATGACCTGGGAAGGCTACAACTACGAGGACGCGGTTCTGATTTCCGAAAAGCTCGTCAAGGACGATATCTTCACCTCGATCCATATTGAGGAGCACGAAGTAGAAGCGCGCGATACCAAGCTCGGGCCGGAAGAGATCACCCGCGACATCCCGAACATCGGCGAGGACGCGCTCTCCCAGCTGGACGAGGACGGCATCATCCGTCCCGGCGCGGAAGTCCGCAGCGGCGACATCCTGGTCGGCAAGGTGACCCCGAAGGGTGAAACCGAACTCACAGCGGAAGAACGCCTGCTTCGCGCCATCTTCGGCGAAAAAGCGCGTGACGTGCGCGATACCAGCCTCCGCGTTCCGCATGGCGAGGGCGGCATCGTCGTGGACGTAAAAGTATTCACCCGCGAGCATAAGGACGAACTCAGCCCCGGCGTCAACCAGATGGTGCGCGTGTACATTGCCCAGAAGCGCAAGATCTCCGTTGGCGACAAGATGGCGGGCCGTCACGGCAACAAGGGCGTTATCTCCCGTATCCTGCCGGAAGAGGACATGCCGTTCCTTCCGGACGGCACGCCGCTGCAGATCGTGCTCAACCCTCTTGGCGTTCCTTCGCGTATGAACATCGGCCAGGTGTTGGAACTGCATTTGGGCGCTGCCTGCAAAAATCTGGGCATCAAGATCGCTACCCCGGTATTCGACGGCGCGACCGAGAGCGACATCAAGGAACTGCTGGTCAAGGCCGGTCTGAATGAGGACGGCAAAACAACGCTGTACGACGGACGCAGCGGCGAATGCTTTGAAAGCCGCATCTCCGTTGGCTATATGTATTACCTCAAGCTCGCGCATCTTGTGGACGACAAGATCCACGCGCGCTCGACCGGCCCGTACTCGCTGGTAACGCAGCAGCCTCTGGGCGGCAAGGCGCAGTTCGGCGGCCAGCGCTTCGGCGAAATGGAAGTCTGGGCACTGGAAGCATACGGCGCTGCCTACACCCTGCAGGAGATCCTTACGGTCAAGTCGGACGACGTGGTCGGCCGCGTGAAGACCTACGAGGCGATCGTCAAGGGCGACAACGTGCCACCCGCGGGCGTGCCGGAGTCGTTTAAGGTGCTCATCAAGGAACTGCAGTCCCTCGCGCTCGACATCAAGGTGCTGTCCGATACGCGTGACGAGATCTTCATCAACGAGGACGACGACGACGACGCAGTGCCGATCGACGTCAACCTCGCGGGCATAGAAGATGCGCCCGCCTTCGCACCGATCGACGGAGAAGAGGACGATCTGGAGGACTTCGACGACTTTGAAGACTTCGAGGAGCCCGAAGAGGAATCCGCGGTTTCCGAAGAGATCGATTCCGCGGATGAAGGCCTCGACGGGTTGGACGAAGATCTTGCCGAGCTTTCCGACACGCTGGATCTCGACATCGACAAGGACATCGAATAAGCGGCAGCAAGGAGAGATAGACTGTGTTTGAATTGACAAATTTTGACGCGTTGCAAATCGGGCTCGCATCGCCCGAGAAGATACTCGAGTGGTCCCATGGCGAGGTCAAGAAACCGGAGACGATCAACTACCGCACCCTGAAGCCGGAAAAAGACGGACTCTTCTGTGAGCGAATCTTTGGGCCGACCAAGGACTGGGAGTGCCATTGCGGCAGATATAAGCGCGGCAGATACAAAGGTATCGTCTGCGAAAAGTGCGGCGTGGAAGTCACCCGCGCGAAGGTGCGCCGTGAACGCATGGGCCATATCGAGCTCGCGGTTCCGGTCAGCCACATCTGGTACTTCAAGGGCATCCCCTGCCGCATGAAGATGCTGCTGGACATGAGCCCGCGCTCCCTGGAGCAAGTGCTCTATTTCGGCGCTTATGTGGTCATCGATTCCGGCACCACCGCGCTGACCTACAAACAGATTCTCACGGATAAAGAATATCGCGAGGCGCTGGAGCAGTATGGTTCCAAGGCGTTTCGTGCGGGCATGGGCGCGGAAGCGATCCGCGAACTCTTAATCCAGCTCGATTTGCCGAAGCTCGAAAAAGAGCTCCGCGCCGAGATCGACAACGCCTCCGGTCAGAAGCGCGCAAACGCCATCAAGCGCCTCGAAGTCGTGGAAGCATTCATCACCAGCGGCAACAAGCCGGAGTGGATCATCCTCACGGTGATCCCGGTCATTCCGCCGGAAATTCGCCCGATGGTTCAGCTCGACGGCGGCCGCTTTGCAACCAGCGACCTCAACGATCTCTACCGCCGCGTGATCAACCGCAACAACCGCCTCAAACGCCTTCTGGAGCTGCGCGCGCCGGACATCATCGTCCGCAACGAGAAGCGCATGCTACAGGAAGCGGTGGATTCGCTCATTGACAACGGCCGCAGAACCCGCCCCGTGACCGGCCCGGGTAACCGTCCGCTCAAGTCCCTTTCGGACATGCTGCGCGGCAAACAGGGTCGTTTCCGTCAGAACCTCTTGGGTAAGCGCGTCGACTATTCCGGTCGTAGCGTTATCGTCGTGGGTCCTGATCTGCAGATGTATCAGTGCGGTCTGCCCAAAGAGATGGCGCTGGAGCTGTTTAAGCCCTTCGTCATGAAGAAGCTCGTCAAGGGCGGCTTTGCGCAGAACGTCAAGGGCGCAAAGCGCATGGTGGAGCGCGTCGACCAGGCCGTCTGGGGCGTACTCGAAGACGTTATCAAAGACCATCCGGTGCTCTTAAACCGCGCACCTACGCTGCATAGACTCGGTATTCAGGCGTTTGAGCCGATCCTTGTCGAGGGTCGCGCGCTAAAGCTGCATCCGCTCGTCTGCACCGCGTACAACGCGGACTTCGACGGAGACCAGATGGCTGTTCACGTGCCGCTTTCGGTCGAGGCGCAGGCGGAAGCCCGCTTCCTCATGCTCGCAAGCAACAACATCTTAAAACCGCAGGATGGCCGCCCAGTCGTTTCGCCGACGCAGGATATGGTCATGGGCTGCTATTATCTGACCATGATTCGCCCCGGTGCAAAGGGCGAGGGCAAGATCTTCCACTCGGAGAACGAAGCCGTCATGGCCTACCAGACAGGAGAGATCGCGCTGCAGGCGCGGGTGAAAATCCGTCTCGAGCGCGAGTGGAACGGCGAGAAGCGCAGGAAGGTCGTGGACACCACGGTCGGCCGCGTGATCTTCAACAACGCCATCCCGCAGGATCTCGGCGGCGTCGATCGCACCAAGGAAGAGAATCTCTTCACGCTGGAGATCGACAAACTGGTCGCGAAAAAGGACCTCGGCAACATCGTGGACAGCTGCTACCGTAAGTACGGCCCCACGACCACCTCGCAGGTGCTTGACCGCATCAAGAAGCTCGGCTTTACCTATTCTACGCGCGGCGGCATCACCGTCGGCTTCCAGGATATTCAGGTTCCCGCCGAGAAGAAGGAAATGATCGCCGAAGCGGAAGTCAAGATCGTCGAGATCGACGAGCTGTTCCGCATGGGTATGCTCAGTAATGCAGAGCGCAGAGAGCGCGTCATCAAGGTTTGGGAAGTGACCACTGACCTGGTCGCCAAGAAGCTGATGAGCTCGCTGGATGAATTCAACCCCATCTACATGATGGCAAACTCCGGCGCGCGCGGTAGCACGGCTCAGATTCGTCAGCTCGCCGGTATGCGCGGACTGATGGCTGACCCGAGCGGACAGATCATCGAGGTTCCGATTCGCGCGAACTTCCGTGAAGGCCTCTCGGTTCTCGAGTTCTTCATCTCCTCCCACGGCGCGCGCAAAGGCCTTGCCGATACCGCGCTTCGTACGGCGGACTCCGGTTACCTCACCCGCCGCCTGGTCGACGTTTCTCAGGACGTCATCGTGCGCGAAGAAGACTGCTACGCAAACCGCGGAGAAGCGCCCAAGGGCATGGTACTCACCGAGATCAAGGACGGCAACAAGCTCATTGAGCCGCTGCGCGCCCGCGTGATCGGACGCTATGCCGTCGAGAAGGTCGTGCACCCCGAAACCGGCGAAGTCATCGTCGAGCCGGGCACGCTGATCTCCTACGAGCAGGCCGAGGAGATTGAAAAGGCCAAGATCAAGAGTGTCCACTGCCGCTCGGTCTTCACCTGCCGCGCAGAACGTGGCGTCTGCGCCAAGTGCTATGGCGCAAACCTTGCAACCGGTATGCCGATCGACATCGGCGAAGCGGTCGGCATCATCGCGGCGCAGGCCATCGGCGAACCCGGCACGCAGCTGACGATGCGTACATTCCACACCGGCGGCGTCGCCAGCGCGGACGATATTACGCAAGGTCTCCCGCGTGTTGAGGAGCTCTTCGAGGCGCGTAAGCCCAAGGGTCTTTCCGTCATCAGCGAGATCAACGGCGTCGTGCATATTGACGATAGCAAGAAGCGCCGCGAGGCGGTTGTTACCAACGAAGACGGGGAAGCGGAAAGCTACCTCATCCCGTTCGGCAGCAAACTCAAGGTTGCAGATGGCACCGTGGTCGAGGCGGGCGACGAGCTCACCGAAGGCAGCGTGAACCCGCACGATATCCTCAAGATCAAGGGCGTCAAAGGCGTTCAGGCTTACCTCTTAAAGGAAGTCCAGAGCGTTTACCGCTTACAGGGCGTTGAGATTTCGGATAAACACATCGAAGTCATCATCCGCCAGATGCTGCGTAAGGTGCAAATCGAGGAGAACGGTGAAACAACACTTTTGCCGGGCGAACTCATCGACATCTTCCGCTTTGAAGAAGAGAACGAGCGCGTTCTGCAGGCGGAAGGCAAACCCGCCATCGCAAAGCGCAAGCTGCTGGGTATCACCAAGGCTTCGCTCGCGACGGACTCCTTCCTCTCCGCGGCATCCTTCCAGGAGACGACGCGCGTGCTGACCGAAGCCGCCATCAAAGGCAAGATCGATCCGTTGGTCGGCCTGAAAGAGAACGTCATCATCGGCAAGCTGATCCCAGCCGGCATTGGCCTTCGCCGCTATCGCAACGTCGTCGTGACGGAGAATAAGTAACAAGCATCGGCATCAGCCGAGTGATTCCATCTTGGGAAGCTTTCGCGCCGGAGATGATCCGGCGCGACGGCTTGCCAGACCGCCCGACGCTCGAAATGAGCAGACATGGAAAAACTGCCAGTCAACCCGAACTGCGAGCTTTCCGGCACAAAATATTGCGCCATGCTGAATATGCACACCTGCGCGGCTTGCACCGTTCGCGACGCGGAGAACAAGAAAGAGATCATCAGCGATCTTGATCTCTACGAAACGCTGCTGCCGCAGGGCGGCATCTCGCGGTTGTTTGAATCGCGCGAATGCCAGTTTTGTACGACTCCCGTCAAGGGAAAACGGCGCGGCTATGCCATTCTCGATATGGCGCATCCCGAACCGCGGCGCGTGCAGAAATGGCTCTTTGGCAAGCGTGTGGCTCGCATCGGCACCATGATTCCCGTGCAGATGGGCGTCTGCCCGAAATGCCGCAGGCGGTTTCTTGCGCTGGAGTATATGACGATGATCATTCCCGTGGTCGTCGGTATACTAGCGCTGATCGTGATCTCGATGGATTCCGTGCGCGATCCTCTGGTGGCGCTTTCGATGTTTGCACCGTTCGGCGCGTGGATTCTTCTGACGCTCCTTGGCGCCATTGCGGGGAAACTCATCGCCGATGGGCTGCAGCGCACCTGGGGAAAAGAGATGGTGACCGATGTGATGCGCCATCCTGTCATTGCCGAAATGGAGAAGATGGGTTGGACGCCGATCACCGCAAAAAGCCGTACAAAACTGCTTTTCAGCAAGAGCAGGCTGGCAAAAGGCCTCGGCACAGGCGACGGCGATTCCCCGCAAGCTGAGTGAATTGTGC
>JBDKRL010000014.1:0-198433 GCA_039683415.1 Clostridiaceae bacterium
ATTTGTCGAAAGCTGAGGCAGTCAGATCATACTCCCGGATGATTTCACTTCTGGGTTTTCCGTGGTTGAACAGTTCAACCAACTGCTTCTTCTGTTCTTCGCTGAACGTTCTTCTTGCTCGTTTTTCGGTCATGGTTTTCTCCTTCTCTTTCTTCTTCAAGAGAATACCACTACCTCATCTTTTCTGTACAGTTTACTGTAGCCAATCCATATCTTTTTTCAAAAAGAGAACGGGTTCTTCCTTGTCAGTCGGTTTTGGTTGGGTAAGCGCTTAAAAAATCCTCTCATCCGCAAGTTTATGCTGACAGACGAAACAGCAAGAGCTATGGCAGCGTACTGCTGCATCGAATACCGCAACTTTGCCCGTATAGTTCCTGCACTTTATGAGAATTATTAATAAGCGACGTAATTTAAATTCCCTCATCTTTTCTGTACAGTTTAGAGTGTGTTTCTAAAATACGGTGAGTGCAGGCCGAGTGGATTTTTGCCTATTTGAGGAACAAAACCGCTGGAATAGCAGCGCTATTTCAAGGTTGCAGTGACAATAAAGCGGTGAAAAGGACACCGGATCTGTGCCACCATGCTTCTAGAAACACACTCTAGTTTAGCCAATCCAATCCGTGCTAACATGCTTTTAGAAACACACTCTAGTTTGACCATAATTTCATTTACACTTTTCTTGGTGTCCTGATTATCTTGCCACTTCTAAATAGAGGACTTATTTGTGTGTAAATTCAACGGGCTTCAGTCCCGCGTGTTTCTGATCTGCCTGATTCTTTACACGAGATTCTTCACTATTTCAAACACCTTGAAACCGGATTCCACCGCCATGTGGGTGCCAAGGCCGGTGCCTTCCACGTCGTTGCCGACGTAGAACAGCCCCGGAATCGGGCTCCTGGCGCTCGGTCGGTCTGCCCCGCTCTGGCCGACCGACATGGCGATACCGTAGCTTTCGCCGCCCTGTCCGCTGGCGACAACGTCGTTGCCAACCAGCAGCACTGTCTTCGGGCTCATGATCTCGGCCTTCTCAATATGGTCGTACAGTTCCGGTACGATCTTACGCACGCGCTGCTCGATGTAATCGAGGTACGGCTGCACGTCCAGATTCGGGTCGGGCAGGCAGGACATACAGGCATACACGAGCTGTTTGCCCTTTGGCGCCATGCCGGGATAAAGCGACGTTGTGCCGATGTAGATATAGTTATGCTCTGGCCTGCGCTCGCCGCGCGCCATCTCTTCAAACTCCGCGTAGGTGCCGACGCAGCCATGCGGATAGTAAATCTTCATCACGTCCTTCAGCACGGGCGCGTCCGTAAAGTAGCGGTACCCCACACAGGCAAGGTTGTTTTCGAGTTTCTTGAGCCGGTCGATATACGCCGCGTCAAACTTCTCCTCGCCGACGAGCCGCAGCGCCGTCTGGCGTACGCCCGCGCTGCTGATGACGAGCGGGGCATAATATGTTTCCCCGTTTTGCAGCTCAATCCCAACCGCCGCGCCGTTTTCGAGCAGAATGCGCCTGACGCGCGCGTTCTTGAGAAACGTTCCGCCGTGTTCTTCCACCGTTTCCGCCATAACGGTAAAGAACCCGCCGATGCCTCCCTCGTAATACCGCCCGCCGCCGTCCTTTACGGTCGTCTGATACGCGCGGATCATCTCGGAAGCGGGCACCTTGTCAGAAGACATCTCAAATACGCCCTCGGCGAACGTCGCAAGAAAGTACGTAAAGACGCCTTCTGGCAAAACCCAGTTGGCGCGGACATAGTCCAGCGCGGATACGCCGTGCAGCTTTTCGCTTTCCTCCGGCGGCATTTTAGCCAGCGCCGCGAGAAAGCGGATCGACTGGACGACTGCCTTGATGTTCCAAAGCTTCACGCCGAGCATAGAGAGCATCTTGACCGGAGAAGAACCCATGTCCCAGGCGCGGATTACGCCCTTTGCGTCCTCAAAATAGATCTGCCCAAGATGCCCGAAGTCCTTTGCAAGAATCGGTTGAACCCGTTCCTGCTTGCCGAGCGTTCGGGAAAGCTCCTCGAAGAGGGAGTTCGTGCTCGGCACGCCGTTGAGCGGAAACAGCTCGTAAGAAAAGCCGTCTTTTTCGAACGTGCTCATGCGCCCGCCCGCGCGGTCGTTCTTATCGACGAGCAGCACGCGCTTATTTGCATTGGCCAAAAGGCTTGCAACGGTGACGCCGCCCGGCCCCGCGCCGATGACGATTACGTCGAATTGTTCCTTCATCATCATTTCTCCTAATTATTTATATCTATTTCGTTATTTTTCTGCTTTTTGAAATAGCTTGATCGAAAACTTCTTGTTCCGTGCGCCCGGCAGCAGTTCCACAAAGCAATAGCCGACCAATATGCCCGACGCATTGTACACGCCCGCCAGCAGCTCGTAATAACCGAGGTTCATCTGCCCGTCCAGCAGGGGTTTGATCGTATACCGCTCTTCCTTGCGCCCCGGCGTTTCCACCGTCCAGGCGGAGGCGTAGACCAGTTCGCCCCCTTCCGGGCGGACGAATTCCGTCGCTGTAATCGAGTAGTCATTGAGCCGCTCGCTGCCGCCGTCCGCGCGGATATAGGTGCCGTCTCGCGCGTCATCCTGCGGAAACGAAAAGAGCATCATCTCCTCGTTGTCGAAAAACCGCAGCGAAAACCATTCCCAATGCGTTTTGGGGTTAAGGAGCGCGTACGGGCCGCCCTGCTTATCGAACCATGTCTTGCCGGAGACGCGCCGCGTTGCGCCGTCCAGCGTCAGCGTGCCCCGCGTAGGCATATTGGGATAGGAATAGTACATCGTGGTCTGGCGCTCGCCGGGAATGCCCATCTGCAGAAAGCCGTCGTCGCAGTGCCAAACCGCGCCCTTGCCGTTTTCCAGTTCGAGCTCGAGCGAGAAGTCCTTTCTAAAAATGGAAAGCCGCATGCCTTGCTCGCCTTTTTCCAGCGTGATTTCGTTTCCAAAGCGGAGCAGGCAATCGGTTACGGTGATGCCGCTCGTTTTGAGCGTGATGTTTTGGTAATAGCGGTGACGCCCGGTTGTAAAGTCCGTCAGAGCGAGCATCAGGATATAAGGCCGCAGAAACGCCGCCTTGATCCGCAGCATCGTAAACTGATAGGAAAACATCTTTCCGGCTTCATCGTTGATCGTCCCGGTGGCATACCACCACTCGGACACGCCCTTGTGCAGCCCCCATTCCTCATCGAACCCACCGTGACGGCCAAAGCGGTAAGGAGCGGGCCGCCGGATGTCTCCCGTTTGGTTCTCTCTGTCCATAAAAATCTCCGTTCTGCTTGACAAACTGTCCTGTCGCTACCATACTAACAATGTGTAAGATAATCAACAGTCAGTTCGTTATATTACGGTCGGCAAGTAACGAAACGAAGCGGAACTGTTCGTTATCCACAATCTGCCACGAAACGTTCACAGCCAAGCGCCTCTTTGGCGCGGCATCACCCGCCGAAAGAACGGCTGAAAGGAAGGGCTAATGGAACAGAATCAGCAAAAGATCGACCGCAGGGTGCTGTATACGCGGATGTTCCTGCGCGAAAGCCTGCTTGCGCTCATGAAAGAAAAACCCGTGGCCCGCATTACGCCTACGGAACTCTGCCGTCACGCGGGCATCAACCGCAACACGTTTTATTCGCACTTTTCCAGCACCGAGGAGCTGCTCGCCAGCGTGGAAGACGAGTTCTACGAAACCGTAAAGCGCTCCATCGAACAACTGTCCGGCAGCGGTAACATTGCCGCGCTGATTACGGAAATCTGCCAGTCGATCGCGGATAACTACGATCTCTGTAAAGTGATACTCTCCGCCAACGGCGACAAGCGGTTTTTGGAAAAGCTCATCCATCTGGCGCACGATGCCACCCTTGCGGGCTGGAAAGCCGCGCGCGTGCAGGGAGACGAAGCGACGCTCGAGTCGCTCTACACGTTCTCCGTGAGCGGAAGCGTCGCCATCATCGAACGCTGGGTTGCGGATGGCATGCCGAAAAAGCCCGCCGAACTCGCGCGTTTTCTCGAAACGGTCACGTTCAGCGGGCTGCAGGCGTACCTGCCGAAACAACGGTAATACCCATATGCGGACGAATTATGACAGCAAAAGCAAAATCAAAGGGGAAACCATCATGAAACCAGTCACCATTCTCGTTCTCGACGGTCAGGGCGGCCGAATCGGCAAGCAACTCATCGATGGCATCCGCGCGCCTGCCGGAGGCGGATATAGCCGCCGTCAACGATGCGTTGAAAAAGCGTTTAAAGCGCGCTGTTTCACCGCAATTCATGATATAACCAACGTTTAAAGCGATAAAATTACAAACTCGCGTTCCCGATCACTTACCGTCATGCAGCAGTACGATAACGTTGACGTTTCTATCGTTCTAGTACCACTTTGTGAGGGTAACTCATGCTAGCGATGAAACAACATGCTTTTCTGCCCCGCACGCGGATTTCTCCTTCGCTTGCTTAACTATCAGCAGTTTGGTGCGATGTATATCCGACACCGGGAAAATGAGGCTATTCTACGTTTTAGTGAGTGTCTGAACTTCAGCTTTTTGCTCAAGCTTCGAAAATACTTCTGCTCATGTGAACGGCATGCTGAACCTAGCGCAAAAAATGTTTTATCACGACTTTTTTTCACTATTTTCGCATAAGCAATTACTAAACACTTTGCCGAGGAAGTCTAAACAAAGCTCCATAACCCAAGGTTCGTTATACCATTCCGCTCCGTGATGCAATTGCCCGGATGCAATATGAATCTCGTGTTTTGGTTCCAGCGCAGCGGCCGACAGCGCTGCATAAAATGCCTGAGACTGCTCAACAGGAACGATTTGATCCGACCCGCCATGCAGAATCAACGTTGGTGGTGTGTTTGACGAGGCATAGCTGCACGGGCATGCCATTCGATCCAGCTCTCGCAGCTTTGTTATATCTCCCCCAAGAAATCTCGATTCCGGAGAATTCACGTCATTGTGATCCGCGACACCTGCCTCGCTTTTCAGAAAGGCAGTATCCATATTCAAGAAACCACCGCAAGGCCCGCACCAGTCGATCACAGCCTGTACGCTGCTATCCACATCCGAATGCCCCATGGATAAATCTTCAAACGCCGGGTTACCCTCTGTAACGCCAATCATAGACGCGAGCCACCCGCCCGACGAGGGGCCCCAAGCGCAGAAGTGCTTAGAGTCAAGCCGTAATCTTGTCGATTGCGCGCGCAAATACCGAATAGCTGCCTTTGCATCATACACCATCGCCGGAAAACGAGCTTCAGGGCTTTTCCGATACTCGACGCTAGCAACGGCATACCCTCGGTCAATCGAACGTAAAATAGGAACGAGCTGATTGTCATCTTTTGCTCCGAATGTAAATGCACCGCCATGAAAAAACACGATCAGCGGGTAAGCGCTCGCCTCCGAATCGGGCAAATATAAGTCGAGCTTTTGCGAGATGGAGTCTGTCGCATACGTAAGATTCAAATATTGGCGACGAATACCGCTCGTATCAGCAGGCGGCATGATCGCATGCAGCACGCCATCAATCAAACGCGTTTCTCGATTCATGATATAACTCCTCGCTTATGATTGAAAAACTCCGTTTAAGAATGAAACAACCTTAGCAAGGTTATCCGCTGTATAGAATGCATTATCCATATGCGCCGCACCATCCAGAATCTCGAATTTCACATTCTGATCGCCGAAAACTTCTTTAAATGCATCTGCGAGACGGGTTGATTGCGTGTACGGAATATTGGCATCCGCGCTGCCTGCCTGAATGAATGCCTGGAGCTTCGTATCCGCTGAAATATAGGTCAATGGACTCATCTCCGCTTTCATCTCGTCGCTAAGTTCGCCAACAGGTAAACCAAGCCATTTGCTTTCAAAAGAATCCGCGCCTCCAGTATTGCCTTGAACTCCTAGCGCTGCGAAATCTTCATCCATCTGGAAAAACGTAATTGGGCCATAAAAGTCTATCACGCAGGAAACAGCGTCCGACACAGTGGCATTGTCGGTCACATCCGCCTGGAACGATCCGTCTGGCGTAACAGCGGCCATTACGGCTAAATATGCTCCAGCCGATTCGCCCCAAATTGCGAACTGCTCCGGGTTGAGCGCATAGGTTACGGCGTTCGCTCTCAAAAAGCGCACCGCCGCTTTTACATCGGCAATTGCTGCGGGATAGGACGCTTCCCCGCTCAGGCGGTAGTTCACCGTTGCAACCGCATATCCCGCGTTTGTCAGATTGAACATATTCTGCACGATAGACATCTGTTTATCGCCAAAAGCAAACCCGCCTCCGTGTACCAGGATGACAAGCGGGAAAGGACCTTCGCCACCCGGCAGTACGATATCTAGCGCCTGCGCCGGAGAATTGCTCGCATAGGCGATGTTGCTTAACGGATCACCGGAAACGTTCTGCGTTTCACTGCTTTCCGTAAGCGCCGGTATCGCCACTTCCACCCCCTTTGTAGAAAAAGTACCGTTTGCTTTGTCCAGTACGATCATTGCCGCACCAGTGGTTGCGTCAATCCAATCCCAAAGCCCGGGTACAGCATATTGCGATGCCGCATCAACATTCTTGAATCCTGCGATCGTTACTGTGTCACCATCTGCAGTATATGCGGATGCATACTTGTCCTTGATCATCGCGTGATTCGGAAGAAACATTGTTGCCATACCATCCGAAAAATCGATTTGCATCGTCTCTTCACCCATCATGCCCGTATAGGTATAAGTAAAACTTCCCGATAGAGATTCTACAGCGGTAACAGTTACATCCGCAGTAACGGGTTCTTCCGTCGCCTCAATCTGCTGCTGCGTTGTAGCGCTGCAAGCGATGAGTCCTCCGACCATCAGGATGGATAAAAAGAGTGTAATAATTCTCTTCATTTTTATCTGAGTCCTTTCAAAATGTCCAAGATCTCTTTCAGTTCCAATATGCAAAAATCTGCTTGCGGTAGCTTTGCGGCTTCTCCGATCCCAACCGTTATCATATTTGCTGCTTTTGCCGCAGCAAGCCCCGAAGCGGCATCCTCGACAACAATACACTCCGCACTATTCACCGCTAGTTGGGATGCTGCCAGTAAAAACACTTCCGGATCCGGCTTGCTGTTTACAATCTGAGTCCCATCGGCAACTGCGTCGAAATAGGGCATAAGTCCCGTGCGCTCCAGTATGAACCTTGCATTCTTGCTGGATGATCCGATCGCAAGCTGATACCCGCGTCTGCGCAGCTGGGCGAGTGTATCAAAGGTATCTGGTGCAACGCTTGCCTTGCTTAAATTCTCGAGAAGGGCTCGGTATCGCTCATTTTTCCAATTCGCATACCCGGCCTTCTGCGCTTCTGTAAACGGCGCGCTGTTCCACCGTTCTAGCAGGTCCATACAAGCCATCCGGCTTACACCGCGAAAAAGATGATTCCGTTCCCGATCAAATTGAATTCCCAGACGGTCGCACAACGCCTTCCAGGCTTCATAGTGCTGTTCATCCGTATGGATCAACACACCGTCCAAATCAAAAATAACTGTCGAAGTTTTTTGTGTAAGCAGGGTCATATGCTTACCCGATGAGGCCAAACAAATTTCCGATCACCGGCAGCCAAAGCGCGCAAAGCACGATCATTGCCAGCTGCATATATACCGTGGACTTCGGCATGTCCGTCATGGAATAATAGCCTTTCCCGTACGTAATCAGCGTCACCGTGTCCAGCGGCAGTAAGTAGCAGTTCCCCGCGCACAGAGCAGCTGTCATAAGAATCAGGGAAGGCGACACCCCTGCGTTTGTTGCAATTGCAACGAGCGGAACCGCCATGATGGGAATCATGGATGTTGCCACAGGAATAATCACGAGCGTTGCGAAGATCAGCAATGCAGTGCCCGCAATCAGTATCGGGGCGGAAACATGAACGATCGGGATCGCCGCAGCCAAATAGTCGGAAACACCGTTGTTAATCATAGCCATGCTGATGGACAGCACCGTTCCTACAAGAAAGAAAGCATCCCAGCTGTTTTCCCGGAGAAACGTGTCGAGATCCAAAATCTCGATCTTGGGCAGGAACATCACGCAGCAGCCAAGTATTGCAACGACCATCACATTGATCGATTTGATCCATGACGATGCAATCCAGAGTGCGAACATGATTCCGATAATGACAACAACTTTGATTTCCGGTATGCTCATCCGCTTTGGAATATCAAACGACTCGACAAATCCGGAAATCTCGCTTTTTGAGACATCCGCCGGTTTGTAAACCTTGCAAATCAAAAACCAAGCAAGCGGTACCATTACGATGCTCAAAGGAATTCCGGCACACATCCATTGCACAAACGTGATCGTTTGCCCCGTGAGCGCTTCGAGCTGCGAGATGGCCAGAAGATTGATCGAGCTGCCGGCAGGCGTCATCATCCCGCCGATCATACTTGCAATGGGCACACCAATCATAAAGGCGCGGGCTGTCCTTCTTTTTTCCGCATCATCTTTATATAAGTCAAGAAAACTGAGTGAAATCGCCATGAAAATTGCGCAGGTAGGGACATTGGAAACGAACGACGAAACCAGTGCCGTGCATACCATAACCGCAAGAAGTGCAAAGCGAATATTCTTGCCAAATTTTCTCATCAACGCACGTAAAATTCTCTTGGAAAGCGGAATGCTTGTGATAGCAGCCGCTATTCCAAACGAAGCAAGTGTGAAGAAAACGATGGGCTGTGCAAACCCGGAGAGCGCTCCTCCGAGGTTTTTTGTTATTCCTAAAAGCGGCATAATCCCGCAGAAAATCAAAGACGTTACAACAACTGGCAGCGCTTCCGTTACCAGCATCACGAGAAACGCCAATAAAACCCCCACGGTTTTCACGCCAATTGCACTCAACCCGCCAAGTGCAGGCATGACCTGTGAACCAGCGATCAGTAAAACCGCCAAAACAATTCCGACGACCTGTCTCTTTTTCATACGTTACTCCCTTTTATAAATACGTATCCTGCATCCCGCAGAAAGCGTCTATAGGTGATTTCCCCCAAAATCGGCTCTTTCCAAGCAGTTTGTCAACCAGGGCGTCAATCACGACGTCCGTGCATCCATATGCGTTGATGTATGTTTTGATGCGCGGCACATCCATCAGATGATACGGATTGGCAAACGAGAGGAACACCGCCGGTTCCTCGCATATAAATCGGGGCATATCAAGCGCATGCTTTTTACACCAGCTGATACGTACCGAAACCTGATTGCTCGCCGTTTCATAATTGGCCAGAATTAGAGTCAAGCAATCATGATCCGTTTCGTTTGGTGCGCGCAATTCTTCCCGTTCCTCGCAAAAACAAGTCACATAAAATCCTTCCGAAATCAGACGCTCGCGCATTCGCTGCGCAATGCCTTCCGCTGACCCAAGCGGAACTAAACGGATGATCGGAAATCGTTCTTTCGTTATGGGAAGACTGTTTTCTAGGTTTTTAACAAGGGTGATGCTCTCGTTGGCGCAATCCTTCGTCCAAAGCGCAGCGTTCGTTTTCGGAACCGGCAGTGCGGAAGCCCGCCTGCACCATGCTTTGAGCGCAAGAATACGCATGACCGCGGCATTGAGCCGCTCTTCGGCCAGCCGCCCATCTTCCAGTGCGGATAACATGTACTGATAATCGCGATAAAAATCCGTACTGAACACAAGCATGTCGCATCCCGCTGCGATACTTGCGGGAATTGCTTCGCGCCGTGGCATCGATTGACAAAAACCGCCCATAATCGTTGCATCCGTCGCAATCAGGCCGTTAAACCCCAGCCTGCCGCGCAGCACACCTTCCAGCAATTCACGGCTCTGTGACGCTGGCAAGCAGTCGGCAAAGGCAAGCGCTGGATTTTCCCTCATGCAAAGCGCCGGCTGAGCGATATGTCCTGCCATCACGCTCATCAGTCCATCCGCAATCAGCGCTTGATAGACATCCCCGTAGCTTTTGTCCCATTCCTCTGCCGCAAGGCTATTATAGGTTGGGTGCAGGTGCTGATCGCGAAAGTCAACGCCATCACCCGGAAAATGCTTTGCGCAAGCAGCCATTCCCGCATTCTGAAGCGTGCTTGCAAATGTCCGTGTAAAAAGAGAAACCTCTTGGGGATCGCTGCCGAATGTACGCAGGTTTGTGATCGGGTTAAGCGGGTTGATATCCAGATCGCAGACCGGAGCAAAGGACCAGTTAACGCCTGCCTGCCTGCCTTCCGATGCACATGTGAGCGCAAGCCTTTCACAGGTTTCCAGATTCCCCGATGCGGCAACCGCCATCGGCCAGCCAAAGAAAGTCCCATCTGAAACGGCGCCGCTGCCGCCCTCTTCCATATTCGCCGCCTTGAGCAGCGGCACACGCGCCAGACGTTCAAGCAGTTCAAACTCCGCTCTCAACGCTTCCCTCGGCATAGGTCTGAACAACAAACCGCCGACTGCATAGTCCGATACCAAGCGCTGGCGTTCGTCTTTGGAATAATCTCCACCCATCAAACAGAAGAGTTGGCCGACCTTTTCCTCCCTTGTCAGGGAATTCAGGGTTGCTTCTGCCCAGCCGATCTCCTGCCCACTCAGGTCAAATGGTTTTTTAGAAAGATCCATCACCCGCTACCTGCTCTTTGTGTCGTCACTGTATACGATATTTCCGCTCCCGCCGTCCAGTCTCCCTTGCCCAAAGCTGAATGCTTTTGCAAGTTTCAGCTTCATTCCCTTAAACTCAAAGGGCTGATCATCCGTGTTTCCGGACAATATGTCGCCGCATACCGCAATATTGCTCTCAATCATGTCTGTTCTTGGTTCTCCGCCGGTATGTGATAGAAGAATCACATCATACTTGCCGTCGGTTTCGATTTTTAGCTTGACAAGCGAATCGCGGTATTCCCGAACGCCCGTTGAGAACTCATCGAACAGAAATGTCAGGCCGTTGCATGCGTCACCCAGCAGCAGCGCGCGCTCTTCCCGAATCAACATGCAAAGGCTTCCGGCTGTGTGTCCCTTGCATCCAAAGATATCGATATGGATATCGCCAAGGTCAAAGCAATCACCTGCATTCAACTGCAAAAAACGGTTGCAGTCGTCCGTCTCTATATACGGAAGCTTAGCGATTTCAGCCGTGTGAGAACTCAGATCGAGACTGCTCAAGCGGAATTCTTTTCCACCGTGAACAGCAAAGACCGCATCATCTGCGTGGTTCATATAGACTGTATCAAATTCGGCAGTTCCCATTGCATGATCCGTGTGGCCGTGTGTCAGCAGGACAATCACCGGCAGATCCGTCAGTTCGGCGATGCAGGCGCGAAGGCTGCCAAATCCGCTGCCTGTATCGATCAAGGCGGCTTTGTTGCCGCCTTGAACCAGATACATCATCTCTGTATTGAATGCGATAACTCTTGTAATGTGCTCGCTGATTCTCTGAATCGAAAAATCCATGCCGAACGCTCCTATGCCAGTTTATCCTTCAAAAACGTCCAGATGATCGATAAGTTTTCATCAGTGAAAAACTGCCGGTCCTCATGATCTGCCGTATCCAATGGCATGAAGACGGCTCTTCCCTGACCCAGCTTGTCGCAGATTGCATGATAAAACGATTCTGATTGTTGAAATGGTACCAACTTGTCTACTCTGCCGTGCTGAATTAAAATCGGGCACATCGCATCACTCACGTAATAGGCTGGATTCGCTTTCTCACAGGTCTCTTCGCTTGCTGTTTCGATCGGTTCTCCAATATACTCCGATTCCGCCGACCTCGGTTCATCATGGTTGACGAAGCTCACACCGTTTGTCCGAGCCTGTTGATCCATACGCTTGAAATCCGTTGGACCGAACTGATCCACCGCCGCCTGCACAAACGGCTGCATCATAAATGAACCCGATTCCCCAACGAATGCTCCGTTTGGCACATTCATGGCGAGAATTGCAGTCAAATTCCCGCCCGCGCTGCCGCCAATTGCGGCAATGCGGTTCGGATCGATCGCGTACTCCTCCGCATGCTCGCGCAGAAAGCGAATTGCCTGCCGCACATCCAGAACTGCTGCGGGAAAGCGCGCCTCACCAGAGAGCCTGTATTCAATGGAGCAGACAACAAATCCCTCGTGCAGTCCCTTCAGGTAAGCATCCATGTGATCGTCTCGTTTGTCGCCAAGCGCAAAACCGCCTCCGTGAATATGAACCAGCGCCGGGAAGGGTCCTTCCCCGTTCTCCGGCAGATAGATGTCCAGCGTTTGAGCGGAACTGGCTGTATCGTAGGCTACATCCAGATATTTTCGTTTAACCCAGTCGATGTTCGCTCGCGGCGGCTTCCATCCCATCGGGGGATGATCGCCGTGCTGGGGCTTCATTCCCATCGGAGGCATGCCTTTGGGGGGCGTTCCGCCAAAAGGAAAACCGCCTTTCCGAGTGCCGTCTTCGGGCATTCCAAATGGGAAGCCCTTCATCTCTTCATCCATATCGTTACCTCTGTTATATCGTATCGAATTATGCAGCGTCTGCCGCCGAATCGCTTTTGTTTTGCTCGCTATGTATGCGGACAATCGGTCTTGGCCTGTTTTTCAGTGCGTCAAAGCTAATCGCAGCCAAGAGAATGATGCCCTTTACCGCATACTGGAGATAGGAACCCCAGCCGGCCAGCTGCATGCCGTTGGCGATGATCTGCATGACAAAGATGCCTGCAACAAGCCCGAACACGTTTCCTTTGCCGCCTGTGAAACTCACGCCGCCAATGATTGCGGCCGTCAAACAGACAAACTCGGTACCCGGGCCGGTCGTTGCGCTCGTCATGTTCTGTTGCGCCATCATATCCAATGCAGCCAGACCAAACCCCGCACCAGTGATAGAAAAGGTCAGAATCTGCACGAGATCCGCCTTGATGCCAGAAAGGCGTGCACATTCACGTCCACCGCCTACGGCGAGTACATTTCTGCCAAAGTGGGTTTTATTCAGGACAAACCACGCAAGGATCACACAGAATATCGCCAGATAGACATCCAACGGGAGCCCCAACCATTTGGTTTTATACAGCGCCCGAAACGCATCGGGCATTCCGGAAAACGTTTTTGAGTTGGTCAGTGTATAGCAAATGCCTTTAAAGACCTCGCTGGTGGCAATCGTAACGATTAACGGAAACAACTTGAGCTTTGCCGCAATGACGCCGTTAAAGGTACCCATGAAGAACCCGAGCACCACCGCCCAAACGAACGCCAGCCAAATCGGCATATTATAGTTAAGCATCAGCATAGCGGCAGTCGTGCTGCACATAGCCATCAGATAACCGACCGAAAGATCAATACCCCCGCCGATCATCACGAAGGCAATCGCCATGCCCGCAATCACATAGTATGTTGATTGCGTCACAAGGTTATATAGATTCAGCTTCGTTAAAAAAAGCGGGTTAATCAGCGAAAACATGACGACCAGCGCCGCGAGGATGATGTATACCGTCCCTTCGCGCCATGCATAAGAAAGCACTCGCTTCAGTTTGCAACTCAGTGTTTGATTTCCAACTTCCATCTTTTTATTCCTCCATCCCGGATGCCAAAGTTAAGATTCGCTCCTGGCTGAATCGTTCCTGAATGATTTCCCCTGTGATACGACCTTCATACAGCACGAGAATGCGATCTGACATACCCAGTATTTCTTCCATATCGGATGAAATCATGACGATCGCTTTGCCCTGCGCTACCATTTCGTTCATCAAGTGATAGATCTCCTGCTTTGCGCCAACATCGATCCCTTTGGTTGGTTCGTCAAAGAAAAGAACATCCAGATTGGCCGCCAGTGCCTTCGCGACGATCACCTTCTGCTGGTTCCCGCCGGAAAGATTGATCACCATTTGATTGAGTGACGGAATCCTTATGGAAAGCGCTTCACGGAAGTGTTGTGCTACTTCACGACGTTTTTTCGCATTGATCACGCCGAACTTGCATAGATCTTTCAAGCAAATCAACGTTTCGTTAAACATCACCGTATTAAACAGAATACAACCTTGCTCCTTGCGATCTTCCGGAATCAGACCGATTCCAGCCGCGAGCGCATCCGTTGGAGATTTCAGCTTGAGTTCGCTGCCCTTGACAATGAGTTTGCCGCTCTCGATTTTCCGCGCCCCGCAGATGAGCTGCGCCGTTTCCGTACGCCCGCAGCCAACCAGTCCGGCAAACCCGAGAATCTCGCCTCGATGCAGTTCAAAACTGATATCTTCGACGCTGTTTCCCGTAATATGTTCCGCGCGCAGTATCACTTCGCCAATCGGGTTCGTCCTGCGCGGAAAACTCTCCTTTAAATCGCGCCCGACCATGAAATTCACCAACTGCTGGCGGGTTGTTTCCGCCGTATTCTTTGTGGTGACATAGCAGCCGTCGCGTAGAATAGAAACCCGATCGGTGACTTGAAACACCTCGTCCAGCCGATGGGAGATATAGATGACGGTTACACCGCGTTCCTTCAGTTTCTTAATCAGTTGGAACAACAGTTCGGCTTCGTGCGTTGCCAGCGACGAGGTCGGTTCATCCATAATCATAATCGTCGCGCCCATCGAGATTGCTTTGCATATCTCGACAAGCTGCTGCTGTGCCGGCGGCAGACTCATTACCTGTGCCGCTGGGTTTAGATCAAATCCGTACTCGGCAAACAACTCGCAAGCGAGCGCATTGCATTTCTTTTGGCTGTAGAGTGCAGTTTGCGGTCGGCCGAGAAAGATATTTTCTGCAACTGAAAGTGGCCCGCAAAGGTTCAGTTCCTGATAAATAACAGCAACGCCGTTCTCGGAAGCCAGCTTTGGAGTCATCCGTTGAAATTCCCTTTGATCAAAGCCTATCGTCCCCGCATCCGGTTCAATCGCGCCGGCAATGATCTTGATCAGGGTGGACTTGCCTGCCCCGTTTTCTCCGAGCAAAGCATGCACTTCGCCCTGTTCAAACGTTATGCTGACATCGTTCAACGCGACAACACCGGGATAAGTTTTGGTTATGTGCTTGAGCGTGAGCATTTCCGTGTCTCCTTATGGGGAATCGGAGCCGAAAGGCCATCCGTCGGCTCCGATTCATACTTTGATGCGAATTCAGGAATTAATAACCAACAGGAGTTACCGTGCCGTCTCCGTTGTTCACCCAGTCAATCGAACCATCCGCCTGCCAGAAAGCGGCAATCTTGGTCGAAGAGCCTTCGGCGGCCACCGTTGTAAATGTGCCGTCCCCGTTGTCGACCCAGGAAGTGCCAGTCCAAGTCGGATTTCCCATGCCTTCGTTTGCTTGCGCAATTACGAAGCTTCCGTCGTCTTTCAGCGTGATCGTCCATTCAAAGGTTCCGACGCTCGGTACTTCCTCCGTGAATTTGTACTCGCCAGCTTGGGTCGTAACCGCAGCAGCCGCACCTGCCAGGCCGAACGCGGCAACTGTATCGGCATACCCGTCATACTTGACCGGAACACAGTGGTTATCATTCAGTGCTGCCCAAACAATAGAACCATCTGCTTCCCAGAATCCAGCGATTTTTGTCGAGCTTCCTTCAGCGGCAACCGTTGTAAACGTGCCGTCGCCGTTGTCAACCCAGGAAGTACCGGTCCATGTCGGATTCCCCATTCCTTCATTCGCCTGCGCAATGATATAGCTGCTGTCGGCATTCAGCGTGATTTTCCACTCAAATGTGCCAACATTCGCAACCTCTTCCGTAAATGCATACTCGCCGGGCTGTACGGGCGCTGCTGCCGCGGTTGTGGTGGCTTCAGGCGCGGCGGTCGCAGCGGGCGTTTCTTCTTCCGTCTCCGGTGCAAATCCATTGATGGAATCCCAGTAGATTGTTGTTCCGGCGTCGTGTATCAGTGCCACGGGGTCATACGGCTGAACGGTTGCTTCGTTTCCAATGTTGAAATGGAGCATGTAGTCTGCCTCTTCACCGCTCCACTGTTTGTCCACCGTCCACCAAAGCGCTACTCCATCGGGCGTATTGGTCACATAGTCAACGCCAAGCTGACCGTACATAACAGCTTTGGCAAGCCGTGCAAGCGTTTCGGACACTTCGCCGCTCCCGAATTGGCAGGCGCCCCGGAATACGGAACGTGTTCCTTCGGTTTCGGAGAGGGACCCAACCAGATATTCCGGTTCGCTTCCGAGAACACCCGCGGAAAAGAATGCAAACTCGCTGAGCTGATCCGCATAGTGATCCACTACATACTGACCGCCATTTGTCGAGGCAAGCGAGTTGAAGCAAAGGAATACCCGCGTATTAGGATTTGTCGTGAGAATCGAGGCGACGGTAATCCCCGTATCGGCCATATCCATCTCCGCCTTTGCGCCTTTGTAATGGTTGGCGAGCACTTCTGAGTAAGCGGGATTTGCCACTTTGTTCGCTTCATCCACAACATTTCCCATGGCATCCACAAACGCGCCGTCACGGTTTGTCAAATAAGGATTAATAACAGATTCCATGCCGTTTGTACGATAAACACAGTCATCATTCAGACTGGATTCAAGGAATGCCATTTCCCAGTTGCCGTCTGCGCCGCCAAGTTGTTCCAGATGGGATTCAACCCAGGTCTTCGCAACCATCGCGGTATAGCAACCGATCAGATATTCGTCGCTCACCGTGCAGGTGTCATAGTATCCGTCAAGTGCGGTGTTGCTGTTTGCCGCGCCGCTGATTACAATCTTGCAGCCTGCATCGTGCGCTTTGATGATTGCATCGGTCAACGCCTCAATTTCCGTCGGGACGATAACGATCATCTTCGCGCCCATCAAGGCAAATGTATTGATTTGGTTGATCTGTGTTGAGACATCGCTGTCAGCGACCGCTACCTGTACATCACAGTCAGGGAACGCCGCAACCAGAGCCGCAGCCTGCGTTTCGTAAATGGACTGGCTTAGGTCGATCATGCAAACGCCAATCAAAGGTTTTTCAGTCGTGCTCCCTGTTTCAGTGATGCCTTCCTCTGTTTTCCCGGTGCAGGCAAACAGAGCGAAGACCAACAAACATGTCATCGCGAGGGCTAGAAATTTCTTCATTGATCAGTTCCTCCTTTTGAATTGTGGTTGATAAGATATGGCATATGTCTCGATGCAAGAAAATCGTAACATACAAGCATGAGGAATTAAATGGGTTCTGCCATCTTTGCTATGCAATATTCTTATCACCGGCACGATCATTCACAAGCATAACGCTCTTATATAGGTCGTTTCTTTTCTTGACTAGCATTCCCCGATAGATGATAATAAGCATGGTTATTCACTATTTTTATTAAGGAGCCGCAGAATGGATCTCGATCGTCTCAACGAATTTGTTGTGCTTGCGAGTTTTTTAAGCTTTCGTCGCGCTGCCGATCAGCTCACGATCTCCCAGCCGATTCTCTCGGCGCGCATCGCCTCGCTGGAGAAAAGCATCGGAATACCGTTGTTTGACAGGGACACGCATTGTGTTTCTCTTACCGAGGAAGGGAAGCGCTTTCTAAAAGACGCGAGAGAATTGACTCAACTTGATTCCGGGATTCGCACACGCCTTGCATCCGTTGGTGCGGATGAATATCGCAGCCTTCGCATCATCATGAGCGGGTTCTCCGTTGTGCCTTTGCTCGGACCCTTTCTCGACGTCTATAATGCGCGCTACCCAAATCTCCATCTTGAGTTGCTGGATGATACTGCTTTCGGGTTTTTTGGAGCGCTCGGCAACGCAGGCGTAGATTTATATTTTACATACGACCCGTCGCCCGCAGCATTTCCTGATTTACAGCGCAAGCTGCTCTTGACGACAAGCCTTTGCGCGTTTTTACCAAAGGATCATAAGCTGGCATATCAAAGCACTTTATCGCTAGAAATGCTGGACGGTGAAAACATCATCCCCTGGCCGGAAACGAAGGACACCTATATGCGAAACTACCAACTAGGTCTTTTAGACAAGCGAGGCATCCGCTACTTTTTATACCAAAGCAATGTCTCTCCGTTTTTCTTTCTTCTGCTCGTTCCGATTGGCAAAGGACTGGTCCTGTGCCCTTGGATCATGCGCGGTATGACACCGCCAAACTCCGTTTGTATCCCGATTGAAGGCAAGGGAACCAATGTCTCTATGTATATGTACTACCGTTCAAGCAATATGAATCCGTTGCTGAACGATTTCATCACGGCATTTGAGAGTTGGATTCAGACTGAGGAGCGGAGCATATGAATACAGAGCGATTGTTTGAGTTCTTAGTGCTTGCGCGCACGCTCAGCTACAGTCAGGCTGCAAAAAAGCTCTTCATCAATCAGTCGGTTCTCAGCCGTCATATTCAAAGCCTTGAGTCCGAGCTGGGGACAATGCTGTTTGAGCGCAGTACGCATTCTGTCGTGTTAACCGAAGCAGGCCGGCTGCTTGCGCGTGATGCCGTAGGCTTATTGGCAAAATACGATGCCGCGGTGAGCCGTCTTCGTCTGCCCGGTTTAAAGGAAGTCGGATCGATCCGCATCGCATGCGCGCAGTCTGCGGTCTGTGAACGCCTTGTCAATTTTATCCGCCAGTTTCGGACAAAATACTCCGAAATCTATCTTGATCTTGACGTATTGGATGAGCAGCTTCTCATCCATGAACCATCCGATTATGATCTCGTGTTCACCCTTTTTGACCGAGGCGACGGCAAGGACAAACCGATTATGCTCGAAAACGCATACATCGCCGTTCCACCCGGTCACAGACTGATGACGCGCCAGGCGGCGCCTCTGCGCGAATTAACCGGTGAGCGGCTGTTTGTCGCCTATGCGGATGAAGTATTTTCCTCTTTCGCGCGAAACCGACAATTGGCTGAGCGCTTCACGAACGGAAGAATTACCATCGTCCGCGTGCCAAGCGTAGAATCCGCATTGTTGATGGTAGAGCTGAAAGCCGGCATTGCAATTGTAACCTCCAGCATGCTCAGCAGCGCGTGTCCAAATGTGAAAATTGTCGGGATTTTAGAAGACGATTGTGATTTCCAGATTTTCCTGCATGTTAACGAATCGCATGCCAACCCCGCCGCGCAACTCTTTGTTGAAGAATTTAACAATACTCCAAATCCGCTGGGTCGTGTTTGACAGGCAATGCTGATTCTACTCTGCATAGGCTGCTCTAAATTGTACAGAAAAATGAGGTAGTGGTATTCTCTTGAAGAAGGAAAAGACGGAGAAAGCCTTGGCTGACAGACGAGTAAAGAACATCCAGTGTTGCTTAGGTTTCTATTATTATGTCTGTTTCTCTCATTTGCACCCACACTCGCGTTTCGCACGATTGGTTCACTTCGTGAGGGTTGACCGAGATGGGTGTGGGGTATCGAATGGCGGAAGAATAGTTGATAGTAGCCTGTTATCGGCGCGCCTGTCTTCATAGACGGTGCTCAAGGGATGCGAACTGCTTTCTCGATATTCGCTTTGCAGAAGATGGACTTCGATTCGAATCGATTGTACAATGATTAGATTCCAAGCGTTGGCGGCGCTCCCGCGTTTCTGCAGGGTCTACCTTGTTAAAACAGGCTCAGCGCATTCGATCGAGGCGAAACATGATTCGATTTGGGGTTTCAATCAGCGGGATCGTGCAGGGCGTCGGGT
This sequence comes from Clostridiaceae bacterium, assembly GCA_039683415.1. Taxonomy (GTDB): domain Bacteria; phylum Bacillota; class Clostridia; order Christensenellales; family CAG-138; genus UBA7703. The sequence goes on from JBDKRL010000014.1 coordinate 19,515, forward strand.
TTCGTCCGTTTCTGTATCGGGAAGCGGCGCGGCATCGCCTGAACGGTTTCGTTCGAAATACGAGCTTTGGCGTATACGCCGAGGTGGAAGGAACCGCCCCCGACTGCGAGGCGTTTTTTGCCGCGCTGGAAACGAACGCGCCGCCGCTTTCACGCATCGCGAGCATCCGGCGCGAGGAGATTCCCGTTCTGGGCGACACAGGTTTTCATATCCTCGGCAGCGAAGGCGGCGGAAGAACCGCGCTGATCTCGCCGGATATCGGCATTTGCGACGCTTGCAGGCGGGAGCTCTTTGATTCCGCCAACCGCCGCTGGCGTTACCCGTTTATCAACTGCACGGACTGCGGCCCGCGCTTTACCATCATCGAGGACATCCCCTACGACCGCAAGAACACCAGCATGGCGGCGTTTATTCAGTGCAAACCCTGCCAGCGCGAATATGACGACCCACTCGACCGCCGTTTCCACGCGCAGCCGAACGCATGTCCCGACTGCGGGCCAAAACTGCGTTTTCTCTTGGAGGGTGTGGAACAATCAGGCGATCCCATTGCGCTGTTTACGTCCATGATCCGTCGGGGCGGCGTCGTTGCGGTCAAGGGACTGGGCGGGTTTCATCTGGCCTGCGACGCGCAAAACGAACGCGCCGTTGCGCTCTTGCGAGCCCGCAAACAGCGTTATGAAAAACCCTTTGCCGTCATGGCGCGGGATCTGGAAGCCGCCAGAACGCTCTGCTGCGTATCTTTAGAGGAAGAAGCGCTCCTGACCAGCCATCAAAAGCCGATCGTCCTCTTGCGCAAAAAACCGGAGTTCACGCTCGCGCCGTCCGTCGCACCGGGTAACAACCGGCTCGGCGTGATGCTGCCGTATACCCCGCTGCACTGCCTGCTGATGGAACATTTTCCCGTGCTCGTGATGACCAGCGGCAATCTCTCCGACCGCCCGATGATCTATCGGGACGAGGATGCGGCAGGCGCGTTTTCCGGCCTTGCGAACGCAGTATTGACGCATAACCGCCCGATCATACGCCGCATGGACGACAGCGTCTGCGTTGTCAGCCGCGGAGAGCCGCGTTTTTTGCGCCGCGCGCGCGGCTGGGCGCCGGAACCTCTGCCGCTGAACGGAAATGAACGCACGATCCTCGCCGTCGGCGCACAGCAAAAAAACACCTTCTGCCTGCTCAAAGGCGAAAACGCGTTTCTCAGCGGGCATATTGGCGATCTGGACGACCCGGACACAGAATCGAGCGCCATCCGCGAGATCGGCTCGTTTGAGCGGCTCTTCGATGCGGAGCCGGAATGCGTCGCCTATGACGCGCACCCGGACTACGCTTCCACAAAAATCGCGCAGTCGCTTGGCATCCCCGCGATTGCGGTTCAGCATCACCGTGCCCATTTTGCCTCCGTGCTTGCCGAGTATGATGAAAAAAAACCTGCCATCGGTTTTATCTGGGACGGCACGGGCTATGGCGATGACGGCACGATCTGGGGCGGAGAAACGCTTTTCGGCACGCTATCCGCAAACCGCCGCATCGGGCATTTGCTGCCATTTCGTCTGCTGGGCGGCGAGGCGGCGGTGCGCGAACCCTGGCGCACCGCGCTGAGCGTCTGCACTCTTGCGCTCGGGCGGGAACGCGCGCTTGCGTTATTTCCGGAGCGGGTGCGGGAGGCTTCGCTGCTGCTTTCCGCGGCGGACGCCGGGCTGAACGCGATAGAAACGACCAGCATGGGACGGCTGTTCGACGCGATTGCCGCGCTTGCCGGAATCCGGCAGGTTGCCGCTTACGAAGGGCAGGCTGCAATCGAGCTGGAACAGGCGGCGGATTTATCGGAAACGGGCGCGTACCGCTTTGATATCCTTCCCGAAAACGGAAAATGGGTGTACGACTGGCGGCCTGTGATAACGACGGTTGCGGAGGATGTCGCGGCGGGCGTTTCCATCGGGCGCGTCAGTATGCGGTTTCACCGCGCACTTTCGGCGTTGCTGGCGGAGGCGGCGGAAGAAACGCGCTGCGAAACCGGATGCGGCAACGTTGCGCTTTCGGGCGGCTGTTTTCAAAACGAGCTGTTGCTCGAACTATGCGCAGACGCGCTGGAAGCGCGCGGGTTTACGGTTTTATACAACCGCCTCGTTCCCTGCAACGACGGCGGAATCAGCTATGGGCAGGCGGCCATTGCCGCCGCGCTGCAAAAGGAAGGTGTTTTGTTATGTGCCTCGCCATTCCCGGAACGGTAACGGTGCTCGAAGCGGAGGAAGCGGTGGTCGACTACGGCGGCGTGACGCGGCGGGCATCCACCCGGCTGCTGCCGGAAAGCGCCGTCGGCGACATCGTGCTCGTGCACGCGGGGTTCGTGATTCAAAAGCTCGACCCCGAATCCGGCGCAGAACTCGAAGCGCTGTTGAAAGAGATCGAGCAGCTCTAGATCCGTTTCTGAACCTGAAACGTGCGGAAAGGAGAGCGAACAGCCGTGAACACGATTTCTATTCTTGAAGAGAAGATCAAAATAGCAGCCGAAGGCCTGCCTGCAGCGACCATTATGGAAGTCTGCGGCACGCATACGCACGCCATCCGCCGCTATGGTATCCGCCAGCTTCTGCCGGAGCAGCTTCGCCTCGTCTCCGGCCCGGGCTGTCCGGTCTGCGTTACCGCGGAAGAAGATATTTCCCTCGCGCTCGCCGCCGCAAAACAACCCGGCGTAACGCTGTTTTGCTTTGGGGACATGCTCCGCGTGCCTTCCGGCGACACAAGCCTTTCAACCCTGCAGGCGGGCGGCGCGGACGTGCGAATCTGCGTTTCCCCCTTGGACGCGCTGCACTTTGCGCTGTCGCATCCGGCACGCGAGGTCGTTTGGTACGGCGTCGGGTTTGAAACCACAACGCCGCATACCGCCGCACTTCTGGAGGCTGCCAGTCGGCAGAACGTAAAAAACCTTTCCATACTTTGCATTCACAAGACCATGCCAAACGCGCTGCGCGCGCTGCTCGGCGGTCAAACGCGCGTGGACGCGCTGCTTTGCCCCGGCCACGTGGCGGCGGTGACCGGCGCGGAAGCGTTTCGTTTTTTGCCGCAGGAGATGGGACTTCCCGCGGCGATTGCCGGGTTCGAACCGGAGGAGTTGCTGCTGGCGCTGCTCGCGCTCATTACCATGCTCGCCCGCGGCGAACAAAAATTAATCAACGCATACCCCCGCGCGGTTAAAAGCGAGGGTAACATGGCGGCACGCGCACTCGTTGAAACCTGGTTCGTCCCCTCCGGCGCGCTCTGGCGCGGGCTTGGCTGGATTCCATCCAGCGGGCTTGCCCTCCGTCCGGAATGGGCGCAATGGGACGCTCAAAAGCGGTTTTCGCTTGAACCGAAAACCACGTCCGCACCGAGCGGCTGCCGCTGCGGCGACGTCCTGCGCGGGCTTCTCGATCCGCCGGATTGCGCGCTCTTTGGCGCGCGCTGCACGGCGGAGCATCCGCTGGGCGCGTGCATGGTCTCCTCGGAAGGCGCTTGTGCAGCTTATTACCAATATGAAGGCGGCGCACGATAGAGACGCAAATCTTCCATTTATCATTAGAAGCAATATGAGAAGGTGAATCATCATGACCGAACAGATCACGCTGGCGCACGGCTCCGGCGGGCAAGCCTACCGCGAGCTGGTGGAAGAAATCTTTGCGCCCGCGTTTCAAAACGAGTTCCTCTCCCCGCTCACGGACTCCGCCATTTGTCCCGGCGCGAGCAGGATTGCGTTCACGACGGACGGCTATGTCGTAACCCCGCTGTTCTTTCCGGGCGGGGATATCGGCAGGCTCGCCGTCAGCGGTACGGTCAACGACCTTGCGGTTTCCGGCGCGGTCCCCCGCTATCTGAGTGTCTCCATGGTGCTGGAAACGGGGTTGCAACTCGAAACCCTCCGCAAAATCGTGCGCTCCATGGCGGAGACCGCCAAAGAAGGGGGCGTTTCCATCGTGACCGGCGACACCAAGGTGGTCGAAGCGGGCGGATGCGCGGGCATCCATATCGCAACCGCGGGCGTCGGTCTTTTCCCCGAAGGCGCACAGGTTCCTTCCCAGCAGCCGCAGCCGGGAGACGCAATCCTCTGCAGCGGGTCAATCGGCTCTCATGGCATGGCGGTGATGGCCGCGCGCCACAGTCTCGCTTTCGACCCGTCGATTCTGAGCGACGTGCGCCCCATGGCGGACGCGGTGCGCGCCGTGCTGGACGCGGGCTGCAGGGTGAACGCCATGCGCGACCCCACGCGCGGCGGTGTTGCGGGTACCCTCTGCGAATGGGCTGGCCGTCGCCTCGACGTCACGCTGGACGAAGACGCGCTACCCGTCCGCGCGGATGTACGCGACGCCTGCGCCATTCTCGGCATCGACCCGGTCTATGTTGCCAACGAGGGCGTTGTCCTCTTCTCCTTGCCGGAACAGGACGCTGCCCGTGCGGTTTCGGCGCTGAAAGCCGTACCCGGCTGCGCGGAAGCCGCCGTGATCGGGCGCGTTTCGGACGGCTCCGGCAGGGTTTTTGCGCGCACACGAATCGGCACATTCCGCCGCATCCTGCCGCCAACAGGCACGCTTTTGCCGCGCATCTGCTGAACAGCGGGTTATTTTCGACGTTTTCTACGTTACTTTTTTACAATCAGTATCGCAGAATCGTATATTCTGGTACGATTTTGTGATGCTTTTTTTGAATGATTATTAAAAGACGCGGGTGGAATTCCGTTCCGGCATGCAAAAATCGTACCTGTTCAGTGCCGGATTTCGCGCGGGTATCCTGTCCGCGCGTTTTTCTTTTATTTTTCGCTCTTTGCTCCAAACCAACAGAAGACGTCTTAACCCACTAATTGCTAACGGATATCGATAATATGAAATCGTATAGGAATTCTGCGTATTTCTTGACCTTTTTGCTGTGCAGAACTATAATAAAGCCGCAATTTTGCGAGCATGCGCCTGTCCTGCCAAACGACTGCGTGCAGGGTAGGCTTTCATCATGGATAGGGGATTGGATACGATGCAGGGTGCTTTACTCGTCTGCATATTAGTGCCGCTTGTCGGCGCATTTGTGCTGCCGCTGGCCGGAAAGCGCGCGCCGTGGCTGCGCAATGCGCTTGCGCTCGTCTTTGTGCTCTCGGCGTTTGTTTGCTCCGCGCTGCTGCTGCCGAGCGTCCTTGGCGGCGAAAAACCGCTCGTTCGCTGGGAGCTTCCGCTGGGGCTCAGCTTCGGTTTTCAGGCGGATGCGCTGGCGGTGTTTATGGCGATGACTTCCTCGCTTGTTGCGTCGGTCATCATTGTCTACTCGTTCGGCTATATCAAAGACTACGACAATCAAAACGAATACTACCTCATGGCCGTGCTGTTCCTCGGTGCGATGATGGGGCTCGTGTATTCGACAAGCCTTGTGCTGATCTACATCTTCTGGGAGATCAGTGCGGTCTGCTGTTGGAGGCTCATCGGGTTTTACCGCGAGGAGCTCACGATTGTCCGCGCCAACAAAGCGTATATCGTCACCGTGCTCGGCGCGCTGATCATGCTCGTCGGCTTTTTCGGTGTCTGGGGCCAAACGGGCACCTTCGAGCTCACCGCCATGAAGGGTGTTTCAATCCCCTCCTGGTGCGTGGCGCTGATCCTCTTTGGCATCTTCTCCAAGTCCGCAACATTCCCGCTGCATAGCTGGCTGCCGGACGCGGGCGTGGCCCCTTCGCCCGTGACCTCGCTGCTGCACGCGGCGGTGCTGGTCAAAATCGGCGTCTACGCTTACGCGCGGCTGTTCGTGAGTACGTTTACGATCGACCCGGCGTTTACGGTGATCGTCCCCGCCATCGCGGCACTCAGCGCGCTCGTTTCGGCGGGCTGCGCCATGGTGGAAACCGACCTCAAGCGCATCATTGCGTATTCCACCATCAGTCAATTGGCGTTTATCTTTCTTGGCGTGAGCGTCGGAACGGAATCCGGGCTGGTTGGCGGCATGCTCTATATCCTCGCGCACAGCGTCGCAAAGGGCGGGCTGTTCCTCTGCGCGGGCGTTGTGGAACACAGCATGCATACCAAGGATATCAACCGCATGGGCGGGCTATATAAGCGCTTCCCGCTGACCGCCGTCGCCTTTGCGCTCTGCGCGCTGTCCGTCATGGGCGTTCCTCCGTTTTCCGGTTATTTTGCAAAATTCCTTGTCGTCAAGGGCGCGCTCGATGCGGGGCATCCGCTGCTTGCGGGCGTGTTCATCCTCGGCGCGTTCATGACGGTGTTCTATCTTGGCCGTGTGTTCTTTAAAGTGTTTTTCGGTCCCGAACAGGATGGTTCTCACGCGCGCGAAAGGACGCCCGGCATGGTCGCAAGCGTCCTGTTTTTAGGCGTGCTGGCGCTGGCGCTGGGGCTGTTAATCTCTCTGCCGACGGAGCTTGCTTCGCGCATTTGGGAGGTGCTCTAATATGACGGCGATTTGCGGCTGGCTCAATCAAGGCGCGGCGTTGCCCGCGGCTCTCATCGGGCTTCCTGTCCTCGGAGGCTTCCTCGTCTGGCTCCTGCGGCGGCGGTATGCCGCGCAGGTTGCCTCGGTGCTCGTATTCGGGCTGATCAACGTATTCCTTTGCTTTGCGCTCTTCCTCGGCGGCGGCGCGGATGTAACGCTTCCGTTTGCGGGATACGGCTTCAGCGGGCATTTCCTCGCGGGAACGCTATCTTCCATGTTGTTGGTCTGTACGTCAATCGTTGCGTTTTTCATTGTGTGGCACACGGTCACGTATTTTCGCGGCGACAAGCGCGGCGGCATCTTCCTGCTCTTCTTTTTGACCAGTATCGGGTTTGCCAACGGCGCGCTATTGAGCGACAACCTGCCGGTCATGCTGATCTTCTGGGAAGGGCTTCTTGCGTGCATGAGCGCCATGCTGCTCCTCGGCAACGCGAAAAATCCGCGCGCCGTGATTAAAATGCTCTGGCTCGGCGGAGTTGCCGATCTGCTGCTGATGCTCGGCGTGATCATCACCATCCGCGTATCCGGTCAGACCGACGTCAGCGCGATGACCCGTCTGCCGGCCAGTGGGCTCGGCGCGGCGGGTTGCGCGCTCATGCTGCTGGGCGCAATGGGCAAAGCGGGCGCCATGCCGTTCCACAGTTGGATTCCGCTCGCGGCGGAGGACGCGTCCTCGCCGTTTCTCGCGGCGTTCCCCGGATCGCTGGAAAAGATTCTCGGCATCGGGCTTTCCATCCGCATCGTCACGCAGATTTACGACGTTCAACCCGGCTCGTCCATGAGCACGCTGATTCTGGTCGTCGGCGCGGTCACGCTGTTCTTCGGCGTAGCCATGGCGCTGATTCAAAAGGATATGAAAAAGCTGCTCTCCTACCACGCGATCAGTCAGGTGGGCTATATGCTTCTTGGCGTCGGCAGCTGCCTTCCCATTGGAATCATCGGCGCGCTGTTCCACATGATCAACAATGCGCTTTATAAGTCCGGCTTGTTTCTCACGGCGGGCGCGATTGAGCGGCAAACGGGAACGACCGACCTAAACCGTGTAGGCGGCCTTGGACGCGTCATGCCGGTTACGATGATCTGCTTTGTCATTTTCGGGCTTTCCATCGCGGGTTTCCCGGGGGCGAACGGCTTTTTCTCCAAAGAGCTGGTGTTCGACGCGGCGCTCGAGTCCGGCATCGTTTACTACATCGTCGCGCTCGTCGGCGCGGTCATGACGGCCATTTCGTTCCTCAAACTCGGTGGCGCGGCATTCTTTGGCACTTTGCGTCTGCCGCGGGGCGTCAAGCAGATCAAGGAAGTATCCGGCGGCATGACAATCCCCGCCGCGGCGCTTGCCGCGCTCTGCCTGTTCTTTGGCGTTGGCAGCAGCCTGGTGCACACCTATCTGCTGCAGCCCGCGCTTGGGCAAACGGAGTCGTTTGCGGGCTGGCCGCAAAACGGGCTGCTCGTTGCGCTCTCCTGCGCAGCCCTCCTGCTGGCGCTGTTTGACCACCTCTACGGCCGTAAAAAAACCGGCGGCGCGCTGGGCAGTGCGGATCATATCCATTACGCTCCCGTGCTCAGGCAGGGTTTCGCGCTCGCCGAAGCGGGCAAGCTTGATCCTTACAACTGGCTGGTTGGTGCGGTCAACGGGTTTTCGCGCGCCTGCCAATGGGTGGAAAGCGGCGTGTCCTGGGTTTACGACAAGGGCGTTCCGGGCCTGGTCGGCGGAGTTTCCCGGCTGCTGCACCGCGAAGTTACCGGAAGCCTCACCCGGTATCTGGTGCTGGCGATTGCGGGATTGGCCTGCGTACTGGTCATTTTCCTGGTAGTTTTATTATAAGAAAGGCGGCGAGGACATGACGGCATTAAAATGGATTCCGCACTTGTTTCTGGCGCTGCCGATGCTGGCGCTGATTGTCAACAACGTTGTTCCACGCGCGCTGATCCGCACCAAGACCATCGCGATGTCCGCCTCCGTAGCGGCCGCGCAGATGCTGGCGGCACTCGCAGGGTTTTTCCTTTTGATCGCTTCCGGTGAACGCTCAGTTCTCTTTGGCCTTGCCTGGGACGCCGAACAAAGCGTTGGCTACTTCCGAAACGATCTGGTTTCGATGTTTCTGCTGATGTGCGTAGGCATGGTTTCGCTTGCTTCCACACTCACCGCGTTTACGACCATTGACGACCACCGGCCTTCCTATACGAACCTGTTGATGGTCATGATGCTCGGCCTCAACGGCATGCTGCTTGTGCACGACTTGTTTTCGCTGTATGTGTTTCTGGAAGTCACGGGCGTTGCGAGCTTCGTGATGATTGGCATGTATAAGTCCACGCGGGATCTGGAAGGCGCGTTCAAGTATATGACGCTTTCCGCGCTCGCGACAATCTTCATCCTTACGGGGCTGTCGTTTCTGTTTATCAAGGCGGGAAGCCTGAGCTTTGACGCGCTCACGCCCGCGCTCTTTACCGGCTCTGCGGACGGCGGCACGCTGCTCTGCTGGGGCGCGCTCATTCTGCTCGTCTCCGGCTACTGCATCAAAAGCGGCGTCGCGCCATTCCACAGCTGGCTGCCGGACGCTTACGAGAGCGCAGACACCGCGGTTTCCATCATGCTCTCGGGTATCGTCACCAAGATTGCGGGCGTTTACAGCCTGCTGACGCTGACGCGGCTGTTCTACGACGTGACCGTGCTCAGAACCACACTAGCGGTGCTGGGCGTATTTACCATCGTCGTGGGCGCGCTGCTTGCGCTGATGCAAACGAACTTCAAGCGCATTGCGGCCTACTCCTCCGTCAGCCAGATGGGTTATATCCTGCTCGGCCTTTCGGCGGGAACGGAGCTCGGCATCATCGCGGCGCTGCTCTACCTGTTCAGCCACGCGGCGGCTAAAACCGCGCTCTTTACCAACGCCGCGGCGCTCGAAAAACAGCTCGGCACGCTGGATATCGGCGAGATGGGCGGCCTGCAGAGCCGCATGCCGGTCACGGGGTTCTCGTCCGTCTGCGCTTTTCTTTCCACGGCGGGTGTTCCGCCGTTTGCGGGATTCTGGAGTAAGCTGCTGATCCTGCTCGCGCTCTGGAAAGCCGGTATGAGCGGATACGCAGCATTTGCGCTGATTGCGAGCATCCTCACGGGCGCGTATTTTCTGCGGCTGCAGAAGAACGTATTCTTTGGCAAGCTCAACCCCCGCTGGAATGCGGTTTGCGAGATCAAAGGCGGAATCCGCGTTTCGGAGATTCTGCTCACCATTGTTACCATCGGTGTCGGTCTGATCTTTCCCCTGCTGCTGAAGTATCTCGGCGGCGCAGGATTGATCTGAAAGGAGATTGTATGGAACTTGCAATCTATGTCTGCCTCGGGTGCATGCTCGCGTTCAGCCTGCTCTCCGTTGTCAGCCGAAAACTCATCAACTCGGCCCTCGCGCTGGCTGCCGTCAGCGTGGCGCTTGGTGTATTGATGTATATCCTCGGCGCGCACTGGGCGGCGATCTTTGAAATTTCGGTTTGTTCGGGTCTCGTGACGGTCATTTTTATCAGCGCAGTGAGCCTCAGCAACGGCGATAACCTCGCCGAGGAAAAAATCAGCGGCGAACCTTCGCGCAGCAAGGTAAAACTCCCGGTCATCCTTATCGCCATCGGCGCGGTGCTGATGATTGCGGCGGGACTGACGAACTTTTCCATCGGCAGCCCGTCGGCAAACGCGTCCGCCGCGCGCTTTGACACGGTCTTCTGGGAAACGCGCCAGGCGGATATCTTTGGCCAGATGGTCGCGCTGGTTGCGGGCGCTTCGGCCATCGTAGTGTTTTTTAAGGAGCGTGAAGACGATTGATCGGGACTAGTTTTACGCACTTGCTGCAGAGGGGGGAAAACGAATGACTTCTACAACCGTTATGCTCGTAATCGGGCTGGTGCTGATCGTTACCGGCTGCGTCGAGCTCATCCGTACCCGCCATATGCTCAAAATCATCATCGGCCTCGAGCTGGCGATCAAGGCGATTTCCATGTTCATCGTGCTCGGCGGCTGGCTCAACGGCAACATGGCGCTGGCGCAGGCGTTCATCGTCACCATCATCGTGCTCGAAGTCGTGGTTGCAACGGTGCTTTCCGGCATCGCCATCAGTATTTATCACAAGCACGGCGATATGTACATCCGCAACCTGCGGAACTTGCGGGGATAGGAGGCAGAAAACAATGGACGCACAAGCAATTCTCATTTCCACGCCGGTCATCTTTATTGTCTTTCTGCTGCTGCTGACTTTGCTTTCGCTTTTTCTCAAGCGTAAAGCGGACAAAACACCCGCGGGAAAGCATTCCGTCGATCCCTATGCCTGCGGGCAGAGCACGGACGCGGTGAGCCAATATGTCAACCCGAATTTCAAGCGGATGTTCTATCTGGCGTTTTTCTTTACGGTTATGCACGTGTTGGTCATGATCGTGGCTACCGCGCCAAAAGGGCACACGCTGATGCCCGTTGCCTATATCGGCGTTGGCATTCTGGCAATGCTGATTCTCTTTCGCAAGTAAAGAAACCGGGGTGAGAACACATGGGTTTACTCGATAAGGCGATCGCATGGGGCGAAAAGAAATCCCCGTGGATCATCCATTTCAACGCGGGCGCCTGCAACGGCTGCGATATCGAAGTCGTGGACGCGCTGACCCCGCAGTACGATCTGGAGCGCCTCGGCATCCTGCAGCAGGGCAGCCCGCGCCATGCGGACGTGATGGTCTGCACCGGCGCCGTCACGCTGCAAACGCGCGACCGCCTCAAGCAGATTTACGACCAGATGTCCACGCCGAAGTTTGTCATCGCGGTCGGCACCTGCGCCTGTACGGGCGGTATTTTCGACAGCTGCTATTGCGTGACCGGCGGCATTGACACCGTCATCCCCGTGGATGCGTATATCCCCGGCTGCGCGGTGCGCCCGGAAGCGATCATCGACGCGGTCAACAAGCTGCTCGCGTCGCTGGATCAAAAGGAGGGCAGGCACAAATGAATCTCGAACAGATCGTACAGGCGCTCAACGCGCGCTTCCCCGCGCTCAATGCGCGCACCCCCAGAGAATTCCGCATCTGGTCGGATTTTGTGGAGCCAAAGACGTTTGAAAAAGCGCTGCGCTATGCCTGCGAAGAATTGCGCTTTGTCAAAGGCAAGCATCTGGTCGGTACGGACGAAGGCGAGTATATCGGGCTTTCGTACATCGTTTCCAACGAAGAGAACGCTCTTCTGGTGCTGCGCGAGCGCGTACCCAAGGACAACCCCGTTGTGCGCTCACAGGGTGAACTTTACCCTTCCATGGTACTGCACGAACGCGAGATGGTAGACCTATTCGGCGTGCGCGTGACCGGCCTGCCGGAAGGGCCGAGCTATCCTCTGCCGGACTGCTGGCCGGAGGGTCAGTACCCCTTGCGCAAGGAATGGAACCCCGCCTTTTTCAATAAAGAAACCATGGCATACGAGCCGCCGAAAGAGGAGGCAGCACATGAGTGAACGCAGCGACCACAAGGTGGTTTTACCCATCGGCCCGCAGCACCCGTCCCTCAAGGAACCGGGCAGCTTTAAAATCACGCTCGACGGCGAAAAGGTCGAGCGCGCGGTTGTCGAAATCGGATACAACCATCGCGGAATCGAAAAAGCCTGCGAAAGCAGAAACTATATCCAGGATCTCTATATCATCGAGCGCGTCTGCGGCATCTGCTCGCATGCGCATACGTCGTGCTTCTGCCAGGCATTTGAGGACATGGCGGGGCTGGAAGTGCCGCGCCGCGCGTATTACATCCGCGGTATCGTCGGCGAGCTGGAACGACTCCACAGCCATTTGCTCTGGCTCGGCGTCGCCTCGCACGAAATCGGCTTTGACACGCTGTTTATGTATACCTGGCGCGACCGCGAACTGGTGCTGGACATGCTGGCGCAGATCGGCGGTAACCGCATCAACTACGGCGTCAACACCTTTGGCGGCGTACGCAGGGATCTCGAGCCGGAACTGATGCAGAATATCCTCCGCGTCTGCGATATGCTCGAAGAAAAAATTAAATATTATGCGGAACTCGCGATGACGGAGACCACGCTCATTGCGCGCCTGAAAGGCATTGGCGTACTCACGGCGGAGGACGTTGCGCACTTCAGCGCCGTCGGCCCCGTTGCGCGCGCGGCTGGCATACTGGACGATATCCGCGTCGTCGAACCTTACGGCGTGTATAAAGAAGTTGCGGTCAACCCGGTTACGGACGACCATTGCGACGTTTACGGGCGCACGCTCGTGCGCGTCAAGGAGATGCTCGAAAGCATCCGCCTCATCCGCGTGATGATTCGGGAAATCCCGGAAGGCCCTATCTCCGTCCGTCCGCCGCGAAAGCTGCCCGTTGGCGAAACGCTGCGCCGCGTCGAAGCGCCGCGCGGGGAAAACATCCATTATATCCGCTCCAACGGGTCGGATATGCCGGATCGCGTGCGCGTGCGCGCGCCTTCCGAAGCGAACTGGCACGGCATGAGCTATATGCTCGAAGGTTTCCAGCTTGCGGACGTACCCATCATCATTGCCGCCATCGACCCCTGCTACTCCTGCACCGATCGCGCCATCAGCCTCATCGACGGCGGCGGCGCGCAGCTGGCAAGCTGGGATCAGGTGCGCCTGTTCGGCATAGAGCAGTACAAAAAACGCGGTGTTGACCCTGGATCCATCCGGATCCGGCAGTTCTGACGGGAGGAGACGGAAATGATTCTCGATATCCTCCGGGTATTTCTGTTTCCCGGGCTTCTGTTTCTCGGCTTGTATTCCTTTCTGCTCGAGTTCATCGACCGAAAGGTGTACGCGCGCATGCAGAACCGCAAAGGCCCGCCCTGGTACCAGCCGCTGGCCGATTTGCTCAAGCTCATCGGAAAGCGGGCGATTCTGCCGCGCAACGCCCAAAAGCTCGCGTTTGTTGCGCTGCCCGTCGTTTCGCTGGCCGCGGTGGCGGCGGCGTATCTCTGCGCGCCCGTCTGGGGCATGCAGGCGGTGACGAGCTACCCCGGCGATCTTGTCGCGGTGCTGTATCTTTTGACGATTCCGACCCTCTGCCATTTTCTCGCAGGCTACAACAGCCACGAGGTCTATTCGACCATCGGCGCGTTCCGAACGCTGACGCAGATGTTCGCCTACGAGGTTCCGCTGTTTATGGCGTTCCTCTCACCGGCCATTCTCGCCGGATCGTGGTCCATCAGCGGCATCGCGGCGTTCTACACGGCGCATCCGCTCTATACGCTGATCAATATCCCGGCGTTTTTCGTGGCTCTGCTCACGTCGCAAACCAAGCTGGAACGTTCGCCGTTTGACGCGCCGGAAGCGGAAACGGAGATCGTCGGCGGCGCGCTCGTGGAATACAGCGGTCGGCATCTGGCGTTTTTCAGGCTGACAGCCACGGCGGAACTCACGGTTCTGGCGTCGGTCGTCGCGGCGGTGTTCCTGCCGTTTTTCACAGGTCTCGACGGCGTTGATTTTGCGCTGTATCTGATTAAAACGTTCGCGATCGTCCTGATCATGGTGCTGCTGCGCGCAACTATGGCGCGTATCCGCATAGACCAGACACTGCGCTTTTGCTGGTCCGTGCTCACGCCCATTGCGATGACACAGATGATTCTAAACCTCTTATTAAGAGGCGGGTTGAGCTTATGAAGAATAGAGTAATGCTGAACCTCTTGTTAAGAGACGGGCCGAGCTTATGAAGAATAAAGAAATGCTAAACCTCTTGTTGAGAGGAGGACTGGGTTTATGAAGAAAAGACAGGAACGACCCGGCGGTCTGGCCGGGCTCGCAATCAAAAACCTGTTTCAGACGCCTGCGACGCAGGTGCATCAATTTGGCGTGGACGGCATCCAAAAGGGCTATCGCGGGCGCTTGCTCTACGACCCTTCCGCCTGCATCAACTGCGTATTGTGCATGCGGGACTGCCCGACGGGCGCGATTACCATTGAAAACCGCGGCACAAAGGAAGCCAAACAGATGCACGCTTTCCTTGACGTCGGCCGCTGTGTATTCTGCTGCCAGTGCGTGGATACCTGTCCGAAAAAGTGCCTGAGTTTCAGCAGCGACGTGCTGCTGGCGGCATTTTCGCAGGACGATTTAAAGATAGAGCTGTGATTGAGCTGTGAACGAGCTGGAATCGTATTTTCAGGCAGCGTTTGCCGGGGTTAAGCGCATTGCCGTCGTCGGCGTCGGTACGGAGCTTTGCCGGGACGACGCGGCGGGGCTGTATCTGATTGATCAATTGTGCGTAAAAGCCGGCCTTACCGCAGGCGTACCGGACGAACGGCTGCTGCTCATCAAAGGCGGGCCTGCGCCGGAGAACTTTACGGGGCTGATCAAAGCCTTCCGGCCTGAGCTGCTTGTTGTTGCCGACGCGGCGTATCTGGAGCTTCCGGCTGGTTCGATCCAGATTTTGCCCGAGGAGCACGCCGCGGGGCTTTCGTTCTCCACGCATATGCTCCCGCTGCCAATGATGCTGGCATATCTCAAACTGGAATGCGCCTGCCAGACCTGCCTGGTCGGCATTCAGCCCGCAACCACGGAACAGGGGCTCGGCATGACAAGGCGCGTGCAGGAAGGCGCGGAACTTCTGGCGGATATCCTGATAGCCGCATGGAACGAAACAAAATAGAAATTTGAAATAAAAAGCCCCGAACCGTCAGGTTCGGGGCTTTGCTGTCAATCGTCAGTTTTATTTAAAGATGAGATTGAGCTTTTGCTGGGACTCCTCGTCCGCAAACGCGAGGACGATATCCTCCGCGCCAATGACCGTGTCGCCATGCGGAATCAGCGTCTTGTCGCCTTTGTAAACCGCAATAAACACCGCGTTTGCCGGCAGGCTGATCTCGCGGATGTGTTTGCCAGCCGCGCTCGCTTCCGGGTTGACTTTGTACTGCACGATGGAGTACGTGCCGCGGCTGATCTTCATCAGCGTGAGCATCGCAACCTGGTTCATCTCCTCTACGACGAGATGCGCGAGCAAATCCGCCTGATTGATCGCAACGTCAACCCCCATGCCCGCATTGAAGAGCCATGCGTTTTTCGGGTTGTTCACACGGGCGATGACGCGCGGAACATCGAATTCAAAGCGCGCAATGGTCGCGGCAACAAGGTTCGTTTCGTCCGCGCCGGTCACGGCGGCAACGACGTCCGCCTTGGAGATGCCCGCCTGCTCCAGGATATTCGGATCGGTGCCGTTGCCAAAGATAATGCACGATTCCGGAATATCCTTTTTGAGCTTTTGTATGATGTGCTCGCGGTTTTCAATCACCGTGACTTCGCACTTGTTGGCAAGCAGTATATTGGCGATGTACGCGCCCGTCTGGCCGCCGCCGATGATGATGACTTTCATTTCTTTCACCCTCCTACTTCACAGCAGGCCAAGCACATGCTTGAGCTTCTTGGCGGACGACACCAGAACGGAGAAGTAGACCACGTCTCCTTTTTGCAGCTGCGTGCCGAGCGTTGGCAGAAACGTCTGATTCTGCCGGCTGATTGCAACAACGTGGAACTCGCCCGGCACGGTCAGATCGACGATCTTTTTGCCGATGAGCATCTCCGTTGTCTCCACGCGGATGACATCCACGTCCCCGTTGCCAAGCGCGGTAACGACGTCGAGCTGGTCGTAACTGAGCAGTTCGATCGCATGGCGCACGCCCCATTCGGTGGCGGAAATGGTCTGTATGCCAAGGGAGCGGTAAATTTCCGCCTTGCGCGGGTCGTAGAGGCGGCTGATCACGCGCGGTACCTGGTAGGTATTGCGCGCGATGCGCCCGATGAGCGCGTTGGTTTCGTCGCTCTTGGTGCAGGCAACGAGCGCGTCCGCGCGGCGAACGCCAGCCTGCTCAAGAATCTGCTTGTCAAAGCCGATTCCGACGATGGTTTCGCCCTTAAACCCTTTTCCGAGCATGGAAAACTGCTCGATATTGGCCTCCACGACCGTCACAGAGTGACCCTTTTTCACAAGTTCCAACGCAAGGTTGGAACCCATTTTGCCGCAGCCGACAATAATCACTTTCATAGCGACCGCCCTCCTTTACGTTTTTTAGCCATGCGGGCAAAGTATTTTCGCAGCTCCTCGAGCAGCAGGATCGGGAACGGCAGCACAACGAGGAAGATCCAATCGGTCCAGCCCAGCGGCGCCGTGTTGAATATGTTCTGTAAAAACGGTACATAGCTCAGCGCGCAGATGAGCAGGATTTCGACCACGATGCCCAGCAGCACACGCTTGTTTTTAAAGATACCTACCTTAAAGACCGACTCGCGCTCGGTACGGCAGTTGAGCACCGCGCCGATCTGGCAGAAGACGATGGAGGCCAGCGTCATGGTTGTCGCCTGCCGGTAGACCAAGCCGGTTGCCGCAAGCGGCACGCCGGGCCAGCCGTGCACCCAGTTTGAGTAAAAGTATGCCACCATGCAAATGATGCCTTCGAGCATGCCATACCAAAGAAATGCCTTTACGAATAGTTTACCATTCAACAGGCGGCTCTTCAAGGCGCGCGGCGGCTGATCCATAATTCCTTTTTCCGGCAGCTCAGTACCCAGCCCCAACGCGGGCAGCATGTCCGTGCCAAGGTCAATGGTGAGAATCTGCATGACCGTCAGCGGCAGCGGAATACCGCCTCTGGAAAACAGGAATGCAGCCGACGGCACCGCTTCAGGCACGTTGCTGTTGAGGATGTAGAGGATGAACTTGCGGATGTTGCTGTAGACCGCGCGGCCTTCTTCGATGGCGCGCACGATCGAGGCAAAGTTGTCGTCCGTCAGGATCATGTCCGCTGCTTCCTTGGCAACGTCCGTACCGGAAATGCCCATGGCAACGCCGATATCCGCTTTTTTGAGTGCGGGCGCGTCGTTCACGCCGTCGCCGGTGACGGCAACCACATGTCCCATCTCCTGCAGCGCGCAGACCACGCGGTATTTCTGCTCCGGCGCCACGCGGGCAAAGATCACCTCGTCCTTGAGCACGGCTTTGAGTTCATCATCCGACAGTGCTTCGAGTTCGACGCCGGAGACCACGCGCGGATGCTCGCCTTCGACAATGCCGATGCGCTTGGCGATGCTCTCGGCGGTCAGGCCATAGTCGCCTGTAATCATGATGATGCGGATCTTCGCGTGGTGGCAGAGTTTCACCGCGTCGGCCACCTCCGGCCTGGGCGGATCCGCCATGACCACAAGACCTAAAAAGGTCATCTCCTGCTCGATGAGTTCCGGCGTATAAGCGCTCAGCGCCGCGGGTAAATTCATCTCCCGCGAGAGGTAGCGGCAGGCAACCGCGATGACCCGGAGGCCGTTGCGCGCAAATTGGTCGTTTGCCCGCATGATCTCCTCGCGCTGCGCTTCGGTAATTTCCGAAATTGCGCCGCCAACGGAGATCGTTTTGCTTAGTTCCAGAACTTCCTTCGGCGCGCCCTTGATATACGCAACCCTGCGGCAGCCCTGCACCGGCTCTTCCAGCGCGTGGATGGTCGTCATTCGCTTTCTGCGCGAATCAAACGGGAGCTCGCGTACACGCGGCGTACTCTTGACGATCGCTTCGATATCAAGTCCCGCCTTCTTCGCCACAACGCCAAGGCAGGCTTCCGTGGGGTCGCCCAGCACGGTATATCGATCCGAACCGGGTTCCGGCGGAACGATGCGCGCGTTGCTGCAAAGCGCAGCCGCCGTCAGCAGCATCTTCAAGTCGCCGTCCGTTTGAGCGGTCACTTCCGTTTTGCCATTCAAAATCTTCCCGATCGGCGCATAACCCTGACCGGTGACGTTGAGCTCCTTGCCCGGCAGCCAGAGGTTGCTGACGGTCATTTCGTTTTGCGTGAGCGTGCCGGTTTTATCCGAGCAGATCACGGTCGTGCAGCCGAGCGTTTCCACGGCGGAGAGCCGCTTGACCAGCGCGTGCTCCTTGACCATGCGCTGCACGGCCATTGCCAGCGCAAGCGTAACGGTAGGCAGCAGGCCTTCCGGAATGAACGCGACAATCATGCCCAGCGCGAAGATAAACGACTTCGCCACCGAATCCTTGACCAGAAAGACCGCCGCAACAAAGAACAGAACGCCCGCAGTAACCGCCATGAACGAGACCTGTTTGGTCACGCGGTCGAGTTCTCTCTGCAGCGGGCTCTTCTCTTCCTTGAGCGTCTGGGTCAGTTTTGCGATTTTGCCAAATTCCGTCTGCATTGCGGTGGCAACGACAATGGCCTTTGCCGTTCCGCTGGCAACGCTCGTACCCGCAAACACAAGGTTTGGCACCTCCGAGCGGGAAAGCCCTTCGCGAAGGACAGCTTCGTGTGTTTTACGAACGGGGTTCGATTCCCCCGTGAGCGTGGACTGATCCACCTGAAAATCGCTCGCCTCAATGAGCCGCGCGTCGGCGGAAATCTTATCGCCCTCGGTGAGCAGGATTACGTCGCCCGGCACAAGGTCTTCGGCCAGAATGCGGTCCTCTGAGCCGTTGCGGATGACGCGCGCATAGGAAGGCAGCATGTTGCGCAGTGCTTCGGTTGCCTTTCCGGCGCGGTATTCCTGCCAGAAGCTGAACACGCCGTTGATCACGTTGACGAGCCAGATGGCAACCGCGAGCTCCACCATATCGGCAAAGAACGCAATAATGCCGCCGATCCAGAGCAGGATCGCCATGAGGCTGACAAAGTTGCCCAAAAAAGTAAGAATGACCGGCTTGCCCTTCTTTTCGCTGAGCACGTTTTTGCCATGAATCAAACGTGCCTGCTCAACTTCCGGGTTTGTCAATCCGCTCATTCGCGTATTCAGAGAACGGCATACATCGCCAACATCCATCCTCTGAACCGTTTGGATCAATAGATCGTTTTGTTCGGTTTTTTTCTCCATACATTTTGCATGCACGCCGCTCCGTTACGATCCCGTAAACCTGTACCGTTTTCAAGACCTAGACGCGAGTGTCTGCAGCTATTACTTCCCCCCTGATATTCAATCGTAGAACCGATACACAATCATATTCACTTTGCATCACAAACACAATCTATTTTTTTATGCGGACATATATCAATTACAACATACCTGCATTCGCCCGAAAAAGGAACCCGGCCGCCTTGATTCCGGCGTAAACGCACGCAGATGCTGCGTCAAAATATTCAGGTGTCAGCCACAGGATTCGAACACGCGCGTCATGACAAATACGGTGACAGCCTCCGGTTTTTTATGTCCTTTCACGCAGCTTTCATACTACATGCAACTTAAAACCGATGCAAGATATTGGTGTATCAGGTAGTTGCTGCCAAAAGCATACTCTGCATCCTATCTATCTCGTTTCCAGCGAAATAACTCCGCTGCACCCGCTCCTGATTAAGTTGCCTCATGGCAAACGCGAATGCCCGGCTCTTTAGAGTTCAACCACGCCTTCATAGTTTTTCCGCGCGTCTCCGGTCATCGTTACCGTCTCGTCGGTGTAGCAAACCAACAGATCCCCGCCGCGCAGACGGACGGTCACATCCTCACCTTTTTGGCAAAAGCCGTTCTCCGTTGCGGCGACGACCGCGGCGCAGGCGCCCGTGCCGCAGGCGAGCGTTTCCCCGCTGCCGCGCTCCCAGACACGCATTTTCAGCGTATGACCGTCGAGCACGCGGACGAACTCGATATTCGCGCGGTCGGGGAACATCGGCGCATGCTCCAGTATGGGCCCTATCTTTTCGATATCCACCAGATCGGGATTTTCCACGAATACCACGCAGTGCGGATTGCCCATGGAAACGCAGGTGATCACATACGGTTCCCCTTCTATGGTGACCGGGCGCGAAACCACGCGCGTGCCATCGAGGCGGACAGGTACTTTCTCCGGTGTAAGCTCCGCTCTGCCCATGTCGACCGAGACGGATTTCACCTTGCCGCCGCGCACGTAAAGCCGAAGCCGCCTGATGCCGCTCAGAGTTTCGATGGCCAGCTCGGTCATGTCCGTCATGCCGTTGTCGTAGAGGTATTTACCCACGCAGCGGATGCCGTTGCCGCACATCTTGCCCTCGCTGCCGTCGCGGTTGAAAATGCGCATCTTCGCGTCCGCAACGTCCGATCGTTCGATGAGGATAATACCGTCCCCGCCGACGCCGCCGTGCAGGTCGGAAAGATACACGCTCAGCGACTCCGGCGCGTCGATAGCCTGCTCGAAGCAGTTGAAGTAAAGATAGTCGTTGCTCGTGCCGTTCATCTTCGTAAACGGCAGGCGCATCTTCTCCGTGCGCATACGGTTGATATCCACCAGCTCCGTCGTTTGCTGGGAGTAGCGGCTTTTCAGGCTGTCCGCAAGCGCATGAGCGGTGTCCGGCGAAGTGATGCACGGCACCGCGCGTTCAATGGCCTTTCGGCGGATCTTCACGCTGTCCCGAGAGGGCAGCCTGCCCTTGGTCGAGGTGGAGATGATATAGTCCACCTTGCCGCTCTCGATCAGGGTTAGAATATTGTCCGAAGATTCGTGCAGTTTGCCGACCTCGGCGGTCTCCATGCCTGCCGCGCGCAAAGCCTGCGCCGTGCCCTTTGTCGCGTAGAGTGTGAATCCGAGGGTATAGAATTTTCGCACCGCGTCGGTGAT
Source organism: Clostridiaceae bacterium (assembly GCA_039683415.1). GTDB lineage: Bacteria > Bacillota > Clostridia > Christensenellales > CAG-138 > UBA7703. The sequence continues at coordinate 40,512 of JBDKRL010000014.1, forward strand.
TTCTATCTTGTCGCTGTCCCGCACGGTCACCAGAAGTCCGCCGCGCCGCTTCATGTTATACCCCGCCGCGACAAGGCCTTTATAGAGCGCTTCCTCCCGCGTTTTGCCGATGCCCAGCACCTCGCCGGTTGATTTCATTTCTGGGTCGAGCAGGTTATCGACGTCCGCCAGTTTTTCAAAGGAGAACACCGGCACCTTCACCGCCACATAGGGCGGCGTTTGATAAAGCCCCGTGCCATACCCCATATCGCAAAGCTTCTCTCCCAGCATGGCGCGCGTGGCGAGGTCCACCATCGGTACGCCCGTCACTTTGCTGATATACGGCACCGTGCGCGAGGAGCGCGGGTTGACCTCTATGACGTAAATTTCGTTTTCGTAGATCACATATTGAATGTTGATGAGCCCCTGCGTTTTGAGCGCGAGCGTGAGCCGCCGCGAATGGTCGATCACGCGCTCAATCAAGGGGCCGTTGAGATTCCAGGCGGGATAGACCGCTATCGAATCGCCGCTGTGCACGCCCGCGCGCTCGATATGCTCCATGATGCCGGGAATCAGGATCTCCTCCCCGTCGCAGATGGCGTCCACTTCGATCTCCGTACCCATCAGGTATTGATCAATCAAAATCGGATTTTCGATGCCTTTTGCGAGAATGACGCTCATATACTCGCGTACATCGTCATCCGTAAAGGCGATGATCATATTTTGCCCGCCAAGGACATAGGAAGGGCGAATCAGCACGGGATAGCCGAGCGCTTCCGCGGCGATGAGCGCCTGCTCCGCGGTCGTTACCGTTTTTCCGCGCGGACGTTTGATGTCGAGCTGTTCCAGCAGCGCGTCGAACCGTTCCCGATCCTCCGCCGCGTCGATGCTGTCCGCAGGCGTGCCGAGGATGCGCACGCCTTGTTCGCTGAGGCACTTCGTAAGCTTGATGGCGGTCTGCCCGCCGAACGCGACGACGACCGCATACGGCTGCTCGGTTTGGATGACGTTTTTCACGTCCTCCGGTGTGAGCGGCTCGAAATACAGCCGGTCGGCGGTATCGAAGTCCGTAGAGACCGTCTCGGGGTTGTTGTTGACGATGATCACCTCGAACCCCGCGCGCTTAAGCGCCCAGACGCAGTGCACGGAGGCATAGTCGAACTCGATGCCCTGGCCGATGCGGATCGGCCCTGAACCGAACACGATCACGCGCTTTTTGCCTGTTTTATGCCGCTCCAGAAACTCCGCCGCCTCGTTTTCGCAGTCGTAGTCCGCGTAGAAATACGGCGTCTGTGCCTCGAATTCCGCCGCGCAGGTATCCACCATGCGGTACCCGGCAGAGAGATGTTCCGGCACGGGTATGCCAGAGATGCGCTCCAGCACGCGGTCGGGATAGCCGAGCTTCTTGCCTTCGAGATAACGGCCTTCACCCAGCCCTTCTTTCGCGATCATATCTTCAAACCGCGCGAGGTTACGGAGCTTATAAAGAAACCAACGGTCGATCATCGTAAGCTCGTGTATTTCGTCCGGCGTTATGCCGCGCTTGAGCGCCGCGAACACCACAAACAGCCGCTCGTCGTCGCAGTTTTTCAACAGAGCGTAAATCTCTTCCGTCGTTTTGTCGTTCAGCTTCGGCAGATTCAGGCTGTCCAGCGAAATCTCCGCGCCGCGCACCGCTTTCATAATTGCCTGCTCGAACGTGGGTCCGATCGCCATGACCTCGCCGGTCGCCTTCATCTGCGTGCCGAGCGTGCGCTTGCCATGGATGAACTTGTCGAACGGCCACTTGGGCAGCTTGACCACCACATAGTCCAGCGCAGGCTCGAAACAGGCGGAGGTCTTGCCCGTGACCGCGTTTTTGATTTCGTCGAGCGTGTAGCCAATGGCGATCTTCGCCGCAACCTTCGCAATCGGGTAGCCCGTCGCCTTGGAGGCGAGCGCGGAGGAGCGCGATACGCGCGGATTGACTTCGATGACCGCGTACTCGAAGCTGGTCGGATGCAGCGCGAACTGGCAGTTGCAGCCTCCCTCAATGCCGAGGGAGTCGATGATTCGGCGCGTGGCCGAACGCAGCATCTGGTACTCCCTGTCGGAGAGGGTAACCGCGGGCGCGATGACGATGCTGTCCCCCGTGTGCACACCGACGGGGTCGAAATTCTCTATGCTGCAGATCGTAATCACGTTCCCGTTACGATCCCGCATGCCCTCAAATTCGATCTCTTTCCAGCCGGAGATGCACTTCTCCACAAGGATCTGGTGAATGGGAGAAAGGCGCAGGCCGTTGCCCGCAATCTCGCTCAGCTCGTCCGCCGTCTGCGCAATGCCGCCGCCGGAGCCGCCCAGCGTAAACGCGGGGCGCACGATGACCGGATAGCCGATCTCGTTTGCGAACGCAAGCGCGGCGAAAACGTCCGTCACCACTGCGGAAGGGATGACCGGTTCGCCGAGCGAGAGCATCGTCTCCTTAAAGAGCTGCCGGTCTTCGGCCTTTGCGATCGTCTCCGGGTTTGCGCCGAGTAGGCGCACGCCGTTTGCCGCCAGCACACCCTCCTTTGCCAACTGCATGGAAAGCGTCAGCCCCGTTTGCCCGCCGAGCGTGGAGAGAAGGCTGTCCGGCTTCTCCTTTTCAATGATGCGCGTGAGCGTCGGCAGCGTCAGCGGCTCGATATAGATGCTGTCCGCCATCGCGCGGTCGGTCATGATCGTCGCCGGGTTGGAGTTGACGAGGATGACTTCCAGCCCCTCCTCTTTGAGCGCGCGGCAGGCCTGCGTGCCCGCATAGTCGAATTCCGCCGCCTGACCGATCACGATCGGCCCCGAGCCGATGACCATGACGCGCTTAATGGTTTGATCCAGTGGCATAACTTTCCTCTCCTTCCGCGTTAAAAAGCCCTGCTCTGCGTCGCACCGTCCATCAGCCGGATAAAGCGATCGAAGAGAAAGCGCGTATCCTGCGGCCCACCACAAGCTTCCGGATGGAACTGCACCGAGAACGCGGGAATATCCAGATAATCAATCCCCTCGCAGGTGCCGTCGTTCAGATTACGAAAACTCTCCACAGCGTTTTTCGGCAGGCTCGATCCCGTCGTCACCGCGTAGCCGTGGTTCTGGCTCGTGATGTAGACGCGGTTGTTGCCTGTTTCCAGCACAGGCTGGTTCGCGCCGCGATGACCGTACTTCAGCTTGTCGGTCTCGCCGCCGCGCGCGAGCGCGAGCAGCTGGTGTCCTAAGCAGATGCCGAACAGAGGCATTTTCGCCTCGCAAAGACATGCGAGCTCGCGGATGACGCCTGTGTTTTCCGCCGGGTCGCCCGGACCGTTACTGAGCATCACGCCGTCGGGTTTGAGCGCGAGGATCTCCTCGGCCGATAATCCTGCCGGGACTTGCGTTACGTCGCACCCGCGCAAAAGAAGCTCGCGCGCGATGTTTCGCTTTGCCCCGAAGTCCCACAAGACCACACGGCGTTTTGCGTCGTCGGCAAGCTTCGTATACGCTTCTTTGCAGGTTACGTGTTCAACGGCCTGTTCCACGCGGTAGGTGCGGAGGCGCTCCATCGCCCGCTGGCCGAAATCCGGGTCGTCCGAGATGGCGGCGTTCATCACGCCGTGCTCGCGGATGATCCGCACCAGCGCGCGTGTATCGATATCCCAAAGACCAACGACTTTATTGGCTAATAAAAAAGTGTCAAGGTCTTCTTCACTTCGAAAGTTAGAAGGCTCCTGACACCAAGACCTTACGATATACGCTTTTAACGCGGGGCTCTCTCCCTCAAAATCATCGGGAATGACGCCGTAATTCCCAATCAGCGGGAACGTCTGCACCACCATCTGGCCGTCATAACTCGGATCGGTCAACGTCTCCAGATAGCCGGTCATCGCCGTTGTAAACACAATCTCGCCGACTAAATCTCCTCTCGCACCAAACGACCGTCCCTGGAACACCCGGCCGTTTTCCAGTGTGAGATACCTTGCGCCCGTCATAACGATTCCCCTGCCTTTCGCCCAACAGTGCCGCGGAGCCATTTGCCTGATCCCGCACGCTTAAAGCGTATGATAACACACAAAATCCCTGCTGGGAAGAGGAATATTCATAATAATACAGTTTTTGTTTATAATTATGCTTTTCTTCCCGTGTGGTTTCTTTACCCAATAGCGGCAATGGAGAAAATTCCGCTCTTTAGGGGCATAAAACAGACGAATCGATCAGCAGCACCGGGTCGATGCTGCGCAGCCCCCGCCGTTCGTCCCGGTGACTGCAGTGAGCTTTCCCTCAGCAATGAAGAGATTCACGTTGTTTGGCACTGGTTTTCCGTCCAGCGCGTTCCAATATATAGTTCCAATCGAAGCAGCCCGGTCAGTTCAAATCACTTCGCGTCCCGTTTTCCGCTGGCGGCGTACTTTTTGTTTTAAAAGCGCGGATTCACGCCTTTTTCGCCGCTCCCTGCGCGGCCACGCTGCTCATCTTCGAAGCGATTTCGCCTGCGTCACCCAAGTATTGCTTCTCAGCGACAGAAAAATCCCGCGCCAGCGTATAAACCAGAGGCACGCCTGTCGGCAGGTTCACTTCCATGATCTCCTCGGGTGTGAGATGCTCCAGATGCATCACCAGCGCGCGAAGGGAGTTGCCGTGCGCCGCAATCAGCACGCGTTCTCCTGCGATCATGCGCTTACGAATCTCCGCTTCGAAATACGGGATCGTCCGCTCGACGGTATCCGCAAGGCTCTCCCCGAGCGGGAGACACTCTTTGGAAACACCCCGGTATTGCTCCAGCCGCGCGGGGTTTCGCGGATCGTTTTCCTCCAGCAGCGGCGGACGCACGTCGAACGATCTGCGCCAGATCTTCACCTGCGCTTCGCCGTATTTCTCCGCGGTTTCCGACTTGTTCAGCCCCTGCAGCGCGCCGTAATGCCGTTCGTTGAGTTCCCAGCTTTTTTCAACCGGCAGCCATTCGCGGTCCATCTGCCGGAGGCACAGGTTCAGCGTCTGTATCGCCCGCTTTAAATAAGAGGTGTAACACACATCAAAATCGAATCCGCCCTGCTTGAGCAGAACGCCCGCCTGCCGCGCTTCCTCCGCGCCTTTGGTGGTCAGCGGCACATCCGTCCATCCCGTAAAGCGGTTCTCCAGATTCCATTGGCTTTCGCCGTGTCTTAACAGCACCAGTTTCATCCTGCATTCCTCCTGTTATTACGTATGCTCGCCTGCGCTAGGCTGTTGTTCGAGCAAGCAGAAAGGGAACCCGGCATATGCCTGTGGCTCCCCAGGAATCATCGTTTCACCCAGCAGGCCTGCCGGAAACGAGTGCTTTCGTTCTTGCGAACAGAAGCTCGTTTATCGCTCGCGGTTAGATTCTTCTAACTGCTTGCAGTGTAAGACTTTTTCTCTTTTTTGTCAAGTATGGCCGCGCTCGCCGAGTCAAGATGGTGCCGGATTGCACGCATCCCGTTTTGAAGCGCTTGCATTGATTGTTCGTCAAACTTGAAACCGGTCCATGCACGGGCAATATCCATTTCCGCCATTTTTGCTCATTCGTTTGTCGCCCGCTCTCATGCTGCGCTTTTGTCGTTTGTGCAGCGACGCGGCAAACAGCGCGGTGAGCAGCACCGTTAGCGCATCCGCCACGGGCTGCGCATAAATAACGCCGGATAAGCCATACAGCGGTGGCAGGATCCATATGGCAGGCAGGAAGAACAACTCTTGGCTGCCGATGCTGATCAGCCCGGCTTCCTTGCAACGCCCCAGTGCAAGAAACAGCTCCATATACCCTACGATAAGCCCAATGAAGGCGCTCGCAAGCTACTGGCTAACGAGTGTTGCTCCGCCAAATTTCAATATTTACCGGTAAATCAGACGATTGTTCCGTCAGCTTGTTTTCCAGGGCTGATAGCAAACACCTGGTAAAAAAGTGATGAACCTTTCCCATATTCAGGAGCGTGAAAGCACGGTAAAATAAACGTTTCGGAATGTGCCATGGCTTTCTCTTGCGCTAGACAGCCAGATGCTCAGAAACGAGTGTCTTTCCGGTCTTCGGCTTCAGTTATTGAACCGTTTATTGAACCTGCAATCGGTAAGATGCGATTTAAAAAGCGACGCAGGCAGTCGTTCCGAAGCAAGCGCTATCCGTTGCTGTTGGTTCGTCAGCGCGTTCGGCAGGCGTGCCGGTCTCTCAGGTGAGTTTGCAAAAAGGCCCCATGACATCACGCCACGAGGCCTGTTATTGTGCAAAATCGATTGTTTAAGCCTGTTCGCGGTTCCCTTCCCCGTCGGCATCCCGCAGCCAGGGCTTCAGTTGCGCGCTCATCTCCAAGCCCATGCGGCGATGCGTTTTTACAGACGGGTGATCCCCCGCGCCAAAGCCTTCTTCGATCGGATAGATACCACCGAATTTGTAGCAGAACACGCGCGCATCGCTGGTTTCCTGTTTGTATTTGCGCACGGCCTCCACGATATTATCATACAGGTAGTAGTCCATCGGCCCCAGCGTGCAGCAAATCACAGGCGCGGATCCGTTCAGTTCCCGTATTTTCCTGATAAACGCCGCATATCTCCGCTCAAAATGCGCTACTTCAGCAAATTTATCTGTTGCGGCCTTGATACGGTAGGAATCATTCGTTCCGAGGTTGATGATGATCGCGTCCGGCCGGAACCGGCTGAAATCCCATTTCGAAAAGCAGTTTGCCTTGCCGCAAGCTTCCTCATGCAGACGATCCGTATATGCGTAATAGTCCTCCATGGCCTTGATGGTGACTCTCAGCCCCGCAGCCCCCGGCACCTCAAGCGAAAAATCCGGATCAAGCGGTGTGCAGAGCGAAATGCCGGAAATACTGATGTTGTGGTAGTCGGCGTTCAGCAGGCGCGCAGCAACCGCGCTGTAGGATTTCAGGCCGTTTTGCTCGCCTGAGCGGAAAACGCCCTCCCTTGTTTTTGCTTCATTGCCAAAACCGCACGTAATCGAATCCCCAATGAACTCAAGCCGGGTATTCCTGCCGGATGGTTCCATTGGCAGAAGGGTTCCCTCAACTTCTATGCCGAAAAGCCCGACTTTGCCTTTGTCGTTCTCCGTGCGTTTGACCACTCTGATTCTGTGTTTCTGCAGTGTTTCGTTCCGAAACAGCGTGCAGCGCTGCGACGGCTGATCCAGCAGGAGTTCGAGCGCAGGCGTTTCCTGCTCATCCAGAAAAACGGAAACGCAAGGCCAAAGCGCGCCCTCGGTTGGATAAACCGTCTCCAGCGCAAGAAATTCCACATCGAGCCTCGTTGCTTCAAATACCACTTCGAATCCCGAGCCGGACCAATTCATAAATACCGCGCCCGTCTGTTCGTCGAGAATGGTTCTGCCAAAGAACGAGACCGCGCAGTCCATCTCTGCTGCTCTAATCATCTACTTAATAGCCCCCTGTACCACGCCTTTGACAATCTGTTTTTGGCAGAACAGATAGACAATCAGCACGGGCAGTATTGTCAGCACTATGCCGGCCATCAGCGGAGCGAAATCCACGCTGTAAGAGGTAAAGAAGTTATAGGTCGATAACGGCAGCGTCCGTTCGGACGGGGAAAGCAGCACAAGGCTTGGCAGCAAATAGTCGTTCCAAATCCACAGCACATCCAGGATCAGAACCGTAATAATGACAGGCTTCAGCAGCGGAAAAACGATCTTGAAGAAGGACTGCATCCGGTTGCATCCGTCAATCATGGCCGCTTCTTCCATTTCCAGCGGAATGTTCTTGATAAAGCCATGGAAAATGAAGATGGCAAATGCCTGGCCAAAACCCATATACATGAACATCAGCACCCATTTGCTGTTCATTAAATCCAAACTGCCATAAATGCTCACGAGCGGTATCATGACCGCCTGAAACGGCACGATCATAGACGCAACAAGAACGGCAAAGATGATCTTGTTTATTTTCCATTTGTTGCGAACCAAAAAGTACGCCGCCATGGACGAAGAAAAGATGATCAGTGTCACGCTGACAACCATGATGAGCAGGCTGTTGGTGAACGCTTTCACGAAATTCATCTTTTCAAACGCGGCGATATAGTTCTTAAAGTCCAGACTGGCCGGAAGCTGAAACGGACTGTCTACAAACTGCTGTGTCGTTTTAAACGAGTTGATCACCATTAAATAGAACGGCACCATGAACGCCGCAAGCAAAATGACGATCAGGACATATTTGAAAAACTGACGAATATTCTTCTTTTTCATGCTTCCACCTCAAACCGCTTTGTGAGAAGCACTTGCGTTACCGCCACAATCGCGACGATGATGAACAGCATGATCGCTTCGGCCTGTCCAAGTCCGTACTGGCTTGCCTGAAACGCCTTTTGATAAATATGCATGGACGCAAGTCTTGTCGATCCGTAAGGCGCGCCGTTGGTCAGCGCCAGGTTGAGATCGTACGCCATAAACCCTCTGGAAATCGTAATGAAAAAACATATGATAAACGAAGGCACCATCAAAGGAATCGTCACCTTGAACAGCTTGCGAAGTCCCGTTGCGCCGTCCAGATCCGCCGCCTCCTGAATGTCCCTGGGAATGCCTACAAAACCCGCCACATAGATCATCATCAGATAACCTGCATACTGCCATACGGTTACCAGTATCATGGCGAAAATGGCAGTGTCCGGGTTAGTCAGCATCGATGTGGAAAGCGGCCCGAACTCCAGGCTCTTTCCAATCTGCGTGACCACGTTTGCAAAGATAAACTTCCATATATAGCCCAGAACGATACCGCCGATCAGGTTCGGGGTAAAAAACCCGGCGCGGAAAAAACTCTGCGCTTTCAAGTTGCTCGTGAGCAGATAGGCCAGAAAAAAAGCAACCAGATTGCAAAAAATCGCTGAATAGAATACATAACCCAGCGTTTTGATCAGCGAATCCAAAAATGGTTTGTCGGTAAAAACCGCCGCAAAATTGCTGAAACCGACCAACTCGCTCGTCCTGGTGATGGGGCTGTAGTCGGTGAACGTCAGGTAAACGCCGTATAGAAACGGAATCAGCAGTACGCACACAAACGCAATCAGCGACGGCCCCATAAAGGCCGCGAATGCCCCCGCGTTGCGCAGGCTTTTTGTACTCTTTTTCATCGTATTTCACCCCTATTGATTGGGCGGATAATGGAGGTCCATTATCCGCCCATGTTGGTTACACAGAATGTTTCGTTTACTTAATGGACTGCCAGTAGGCGTTGATTCCATCCGCAAGACCCTGTCTGTCAATGGCGCCGCTGATATACTGCAGCATCAGATTGCCGGTCTGCGTCCAAGCGTCGCCCGTGATGTACGAGAAGCAACCCAGATTGATGGTTTTGCCTGCGCTTGCGTAGTCCGCAATCGACTGCGTCATCGTGTTGTACTCCACATCGGTTCTGACATTCTTGTAGGGCATGCTGAATCCGGCGTCGAGGAAGAACTGCTGGCCTTCCGGCTGGGTGAGCATCCATTCAAGCGCGTCAATCGCGGCCTGCTGCTGTTCGGGCGTGCTCTGCGACTTGTCAATGGCGTTGAACTTGGGCAGAACCATGACCACCTGCGTGTTGCCGTAGGCGCTGGCATCGTTGCTCCAGGGAACCGGGATGAAGCCGTATTCGGTGTCAATATTCTCCAGCGCGGTCATGGAAGTCCATGCCCAGTCGCCCATGAAGAACGTTGCGCACTTGCCTTGCGCAAAGGCCTGCACGTCCGCATTGTAATCGCCAACCAGCGGATCGGCCTTGTTGTAGTTATGCGCAACCAGAATATCCAGCGTATCCATATAGCCCTGGAAAATTGCGCTGTCTTCGATCTTTGCGGTTCCGGCTTTCAAACTGTCGATAAAGCCAGTGCCGTCGGATGTCGCGGGTCCCTGTACCGCATAGGTCAGCGTCAGGAAGTGACCGCCAAGCGACCAGTTGGCGCCATGGAGCATGGTCGCCGGGATGCCGGCTGCTTCGATGGTTTCGAGGAACGTTTTGAGGGCATCCTGCGTGTTGATCGTGGCCGGATCGAAGGAATCGCCGAACACTTCCGTGATCACGCGCTTGTTGTAGAGAAGACCATAGCCCTGAACGCTGAACGGCACGCCGAGGATCTTGCCGCCGAACGTTCCCGCGTCGATAACGCCGTTGTTGGCCTGTTCCAGCCACGGCGCCGTTTCGTAGGTCAGCTCAAGCAGGTTGTCCTGGTACTCGATGACGTTCGCCGGGTCGACGTTCATGAACGTCGGGGCGTTGCCGGAAGCATAGAGCGACTGGAGCTTTTCCTGCTGCCCTTCGCCAACGCCTGTCGGAATCAGTTCAATCGTCACGTTCGGGTTCAGCTCATGATATCTTGCGAACATGGCTTCGAACATCGAGTTGACCTCAGCAGAGGTATTGAAATAAGTAATCGTGATGGGTTCTGCGCTGGCTTCGGTGGTTTCTGGTTCCGTTGCTTCTTCCACCGCCGCCGTGGGCTCGGTTGCAGTGGTGTCCGTAGCTGCCGGCGTTTGCGTGGAGCACGCACCAAGCAGCATGACCGCCATGAGCACTGCAAGAATAAGCGCGAGTGTTCTTCCTTTTTTCATGGGATACCTCCTATAAAATTATGATTGTGAACCACATGCAGATTTGTTTTCACATGCGTATCATAATTTCATACTAATTGAATCAAGTAAATATGTCAACCCCTTGACATTTATATATCCTGTAATAATGCAACACAATATGTATATTGCGTTGTTTTCCATGTACTATTTTTGCAATACTGTGTTTTTCCACTCTTGAATTTGATTATTTGTCGTACTTCGCGCTGGACTTGCGGCTTGGATTGTCATTCGTTTGACATATAAAACGAGGTTGTGTTATGATCATTCCGTCCAGTGCGTCAATCCTGCGTTCAGGTGCTTTCCCTTTGAATGAGTCTGACGGGAAAAACAGTGGAAATCGGAATGCTCTTTTCTTTGAAGTTGACAATGCTCTCTACGGCAAACCGGCAGTTATCGTCAACGGGTTGGCTGATCGTGGTCAGTGCCGGGTAGCAGAAGCTCGAAAGATCCGTATCGTCGTAGCCGATGACTTTGAGCTGCCCGGGAACGGATATCCCGTTCTGCGCGCAGTAGCGGAGAATCTGCATGGCGATGATGTCGTTCGAGGTGAAAACCGAATCGATTTCGGGGTGGTCGCGAAAAAACGCCCGAATGCTATCCTCATACCGCATGGAGATAAAGCACTCCGGCGGCGCGGAATAGATGATTGGTTCGATGCCGTGGCCCCGGAAGGTTTCCGCAAAGCCGTCATACCGAAAACTTGCATGCATACCCGTTTTCTGCGTATCCCGGAAGTAAGCCGGGCGCTTGCAGTGTTTTTCCAGCAAATGATTGGCCGCAAGCACGCCGCCGTTAAAGTTGTCCGAACAGACGGAAGGGATATGCGGAGAAAGCGTTCTGTCAAACGCGATGATCGGAGCGGTGAAGTTAAGGTATTTTTCGAGGTTCTGCGTATGGCTGGCCAGAATCACACCCGCTACTTTATGCGCTTTGAGCATGCTGAAATATTCGACTTCCTTCTCCGTTTCGTGATTGGAGATGCACAAAAGCAGCTTATAGCCGTACATGGCCGTGTAGCGCTCAATGCTGTTGATCACTTTGCAGAAGAAATAGTTGTTTGCCGTGGCGATTATCAAGCCAATCATTTGGCTGCTTTTTTTGGAGAGAGACCGCGCAAGCTCATTGGGCTGGTAGTCCAGCTCTTTGATGGCCCGATTGATTTTGTCCCGCGTTTTCGGACTGATCTGTACCCGGTTGTTCAGCATTCTGGATACTGTCGTAACCGTAACGCCCGCCCGCTCTGCCACGTCCTTGAGTGTTGCCATCTTCGCTTCTCTCCCAAATTAATGATTATGAATGTGTTGAATATAACACTCTCCCAATAGAAGTGTCAAATGCTTGACATTTCCGCAGCGTCCGGCGAAAAAATAAAAACCTGCTTAATAGAAATCTTGCTTAACAGATATCCTAAATAACAGAAACCCTGTATCAATAAAGGGGAGCCCATATGAACAGAAAAGAATTCCTGCGCACAACACCCGAATCGGTCGGAATCGCAAGCGGTTCCATCCATCGCCTGCTTGACCGCCTGGAAAGCGGATTTACGGAGATGCACGGCCTGCAAATCCTGCGCCACGGGAAAATCTGCCTCGAAGGCTGGTGGAGCCCCTATGCGCCGGGTATATGCCATAACCTGATGTCCGTTACAAAAACATACACGGCAACCGCCATCGGGATTGCGTACACCGAGGGCATACTCAAGCTGACCGACCGGCTGATCGACATCTTCCCCGACGACGCGCCGGAGAAGCCGGATGAGCTGTTAAAGCTGCTGACCATCCGCGATTTGCTCTGTATGGGCAGCGGCATGGAAAGCGAGCCTGTTCCGACCAAAAACTGGAAGAAGGATTTTCTCGCAACTCCCATTGCGCATCGGCCCGGCACACAGTTCCGCTACAACAGCGTGGGCAGTTCCCTGCTCGGCGCAATCATAAAAAAGCTGACCGGATTGGGGCTTCTTGCCTACCTCAAGCCGCGTTTGTTCGATTTAATCGGCATCGACGCGGACAATCTCTTATGGGAAACCATGCCGGACGGAATGGAATCCGGCGGCGCAGGGCTGTTCGCAACGGCGGAAGACAATCTGCGTCTTATGCTGCTCTATTCCAACGGGGGAGCCTGGGAGGGCACGAGAATCCTGGCGGAGGATTTTGTTCGTCAGGCGATTTCGCCGCAGATCGGCAGCGCCGTACAGGCGGAGCTGTATCCGTTTGCCAAAGACAGTTTCTGCGGATACGGGTATCAGATTTGGATGTGCCAGCCCGACGGCGTATACCGCGCGGACGGAGCCATGGGGCAGTTTGCGATTGTCGATCCCCGGCTCGATCTGATCGTATCGATTCTGGAAACCGGGCGCGGTATCGACGGCCCGCAAAAAACGCTGGACGCCGTATGGTCGTTTTTGGAGGAAATCCGCTCGGCAAAACCCGTTACGGAACATCCGGCGGACTATGAGCCGCTGCTTGAGAGGCTCGCGGCCTTATCGCTCCCGCAGCCGGAGTACAAGCCGATGAGCCCTCATGCCGATCGGTTCAGTAAACACACCTACATGGTAGCAGAAGGCTGCTTATGCCTGGAAAACCAGACGCTGGCGGCGTTCTGCGGACTGCCGCTTACAAAAGGAATTTCATCGTTTCAATTCAGTTTTAAGCCGGATATTTGCGCCATGCAGTTCGTTCAGGATGGCGTAAGCCACAGCGTTACCATCGCCACCGACGGCACCAGAGCGCTCAACAAACTGAAGGTAACCGACAGCATCGCGACCCTTGTGTATCTCAGCGGTTATTGGGCGGACGAAAACACCTTTCTCCTCAAAGCACGATGGATCGAAACTTCGTTTGAAAAAGACATCCGCTTCCACTTTGACGGCAGCGAATGCCGGATTACGACAAGCGACCCGCTCGGCAGCGTGGGGCCCATGGGCGAACTGAACGAACGCCCTGCTGTTTTCGAATTGCGCATCGGTTCTTGAATTGTCGGTGCGCTTGCTCCATCAAGGACGCTCGTCTCCACAGCAATGCTCAAGTAAAATCATATCCCGGCAGAGGTGCCCTTCGTCGAACACCGGTTCGCTGTAATGGTCGACAAAGAAGTTTTTAATCGTTCCGAAGCGAACAAACCCATTCCGTTCGTAAAAAGAGAGCGCTTCGCTGCTTACGTCCGCCGTGCCGACAATCAGTCTGCGCGAGCCGACGCGTCCCTTTACAAAGCGAATCAGCGCGGAGCCGACGCCGCGCCGCTGTGCCTGCGGGCTGACCGCAATGTTCTTCAGCTCGACGCTGCCATCCGGCAGTTCCAGCAAGGCGGCAACGCCGAGAACAGTCCCGCTTCTTACATATTCAAAGAGCAGACAGTCGTGGATATACGCTTCCAGAACCGCTTCCTCCGGATCGGCGATCAGCAGCAGCTGTTGATGCCGCGCGGGGTCGTATTTCACCTCCCGCACCTCTGAATCTGCATTCTTCGCCTGTAAAAAACCATTTTTCATTTTGAAATCCTCTCCATAAACCCGTTTCTGTTTCGCACGAAAAAAGCGTCCGGGAGAACCCGAACGCTTCTGTTTTTCTTACAGGGCGATTGCTTCCCCTTCCAGAAAGACAGATCGGATGTTCACCATATCGTCCATGATAAGCACATTCGCTTTTTTGCCGGGTTCCAGACTGCCAACCTCGCGGTCGATCCGCGCCATTCGCGCGGGGTTGATGGTGGCAAACTTGATCGCATGGCAGAGGCCGTACGCCGTGTGCTTCATCAGGTTGCGGCAGGCCTGATCCATGGTGATTTTGCTGCCCGCAAGATGCCCTTCCGAATCGTATCCCAGATCGGGCGCCTGCGCGACGCCTTCGCGCGCCTGCCCGTCAAAGGGGCAGGAGTCGGTAATCAGAATCACGCGGTCGGTGCCCTTGATGCGGAGCACGAGCCGCAGCATGAAAGGACGCACGTGGATGGCCTGGGAATCGCAGATCAGTTCGGCGTAAAAATCGCTGTCGTAGAGGCAGACTTCGTCCGGCCCCGTGCCTTTTGTGCCGCGCGCAAGGCCTTTTGGCGCACCGTTGTTGGCATGGTGCGTTTCATTGACCAGGCCGTAGCGTTTGAGCGCGTATATCTGCTCCGGCGTGGCAACCGAATGGCCGATGCTGAACACCACGTTCGGGTTGACCTCGCGCGCGTACTGCATAAACCGCTCGATGCCCTCCCTTTCGGGAGCAACGCACCAAACTTTGACGAAATCGCCCAGCGTATCAACCAAAAGCGCGTACTCCGCGGGGTCGATTTCCTCTTTCCACTTGATATTATTGTTGTCCGAACCGTATTTCGTGTTCATATACGGCCCTTCCATATACAACCCGGCAAGGTTTTTGCCTGCGCTGCTCCGACTCGCGCGGCGGATCCGCTCCGCGCCCGCCAGCATGGTCTCCCGGTCGAGGTTAAAATACAATGTGGGGAGGATTGTCGTTTCCCCGTGCTTGAGGAAGAACTCCGCCGCGCGTTCCGGCTCCAGGTAGAACCACGCGCCGTCGCCGCCATGGTTATGCACATCCACGAACCCGGGCGTTGTATACAGGCCGCCCGCGTCGATGATCTCCGCGTTTGCGGGAATTTCCACATCCGCCGCCCAGCCGCTCTGAACGATCCTGCCGCCGTCCATCGTCAGCGCACCGTTCCAAATGATACCGTCTTCCATGACGAGCTTGGTATTGACAATCGCTTTCATATGTTCTCCTCCGATAAAGACGAGATCAGTTCTTCCGCGTTCGTATGGTAAATGCGCTCTTTCAGCGCCGCGTCCCTGCAACCATACTCGATTGCGTCGAAACGGTTCCAGAACACGTCGTCCGTGGGCGCCGCTCCGTAGTCCGAGCCGAACAACAGCCGGTCGGGCCGCGCGCGGGCGCAGATTTCCTCTACGTCCCCAACGGGCGACGCGCTGATGCAGAGGTAAAGGTTGTCGAGCCGGTTGCAGGCGTCAATCGCGCTCTTCCAGGTATCGAACATGCCGCTGTGGCCAAGAATCACCTTTGCTTTGGGATAGCGTTCCGCTAAGTAAGCTATCTGCAGGGTTTCGCTGGTCGGCGGCGTGCCGTCGTGAAACAGCACCGGCACGCGCGCGGAAACGGCCAGCTCCATCATCTGCCGCGTCGCCAAAGAATGCACGGTCGACCCCTGCATCCAGTAATGTACTTTGATTCCGCCAAATCCGTATTCCTCGATGCAGCGCCGCAGTTCGTCAATCGCTTTCTCGCCGCGATAGAGGCTAGCCGAGGCAAAACAGCGGAAGCGATCCGGATAAGCTCGGGTAATTTCGTGCATCTGACGGTTATAGAAGGAAAAATCGTCCGCCAGCGCGCCCGTCGAGCTCATCCACATCTGGCTGACCCCAAAGCGATTTTGCGCAGCAAGCAGCGCTTCCGCCGTCGGCAGACCGGAAAACGCGCAGAGCCAATCTCCATCGAGCAGATGCGTATGGGTATCGATGATCATACGCGTCCTCCCAATATGCGTTCCAGATTCCCATGCAGAATCATCTCGAGCGCCTGCTCGTTCTGCACCGCCTCGCCGACTTTCTTCAGTTCAAACGCCATGCTGCTGCGCGGCGAACCGGAGCCGTAGATCACGCGATCCGGCCGCAGTTCCGCCGCCGTTCGAATCAGCGTCGTCAGGTTGAGGCTGGTTTCCAGATAGACGTTTTCACTGAGGTTCACGGCGGCAAACGCGTCGCCAACATAGTCGTTGGCGCCCATGTGGCCGAGCATGAAGTTCACTTCGGGGAACCGACGCGCCTGCGCAAGCACGCCGAACGGCAGCGCGCTGGTCGGCGTACCCGTGTGGAAGTAGGCCGGAACATTCCGTTCGGCGCAGAGCTCCAAAAGCGGGCGCAGCATTTCGTCATCCGCCATAAACCCTTGCACAGTACTTTTAAAATACACGCCGCAGAGCCCCGCGTCCAGTGCGGCAAGGAGCCACTTTTTTGCGCGCTTTCCAAACCAGGGGTTCGCCACGGCAAACCCGGTGAACGCTTCCGGGTTCTGCCGGATCGCGTCAAGCACAAAACGGTTGCCCTCTTCGTTATCCACCGCCGTCATCAGGTCGTCCGGCATAAGAACGGCGCGTTCCACGCCATTTTGGCGCATTTGCTCCAAAAGCGACCGGGGCACGGTGCCCCCGTGCCCGGAATCGCCGATGACACAAATTGCATCGAGAATTCTCATTTTTCATTTCACTCCCCGGTTTTGTTACGCGAGGCGGTAGAACATGAGCGTGCCGAGCCGGTCGCCGGAGCCGACGGCCAGCGTCTTTCCGTCCGGACTGACCGCGCAGGCGGAAAGCACGTTGCAGTGTACGGGGCTGAACGCGCAGGGCGCGTCGTAGGAAACGTGCCCCAGCCAGCGGAGGCCGTTCGTCTCGTCATAGGAAAACAGGATTCCGATATCGTCCCTGTCCCCGCCAACGCCGTAGACTGCGCTGCCGTCCGGCATGGCGGAAAGATCCCGCACGGGGCCGTTGTACGCCGCAGGTCCCAGCGAGAACACGCGTTTGCCTTCACAGACGGCAAGCATGCCGTCTCGCGTGCCGACGACGGTTTTGCCGCCATACGGCGCTTCTTTTACGGCGACCGCCTGATACTGCCTGCCGGGATAGTACGGCAGGTTCTCTCTCGGCGCGGGCGCGGCGTTGAGTGAGTCGAGCAGTTTTGTATGGTGCGCAGGCTGTTCGTTTGCCGGCGTCAGCGAAATCAGTTCTCCGCTCTTTACAACGAACACGTAATCCGTTTCTCCGCCGCAGAGGCCGAGAAGCGTTTCCCCGTCTTCCCAGAGCAGCCGTTTCACCGGAGAGTCTTCAATATGTTTTGGCGCAAGCGCGCGCCAGAGACGAACCGGCTCGAATTGGAGCGGGAGCTGCACTTTCCAGTCGTTATGCTCGAGAAACTTCCCGTTTTCATAGAAGAAGTCGGCGGCTTTTTGATACCGTTCCGGCGGATTCTCCCAATAATATGGATCCTGCGTCAGCTCGGTTCCGAAATCCCGCATGTCCTTGCGGTATTGCTTGAGATCGACCGCAGTAATATCCGGCCCGTCCACGGCGTGGTTGCTGCCGATGATATACATGATGTCGTCGTCGCTGATGTTGACTTCACTCGTCCAGCAGGCGGCGCGTTCCTTTGTGCCGATAATCCCCATCCACTCCGGCTGTCCGCCGCGCGCGATATCCCAGCGGAACAGCGAGGAGGGCATGCCGATCTCTTTTCGTCCGCTGTCGCAGTTGCGACTGAACACCGCGTACCAGAGCACGCCTTCGCTGTCGAAATCCATGCCGAACACGCCGTTTCGCGTCTCGTTGACATTGTGCCTTTCGGCAGGCAGATAATCGCCAATTACTTCGAACGTATCGGTCGTGCTGTCGAACGCGACCATCTTGCGGCTGTAGAAGAAGCACATGTAGAGCCGGCCGTCCGGGCCGATTTCGCCATGGCTCAGGCCTTTGTAGTCCGCGGCGTACTCAGGGTAGGTAAAAAACGGAATCTGATAGTTTAGGTCCTCTATCTTTCCGGTTTCCGTGTCGATGCGGTACATCCAGCCCGAGCGGCTGCTCGTGTAGAGACGCCCTTCCTTATCGTACACCAGACGGAAGGAAGCGTTTTCCGAACACTGGCCGTAATCGACGAGCGAATGGTCGTCGAAACCGTAGCGGTAGGTATGCCCCTTGATCCAGCCGGTAAAGTAGAGCGCGTTGTGCTTGGGGTCGTACTTGGAGCCGTAAATCGACTCATGCGGCACGGGGCAGCCGAGATTTTCGGCTTTGCCGGTCCTAGGGTCGTAAACGACGATATTCGAACCCTGATACCCTTCCCACAGGTGGTGAAAATACGCAACCGGCATCCAGGTGGGGTGCGCGGGGGCTTTATCCGTCGTATGCGTGGTCATCACCATGCGCCCGTCGTTCATGTAACTGATGGACGTGTGGAATTTACTTGCGCGGATCGAACGGTCAAACGGCATGATCACGTCTTCTACCCGGAAGAGCTCGTCAACGGTGTTGCTCTCGTAATTGTAGCGGCAGAGGCGGACATATCCCGCCGTGGAAAGCTCCGTTGCCAGCGCAAAATACAGCGTGCCGTCCGGGCTGATGCTGGAATCCCAAATGGCGTTATGGTCGCTTTCCAGAGGAAATACGAATTGCCTTAAACCGGTCTGGGACATGAGCCGATAATCCTGCGGCCCGCAGAGCAAGCATTTCTTCATGGCGTACCTCTTTGCATCCACTCAAAACTCTTCCACGCACTCGATCGGTCTTGCGATCGCGCGGCTGACGTAGACGTCCGAGCGCAGTTCCTGATTCAGCGACATCGGCACCTGCATGGTAATGGGGCCGTGCATGGCAAGGCGCGAAATCATCCGCTGCCAGGAGGAGATGCCGTCGATTTCCGTAAAGCTGTGCATGTCAAACCGCAGGCGCGCATGCTGAATGTCCCTCGGTCCAATCGTGACCGCGCGGGAAGGCACGTTGGCGACGTCCCCGCTGCTGCCAAAGATCGGAAACAGTGAGTTCTCCGCAATCGTGAGCGGATGCTGGGTCACGAGCCGCGAACCCATCTGTTTGTATTCTTCCATCGAATCCGCGCGGAATTCGTCCGTATCCGGGTCGATAAAGGCGATGTGCCCCGGCCAGCCGCAGGCGCTGTAAATCACATCCGCGCCGCCGTCGCCGGCTTCGTCGAGGATATCGGAATAGTTGTTTACGTTTTCATTGGTAAAATAATGCACCTGCTCAAACGGCATGCGGTATTTTTCGTCAATGCTGCCGTAAAAGTATTTCACGAAAGAATAGCCAAGGCCCGCGGGATAATCGAGGGGCGCCACTTTGCCGTCCTCGTTTGCCCATTCGTCCATTGCAAAGAGATGGACGTTGCGGCAGTCCACCTGAAAGCGGCTGATGAGTTCGGCAATCGCCTGATAGGCAATCGGCCAGGGATTGGGAAAAACCATGACTAGCTTTTGGTCGCGCTCGTCGGAAAGCCTGATGCGCGTAAAGCAGTCCGCAATAAACAGCGCGCGGGGATCGGCCACGATTTTAATTCTGAAATCGGGGTTCCAGTGCTGTTCCAGCGCCGCGCCGCTGAGATTGCGGCAGCGTTCCAGTTCCACTTGGTCTGTAAACGGGATCCATGGGGCCGGCTTGAAATTAAACATGTTATCCTCCTAGTTGCGCCAGGCTGACCGACCCCGCTAAACCAGCTCTAGATTCCGTTGAGGAAATCCTTGGAACCAATCGTATGGATTGTGATCCATTTTTCAGCCGCGTCGGCATCCTGTGCCTTTATCGCTTCGTAAATATTTTTATGCTGTTCGTAAGAAACATCCATGAACATCGTCATGCCGCCCTTGCGGCGCACGCACGCGTTCGAAATATCCTCAATGGTCAGGAGCATCGCTTTGATGAGCGGATTACCGGATGCTTCCGCTATCGCCACGTGAAACGCGGTGTCCAGCACGATGCCTTTTGTAATGTCCCCATAATCGACGCACTGCTTAAACCGGGTCAGTATGCCATACAGGTTTTCCAGCTGTTCTGCCGAGCGGTTCTGCGCCGCCAGCCTGCAGGAGCCAGTTTCCACGTATAAGCGCGCATCGTAAATGACGTCGATATCAACGGTTTCAAAATCGATCAGCTGATACATCGGTTTGACAAAGAGCGCGAGGTCGATATTTTCAACGAACGTGCCTCTGCCCTGCTGAATGGAAACTATGCCCATCATATTGAGCTTTTTCAGGCTTTCCCGTATCGTTATGCGGCTGACGCCATACTTTTCGCACAGCGCGGCCTCCGGCGGGAGCTGGTCTCCCTGCCTGTAATCGCCGCGAATAATGCTGTTTTTAATTTCGTCGACCACGACGTCGCATTTTGTTCGATTTTGAACATGATCCTGGGTTACCATACTGCATTTCCCCTTCTGTCCGGATAATTCCGATAGTTGATATTATAATAATACCAATTGATTGTCAATCGAAACCACGCATGGGCGTGGTATCGATATGGCAATGCTGGCAAAGAAGAATCAGGTAAGAGAAATGCGGTATTTACTGCTACGGGGGCAGGATTTACACGCGTTCGCGCGTAAATCCTGCCGCCCGAATCCGATAATTACTTGAAGAAGGAGACGTTTTCCTGGGTGATGACGATCGCGCCCGTGTCTACGAACGTGGGCAGCGGCGAGATGCCGGCGGCTCTGCTGTCCGAAACGAGCTTGAGATTGTTGTGGTTGTAGTCATACAGGAATTTGGTGGCATAATACACCTCGGTGTACTGCTTGCCGATGACGGTTGCATAGATGTCGCCCGCTTCGATTGCTTCCAGCGTGGGCGCGTCTTTGTCGATGCAAACGATGGTGACCTGACCCAGCAGGCCCGCTTCACGCAGCGCGGTGACCGCGCCGATGCCGGAAACACTCTGCGCGCCGATGATGCCTTTGACGTCCGGGTTGGCCTGGAGCGCCGCGCCGATGACGGAAGCAGCGATGGCGGCGTCCGAACCGTCCTCAACCTGAACGACCATTTCAAATCCGGGGTTGGCTTCGCAAACATTCAGAATGCCTTCCATAATGTCGTGCGCCGGGTCGCCGCCGCCTTGCAGGTTGGTCGAGAAGATGAACTTTTCGGGACCGATCTTATCGAGCAGCGTTTTTGCCATGATCTCGCCGTAGGAGACATAGTCCGTGCCGAAGTGGCAGAGAACCTTGGAATCCGGGATTCCCAGCGTAACGGTAGCAACCGGGATACCCGCTTCCCAGGCTTTTTCCACACACTCGCGGTAAGCGTCCGCAAAGTGGCCCGGCGTGATAATGCCGGCAACGCCTTTTTCGATCAGCGTTTCAAAAACGGTGACCATCTCCTGCGCGTCGTACTTTTCCGAGCCGGCCATGTAACCGGTCACGCCCAAATCTGCCGCCGCGTCTTCTACGGCATGCTTGTGCTGCTGGAAGTACTCGAGGGACATGAGAGGCGTCATGAACACATACACTTCGTCCTTGTTTACCGTTGGTTCTTCCGCTGCTGCGGCTTCCTCGACGGTTGCTGCATCTGCGGCGGCAGGTTCTGCGGCGGCATCGGCAGCCGGTTCGGCGCAGGCCGCGAACATGCCGACTGTGAGCAGTAGGGCCATTGCCAGTGCGATCAACTTCTTTGCCATGTTTACTTCCTCCTGATTGATTTGTTATTCATGCACTTCATCGGACGCTTTGCATGCGCAGCTTGAAACCGGGTTGGTTTGGACGATGCTTCGGCAACCGATCGAACTGCAAATTGGAATTCACGATGTGCTGGTTATTCGTATTATCATATTACCTTTTACCGTCTGTTGAACTGTGCCTAATTTTTTATAACAGATGCGGATCATGTTTGTCAACAACATTTTTTATTCTGGCCGTGTGGCGTCCCCTCCCTGTTTTTGCTTGATTGTTTGAAACGGTATCCGCTTGCCGACAGCGCTTCCAATTAATAAGCAAGACGAATAATCCCTTGTTCTTCGTCCAATGACTAACTCATAATTCCCGCATGAACGCTGCGTTTTTAACATTGTGAATCGGTTCGTTCCAGATCTTTTCACCGCTTACCCAATGAAACTGTTCGCTTGCCTGCAACATTTTTTTGATTGACAAGCCAACTCCGCTGGGCTATAATAGCCGCATAAATTCATCATATTATAAGACCTTTACTGCCTGTGCGACTGATTTAAAACTTTTCTCGACATGCCTTTTTATGATCCCGGCCATTTTGGTAATATCATATTATGTTAACGAGGTGATCTCTTGGAATTGGCCCATATTCTGGAAGTGAAGGGCGTATCAAAGAGCTTTCCCGGCGTAAAGGCGCTGGATAAGGTGGCGTTATCCGTACGCAAGGGCGAAATCCACGCGCTTGTCGGCGAAAACGGCGCAGGAAAGAGTACGCTCATGAAGATCCTCTCCGGTGTGTACACCCCGGATGAGGGCGAAATTATCCTGGATGGTAAACCCGTCAAAATCCGCAACCCGCATCATTCCGAGCAGCTCGGTATCAGCATTGTATATCAGGAGCTGTCTAACTTCCCCGCCATGAGCGTTGCCGAAAACATTGCCGTCGGCGACTATCCGCGCAGCCGCATCGGCGCGCTGGATTATCGAAAGTCCGCCGAAATGACGCAGCGCATTTTGGACGAATTCGAACTGACGGACCTACAGCCCGGCGCGTGCGTGCGCGAACTCAGCATCGGCCGCCAGCAGGTGGTGGAAATTCTCAAAGCCAGTTCCCGCAACTCTAAAGTGCTCATACTGGATGAGCCGACCTCCGCGCTGACCGAACGGGAAACCGACTTACTGTTCGAAATCATGAAACGGCTCAAAGCGCGAGGCGTGTCCATCATCTATATTTCCCACCGGCTGGACGAGATTTTCCGCATCTGTGACCGCACGACCGTTTTCCGCGACGGAAAATTCGTCGTTACCCTGGATGTGGACAAAACCGACAAAACGCAAATCGTCAAATACATGGTTGGCAGGGATGTTGCCTATAACTACGGCGCGCATTCTTCCGAAGTGCGCGAAATTCTGTTTGAAGCAAAGAACATCGTCTATGGCGACAGCGTCAAGGACGTCAGTTTCCGCCTGCATGCTGGGGAAGTGCTCGGCATTGCCGGTCTGGAAGGCGCGGGGCGCACGGAACTGGTGGAGACGCTGTTCGGCATTCGAAAGAAAACGTCCGGAACGACTTTGGTCAGAGGAAAAGAACTGCACATCAAAAATCCGATGATCGCCAAGCAAAACGGAATCGCGTACATCACCAAGGACCGCAAGCGCGTTGGTCTTTTTATGCGCATGTCGGTTGACCGCAACATCATGGCGGCCAATCTGGATAAGTTTTCCAAACGTGGCATCATCAGCTTTAGAAAAGCGCGCGCAAACTCCGCTGTCTACTGGAAGCGATTCGATATCAAAACGCCTACGCTCAAAAAGCTCGTTGTCGCCCTCTCCGGCGGAAACCAGCAAAAGGTGCTGCTGGCTATGTGGTTTACCCGTAATCCGCGGATCCTGATCGTCGACGAGCCGACCCGCGGCATCGACGTTGGCACAAAGGAAGAAATCCACAAGCTCATCCGCGAACTGGCAAAAGGCGGCGCGGGCATCATCATGATATCGTCGGATATGCCGGAACTGCTCGGCGCGAGCGACCGCGTCCTCGTCATGTTCGAGGGAACCGTGACCGGCGATATCCCCAACTACGACCTTTCGGAAGAAAAAATCGTAGCATTGGCTTCCAACGAACTGGATCAAGAATGAGGAGGAAAGAATAACATGTTGGCTCTGGGAAACCAGGATAAAACCTCGCTCGGCGCGAAAAAAAGCGGGTTGGCGTCCATTTTTGAAATAAAGGAACTCACCATCGTACTCATCGTCGTTGCGTTCAGCGTGTTCCTCTCCTTTGCGTCGCCCTATTTTCTGCGCACAAGCAATCTGCTCATCATTATTAACGGCCTTGCGCTGAATATGATCATCGCCGTCGGGCTGACCATCTCGCTCATCGGCGGCAACACGGACTTCTCCGTCGGCTCCATGATGGGCTGCTGCGCGTTTATCACCGGCAAAGTGCTGGAAACCGGCGCCGGCATCGCCGCTGCCATCGTCGCCGGGTTTTGCACCGGCATCGTGCTCGGCATGATCAACGGCATTCTCGTTGTCAAGCTCAAAGTGCTGCCAATCGTCGTTACCATGGGTACCTGGATGGCTTATAAGGGTCTCGGCCTCACCATTGTCGGCAACGCTTCCCTTTCCAACCTTCCGGCGGCATTCAAAGTGATCGCGCAGGACTGGAAATTTCTCGGCCTGCCCTTCAACATCTGCATGATGATCGTTGTCATGGTCGTTGGCATCCTGCTGCTCAAGTACTCCAACTTCTTCCACGAGGCGTTTTACATTGGCGGCAACAAAGAATCCGCTCGTCTGGCGGGTATCAACGTGGACCGCTTTACGATTGTCTCCTACAGCATCACCGGGCTGCTCTGCGCGCTTTCCGGCATTTTGATGCTCTCCCGCCTCGGCAGCGCGCCTTCCACCATGGGTCAGGGTGTGGAGTTCAACATCATCTCCGCGCTGCTCATCGGCGGCGTTTCGTTTAACGGCGGCGAAGGTTCCATCTTCGGGGCGTTCCTGGGCATCCTGCTCATGGGCATCATCTCAAACGCGCTGGCGCTGTTTGGCATCAACGCAAACATGCAGCTCGTCATCGTCGGTTCCATTCTGGTGTTCTCCGTTTGGATGGACGAAGTCAACCGCCGCCGCAAGGAGCGCAAATAGCGCAGACCGCATCCGTTATTTGCCGCGAGACGGGATCCGCAGCTTGGCAGGATTCGCACCGAATGCGAAGTTGCTGCCGGAATCTCTTTAATAAGAAACGGGCGCCTTTACAGAAAGGTGCCCGTTTTTGAGTTGTTGATCGATCTTGTCAGACAACGAAACGGTAGACGATGCTGCCCGCGGTGAGCAGAATGCTGGCGACGATCAGGATGTAGTCCGCCGTCGCTTTTTTCAGCTCGCGGTATACCGTCTTCGGCGCGTCGCTGCTGAAGCCTTTGGTCGTGAGCGCGATGGCCTGGTTTTGCACCTTCATGATGGAGTTGCAGACGACCGGAATGATGATTGGCGCAAACGCCTTGACGCGGGTGATGATGCTGCCCTCGGTTTCCAGCCCGCGGGAGCGCTGCGCATCCGTAATCTGCGTCATCTCCTTGCTGAGCACCGGCAGAATCTGGAACACGTTGATAAACACGAACGACGCGCGGTAGGAAAGACCGCCCTGGTTCATCGCTATGCCGAGATCCGTCATGTTCATGCTGCGAAAGAGCAAAAACAGTGTGCACATCAAGGGCGCAACCCGCCGGTAAACCGTGACGCTCCGCTCCAGCCCTTCGCGGTAGAACTTGATGTTCACCAGCGGCAGGACGAACGCGGGCGCCTGCGTATAATCGTTGCCCGGGTAGAGCGTGCCGTTGATGAGGAACATGCTGATGAACATCAGCGTCAGCGTGATTGCGATGATCTTGAATTCGAGATAAAACTTTTCCCGAATGATCAACACCAGCCCGAGCAGGAACACGCCGAGGCTATACCAGTTGTTTGCAAACAGGATAACCGAAAGCGTGAGCGCTAAACATAGATAGAGCTTGGTGCTCGGGTAGAGTTTTCTGAGGAATGTGTTTTTATTTCGATCCTGAATCATCGTTTTATCGCCCTTGCTCCGTTATGGTTTATTCGTCTGTGATTCGCTGCCGTTTTTCGCCGGCAACAACAGCCGTTATTTGGCTGGCGCTTCCTGCACCGCTTCGGTAACCGCCGCTTTCGCTTTTGCTTCTTCGGTTTTGAGCTGTTTTTTGCTCATGTTCAGCTTTTTAAGGTTTTCCGGCAGACGCTTGAGAATGATGAACGCAATTACGATGGCAATGCCCTTGTCGATGAGGTTCGTCGGTAAGCTCGCCCAGAAGCGCGCGCTCATGAGGTCCTGACCCAGCGCAAGCAGAGCCGCAACCGCAATGTCCACGCCGCTGCCCTGGATGCCGCCGTACACGACGACGCCGAGCGGGGTGCCGAGCGCCGCGTTGGCAAGGCTGACGAGGATGGTCGCCACGATGATGTGCCAGACCTTCTTGAACAGACCGCCGCGCGCCATGAAGCCGATGATGAGCGCCGTTGCCACGTTGCAGAGACCAAAGAGCGTGTCGAGCAGGTTCCCGCTGATCAGGGATGTGATAAAGCTGCTTAATAGTCCGCTGATGGCGCCAATCCACGGGCCCATGATCGCGGAGAGGATGACCGTTCCGATTGCGTCCAGATACAGCGGCAGTTTGAGTTGCAGCGCAATCTGCCCGCCAATGAGGTTGATCGCAACGGCGAGAGGAATCAGGATGCTGATGTAGGTCGCTTTGAGTTTACCTTTGTTGGAATCAATCGTTTTCATTGTCTTCGTCTCTCCTCGTTAAAATGTTGATTTTCAATAAACCCCCAAGCAAGGGTACTATTGCGTCTGTATGGGTTCCCGATTCCGGCAATGCTGCTAACCGCCGTATTTTTCAACGAATCGTTCCACGCTCAGCGTGCTGCTGCCGGAGTTCGGATCCAGCCATGCGTCCAACTGGGAGATCTGCGGCGGTTCGATCTGCGCGCGCTCCATAATTTCCCCCTGGCAGAAAATCTCCTGCGGCAGGCCGTCGCCAATGATCTCTCCGCCCGCCATGACTACGATGCGCCCGCTGTGCTCGGCAACATAGTCCATGTCGTGGCTGATCATGACCACCGTATGCCCCGCTTCGTGCACCAGCTGCGTAATCGCGCTGAGCATGATGCGTCCCGCCTCGTCGAGACCCCCGGTCGGCTCGTCGAGGATCAGTACCTTGGGGTGAAAAACGAGCACGCTCGCAATGGTGACGATCTTTTTTGTCGTATAGTCGAGCGTCAGCGGGTTGACGTCCAGTATGCTTTGAATTTGCATCAATCGGACGACCTCTTCGATGGCTTCCTCATACTCTGCCTGCGGGGTTTTAAAGTTCTTTGGCGCAACCGAAAGCTCTTCGCGCACAGTGGAACAAAAAATCTGATGGTTCGGGTTTTGAAACACATACCCCACCGTGCGGGACATCTGGCTCACGGTCTGTTTTTGCGTCGGCTGGCCAAAGAGGGATACGCTCCCGCTTGTCGGGCGCAGCAGGCCGTTAAAATGGCGAACCAGCGTGGTTTTTCCGCTGCCGTTCTGGCCGACAATGCTCACGATTTCGTTTTCATAGACGCTCAGGTTCACGCCCTTGAGCGCAGTAACGCCGCCTTTGTAGGTATGCACAAGATTCGTCGCCGTCAGTACTTCGTTTCTCACAGGCTCGTCCTCCTGAGACCCGCAAAGCTCTGTTTTGCCTGGTCGAGATTAACAGGCAACGCACCGCCGGAAATACGGCTCTTGAGCAGACCGGCCGCCGCCGTCACCTGCGGCACGCGGACGGTGAGTTGGCGCAGGGCTTCCAGTTCGCCAAAAACTTCGCGTACGCAACCGTTTATTTTGATTTCGCCTTCGTGCATGACCAGCACGCGGTCGGCATATTCGGCGATCTTTTCGATATTATGATCGACCATGATGATTGTTCGCCCCGCGGCGTGCAGCTGTTTGACCAGCGTAAACACCTCGTTACGCCCGATGGGGTCAAGCTGGCTCGTGCTCTCGTCGAGGATGATCACACGCGGGCGCAGCGCCAAAATACAGGCTACCGCAAGGCGCTGCTGCTGTCCGCCGCTGAGGCGGAACGGACTGCGGGAGAGCATGTCGAACAACCCGCAGGCGCGGCTCGCCTCCTCCACACGCTGGCGCATCAGCGCTCGCTCGTAGCCGAAGTTGCACATGGCAAAGGCGATCTCGTCCTCCACCGTCTCCTGTGTAAACTGGCTCTCCGCATCTTGAAACACAATGCCGATCACTTCCGCCGCGCTGTTGCCCTGGCTGTCCTCCAGGTTCTTTCCGGCAACATGGATCGTCCCTTCCCAGCGCCCGCCGAGGACATACGGCAGCACGCCCACCATCGCCTGGCAGAGCGTAGATTTACCCGCTTTGTTGCAGCCGACGATGCCCAGGAACTCGCCCTCGTTCACCGAGAAGCTGACCTGCTTAAGCGCAAGATCCTTTGCGCCCTCGTAGCCATAGGAAAAGTGATCGACCCGAATGATTTCGTTTGCCATCGTTGTTTGTATCAATCCTTTTATGTCAGACCTTTTTTATACTTTCTTTCAATCCTTGCGCCGCGTCTGTTCGCCGCGTGCCGGTATGCCGCCGTTTACCAGCCGCCCGTTTCGGCGGCGTGACTGCGGTCAAGCGGTACGCTGTCCAGCGCGTGGACGCAGGGGCAGTCCGCTTGGTAATCGATGTTCTGTACGGCAAGCCTGAGCACCTGCTTAAAATGCTCGATCCCTTCGGAGAGGATGGTGTGAAAATCGTCCATCTCCAGAATCTCGCCCATGCACCAGCCGGTCGGCACGCAGATATGCGCATAGCACATGGCCGCCTCACGCGCAAAGACCGCTTCCGGCAGCGTCGTCATGCCAACCAAATCCGCGCCGAGCTTATGGAAGAGTTCAAGCTCAAACTTCGTTTCAAAGCGCAGCCCTTCGTTGACAAAGATCACCGCTTTGTCGTGCACCCGCCCCGGCAGCACCTGCCGCGCGGCGTCCGCGAGCGTTTTTCTGAGATTCGGGCAGTACGCCGGGTTGAGATCCACATGGTAGGCAACGGTCGTATCGTCGTAAAGCGAACGCGGGAAACGGCGGGTCAAATCGCAAAAATCGCTCGGAATCACGAGGTCGCCGGGGTGGATATCGGTATTCGAACTGCCGACGCAGTTGGTCGCGAGGATTTTTTTGACGCCGAGTTCCTTAAACGCCCAGATATTCGCGCGGTAGTTGATCCGCGGAACGATCACCGTATGCTTTGGTCCGTGCCGCGGCAAAAAGTAAACGGGCACGCCTTCGAGCTTCCCTTCATAGATTTCGGAAGAGCGTCCGTACCGGTTGTCGTGGATGAACATGCGCGGGTTTTCAAGCAGTTCGTAAAACCCAGTCCCGCCGATGATGCCGATCGGTTCGTTGCGCATTCTTTCTCCTTTCGGCCGCAGGCGGCCTCTTTGAAAAGATTGTTTTTCCGATTCCGGAATCGCCCGCAAACAGGCATTCTTGGGAATCACTCTGTTTAATCCGAAATCCGCGCAACCGAAGCGCGTTCGGTATATTTCATCTTAAATACGGTCTTGGTGTGGTTGTCCTGCGCCGGCTGCTCGTCCTCGCCTAGTTTAATCAGCATGCTCCTGCAGGCGGCCTTTGCCAGCGCGGTGCTGTCGAGGCGAAGGGTGCTCACGCCAAGCTTCTCAAAATCCAGCGTATCGCGCTCGCACTCTTCGATTCCGACGAGTGATACCGATTGACACGGAAACAGGTTCCGGTGAATCATTTCCTCAATCACGCCTAGGGTAAGTGTGTTGTTCCCCGCAATGATCGCGGTCGGCGGATCGGCCGCGTCCAGCAGACAGGCAGCCTGTTCTGCGCCGTTTTCACGCGTCCATTTACCGCTGCGGCGCAGATACTCCTCGCGGCATGGCAGTTTGAGTTCCTCAAGCGCGTGCAGATATCCTTCCACTTTGTCCCGAACGACGCTCACGCCCTGATTGCTCAGTATCAGTGCGATTTTGCGGTGACCCAGCTCGTACAGATGGCGCACAACGAACGCAAAGCCTTCAAAGTTGTCGCTCATGATGCTGTCGGCAATGTTCGCGGGCAGATTGCGGTCTACGAAGATGATGGGTTTGTTGAGCGAGCGAAACGGCTCGACGACTTCGATGAGCTCCTCGTTTTCAATACAGTCCGTCACGCTGATGATGCCGTCGGCCAGCCGCGCGATAGGCCCCGCGAGAAACGCCATCTCCTCTTCGGTCACGTTGTCGGTTTCATAGACGAGCGGCACATAACCCGCGTCCTTGAGTTCGTGCATGGAGACGCTGATAAACTGCGTGAAAAACGGATTGAGAATGCTGGGAACTAGGATAACGACCATGTCGCTTTTGCCTTTTGCCATCGCGCTGGCGTTGTAGTTTGGCGTATACTTCATCCGCTCGACAACGGCGTTCACACGCTTGCGGACGTCCGCCGTCACCCATTGATAACCGTTGATCACGCGGGAAACGGTCGCCGTCGAAACGCCCGCGGCTTTTGCGATGTCTTTAATCGTTACCCCTTTGTTTGGCATAGACAGATGCACCTCTTGAATCATTCGTATCTGTAAGCGCTTACATCTAATTCGTCAAAACAACCGCCGCCGTTACAATTTCTGTTCACATGATTCTGCGGCGAAAATTCGCTTTTATCCTCCAAACAGACGATCCGTTCGACCGCTTCCAATGCGGTTAAGCGGAAGGCGGATCGCCCGCGCCGGAAAACAGCACGGTCAGCTCGGAAATATCGTTGAGAAACACATCCGGTTCCTGTTCGAGCAGCGATTCTTTCGGCCAGTTGCCGGAAGCCACCGCCGCAACGAATACGCCGGAGGCAACGCCCGCCTGAATATCGAACGGCGACTCGCCGATATAAACGCAGTCCTCCACCGCTTTGCCCACAAGCTGCGCCGCAAGCAAAATCGGCTCGGGATTCGGCTTGAAATACATCACGTCGTCCCGCGAGATCATCTGCCGAACCGCGCCGGAAAGCGCGAGCGCATCGAGGATAAAGTGCGCGTTTTCGCGCCGTTCGGATGTGATCAGGCAAACGGGATATCCCGCCGCCGCAACTGCGTCCACCGTTTCCTTTGCGTTTGCTATCAGTCTCGCGCCGGCACACATCCGAATGGGGTACCAGCGCTTGTAGGCGGCGATAAACGCCGCAACGCGCGCCTCTTCCCCCCGCGCAACGCCGCCAAGCGAGAAAAGCATTTCCTCGACCGGCAGGCCGAACATCGAAAGGATTCCCTCTTTTGACGGAACCCTTGCGCCAACCTCGGCAAACGAGTCGAACAGCGCAAAACAGATTGCTTCCTCGGAGCGGATCAGCGTCCCGTCCAAGTCGGTCAGCAGCGCGCGGTAACCGCCTGCTCGCGGCGCATGGTGCAGCACCTGCATATGAAAACCCGTGTTCCGCAGGCGCGTGGAACCGCTGTTCCGGATGCGCTTGCTGTAAGCGTTTACAATCAGTATAAACTGAAACATGTTACAAGCAAGGGTTTCTTACCCGTTTTTTGAAACGATACGGTTCGGTTTGCGGCAATCAATCCATTCGGCAAGTGCCGCTCCGCCCATGCGCCGTTCTGCGCTGCTGCTCGGTTTTGACCGGCAGATCGAACAAGCGCCAGGAAAACAAGCGCCCTGCTCAACGGGATGTTATACTGATCTTAAGAATCCTTTTTTTCAGCCGCGACTGACAGCCATTTTTTTGACAGATTCCAACAGCTCCTTCCCGAATATCCTTTTGAAACCAGATTGCAGGAATACAAAGCGAAAGAGGGACGCCCATGAAAAAAACGGCCGTACTGCTTCTGATTCTCATGGTGCTGCTTTCGGGCTGCGCCGCTTCGGCTCAACCCGCTGGCGACAGCGCGGCGCAGGACGCCGTCTCCTCCGCTACCGAAGAGCGGTATCGGGAAGGCGAGCTCCGTGAGTATGAAGGAACGAAACTGGACCCCGCCGTCGGCCCGCGGGATAACTCCATCAAGGGAATTCAGCAAGTCGATCTCGCCACCTATCGGCTTACGGTCGACGGGCTGGTCGATCTTCCCGCCGATTACTCCTACGAGGAGGTAATCGCCCTGCCGAGCGAACAGCGGCTCGTCACGATCTACTGCGTCGAGGGATGGGACGCCACGATTCTCTGGAAAGGCGTAACGATGCAGACGCTTCTGGACGCGGCGCAAGTGCAGGAAACGGCAAATACCGTCATCTTTCACGCGGCGGACGGATATACCACCTCGCTGCCGGTCAAGGAAATTCTGGATGGAAACCTGATCCTGGCCTATGACGCAAACGGCCTTGCCCTGCCGCCGGAAATGGGGTATCCGTTCATCTTCGTTGCCGAAGACAAGTGGGGCTACAAATGGGCGCGTTGGGTCAACCGCATCGAATTGTCTTCCGACGCGACGTATGAAGGCTATTGGGAGAGCGGCGGATACAGCAACGAAGCGGATCTGGACAGTCCGTCCCGATGATTTTCCGGCAAGCAGGAATCCGTATTGAACATACTAAGCTCGTCCCGATTGTTTCTCTGAATAACGAACGGCATGCCTTCTTAACGCAGCTGCAGGATCGAGCGCAGGATATAGTTCCGGCTCTGCGGATCAATCCCGACGGCCGGTTCATCCATAATGACGAGTTCCGGCTTGTGCGCAACCGCGCAGGCAATATTCAGCCGCCGTTTCATGCCGCCCGAAAACGTATTCACTTTGTCTTTTCTGCGATCGCTCAGCCCCGCAAACGCAAGCGCCCAGTCTGTCGCCGCGGAAAGTTCCTTTCCATGCAGTCCGTACAGGCTCGCAAAGAAGCGTATGTTTCGCTCGGCGCTCAATTCTTCATAGAGCGCGATCTCCTGCGGCACGATGCCGAGCGACTGTTTGTACGCGCGCAGCTGCCTGCCAACGGAATTTCCTTTAAATGCGATCGTGCCGCGTCACTTTTGAGTGCCGCCGTAAGCAGGTTGAACGTCGTTGTTTTTCCCGTGCCGTTCGACTCGAGAATGCAAAGCACTTCTCCGCTGTTCACTTCAAAGCCGACCCCTTTGAGCACCGTATGTTCCTGGAAATGCTTGGTTAATTTTTGAACCAGAATTAATTGCTGTATCGTATCATCTCCTGCGTGCCATCAATAAGCGCCGCGCGCCTCTTTGCATCCACCATATGGCTGATTCGAGCGGTTGATTTTTTGCGGCCGGAAATCAGCCGCCGTTTGCTCACGAGAACGGAAGAGTAGAACAATGCAGATATGAGAATTGTGTTTCTGGAAGAGTCTGCCGTATTTTGTTAAGAGGGTTCGCTTTGTTGCGCCTGCCTGGTGAAAGTCGCTTAAAATTCTTGTAGAACTCTCGGCATCGGGACAACCGGCTGAATTTCAGCCGTTGCGGCCAGCGCGTTTATTCAGCCCGAAAACAGATGCCGTAAAAATTTTCGCCAAGGGTGAACCGCTCGGTTTCTTTCAACCCCGATGCGTTTGCAAGCTGCGCTACGTCCTCCTGACCGAGCCGTATCTCCGGCGGCGGGCCAAAAGGCGACCGCGTTTTGTGAAATTCGATAATTGCCAGCCTGCCGCCCGGTTTGAGGCGCTCCGCGATCTGCCTCAAAAACGGTTCTTTTTGATCGATCTCATGCAGCACCGTGCAGAGCAGCGCCAGATCGACAGAAGCTTTTTCCATCTCGGTCACATCGTGCAATATTTCAATTTTCCCGAACTGGCGTTCGCTTTTCTTTGACGCAAGAATGCTCCTCATCTCTTCGGAGGGGTCGACGGCGCAGACAGCGGCGCTCGTAAGACGCGCGGCGGCTGTGGTAAAGATACCAGTCCCTGCGCCAATATCCGCAAAGGTCATGCCCTCGCGCAGGCCGAGGCGAGTCAGCGTTTCCAGCGGCGCGAGTTCGGTTACGCGCGCGGGGTTTTCCAATTTGTGCATAGGGTTCCTCCGGTTAGTTGATTCTAACTCATTATAACACTCAAATACGCCGATGCAACCCCCTCAGCGCCGTTACCGGCGCACAGGGGATTGAAAAAAGGACGCCGGCCTTACGGCAAGCCATCCGGCTAAACGCTCCAGCCAAGGCTCTCCTGCTGGATGCCGAACAGATGCGCGTACAACTCCTGCCGCCGGCTCCAGCAGCCGCGCGATGCCTGCTTTGGGCTTCTTCTGTGATTGATCCCTATCTTCCTTCTGTCAAATGATTTGAAACGATGCTCTGGATTGCCGCACGACCCGCGATTATCCCGCGTGGTCAGCATCATCTATCTAGTTCGACTTGGTGTTTACGTCATCTCACTCGACGTGTCAAGCACTTTTCCGAGAAGCGTTTCGCCTGCCGAACACGTATCTCGGATGTGGCTTAATCCACCGACCCGGGCGGTATT
Source organism: Clostridiaceae bacterium (assembly GCA_039683415.1). GTDB lineage: Bacteria > Bacillota > Clostridia > Christensenellales > CAG-138 > UBA7703. Next base: position 74,692 of record JBDKRL010000014.1, read on the forward strand.
TACCGCCGAGAGCCAAGGCTCGTCACAGAAAATCAACTGGTTGTAATCATGCAAGCTCAAAAAAGCGGACACCCTTTTGAGGATGTCCGTTTTTTGAGCCAGGCTGCGTGTTCTCGGCGTATCAAAAATCCGTAGATAACAATGCAACATTCGGTTTGGGCGGCAGCTTCGCTTTACTGTGCCGAAAGCAGTTCCAGCAGCCGTTTTGCGGCTTCTTTGGGGAAATCGTCCGGCTGCGGCGCGTTCAGTTCGCCCGCGAGCAGGTCGACGACGGTTTTGCTCTGCGGCAGAAGATAGCCGGACTCCCGCAGGAGGTCTTCCGCCATCAGATGGTTCGAGAGGCGAACCGCCTTTGCCAGCAAACGTTCTGCGGGGGTTGGGGCGGAAGCTTCCGCAGCGGCGGCAACCGCCTCCTGATGTGCCTTGCTCGAAGCGAGCGAGCGCATGGCAGAGACGACCAAAGCGGACTTCTCCTGCTGGGGCGGGTAGCGCTCCGGCACGAGCGATATTGCGTGCGAGGGGCAGGCGTCCACGCAGGCGCGGCAGCCGCTGCGGCATTTTGCCTGGTCAATCTGTCCTGTTTCCGTATCCGTAGCTCCGGTCGGGCAAACATAGAGGCATAGACAATCTTTCGTGCAGAGACGAATATTCCGAACCGCGTGCATCAAACCGCCTCCTTCGCAATTAACTGGATTTTCAGGCTCGGCACCTTGCAAACCGGGCAGATCTCGGGAGGCGCGTCGCCAACATAGACAAAGCCGCAGATTTCGCAGACATAAACATTTGTGTTCTCGAACGCCGCGTCGCCCTGTTTTTCGTACTTTGCCAGCAGCGAAATGAGAATGCGCGAAACTTTTTCTCCCCAGACGAGCGCGCGGAGAGACCCGCGGTCCGCGTTTGCCGCAGCCGTTTCCTTTGCGCGGGGATAGGCGGCGTCCAAATCCGCCTCAAGAAGGGAAACAAGCGCCGCAAGCACCCCGCCGTCGATCCGCGGCCTGCGCGATTCGTAGTGTTCGGCAAGCTGAGTAAACAGCCGCGCCTCTTCGAAACGGTATTGTTTTTCGCAGCCTTTTGCGAGATTGGAGCAGAGCGCGGCCAGCTCGCCAAAGGAGAGTTCGCGCACCTCCTCCTGAGAGACGGCGGCAGCGGGAGCGGACGGAACGGGTTTGGATTCGGGTTTCGACTGCGCTTCGAACATCGATTTCGGCGCGCCGCAAAGCGGACAAGCCCAGTCGTCCGGCAAGTCTTCCCAGCGGGTTCCCGGCGCAACGCCCTGATCCGGGCTGCCGGCAGATTCGTCGTAGACATATCCGCAAATGGAGCAGACAAATTTCGCCATTGCTTGACCTCCTTATTCTTTTTTTGAATGACCCAGATTCCAATTTCGCCAAAGGGTGCAAATTCAGCTTGAGAAGCGCGTTTGATCAGTCTTATGATTTCATCGTATCAGATCAAATCAGATCAAACCCGGCCTGGCAATCAGCCGGACAAATCGGCAACGAGGCCACCCGCGCAATGCGGACGGCCCCGGCATGTTTTATTCTCCGCACTCGTCGTGGTGCTGGTGTTCGTGGCAAATGGATCCGGTTGTGATCAGCTCGCCTTTGAGGTAACGCTCGACGGCTGCTTTCGCTTCCCCGGACGCGCCGACGACGACTTCGACGTTCCGCTCGTTAAAGATTTCGACCGCGCCGCCGCCCATGCCGCCGCTGATGATGACGTTTACCCCGCGGTCCGCCAGAAAATTCGGCAGAAATCCGGGGCGATGGCCGGGGTTCGGAACCGATTCCTGCTTAACGATCGCTTCGTTTACCACGTCGAAGACGATAAAGCTTTCACAGTGTCCAAAGTGTTCCGTAACCTGAGTTCCTTCGCTTGCTACGGCGATTTTCATTATGTTATCCTCCATTTATTTTTTGTATGTTTAGTTTTCAAGCAGCCGAATCACTTGTTCATATACGCGCCGCACGGCTCTGCCGGAAGGGCAGTCCACATCCGCAATGGTCAGTCCGTTGTTGATCGCCGTAACCGCCTGCGAATCAAACGGGATTCTGCCGACGAACGGAAGCGCTCGCTCCAGACAAAACCGCTCGATCCGTCCGGCGACGTCCAAATTCGTATCCGCTTTGTTGATGCAGACGCAGACCCGCGTATGGAAAATCTGCGCGGTGCGGATGATGCGCTCCAAATCGCTCAGCCCCGACAGCGAAGGCTCGGTGACGATCAGCGCCATATCGACCCCGCTGAGCGACGCAATCACGGGGCACCCGATACCCGGCGAACCGTCGATAACCGCAAGCTCGGTTTCCGGTTTTGCAGCAGCGATCATCTGCTTTTTCACTTCCGTGACGAGCTTTCCGGAGGTGCCGCTGCCCATTTTAAGCTGCGCCGTGGAGAAAACAGCGTGTTCGTCCGTATACAGCATCTGTTCTCCCGCAACAGCCGGATGCATCGCCACCGCTCCGACCGGGCAAATCGCCTCGCATACGCCGCAACCTTCGCAGAGGAAAGGGTCTATGGTGGTGCCGTTTTCGCAGGAAACCGCGCCAAACCTGCAATTGGTTTCGCAAAGCCCGCAGCAGATGCATCGATCCGGATCGATCCGCGCTTTTGGCATGCCGGAGTATTCCGTGCGCTTCGGTTCGAAAGCCTGCATCATGGCCAAATGCAGATTCGGCGCGTCCACATCGCAGTCGGCATACGCTCGGGCGCGCGATAGTTTGATCAGCGCGCTGGCGACCGTCGTTTTGCCGGTTCCACCCTTACCGCTGAGGATGAGCAGCTGTTTCATGCTTTGCCTCCTCCAGTACGGTATTCAGCAGCGAAGAAAACAAGGCTCGAAAGCGCCCGCTTTCTCGCGCGGATATTTTCGCGTTGGAATTCAATTCTCCCAGTTCGCCGTCAAACGGAATCCGGCCGAGAATCGGAACATGGCGTTTGATGCAAAACTCTTCCGCAGGATTTTCCGTTTCCAGGCATTTATTGAGCACTACGCCGTAGGGTTTATGGAACACTTCCGCCAGATCGCAGACCATCTTCAGGTTATGCACACCAAACACCGTAGGTTCCGCAACGAGAATGCAGTAATCCGCATCCCGGATGCTCTCCATCACGGCGCAGGCGCTGCCGGGCGGACAGTCGATGAACACCGGCAATTCCCGCTCCGAGACGCGCGTTCGCAGGAGTTCCTTGATCATCGGGATGCCGGAAGCCTCGCCGGGGTTGAGCATTCCGGTATGCACCCGTACCCTTTCGGAAACGCCATGCTGAATGACGCCGATGCTTTTTTTCCGTTCGCTGATCGCTTTCTGCGGGCAAAGCAAACCGCAGCCGCCGCAGGCATGGCACACTTCCGGGAATAGCAGCGGCTTGTTCTTGACAAAGGCAAGCGCGTTGAATTTGCAAAAATCGACGCATGTCCGGCAGCCGTTGCAGCGGCTTTCGTCCACAACCGGTACTGGAACGGAAACGGCCTCTTCGCTCAGCGCGTCCGGCTTGAAAAACAAATGCCCGTTCGGCTCTTCCACATCGCAGTCGAGGTAGACGGCTTCCTCTGCCGCCGCGGCGAGGTTGACGGAAACCAGCGTTTTTCCCGTTCCGCCTTTGCCGCTCAGCACGGCGATTTTCAAGCCGTTAGTCTGCATGTCCGTGAAATCCGGGATGGAACTCGCTTAAAAGCGGAAGCTGATCGGCCAAAATAGCGTCGATGTTCTGCTTTGCGGTTCCGGCAATGGCGTGATAGACGAACACCTCGGCTTTTTTCAGCACTTCTTCGGCATTCTCCCCGCAGCGCGGCGTAATCAGCGCCTTGACGCCATGGTCGGCAATCACCTGCGCGGCGCGGATTCCCGCTCCGCCCTGGCTTGCGACCGCCGCGTTGTCGAGATAGTACGTTTCCTTTGTTACGCTGTTGTAGAATAAAAAATGCGGCGCGCGCCCGAACGACGGGCAAACGTCCGACTCCATCGATTGTTCATTGACCGGAATTGCTATTTTCATTTGACTTCTCCGTTTCCTTTTCGTGCTGGTCTTGGTTTATCCCTGTCTCTTCGGAAAATCCTCTCCCGCAGCGATGCCTGTGGCACCCGCCGCCGCCGCATCCTTTGGAGGTTCCGTCGCAGAGGCGGTATTCGCCGCCTTCGATCAGGAGCACTTTCCCGTTCACCAGCGAGTTGGCAAGGCTCTTTCTTGCGCTGTCGTAGATGCCCTGGATCGTGGAACGGGAGACGTTCATATGCTCCGCGCATTCTTCCTGCGTATAGCCTTCCAGGTCGATCAGCCGAATCGTTTCGTATTCGTCGACGGACATGCGGACGACGGCGCTCTCCGTATTTGCGCTTTCTTTGCCGGTATTTTCTTCCATCATGCTGCCGAGCGGGCCGAACCGGCTGCTGTCGGGAAGGCAGCATACCCTTCTCCATTTCATTGGTCTGGGCACTTGCGTCACCTCTCTTTTTATGCGGATACCGCCGGATATTCCCCCGCGGCGTCCGCCATAACTTATCTGTTTTTCAGCTGATCGTCGATTTGATCAAGCCTCTTTTGCAGCGCGCTGCGCTGCAGCGTAAGCGCTTCCTGCTGCGTGGCCGCGTTCGAAAGCAAACCTGCCATCCCGCGGCCCATTCCGCGGCCTTGCATAGACCCGCGTCCCGCTCTGCGCTGGCAGCCTGCTCCCGCGAGAGGATATCTCCCGTCGGCAGACAAGTTTGCGCACCCGCCGATCCCTCTGCCCGTCATGGAACCCGCGCCCATTGGCCCGGTACCATCTCTTGCTGGCATTCCATTTCACCTCGATTCGTTATTGGCATATGCCGGTTACGATTCTTAGTGTACGCATGTTATTGGCATATGTCAATAACTATTTCAAACTCGTGCTCTGATCTGCGAAAAAGGCTGCTCCTCACCGACGGCAGAACGACCAGTGGCTGCCTTCAGACCATCGTCGTCCGGCAGCCACGGAAATATGCTCGCTTCGTTCGGCGCAGCGGGCTCTGCGGCGGAGTCAGCGGTTCCGCTGTACACGTCCGGTTCGGCCGTCTATGCCGGCCCGCATCCGTTCGTCAAAACCAGAATGCGTGCGTACCCCGCGCCGGGCCGATATTGGTTACAGACCAATGAACGCGATCTTCGAGAAGTCGATATTGCCCTCGTCGTCGGTGATTCGCGCATCCGCATGCACATATTCGATTTTTCCAACGAACATCTCATGCGAACCTGTAACAATGGAATCTACCACCGTACACTCAATGTTGACCGGGCAGTCCGGCAGGATTGGCGCGTTCACACGCTTGCCTTCCGCAAGCCGCACGTGCATAGCCGCCAGTTTGTCCCCGTCTTTCATGCTGTGGCTGCCAAGATAATCATAGACGTCCTGATATTCCCTGCCCACCAGGTTCACCACAAAGCACCCGGTCTCCTTGATCATGTGGTAGGAATAGCGGGAAGGGACAATGCCAACCATCACCATTGGTGGATCATAACTGCAGTTGCAGCAGTATGCCACCACCAGCGCGTTGTTTTCGCCGTTCTGCCCGCGGCAGGATACCAGCACTTTGGGCGCTGGCTGCAGGCAGGATTTCAGCTTTGCCTGCTTCTTTGTCCGATCCCCGTCCTGTCTGTCCGATGTTGCGCTCATGTTATCTGCCTCCTTCTCAACGAATCCGAATTCCCCTTACGATCCTCTTGCGTCAATGTATTGATTCGCACGTGTTTCACGCATGCAGGAACTTGTAGTTTTCTATCGCATTTCTCAATGCGTCCGCGCCGAGTACGGAACAATGCAGCTTGCTTGGGGGTAACCCTCCAAGCGCCGCCGTGATATCCTCGTTCGTCAGCCGGCTTGCCTCTTCGAGGGTTTTCCCTTTTACGAGTTCCGTGGTCATGCTGCTTGTTGCAATAGCGGCAACACAGCCAAACACCAGAAACCGGATATCCTCAATGATTCCATCCTTCACTTTAAGATAAAGCGTCAGAGAATCCCCGCAGTTCGGATCCCCGCTCGAGCCGATGGCATCCGCACCCGGCATGGTTCCGGCGTTTCTGGGGCTCATAAAGTGGTCGATCACCGTGTCGTTGAATTCATTGTGAACCATGGCGCACCTTTCAGGATTGGTATCACCCTTTGATCGAACGATAGCCTCACGTTTGAAGCACTGAGCACCGACTTCACCGGTTTCACCAATTCTATCCCATTATAAAGTCATTCCGGCATATGTCAATAACTTTCTGTTTCAGGCTTTCCATGCGGCGCTCATGTTAAGAATGTGGTGACAAATCCGGATCAGCAAAAAGTAAAAAAAAACCGGTCATTGCATGCCGGCTGCGAGAGAATCGAAAGAAGAAAGGCTGATCTCCAGCGAGAACTCCAATCCTTCCCGCGGCTGAAGCACTGCGCACTTGCCATTTTCCGCCGCCGTATGGATGCTGTCGTAAAAGCCGTTCGTTGGCTCGAGCGCGCAGTTAAAGTCCCCGCGGTAGCCGCCTGCCGTCACCCAGAACCCCAGATACGGCAGACGTTTCGCGTCGTAGCGAAAAACGGCTTCAACGCCCTGCGCTTCATACCGGTAACCGCAAAACCCTTCCTGTACCGCGTCCGCGCAGTAGATTTTCATCATCGATACGCGGCGCTCATCCGGCGTCCGGGAGAAATCGAACTCGGCGCCGTCCGCCGCCCGATCGACGGGAAACCGGTAAATTCTGCCCGCGTCCCCCAGCAATGGAGAATCGAACACGTTGATCACGCGCTCCGTGCCGCGCGGAAACAGCAGCCGCAGTCCGGGCAGAAGGTTGACTAGACAGTGGCAAGCCCATATGCAGGGAAACGCTTGCCCGCTCCCGTTTGCGATTCGATAGCCGATCTGCAGCGTATCCGCTTCCAGCGTGAGCCGCTTTTCGTAGCGGTACCCCAAAAACGGGCTGCTGTACGTCAGGCATACGCTGCCGTCCTCAACAGCCGCCGCAAAGGAGGCCGTCCAGATTTCCCCGTGGTCAAAGTATTCCGCTTTGCCGCGCGCGGCTCTAACCGTCTCCGCGTCGATATTCGGGAACGCGTCGTCGAATCCGCAGGCTTCGAAATCGCCGAACGGCGCGCCGGGGTATGCTTTTTGAAAAACGCCGTGCGGGTTTTGGAAAAGCAGTTCGAACGCTTTGTCTTTCCGGTAGAACGAAGCGATCTTTCCGCCGTGTTTCGGCAGGCAAACGCAGCGAAGACAATCGTTTTCCAGTACGATTGCCTCCGCGCCAAGAAATGTTTCGTGTTTTACAGTTGTTTCCATTCCAACAGCTCCAGAGAACTTATGCCTTCGTCGTTCATCGTTCGGAATTACAGTTTCCATTCCAGCAATTCCAAATGAACCTTCACGCTCAGGTGGTTGGGGTTGTCGCGCAGGATGCCGCCGAGCAGTTCGCGAGCCGGTTCGGTTTCGCCCTTGCCCAGCAAGCCCAGCGCGGTCATAAAGCGGCAATGCGCGCGGTTTCTTGCGTTCAAGTCCTCCTCAAACACCATCAAATCCGGCAGGGACACGGCAAAATAGTCGATCTTGACCGTATCGTTTTCGTGGGTTTGACCATATTCCACGAGCTTGCCAAAGCAGCGCGCGGCGGCGGCTTTCCGATCCAGCGCGCGCAGCGCGAGGCCTTTATAAAACACCATTTCCGGCGGCTGGTCATTGTAATACATCATTCCGGCGGGCTCATCATCCCCAAGCGCCGCCTGTTCAAAACTGCTTTTGGCGCGTTCGGCGTTTCCCAAGTCGAGGTAAGCGACGCCAAGCCAGTAATAGATGTCGTTCTCCTTTGCGTTGGCGAGCTTGCCTTCGCCCAGGTTCTCCGGATAAACCGTCGCTCTTTGCAGCAGTTCCACGGCTTCGGCATACGCCTGCTTTTGAATCCGTTCTTTTGCCAACTGCACTAGCGCTGCGATATACTGCGAAATGACCCGCCCTTCCCCGCCTTCCCAGGGATGGAAACGGCGGTTTTCAATCAGGCGGAGCGACTCCGCCGGATGTCCGGTCAGGTTGCAGAGGGTTACGAATTCCACATATAGGTCGTCGCGCAGAAACGCGCAATCGCGGTGTTCCTCTAAAAACGCAAGCCGTTCTTTCGGAGAAACGCCTGACTTTTTGTAGAGCTGGTCAAGTTCCATGAGCACGCGCGCGTCGCTTTGATCGAGATCAAACGCCTGTTCCAGTTCCTCACGCGCCCGCTTTGCTTCTCCGCGCTTGTTGTAGTAAGCAAGGGCAAGGTTCCGTCTGGCCGTCGGGAACCGCTCGTCCAGCGCGCGGCACTTCTCCCAGGCGGAAATCGCTTCTTCATAGCGCCGCTTATCGTAGAGCAGATTGCCGAGGTAATACCAGCCGCGCGAATCGCCGGGGTTCCGTTCCAGACAGGCAGTCAGCGCAAGCAGGTCTTCCAGCCGGTGCGGAAAACAGCAGTCGCTGTTTGCGGCGGCGGCAAGCGCGCGGTATCGGGCGGATTCGGTTTCCTGACCAGCGCATTCAGCAAAGACTGCAAGGTGGTAGTAGACCATCGGATAGACGGCTGTTTCCGCCGCACCCGCGATATGCGTTTTCAAGAGATCCATCGCGTCCGTAAAAAAGCCTGCGTCCGCATAGTCCAGCGCGAGTTCCATCGCCCAGTTCGGATTCTGCCGAAGCCGCTGCCCCAGCTCCTGCGCTTGACCGATATCTCCCGCGAGCGAAAGCTCATATTGCGCGGCAAAGTCCATTCTGTCAACAGCGAGAGATTCCACCGCAAAGCAAGCCGCTTCGTCCGTTCGTCCTGTTTTTCTCAGCAGAGCGTTTTTCAGCGCCCGCGCCTTCATATGGTGTGCGTTCTTCACCAGCGCGCGCTCCGCATGAGAAAGCGCAAGAGTAAGCTCGCCCTTTTCCGCCGAGAGGCAGGCCATCGCGTAAAACGCGCTCTCCTGCTGGGCAGCGTTCCATGTCGCTTTAAACAGGTTGTCATACGCTTCGTTTCGCTTGCCCAAAAATCGCTGGCAGACCCCCAGATTGTAGTATGCTTCGCCGTCGTACGGGTTGGGGTTCGAGCGCGTCAGCTTTGCAATCGCCGCCTGAAAATACGGTTCCGCCTCCGCAAAGCATCCGCACCGCAGCAGCAGCAAGCCGTAAGCGTTGTTGATGCGCTCGTCGGTCGGGTCGCGGCGCAGCCCCTCGCGGTAATAATCTTCCGGCCGGTAAGTCGCGTGGCGGTACTGCTCCAGATGCATGCCGTAGAGAAAAAGGTCTTCGGTTGTTTCCGCTTCCTGCGGGGGCGGAACAGGCTTCGCGGGCTCCGGCAGGGGATCCGTTTTTGGCGCTTCCGGCTGGTAAGCGACGACGCGCCGCCCGTTGGAGTCGTAAACGAGCAGTTCCAGTTCCCACTCGTGTACGGCCTTTGTGACGGCTTGACCAATGAACGTCCGCGCCGGAGAAAGATCCGCCGTCTGTTCCAGTATGGCGGCGCCGTTTTCCAGCAGCACGATTTTCGCGCCCGTAAACGGCATGGCAGCATATACGCCAATCTGCGCGGAACCGTTTTCCAGCTCCAGCGAAACCGCCGCTTTGGCATTGGCGTTTTTGACCGCGCCGATCTCCCGGTACGGCATGAAATACTGCGTAAACGCTTTTTCTTCGTAAGGCATCAGCCAGGAAAAATCAGGCTGGTTATCCGTAAAGCATCCCGTCATGAGTTCGATATACGGGCCGTCTTCGTCGGTCAAATTTCGATCCCAAGCCTTGCCGAAATCGCCGCAGCCCCATGTCCATTGCTTTTTGCCCGGCGAAATATGGTGATCGGCAACATGCAAAAGCCCCGCGCGCTTTCCGTAGTCGTAACCACCGATGAAGTCGTAGTTCGAGCGGTACGCCATATAGGAAGTCGGCACGGGTATGTTTTTATAGCGGGAAATATCGACGCCCGCCGAATAGTCCTGTTTGTAATAGACGCCCGTCGCAATTGGAAAGGATGAAACGTCCCGCTTTCCGTGATCCATCACCGCCGTGACGTCCGGCGGGAAGATGGATTGCGTGTCGTCGTTCACCGCAACCGCCGGATTCGCCCACCAAAGGAACGTCTGAGGAAACGGCGTGCGGTTATAGAGCTGCACGTCGATTTTCAGGTATGCCCGGTCAGCAAACAGCGTCATCGTCGCCATTCCCTTGGTGCGGAACATGTTCTCGATCTCGCCGACGAGGATGCTGCAGCTTCCGTCCGGGTTTTCCCGTATGTCGCAGTCCACCGGGTCGAAGGTACTCGGCCTGTGATGCTGCGGCCAGTTGAACTCAATCCCGCCGGAAATCCAGGGCCCCGCAAGACCCACCAAAGCGGGTTTAATCACCTGATTGTAGTAGACGAAATCGTAGCCATTCGTTTTGTCATACGCGCGCTGAATGCGCCCGCCGAGCTCCGGCAGCACCATGATGAACAAGTATTTATTTTCGAGGCAGAGCGCTTGATAGGTGACGTCGTGCGGTTCGTCGCCGATCGACTCGATCACGGGGTGCGGGTAGACTTTTCCCGAGCTGCCCTGATAGACGCGTTTTTCGAGGAAAACGGGGTTTTTATCCGGCGTTCCTGTGGGGTAGGACGGAATCGTGATTTCCTCCTGCCAAACACGGACGCCCTGTTCAATCTGTTTGAGCTGTTTGCAATCCATCTGTAAATGCTCCTTGCAGCAATGCGGCGTATGTTCCGCTCTATCCGCAGGGCGCAGCTTGTTCGGCTGCGCCGCGTTATTCCGTCATGATATTAATCACTTACTGCCGGGTTATTTTTTTAATAATCTCGCTCCGGCATTGTTCAACTTCAAAATCAATGATCGACCTGCCCAGTTCGGCAGTTGCATCGCGCGGGTCGCAACGGACGGAAAAGTCCTCGTTTCCGCCGGAAACGAATGTTTCGCTGTCCACAATGGCAAAGTCCACGTTCTTGAGTTTGGCCGGACGCGGCGGCAGCTTTGCCAGATCGACGCCCTGCGGTACAAGCGCCAGCATGACCGCCGTTTCGTAAAGCCCCGCGTGGCCTACCCCAACGCCGCAGTCCTCGGACAGGATCAGTTGGTTGATAACGCAGGCGCCCGTTTCGCCGGAAAGCAATTCGGCAATCGCGTTCAGCGCGGCAATCTGATTGTCCGCGCCATGGCCGTTGACCAGAACGACCGTTTGAAATCCCATTTCGATCAAAAAGCGCGCCTGCTGGCGGATAATCGCGCAAAAAAGCTCTTCCGGCCAGTACATGCTCTTCACGGTGGTTGCCGGAAAATCCATCCCCGTGACCGTTTCGCTGCCGGAAAAACCGACTTTTTTCAGCGTTTCCGGCGTGCGCAGCTGTTCCGTGCCAATATAGAGCGGCGGCAGTACCGCGCCGTTCAGCGCTTCTGCAAGCCCCGTCGCTACCGCATACGCATGCGCGGTGTCCATGCCCATTGCCATATGCAGGCCATGCCACTCCATGCTGCCAATCGGCAGAAAGGCAATCGAAGCCCCGTTGGTCAAAGCGCGGATTTCATCCGGCAGCAGTTCTTCAAATTTCAGTTTGGTTTCGTTCATTCGGTGCCAGTCTTTCATCCCCGGTTTTATTTATTCGATCCGGTAATACCCGCTTTGCGGAAGATCCGTTTTCCGCCGGCGTTGCTTCTTCCGAGACGCCCTGCGGCTTGCTTTTTTAAAGAGAGGCCGTAGACGATCTACGGCCTCTCAGATCCGTTGCAGTGATCAGAGTTTAACCGGCGTATTCCGGCATGATGGTCGCAAGGTCGTCGCCGTATTCAACAATGGTAGCGCCGACAGCGGTTTTCTCCGGAATCGGCGTGCCGTTCTGGAGGAAATCCAGCATTGCCTGAGCAGCCGCTCCGCCAACGCCGCGCGCCGAGAAGTAAGCCGCAGCGCGGAACGGGGACGTTTCATTTGCGAATTCTTCGGGGCAGTAGTATCCGCCGAGTCCAACGCACATGGAGGTGGAAGCAAGACCTGCCGCTTCGAGGGCACGGGCTGCGCCGACAGCGCCTTCATCCGAAACCGCGAGCACGAGCCACTTGGTGATCTGCGGGTTGCCGGTGATCACAGCGGAAGCGGCAACGTTGCCGGTTTCCATGTTCGTGTCATGGTCAGCGCGGTAGATTTTGGCGTCGATGCCGGGCAGAAGCTCGGTGAGCTTTGCAATCTGGCCTTCGGTGCGCGGCACGCAGCTGGAGACGGTGTCCGCCGTCATCAGCATGATGCCGAAGCTCTCGTCGTCCGCGAGGTTGTTTTCGGTGATATACTGCGCGGCCCATTCGCCGATACCGGCGCCGATGTTGTACGCGTCGATGCCGACCCAGGGAGCCAGCTGGTTGCCGTTTTCATCTTCCAGAGCGTCGTCGCAGGCGATCACGGGGATGCCCGCTTCGGTCAGTTTCGTAACAGCCGCCTGGCTGAGGTTCTGATCCGGGATGCAAGTCAGAACGCCGTCAACTTTGTCCGCAATGCAGGTGTCCAGCATTTCCATGAACTTCGCACCGTCGGTTTCGCAGTCCATGTACTTGAAGGTGCCGCCCGCCGCTTCGATGATCTGACGGGACGCTTCGCCTTCCTGAAGGAACCATTCTGCCGTACCCATCTTGTAGAGGCCGACGATGACGAAGCCTTCGCTTGCGGTTTCCTCCGCGGTGGCTTCCGCCGGGGCTTCGGTGGCTTCTGCCGGGACTTCGGTGGCTTCGGTCGCTGCCGGCGTCGTTGTGGAGCAGCCGAACAGGGCTGTCATCGACAATGCCATTACCATGATCGCAACTAGGACCAATTTTGTTTTCTTCATGTAATTTTCCTCCTTTTGATTTTTGTTCTATCAAAACCCGCACTGCGCAGACACGGGCTGAGATCGTTGTTCATCCTGAAATCATGTTCATCCTGAGAGCGGCGCGCGCTTAGCGCAGGGCCTTGCTCTCTTCGAGCTCTTTTTTGATGCGGGAGCGCTTACGCAGGTAGTCGAACGTCAGCGCGATGACCAGAAGCGCGCCCTTTGCGACCTGCTGCCAGAAGGTCTGTACGCCGAGCATCAGCAAGCCCGTATTGAATCCCTGGAGAATCAACATGCCGATCAGCGTGCCGAGAATCGTTCCCGTGCCGCCCGTAAAGGCTGCGCCGCCGAGGACAGCCGCCGTGACCGCGTCGAACTCCAGTCCGTCCGCGCAGGACGGCTGGCCGGAATTCATGCGCGCCGCAAGCAATGCGCCCGCCAGCGCCGCAAGGCCGCCGGAGAGGATGTAGAGTTTGTAGATGATTCTGGTCGGATTCAGGCCGGCGAGTTTAGCGGCATAAGCGTTGCCGCCGAGAACATAAATGCTGCGCCCGAAATACGTCTTGGCGAGAATGACGCCCAGTATAATGAAGAGCGCCACGAGCAGCAGCACCGGAATCGGCAGAAATCCGAAGATGCGGTAGGAGCCGATTTTGTTGTAGTTTGCATTTGCAATGCCGACGGCTTTGCCGTTGCAGAGGATATACGCAAACCCGCGCACAATGGACATGGAAGCCAGCGTGGCGATAAACGGCTGGAGTTTTAAATGGTTGATCGTTGCCGCGTTCAGCGCGCCGATCAAGCATCCCGCGAGAACCGCCAGCAGCAGCGCGAGAACCGGCGTAATGCCCATTTTGACAAAAATCGCGCTCAATACGCTGGAAAACGCCGCTACCGAACCCGCCGAAAGGTCAATCTGGTTGGCAATGATCAAAAACGTTTCGGCGATGGCGACGAACCCCATCAGCGAACATGCCACAAGGATATTCGTCAAGTTCTGGCTGGTCGCGTAGTTCTTATTGAAAAAAGAGAACAGCGCCACCATGACAATCAATGCGATAATGAGCGAAATCTTTTCCATGAAATCGCTTTTTTTGAATCGCGCGAGCAAACTTACCTGCATGCTAACCACCCTTGAGTTTCTTTAATTTGAATTTGTATGTGTTAAGCGTTCTTTTCGTCAATCATCGCGTAACGGAGCAGCACCTCTTCGTCGCTGTTTTTCCGATCGACAATTGCCGAAACGCCGCCTTCGCGAACGACGACCACGCGGTCGCACAGCCCGATGATCTCCGGCAGTTCGGAGGAGACAAGCAGCACCGTGATGCCCGCACGCGCGCACTCGCAGATAATGCTGTAGAACTCCGCCTTTGCGCCAACGTCGATCCCCTTGGTCGGCTCGTCGAGAATCAGTATCTTTGGCCGCATCTCCAGCCAGCGCGCCAGAACCGCTTTCTGCTGGTTGCCGCCGGAGAGCTGGGAAATCTGCTTGTCCGCGCCGGGCGTCCGAATCTTGTATTTTTCAATCGCACGTTCGGCAATCTGCGTCTCGCGCGCGTCGTCGATCATGAAAAGCTTGTTGAGCAGCGTCCGCAGGATTGCAATGGAGATGTTGCCTTTTACTGAGATGTTCGGCAGAATGCCCTGATCCTTGCGGTCTTCCGGCACCATCGCGATGCCCTGCGCAATCGCGTCCTGCGGCGAACCGATCTGGAGGCGCTTGCCTTCCAGCCAGACTTCGCCGGAGAGAATCGGATCCAGCCCGAACAGGGCGCGCATAATCTCCGTGCGACCGGCGCCGACCAGCCCCGCAAAACCGAGGATTTCGCCCTTGCGCACCGCAAACGAAACGTCCGTTACGTAATCCGTCGTCACATGCTTCAATTCCAGAACCGTTTCGCCGATTTCACCGTTTCGTTCGAGCTCTTCGAATACCTTGCCCAGCGGTCGTCCAACCATCATTCGGATGAGCTCATCGTTGGTTGCTTTGGGTGTTTCTACCCGACCTACGATCTTTCCATCCTTGAATACGATGACTTCGTCGGTGATCTGCGCAATCTCCTTCATCCGGTGAGAGACATAGAGAATTACTTTATTCTGCGCCTTCAGTTGGCGAATGATTTGAAAGAGAATATCGATTTCGTTATCGCTGAGGCTCGCGGTAGGTTCGTCGAACGCAATGATGCTCGAATCTCTGCGCACCGCCTTCATAATCTCCACCATCTGCTGCATGGCGGCGCTGAGCTTGCCCACCTTTTCATCCGGCGTCAGCGGGAGGCCGAACTGCGCGCAAATCTTCCCTGTTTCGCTGTTCATCCGCTCGAAATCGACCATTCCGCCTTTGCCGATGATCCAGCTTCCAAGAAATACATTCTCGGCAACCGTCATCTCTTTCAGCACCTGTCGTTCCTGATAGATCACGCTGATGCCGTGGTCGATCGCTTCACGCGGAGAATCGAACCGAACGACTTTGCCGTCAATGATGATGCTGCCGCTGTCCGGCTTGTAATCGCCGTTCATAATCTTCAGCAGAGTCGATTTGCCCGCGCCGTTTTCTCCCAGCAACGCATACACCCGCCCGCTCTCGGCGCGAATCTGAATGTCGCTGAGCGCTTTGACGCCGGGAAAGTATTTGTTGATCGATTGAAACTCAATATAGCTCATTGAATGCACTCCGTATTATGCGTGTACGTTAACACTTTTTCGAATAAAAAAGATGCGGCTTACGAGTTGTGAACTTGAGATTTGGCCTGACAGCCATGAATATGCCTTACAGTTCGCATTATATCCGCCGTATTTTGAGTTGTCAATACGAATTTGACAACTATTTGCGTATTTCTGTCGACCTTCTACCTGTTTTCGTGTTGACTTTTTAAAAAAACATTCGTATACTTGCATTGTAGTCGGGCGGTTCGCCTCTTTTTTAACGAATTAAGCGTTATCGTTAACGCATTATCATAATAACTCAACTAATTCATCATAATCTCGGAATTATCGCCCCGGTATAACAGCCTCGGAATCAAAGCCTCAGAATAAACAGCCTCAGAATCAAAGCCTCAGAATAAATAACCTCGGAATCAAAGCCTCAGAATAAATAGCCTCAGAATCAAAGCCTCAGAATCAAAGCCTCAGAATAAATAACCTCGGAATCAAAGCCTCAGAATAAATAGCCTCAGAATCAAAGCCTCAGAATAAATAGCCTCAGAATCAAAGCCTCAGAATCAAAGCCTCAGAATAAATAGCCTCAGAATATAAGTATCGTAGTGGCGAAACATCAGGTTTTCTGCCTCCATCATTAATACAACGGAGTGACGAAACAATGGAACAAAAAAATGCGCTGGTTACCGGCGCAGGACGCGGAATCGGACGGGCGATCGCGCTGGAACTCGGCGCGCAGGGGTATGCCGTCGGCGTAAACTATCTGCACAGCAAATCCGGCGCGCAAGCCGTCTGCGACGCCATCTGCGCTTCCGGCGGGCGCGCAGTCCCGCTTCAGGCGGATGTTGGCAGCTGCGCGCAGCTCAGCGCTATGTTCGAACGGTTCTTTCACGAGATTGGCCCCATCGACTTAATGGTCAACAACGCCGGCCTCAGCAAATTCTACCCGTTTTTGGAAGTCACGGAAGAACAGTGGATGGAACTGACTTCAAGCGACTGGAAAGGCGCCTTCTTTGGCACGCAGTACGCCGCGCGGAATATGGTCAGCAATCAAAAACGCGGCGTGATCGTCAATATTTCGTCCAACCACGTGGACGGATGCTGGCCACAGGCCAATATCTATGGTCCGACCAAAGCGGCGCTCACGAAATTCGGCAAAAGCGCCGCCATGGAGCTTGCGCCTTACGGCATCCGCGTGGTCACCGTGGCTCCCGGCTATACGGACGTGGACTGGCCCAAGGATCACCCCGTTCAGTTCGCCAAGCAGCGCATCCCGCTCCAGCGCTTTGCCGAGCCGGAGGAAATCGCAAAGATCGTCGCGTTCGTCGCTTCGGACGCCTGTTCCTACATGACGGGCAACTGCGTCACCATAGACGGCGGCGCTCTGCTGCCGATTTTACCGGAGAACGACTATTACGGAGTAAGTGAAAAATGAAGATTACAAAGCTGGAAACTTTTCGCATCATCCCCCGCTGGCTGCTGCTGCGGCTGGAAACGGACGACGGCATCGTCGGCTGGGGCGAACCTGTCGTAGAGGGCCGCGCGGCCACGACGGAAGCGGCGGTGCACGAACTGTCGGGGCAGATTCTCGGCAGCGATCCCCGGAATGTAGAGCACCTCTGGCAAACGCTGTACCGCGGCGGGTTCTACCGCGGCGGCCCGGTGCTGACCAGCGCGCTCTCCGGAATCGATCAGGCGGTCTGGGATATCAAGGCCAAGGCGCTGGGTGTGCCCGTGCACGAGCTGCTCGGTGGGCGCGTGCGCGACAAAATGGAAGTCTACAGCTGGATCGACTCCACCACACCCGAAGAAGCCGCCCGCTGCGCGCTGGAAAAAAAGAACCTCGGGTTCCGCGCGGTCAAGATGTTCGGCGTGGACGCGGTCGGCTGGATCACGGATTATCAGGCGATCGACAACCTCTGCCGGAAATTGCAGGCCATCCGTGAAGCAGTCGGCAGCGATTTTGGCATTGCCATCGACTTCCACGGGCGTCCCCATAAAGCGATGGCAAAGACGCTGCTTAAGGAACTCGAACCCTTCCGCATCCTGTTTGTCGAGGAGCCTGTTCTGATTGAAAACGAAGAAGCCTTTGCCGAACTGCACGCCTGCTCCAGTATCCCGCTGGCAACGGGCGAGCGCAGCTATACCCGTTGGGGATTCAAGAACATGCTGCAAAAAGGCTATGTCGATATCATCCAACCCGATCTGAGCCACGCGGGCGGCATTTCCGAAGTACGCCGCATCGCGGCCATGGCGGAAGCGTACGACGTTGCGATTGCGCCCCACTGCCCGCTCGGCCCTGTCGCGCTCGCCAGCTGCCTGCAGGTGGATTTTGCGTCCATCAACGCCTGCATTCAGGAGCAGAGCCTGGGTATGGCATACAACCAGGGCAACGAAATGTCCCGCTATATCACAAACCCCGAGGTCTTCCGCTACGAAAACGGATTCGTCGGCCTGCTGAACAACCCCGGTCTCGGCGTGGAAGTCAACGAAGCTTCCGTTCGCGAGATGGCGGCATCCGGCCACGACTGGAAAAACCAGATTCTCCACTTGGAAGACGGTTCCGTTACGGAGTGGTAACGCATATGAACTGCGCGCGGCCAATTGACGCCCCGGACTGCCTGCTCGGCGAAAACCCGGTCTGGTACGAGCCGACCGGCGAGTACCTTTGGACGGACATCCTGCGCGGCACGATCTATGCTTACGCTTCGGAAACGGGTTGCGTGCGAACGGTGCTGGAAACGCCGTATCAAACCGGCGCATTCCTCGCGGCAGAAAACGGAACCCTTGTTGTATTCACGGAGCGCGGCGTGTTTGCCGCAGCATTGTCCGGCGGTGTGTTTCATCTTCTGCAAAAGCCGCTTTGGACGGTTCCGTTTGCCGAGGGCGAACGGTTTAACGACGCAATCGCCGATCCCTGCGGGCAGATGCTCTCCGGTTCGAAGCGCGCGGACAATACGCAGGGCAAACTCTACCGCTTTTCCGCCGGAAAAGCCCCGGAAGTGCTGCTGGAACGCCTCGCCATCTCCAACGGCATGGGGTTTTCGCCGGACGGGCGGACGTTTTATCACACAGACTCGATTCCTTCCACCATTACGGCATACGACTACGCGCCTTCTCGTCCGCTTGCAAACCCGCGCGTCGTCGTTCGGCTGGATGCAAGCGTCGATCCCGACGGGCTGACCGTGGACGCGGAAGGCAATCTCTGGTTTGCCTGCTGGGGTGCGGGACGCATTGAGCGCGTCACTCCGCAAGGAATTCAGCTCGGCACACTACAACTTGACGCGCCGCAGTGCTCCAGCCTTTGCTTTGGCGGAACAGACCTGAACGACCTCTTTGTCACCAGCGCTTCCGTTGGAAGCGAACCCAACAAACCCCCGCTCGGCGGACGCTGCTTCCTGCAAAAAAATGCTGGGGCCGGCAAGCCGGAATACTATGCAAAAACAAATCCGGTTGGTGTATAATTATTGAATCTTAGTATGAACGGAGCGGTCAATATGTCGCGACCATTCACCATAAAAGACGTTGCCAAAGAAGCGGGCGTGTCCATCGGAACCGTCGACCGCGTGCTGCATAACCGCGGGCGCGTGTCGGACATCAACCAAAAGGCGGTCACGGCCGCCGTGAAAAAGCTGAACTACCGTCCCAGCCAGATTGCGCGCGCGCTGGTGAACCGAAAAAGCAACCTGCGCATCGGCATTACGTACCCCCGCGTGGACAGCGATTTCTGGTCCGAAATTCCCGCCGGCATCGAAGCGGCAAAAAACAAGCTGCTTCCGTTCGGCGTGGAACTCGTGATCGATCACACGGAAACCTACGACGTGCGCGACCAGATCGCTTCCATCGACAAGCTGATCGGTCTTGGCGTAAGCGGGCTCGTGTTCACCTCCGTGGATGATTCTTCCGCCGATCAGCTCGAACGGCATATCCCCGAGGGCATTCCTTATGCCACCGTCGTCAACCCTGCCGCGAGCGTGAGCCGCTGCGCGTTTCACCTTGGCCCGGACGACTTTCAGCTCGGAACTCTCGCGGCGCGGCTGATCGCGCTGTTTTGCGGTGAGCGCTGCAACCTCGTGGTACTCGCGCCGAACTACAAGTTTAACGGTACGCAGCGCCGCATCGCAGGCGTTTTCAGCAAACTGAATCAGGATCTGCCCGGCATGAATCTGCTAAAGGTCATCCCGGTTTCCGGCGTGACGGATGAAGATATCCGCGCGCGCCTGTACTCCGCAACATTGGAGACAATGCATGCATACCCTTCGCTCGATGCGCTGTATGTCAGCAACGGCTTTTTCGATCAGGCCGCGTTCGCAATCCGCGACGCATTCCCCGGCGCCAAAGTCAAAGTGTTCGGCCATGAATACACTACCGCGCTTCCGGAGCTGATCGCGCAGGGCATCGTAGCCGCTACGATCTATCAAAAGCCCGCGGAAGAATGGTACCGCGCCATCGTCATGCTCAGCGAGCTGCTCTCCGGTAACCGCGAAATCGAAGCGCAGGACGTCCGCGTGGAATGCAGCATTATTATAAAGGAAACGCTGTCTTCGATCGATATTGGCGGCATCAGGCTGCCGTAAGTAAGCAGGCAGCATCACAATAATCCTGTTCTGGGGAGATACGGTTATGAAAAAAGCTCAACTTTGCCAGCGCATTGAAAAAGAACGCATCATCGCCATCGTCCGTAAGGTATACGGCGACGATTTGCTGTTTTTAGCCGATGCGCTGATTGGCGCAGGGATTTCCACGCTGGAAGTCACGTTTGACCAGCAGGATCCCGACTGCCTCAGCAAGACATCCGGCGCAGTCCGCGCAGTACTCGCCGCGTGTGGCGAGCGCTGTGCCTGCGGCGCGGGCACGGTGCTGACGCTCGCGCAGGCGGACGCCGCCGCCGAAGCCGGCGCAAGCCTGATCATCTCGCCCAACTGCAATGAACGCGTCATACGCCATACCTGCAAACTCGGCCTCGTTTCGATTCCCGGGTGCATGACGCCGAGCGAAATCCTCGCCGCGTACGACGCGGGTGCCGATTTTGTCAAAATCTTCCCCGCCGGAAGCCTCGGCCCCGGCTATATCAAAAACATCTCCGCCCCCGTCAGCCACGTCAAATTTCTAGCCGTCGGCGGCGTGGACGCGGAGAATTACGGCGCGTTTCTCAAGGCGGGCTGCGTCGGCGCGGGCATCGGCGGATCGCTGACCAACCGCGCGCTGATCGCCGCGCGCAATCGCGAACAACTGGTGCAGAACGCCGCGCAATACGTTTCCATTGCCCGCGCGTTCGATAAGGGGGAAAACGTATGAGCAAGCTCGTTTGCTTTGGTGAAATTATGCTGCGCCTGAACCCGCCGGGGTACCTTCGCTTTGTGCAGGCGGACAGCTTTCAGGCGTCCTATGCGGGCGGAGAAGCGAATGTTGCGGTTGCCGCTTCCTGTCTGGGGCTGGACGCCGCGTTTGTAACGAAACTGCCGGACAACGAAATTGGCCAGAGCGCCATCAACGCCCTCCGCCGCTACGGCGTGGACACGAGATGCGTCCTTCGCGGCGGCGAACGTATCGGCATCTATTTCGTAGAAAAAGGCGCGTCCCAGCGCGCTTCCAAAGTGATTTACGACCGCAAGGATTCCGCCGTCTCCCTGGCCGACCCTGCCGAATATGACTGGAAAGCCATCTTTGCAGGAGCGGACTGGTTCCACTTTACCGGAATCACGCCCGCGCTGAGCGATCTTGCCGCGCGCGCGTGTCTGGACGCCTGTAAAGAAGCAAAGCGTCTGGGGCTTGTAGTCAGCTGCGACTTGAATTACCGCGGCAAGCTTTGGAGCAAAGAGCAAGCGCGCGCCGTGATGAGCGAACTCATGCCGTTCGTGGATGTCTGCATCGCCAACGAAGAGGATGCCTCGGACGTCTTCGGCATCCGTCCCGCGGATACGGACGTAACTTCCGGCAAACTCTCGCGCGAAGGGTACGAGCAGGTCGCCCGCGAAATTTCCGCCCGCTTCGGCTGCAAACAGGTCGCCATTACGCTGCGCAAAAGCATATCCGCCAGCGACAACGACTGGGCGGGCATGCTCTTTGACGGAACGAACTGCGCGTTTTCCAAAACCTACCCCATCCGTATCGTCGACCGCGTCGGCGGCGGGGATTCGTTTGGCGGCGGGCTGATCTATGCGCTCAAAAGCGGCATGGGCACGCAGGAAGCGATCGAGTTCGCCGTTGCCGCCTCCTGCCTCAAGCAAACGATCGAAAACGACTATTCGCTCATCAGCGTTGCTGAAGTCAAAAAGCTGGCACAAGGCGACGGCAGCGGCCGGGTCCAGCGGTAGACGGCTCAACCGATCATCCCCCGTTGCTTTGCCAGTTCGATTGGATACCGTTTGACCGGATCAAGCAGCGTGCGAGTTGCTGCGAGATCATCCAGGAGTGAAAACAAGTTCAAAGCGGCGCCCGGACGGGCGCCGCTTTTTCTCGTTTATACCAGAAGTTTTATTATGATTTTGTCACGGTGTTTTCAATGCCAGCCAAGCCGCGCGAGCACATAGATCAGCGGTGAGTTCCAGTAGATCGCAATTTCGTTTGTGGAGTAACTGCGCAAATCGTCCACATAGCATTTTGCGGGCGGCGCGCCGCCGAGCAGCTCCCGCGCGCAGTCGTCCTGCAGGTATTCGTCCGGCCCGCCGACGAGCATCCCCGGCATGGCCTGATTCCGCGCGGCGGATGGCCTGTGGTGCGGGTGTTCCGGACAAACGGTGCCATATCCCGTGACATACGAAACCGACATCGGGTTCGCGCCAAAAAGGTAGTCCGCGTGCGCAGCCGCTACGCGAACATACGCCTCGTTCGGAAGAATATCGTTTGCCATGAGCAGCAGCATCGCGTTGTTCAGTAAATACATGTTGCTGCCCCAGCGGCAGTGCGTCAGAGAATTGAAATAGCCATCCTGTTCGCTGAGCGAAATGAGTTTGTCCGCGGCGGCAATCTGTTCGCGCTGGATTCTTTCGCGCAGCGCGGAATCGGTATCCGATTCATTTGCCATCAGGTACAGCGCATTACCGTACGCGCCCATGTCCTCCCAGCCGAGGCCGTCCGCAAACGCCGGGTTCGCATGATTGCGCGCCGCTTCGTAAAACCGCGGCTCGCCTGTTGCGTACAGCAGCGCGCAGGCGGCAAAATACCGTTCGTCCGCATCGGAACCATCCTCATACTGCCCGGTTTCGATCCCGCTTGGGTTGTAAAAGCACGCAAACGGCGTTCGTTCCAAATATTCATAGGCACGTTTTGCCGCATCCAGACAGGTTGCTGCAAACGCGGAGTCGAACGGCGCATACACGCGGCTGGCAAACGCGAGCACGCCGCAAAAATCTGCCGTGGCACACGTGGAAACCGGCGAAAGCAGCAGTTCTTCCGTTTCTTCTTCGGGCATTATGAAGCCGGGAAACTTCGCGCAGGTGACCTTGTGGTTCACGCCTCCGCTTTGCGCCTGCATCTTGAGCATCCATTCCAGCTCAAAACGCGCTTCGTCCAGAACGTCCGGCAGGCCGTTTCCGCTTTCCGGAATGCCCGTGTCGTCCGTGAAAACGCCGGGCGCATGGCAGTACGCAAGCAAAAGATCCATAACCGCTTTTGCGGCGGGCACGACATAGCGCCCGTAATCGCCCGCGTCATGCCAGCCGCCGGAAACATCCCGCCGTTCGCCGGTATCCACAACCCGCGCGGGAGAATCGTGGCAGGCCGGATGCGCAAAAACTCCAGCGTGGTTTGCGTCGAGTTCAACGCCGCAACGCTGGAGGTAAAACATGCGCATTACATCGCGAAACACGCCGCTATAGACGTTTTTTCCGATCGCAAAAGAGCAGGAAGCGCCGAGCGTATCCGTTTCGACACGGTAAACGCCCGGCGTAGTCAAGTGCGTAAAATCGCCCGATCCCGTCCGTTCGCCCGACGTTTGGCTTTCCGCAACCCGCGTAATCTCGCCGCGGAAAACGGCATTGCCTTCGGCGTCGGCAACGCGAAACGTGGTTTCCGGCGCGTCCATACGGAAATACACGGTTTTGCGAGCCCCCGGCAGGAAGCCGATGCAATTGACCTTAACCGCATCCGGCTTTGCGCTTTTTGCCATGCGGTTACCCCTTCAAACTCCCCATGGTGACGCCTTTGATGATGAATTTTGAAAGGAAGATATACACGATCATCACGGGGATAATCGCCACAAACACCATCATGTACACCTTACCAAGGTCGAATTTGAGATAGTCCGCGCTCCTGAGCTGCGCAATCAAAATCGGAATCGTCTTTTTGTCGTTTGAGTTGATAATCAGCGCAGGAACGAAGTAGTTGTTCCAATTTTCCACAAACGCAAAGATCGCCTGAACCGCAATGGCCGGTTTGATCATCGGCAGAACGATGCGGTTGAACGTATGGAACTCGTTGCTTCCGTCCACGCGCGCAGCCTCAACGATTTCCAGCGGCAGAACGCTCTCCATATACTGCTTCATAAAGAAGAATACAACCGGAGCCGCGATCTTAGGAATGATCAGCGGCCAATAGGTATCCATCATGTTCATCTTCGTGGCCAGTTCGATAAACCCGAGCGTGGAAACCTGCGCCGGTATCATCATGACCAGCAGGATAAACAGGAACGCAGCCTGTTTGAACCGGAACTGGTAGGCGTGCAGCCCGTACGCCGTCATGGCGGAAAAATAGGTGGTCAGTACGGCGCAGGAACCCGCGACAAAGAAGCTGTTGCCCAGCGCGCGAAGGGTCGGAATGTTCGTATCCTCCAGAAGGTTTTTAGCGTTGTACAAAAACGATTTGCCGGGCAGCCAGGAAAAGCCGGACATGATCGCTCCATGCTGACGCGTGGCGTTGATGAGCAGCATGTAAAAGGAGAACAGGCATAATACGGTGAGCAGCGCCAATATAACGTAGCAGAACGTACGGGAGATTGCCAGCCGCGCCGACTCGAACCGTAACGTATACTTTTTCCTCTTAACTGCTTCCATTTATTCCACCTCCTCAGCCGATTGTCTGCGCTGTTTTTTCATCTTGTTCGCCTCGCGCATATCCTTTGTCATCGACAGATATACGATCACGCTCAGCACAGCGGTGATTAAAAAGATCAGCACGGAGACCGCGCCGCCCATACCGAGATTCCTGCTCTGCAGATGTTTATTCAGGTACATCACGAGCGTCATGGCGGTTCGGTTCGGCTCGCCGGTAAAGTTCGTCAGAACCTGCGGCACGTCGAACATCTGAATGCCGCCGACCATGCAGGTAATCACAACATACAGCACGATGGGTTTGAGCATTGGCAGCGTCACGCGGTAAAAAACCTGACGCGGCTTTGCGCCGTCCACCTGCGCCGCGTCAAACAAGGATTGGTCGATACCCATGATACCCGCCATGAGCACGATGGTCGTGTTGCCAAACCACAGCAGAAAATTCATCAGCGCAACCAACCCGCGTGTCAGCGCCGTGCTCTCCACCATACGCAGCGGCTCGGTGATGATTCCCGCCTGCTGGAGCATCTGGTTGACGGGGCCGACTGCTGAGAATAAAAGGAAAAACAGCATGGCAAACGCGGAAGCCATGATTAAGTTCGGCATATAGATGACCGTTTTAAAAAACGGCTGGGCTTTCAGCTTGAGGCGGTAGCTCGTAAACCAGACCGCAAGCAGCATGGCAACGAGAATCTGAGGCACAAACCCCATCAGCCACATAATCAAAGTGTTCCAGGCATATTTGGGCAATTCCCCGTTTTGAAACAGGGTGATATAGTTTTGAAAACCAACGAATGTCGGCCCGACCTGAGAGAGCCCCGAACGGTAGTTTTCAAAAAAGCTGTTGTAAATCGTGGAACCAAGCGGAATCAAGTGAAATATCAGATATACAAGAAAGAACGGGGCGATGAAAAAATATCCCCATTTTGCGTAACTGACCGATTTGATTCTCGTTCGCGGCATCTTTTTCATAGCGGCATCTCTTTCCCATCCAGTTTGGTTCTGTTTGCGTCGGCCTGACGGCAGTTGTTACCGGCTAGACGGAGGCGGCGGAACAGGCGCACGCCCGTTCCGCCGCGCAGCTTTGTGTTGTAGTGAACGAAACAGATTATCTGCTCAGTTCGGGGTATTTCTCGAGCACGAGGGTGTAGAAGTTCTCCATTGCTTCGTCATAAGTTGCGGTGCCGTTAAAGTAACCGCGCATTGCTTCCAACAGTTTCTCGTTGCAGCCCTGGTCATACGGGCTGGCAATGAACTTGATGCTCTTGGCGCTGTCGAGCAGCACGGAGATGTAGTTCTGTCCGCCGAGGAACGCGCTGCTGAAATCGCTGTTGGCAATCTCGGTCATCGCTTCTTCGTTGTTGGTGAAATCGTTGAAATCGTGAACGATGCCAACCAGCGTGTCCTTATCGCAGGTCATGGTCTTCATGATCAGTGTGGTCAGTTCGAGGTTATCGGATCCGGCAGCAGCGCACAGCCAGGTGCCGCCCCAGTAATAGCCCTGCGGTCCTTTGACAATCGCCCAGTCGCCATAGCTTCCGTTGCCAACAGCGGCTTCCGCTTCCGAATCGGCCAGCGTCGCGGGAGCGAGGGTGAAATCGAAGAACCAGCCCGGCCCGAAGTAGCACATCACGGTGCCTTCGGCTTTCGCGCCGGCCATCTGTTCGGGAGACCAGAGAATCGCCTTATTGTTGTAACCGTTGTCGGTAAACGTCTTTGTCTGTTCGATCCACTTGAGGATGTTCGCGTCGAACTGGATCTTGTTGTTTTCGTCCACCCAGGTCGTGGTTGCATTATTGCTGAATACACGGTAGTCGTCGTCATAACCGGAAACCATGTAGTAACCGAGCGCTTTGGCGTCTGCGGCGACGGCTTCAAATTTTTCCCAGGTGTCGAGCTTTGCCTGCACTTCTGCCGGATCGTCCGTTCCCAGAACCGCTTTGGCAATAGAGCGGCGGTAGATCAGTCCCGCGGGGCATGCCTGCCAGGTAAGTCCCTTGAGCGCGCCGCTGGCATCCGTGCAGACGTCCTTGGTGTAGCCGTACATCGCGGCTGTGTCGTCTTCCGTCAGACCTAAATCGCTGTAAACATCCAGCGAGTAGTCCGAGTTCACATACTTGAGGGCGTAGTCGGCTTCAATCAGGAACAGGTCGATCTTGTCGTCGGCAGCGGCTGTTCCCTGCGCAAGCAGCGTTTCGTCCAGTTTGTTCTGGTAAGCGTTGTCGGCATTGGGCGTAATGACCCAGTTGATCGTAATGCCGTCCGGCACAAGACCGGCGTCAACAAAATACTTCTGGAAGCGGGTTTGGAACTCGTCGTTCCAGCAGTAGATGTTGTAAACCTTGCCTTGCTCGGCAGCAGGTTCGGCAGCGGGTTCAGCCGCGGTCGCAGTTTCGGTGCTGTCCGTTACGGCAGCGGCGGGTGTTTCGGTGGATTTGCACGCAACCATCGATAGAAGCATGGCCACAGTCAGCAGAATGACAATCAGTTTCTTCATGGATTTCTCCTCCTTTTTATTTTGAGCGCACGCCCCATCAGCGCTTGCTCTGTATCTTGATACGCTTTTTTCAGGCGTTTCAATTCGTCTGCATGTTTGTTTACGAGTGTTTACTTCTAATTGAAAGAGTTGCTGTTTAAAATGTGTTTACTTTTGCGCTTCTATGTGCGCAACCGTGTCGCCTTCCAGCAGGAGGCCGGATACGACGATCTGCTGGGGAATGAAGAGCTTTGGCTGTTCAATGGCTTCCACGAGCCGCGCCGCCGCTTCGCGCCCCATCGTTTCCGCATCCTGACGGTAGGTTGTCAGACGCGGGCGCAGTACCTGCGAAAGCAGGATTCCGTCGAATCCGACAACGCTCATGTCGCGCGGGATGCTCACGCCCTGACGCTCCAGCTCGTTCATGCCGCCGATAAACGAAAAATCGTCGGGATAGAGGATACAGGTCGGCCGCTCCGCAAGAGCGAGCAATTCCCGCGTTGCCAGCGCGCTGGATTTCGGATCATGGTATACGGCAGTTTTGACATACGCTTCCGGGACGACTATGGAATGTTCGCTGCAGATTTTTTGGAAGCTCGCAAGCCGCTTTTGTGTAACGGAGGTATCCTCGCCGTGGATAATGGCGATTCTGCGGTGGCCTTTTTCGTATACAAAGTTGACGATATCCCGCATCGCGGCAATGTTGTCGGAGAGAATGGAAGTCCGGCTGTCGAACACGTAGTCGAGCGTCACGGTCGGTATTTCGCTCTGCGCAAGCCGGATGACGTCAGGATCCTTGAAGTCGACGGACGCGATCACCACGCCGTCGCAGTTCCTGTATTTGGCATGCTCGTAGTAATCCATTTCGAAGCTGCCAAGATTCTTGCTGATAAAGGTGATGTCGTAGCCCAGGTGCTCCGCTTCGTCTTTGAGGCTGTTGAGAATCGCCGAAAAGTATTCGTGCTTGAGACCGCTGGCGGTCTGGTCGACAAAAAGGACGCCGATGTTATGCGATCTGCCCAGCTTCAGCGCGCGCGCCGTCGCATTTGGCAGATACCCCATGCTCTTGGCAACTTCGCGGATGTGCTTCGCGGTTTCCTCGCCGATGTCGGACTGCCCGTTCAGCGCTTTTGAAACCGTTGCGCGCGAGACGCCGCATTTATTTGAAATATCCTTCAGGGTTACCATGCAGATTGCATCCATCCTTAATCGTTTTCGTTTTGATTTAATTTGATTCGTTCGAAATTTTCTCGATTATTCAGGTGTTTTGACTGGTTTTGACGGAATAGATTGCTTTGAATTTACTTAATCGTTTACGCCGTCAATTATATACAAGGGTTTTAAAGAAGTCAATAGGGTTTTTTTCACGAAACTGACAACGTTTTTATCAACATTTCATGTATTTGAGGTCGTTTTAAGATATTTATTATTAAAATTGCAATTTCATGCTTGATTATTGCGCCCGCTGCCTTTATGATGTTCCTATCAACGTAATCGATTGAGTTCATCATGTCCACTGATCTGAACATGTTTACAGGGGTATCCAACATGAAATATGGCTTTTTTGACGACACAAACAAAGAATATGTCGTGACCACACCTGCCACGCCGCTTCCCTGGATCAATTATCTCGGCAATGATGGCTTTTTCGGTCTGATCTCCAACACGTGCGGTGGTTATTCGTTTTATAAAGACGCCAAACTCCGCCGCATCACGCGCTTTCGTTATAACAATGTTCCTGCCGACTTCGGCGGGCGTTATTACTATATCAAAGACGGCGGTTCTTGCTGGAACCCGGGCTTTTTGCCCACCAAGACGCCGTTGGATCGGTTCGAATGCCGGCACGGGCTAGGCTATTCCCGCTTCCTTTCGGCAAAAAACGGCCTTGCCGCCGAGCTCGTTTGTTTTGTGCCGCTGGGCGAAGCGCTCGAAGTGCACATGCTCACGCTGAAAAACGAAACCACAACCGAAAAGCGCGTTTCGCTGACCAGCGCAATCGAGTGGTGCCTCTGGAACGCCGTGGACGATGCGGCAAACTTTCAGCGCAACTACAACGTCGGCGAAGTGGAAGTGGAAAACGGTATCGTCTACCACAAAACCGAATACCGCGAACGGCGCAGCCACTTTGCGTTTTTCGGTCCGAACTGCGCGATCGACGGTTTCGATACCGATCTGGCGGCCTTTCTCGGCCAGTTCCGCTCCTGGGAAAACCCGGAAACGGTCGAGCGCGGCGTCAGCCGCAACAGCATCGCCAGCGGCTGGGCACCGATGGCGAGCCAGCGCATCGACCTGACTCTTGACGCGGGCGAGTCGCGCACAATCCTTTTCCGGCTCGGTTATGTTGAAAACGCGGAAGACGAAAAGTTCACCGCGCCAAACGTCATCAATAAGAAAAAAGCCTATGCGCTGATGGAGCGCTTTTCAACAAAAGCGCAGGCGGAGGAAGCGCTGCGGGCGCTCCGCGACTACTGGGACGGACTGCTCTCCCGCTTTTCGATTGTCTCCGGGGACGAGCGCCTTGACCGCATGATCAACGTTTGGAACCAGTACCAATGCATGGTGACGTTCAACATGAGCCGTTCGGCAAGCTATTTCGAAAGCGGAACGGGGCGCGGCATGGGCTTTCGGGACAGCTGTCAGGATCTGCTGGGGTTTGTCCACCTCGTGCCCAAGCGCGCGCGAGAACGCATTCTCGACATCGCCGCCATCCAGTTTCCGGACGGCAGCACGTATCACCAGTATCAGCCGCTCACCAAGCGCGGCAATGCGGACGTCGGCACGGGTTTTAACGACGACCCGCTCTGGCTCGTTGCCTGCGTGATTGCATACCTCAAAGAAACCGGCGACTTTTCGATTCTGGACGAGCCGGTGCCGTTTGACAACCTTACCGGCAGCGAAGCGCCTTTGATGGAGCACCTGCGCCGGAGTATGCGCTACACCGTGGAAAACAAGGGCGCGCACGGGCTCCCGCTGATCGGCCGCGCGGACTGGAACGACTGCCTTAACCTCAACTGCTTCTCCGACGAGCCGGGCGAGAGTTTCCAGACCTGCTCGAATTATGACAGCAAATCCGCCGAGAGCGTGTTTATTGCCGCTATGTTTGTCCTTTACGGACGAGAATACGCGGCGCTCTGCGCCCGGCGCGGCGAGGCTGCCGAATCGAAACAGATTCTCGACGAAGTCAAATCGACCGAGCGCGCCGTGCTCGACCACGGCTGGGACGGCGAATGGTTCCTCCGCGCGTATGATGCGTTCGGCGGTAAAATCGGCAGCCGCGAGAACACCGAGGGGCAGATTTTCGTTGAACCGCAGGGCTTTTGCACCATGGCCGGCATTGGCGGAGAGAAGCTGGGGATGCAGTCGCTCGATTCGGTTTCCCGGCACCTGGTTGGCAGCTACGGCGTAGAGCTGCTGCACCCCTGCTACACCGCCTACCGTAAGGAACTCGGTGAAATTTCGAGTTACCCGCCGGGATATAAAGAAAACGGCTCCGTATTCTGCCATAACAATCCCTGGGTCGTGCTGGCCTATACCAAACTGGGCGACGCGGAGCACGCGTTCGATATCTACCGCCTCACCTGCCCCGCCTATATCGAGGACGCCAGCGACGTCCACCGCACGGAACCCTACGTTTACAGCCAGACCATTGCAGGCCGCGAAGCGGCTCGTTATGGCGAAGCAAAGAACAGCTGGCTGACCGGAACGGCGGCCTGGTCGTTTGTAGCCGTCACTCAGGGTATTCTCGGCATCATACCGGAATACAACGGGCTCCGGCTTTCACCCTGTCTGCCAGAGGAAATACCCGGCTACAGCGTCAAGCGTGAATTCCGCGGCACGCGTTATGACATCTCCGTGCAAAAAAGCGCAACAAAAAAAGGCCTCCTCGTTGACGGAGCGCCTGTCGCAGGAACACTGATTCCGCTCGCAGATGCGGAAATCTGCCGCGTTGAGCTGTTTGTGTAACGAACCCCCCCGATAATTGGAAAGGCATCCGCGGATGGGATGGGCGCGTTTCCCTTCCGTTTATAACAGGCGTGCGACCTGTCACTGTGGCACTAAGCGGATGAAAATGCGCACCCCGCGGATGCTTCTTTCCAAAAAGACCGCTTCGCAGCGGCATTAGACGACCGCACTACAAGCATGCGCCGCCCTGGCACCTCGCCATGCAGCGAGGTGTAATTATTGTACCATATACACAAAAATTCTTCCAGCGCCGATTGCAGCGCCGATGGTGATCACCGGCGTTTTGTTTTTTACTCTTTTGTTTTTCGTTTTTACTTTCTCCTAAAAATTCATTTACCATATTGACATTTCCGCAAGGGAAGTGGTAAAATACACTCGTAATCAAGGTAATCGATTACCTTACTTTCCAACCTTCACGGGTTGGATTTAAAAATATCAAGGTAAACGATTACTTAAAAAGGAGAGCCGCCATGTCAATCACCATGAAGCAGATTGCAGATCTTGCGCAGGTATCCACGGCGACCGTATCCAAAATTATCAACGGCAGGGACGAGCACATCAGCCAGGCCACGCGCGAGAAAGTCCTTTCAATCATCGAAGAAAACAGCTTTCAGCCGAATACCGTGGCAAAGGGACTGCGGGTCAAAAAGACCAGCACCATCGGGTTTGTGCTCCCCGATATTACGAACCCCTTCTTCCCCGAGATCGCGCGCGGAATTGAGGACGTGGCAAATACGATGGGCTTTGCGGTGGTGTTCTGCAACACCGATAACGAAGCGAAGCGCGAGCAGGCCTGCGTTTCGTTTTTGCAGTCCAAGATGGTAGACGGACTGATCTTTACCCGTTCGCTGCGCAAAAGCTTTTTTGAAAACTACCTCTCCATGAATATCCCGACGGTGGTCGTCGACCGCGACGTCGACACGGCGGGCAGCGCAATCGGCAAAATCTACGTCGACACGCGCGCCGCCGTCTACGACATCACGAAGCTGCTCATCGGCAAAGGCTGCAAGCGCATCGCGTTCATCTCGGCAATGAGCACGTCACTGACCGACCGGTACGGCGGTTATTGCCGGGCGCTAGAAGAAAGCGGCATGCCGCTGGACGAAGCGCTCGTGTACCGCGAATATTACAGCGTGGAAACCGGCATCAGGGGCGTCGAGACGATTCTGGCCACGCAGCAGGTGGACGGCATCATCTGCGGCAACGATCTCATCGCGGCGGGCGCCATGCAGGCCGTACGTCAAAAGGGGCTGAACATTCCTTCGGATATCCGCATCGTGGGCGTGGACAACATCTACTTTTCGAAATTCCTGTATCCCCCGCTCACCACGGTCGAACAGCCCGCTTACGAAATGGGCATGGCGGCGGCGCGGATGCTGATCAACAACATCCTGTATAAAGAGCCGATGTTCGAACAAAAGCTGGACTATAAGCTGATCCTCCGCGAGACGGTTTAGCAGCGGATACCCAGCAGCGAAATCAGCCGCCGCAAACAGGCGAATCCTGCCAAACGAAACACGGTTTTTAAGCCGTCATCTCGCCAGCAAGCAGCAAATCAACAGCGCGCCGCCCGGGCGCACAGAGGATTGAAACAGTTATGAAAACCTATGAACCGATTCAAACATTAAAATACGGGCCGCTGAACGCAAAAGTAAACCTCCTGCCGGACTTTTTCACCGGGTTTGATCCCGTGCGCCGCGCCGAAATCGTCTCGCAAGAAGCAGCGTTTTACCACGGCATCACGCAGCCTTACTCCGTGGACGATCGGCTGGAAAAAACATACACGAGCTTTCACGCAAACGACGGGTATGAGGTGCCCGTCAAGGTGTATCGTCCCAAAAACGCCAAAGGCACGCTGACCGCGCTGGTGTTCATGCACGGTGGCGGGTTTATCACCTGCAGCGCGGAAACGCACGATTTTGTGCCGTCGTATCTGGCGGCAAACGCAAACGTGCTGGCGTTCAACATCGAATACCGGCTTGCCCCGGAATACAAGTTCCCCGTCGGGCTGGAAGACTGCTACCAGGCGATCCAATGGATCGCCGCCAACGCGGGCAGGCTCGGCGTGGATCCAAAGAGGATCATCGTCTGCGGGGACAGCAGCGGCGCGAACTTCGCCGCGGCGATCACGCTGATGGCGCGGGAACGCAAGGATTTTTCCATCGCTAAGCAGGTGCTTATCTACCCCGCGCTGGAGTTTACAGGAACGATTCCCAAGCGCTCCGCCGAGATATATACGATGGTCGGCTCGAGCGGAAAGAGCCATTCTGAGATTTCACCGCTCATGCGCTCGTACCTGAACGACCCGGAACGCGAAGTGCGCAGCCCGTTTGTCTCCCCCATCCTCGCCGGGAACTTTGGCGGTTTGCCGGAAGCGCTGTTCATCGAAGCGGAATGCGACGCGCTGGCCGACGACGGGCTGATCTACGCAAAGCTCCTGCAGGACGCAGGCGTCAAGGTGTCCTGCGTGGTTTACGAAGGCATGCCGCACGCGTTTATCCTGCGCACCTACGACGAGACCTTTACCGCCCTCGACAAGATCTGCCGCTTCATCAAATAAAAAGCAGAGCGCAGGTTCCATCCATCTGCAAAACATACTGGAAGTTAAAAGCGTTTTATGGCGCGGAATTTTTTCCGCCGCCAAATGATAAACAGATTTTAGCGATAGAGCTCATCGCTAGAAAAAACAAACAACACCATCAATAGGAGGAGAATCAATCATGAAAAAACTGCTTTCAGTTCTGCTGGTAGTAGCTATGGTCTTTGCGTTTGTGGGCTGCACGGCAACCCCGGCCGCCGAGACAGCCGCCACAGAAGCCGACGCGGCTGCGGCGGCGACAGAAGCCGTTGCGGAAGCGACAGCCGAACCCACAGCCACGGCCGACGACCAGTGCTTCATCGGCCTTGCGATGCACAACCAAACCGAAACCTGGGCCGTTGCGTTTGCGGACGCCTTCAAAGCCGCCGCGGAAGCCGCCGGCTGCAAGGTTGCCGTGACCGACGCCAACGCGACCGCATCCAATCAGGTCTCACAGATTGAAGACCTCGTTACCCAGGGAATCGACGTTCTGGTCGTCCTGCCCGCGGACTACACCGCGCTTGGCAGCGCGCTCAAGACCGCTTATGACGCAGGCGTCAAGATCGTCGACGCCGACTCCAAGGTAGTGGAAGCCGACCAGAGTATGGTCAGCTGCTTCGTGACCGCGGACTGCTATGCCGGCGGTTATGCCATCGGCGAATATCTGGCCGATAAGCTGGAAGAGAACGCCGTCATCGGCGCGCTCAACTACAAGCAGCTCTCCGTCATCGCGGACCGTTTCACCGGCCTTTCCGACGCGCTCACGGCCAAGGGCCGCACCGATGTGACCATTGTTGAAAAAGACTGCACGGACCTCAGCGCGATCGCTTCCTATACGGAAGACCTGCTCACCGCCAACCCGACCATCAGCGCGTTTGTCTGCCTCAACGACAACACGGCGCTCTCCTGCTACGGCGCAGCCAAGCAGCTGGGTTATCCGGACGTCATGGTCTTTGGTTTCGACGGTTCCCCGGCCGGCAAGCAGTCCATCTCCGCCGGCGAAATGACCGGTTCCATGGTCTACTCGCCCATCGACATGGCGAACGCTTCCTTCACGGCTGCCTATGGCATCTGGAAAGGCGACGCCGTTGAACAGGAAACCACGGTCAAGATGTGGATGATCAACACGGACAACATTGCCCAGTACGACCTGACAACCTGGTCCTGAACAGGGATCACTCATCGTTGAACTAGACGGCACGGCCCCGCGCGGCATTGCTTCGCGGGGCCGTGCCACGAAAATAATCCGGAATACGCAGGCGTTTTTCGATGGTTTTCAACGGTAAACCTGTTTTTCTCAGCAAAATCCATCCTCAATGAACACTGGAAATCACAAAGCCGCATACAGAAAAAAGCGGATTTAACCCGAAATTGTATTATATTGATAGCTAGAAAACAGAAATAAACGGTTTAATTGAAATTGTATTATATTGATAAGAGTGAATTTGCACGGTGCGTAATCATCCATTGCACCACTGTCGGTTCGTAAAAAGTCAGCCCGTGCCGGAAGGCTCAGGCAGGGGCGAGCGGTAAGGAGATCATGAATTTGGAACACTACCTGCTGGAAATGAAGAATATCCACAAGCGCTTTCCGGGCGTTTACGCGCTGCGCGGCGTGAGCCTCAATCTCAAAGCGGGTGAGGTGCTCGCACTGGTGGGCGAAAACGGCGCGGGGAAATCCACGCTGATCAACGTCCTTGGCGGAATTCATCCCAAGGACGAGGGTGAAATCCTCATCGACGGAAAACCCGTCGATATCAGCTCCGTGCCCGACGCCAGAAAAAACGGCATCAGCATCATCCATCAGGAGCTCGTGCTGGTTCCGCACTTAACCGTCGCAGAAAACATCTTTCTCAACCGCGAACCCAAGCGCGGCGGCCTTGTGGATTACAAGACCATGTTTCAGGACGCCCAGCGGTTCATCGACGGCCTCGGGCTGAAGATCGACGCTTCCGAAACGGTGTTTCGCCTGACGATTGCCGAGCAGCAGGTGATTGAAATCGTCAAGGCCATTTCGTTTCAGTCCCGCATCATCGTCATGGACGAACCGACTTCGTCGCTTTCGGAAAACGAAATCGACGCGCTGTTTGAAAATATCGCCGTCCTCAAATCGAAAGGGATCGGCATCATCTATATATCGCACCGGCTCTCGGAGCTTCCCCGCGTGGCGGACCGCGTGACCGTCCTGCGCGACGGTCAGTCCGTCGGCACCGCAAACGTTGCGGATATCTCGGGCGACGAAATCGTCCGCATGATGGTCGGACGCGAAATGACCCACTATTACACGCGCACCTACAATCAGGCGACGGAGGAAGCACTGCGGGTGGAACACCTGACTACGATCCATGTCAAGGACGTCAGTTTTTCCGTGAAAAAGGGCGAAATCCTCGGTTTTGCGGGTTTGGTAGGCGCTGGCCGCACCGAAGTGATGAAAGCCATCCTCGGTTTTGACCCCCTGCTTTCCGGCTCGGTGTTTGTGGGTGGAAAGCGGGTTGTCATCAAGCACCCGTCTCAGGCGTACGCGCTGAAAATCGGCTATATCCCGGAAAACCGGCGTGAGGAGAGCCTGTTCAGCTTCCGTTCCGTGCAGTATAACCTGACTCTTCGCGTGCTGCGCTCGTTCATCCGCGGAATCCGGGTCAGCACCGCCAAAGAGCAGCAGATCACCAGCGAATATGTGGAGAAGCTTTCCATCAAAACGGCTTCCTACGATACCAAGATACAGAACCTTTCCGGCGGGAACCAGCAGAAGGTCGTCATCTCCCGCTGGCTTGCCGCCAAGCCGGACATCCTGATCATGGACGAACCGACACGCGGCATCGACGTTGGCGCAAAAGCGGAAATTTACGAACTCATGAACGCGCTGGCCGCGCAGGGCATGGCGATCATCATGATCTCCTCGGAACTGCCGGAAGTTATCAACATCAGCGACCGCGTGATCGTCATGCGCGAAAGCCGCATCTCCGGCATGCTGGAGAAATCGCAGCTTTCGCAGGAAGCCATCATGCAGTACGCGGTCAATCTATAACGGGAGAGGGAAAATATGGAAACCAAACAGATAGAGCTTTCTTCAAATAACGGCACGCTCAAGCGACTGGGGCGCTGGTTTGTCAACTACGCAGGCCAGCTCGGATTCCTGTTGGTGTTGATTGTGGTTCTTTCCATCAGCGCGCCGACGTTTTTGAAGACCAATAATATCATCAACGTTTCGCGACAGGTTTCCGTGAACATGATCATCGCGTGCGCCATGACCATCGTGCTCATCTCCGGCGGCATCGACCTTTCGACGGGTTCCGTGATGGCGATGTCCGGCATGGTATCGGCCTACCTCTCGTTCAGCGGATTCCCGTTCGTCTTCTGCGCGCTTGCCGGCGTGCTCACGGGCGTGCTCTCCGGCCTGATCAACGGGCTCATCCTCGCCAACACGAAGCTCCCGCCGTTTATCGTGACCTACGCCATGCAGAGCATCCTGCGCGGGGTCGTGTTCGTTGCAACCGGCGCGGGAACCATCCGCCTGGAGAATCAGGCCTATCTGGACTTCGGCGGCAGCTCGGTCGGCGGCATTCCGCTGCCGGTGCTCTATATGATCGCCGTCATCGTCATCACATGGCTGGTGTTAGGCCGCTCCAAGATGGGCAGGCATATCTACGCAATCGGCGGTAACCCAAGGGCGGCGCAGTTTGCGGGCATCAACATCAAGCGCATTGTAGTGCTAATCTATTCGCTCTGCGGCGCTTGTGCCGCTCTTGCAGGCCTCGTGCTCACGAGCCGCAACACCTCCATGCAGCCCGCGGTCGGCATCGGCTCCGAAATGGACGCCATCGCGGCGGTCGTGCTGGGCGGCACCTCCATGGCGGGCGGACAGGGCGCGATTGCCGGAACCATCATCGGCGCGTTCATCATCGGCATCATCAACAACGGCCTCAACCTGCTCGGCATGGACAGCTACTACCAATACATCTGCAAGGGCATTGTCATCCTCTTTGCCGTGTATATGGACGACGTGAAAAATAAAAAAATCCTCACCGGAAAATCCCTGTAAGGCCGGATACCGGATATAAGCTGGATATAAGAAGGACAAACAAATGAAAAAAGGATTGCTGCTTAACTATGAAGTTTCCGCCGTGATCGCGCAGATGGGGCATACGGATATGCTGACGGTTGGCGATTGCGGCCTCCCCATCAACTATACCAAGCGGATCGACCTTGCGCTCAAGCGCGGCGTGCCCGGTTTTTTGGAGACGCTGGACGCGGTGCTGTCCGAACTTTGCGTGGAACGCGTCATCCTCTCCAAAGAGATCAAAACGGTTTCGCCGGAAATGCATCAGGCGATCCTCTCCCGCTTTGGCGAGTCCGTCAAAGTTGAATACGTGCAGCACGAGGAGTTCAAAAAGCTGACCGAAGGCTCCAAGGCGGTCATCCGCACCGGAGAGTGCACCTCCTTTGCCAATGTGATTCTCGTTTCCGGCGTCGCGTTTCACGAATAACCGGCAGGATACGGAGAATTGCATGAACGTTGTCAACTTTGGATCGCTGAACATCGATTACGTCTACCGTCTGGACGAATTCATCCGCCCGGGAGAAACCAAGCCCGCCAAAAGCCGGAAAATCTTCTGCGGCGGCAAGGGGCTCAACCAGTCCATCGCCTGCGCCAGGGCGGGGATATCCACGTATCACGCCGGGTTCATCGGCGCAGAAGGCCGCTTCTTGAAAGAGAAGCTCGCCGAAAGCGGTGTCAATACCGAGTTCGTGCGGGAAGTCCCCGCCGCCAGCGGACACGCGGTGATACAGGTGAACGACCGCGGTCAGAATTGCATTCTGCTCTACCCCGGCACCAACGCGCTGCTTACGGAGGCGTTTGCCGACGAAGTGCTCTCCCATTTCGGCAAAGGCGACGTCGCGCTGTTTCAGAACGAGACGAATCTGGTTCCGGAACTCATCGAAAAAGCCAATCAGAAGGGACTGCGCGTTGCGTTTAACGCCGCTCCGTTTACCGAAGCGGTCAAGGATTACCCTCTGGAAAAAACGAGTTGGCTGTTCGTCAACGAAATCGAAGGCGCGGGGCTCAGCGGCGAGACGGAACCCGAGGCGATCGCAGCGCGTCTGCGTGCGCTTTACCCGCATACCGAACTCATCCTGACCCTCGGCGCGGAAGGCTGCCTGTATGCGGGCGGCGAAGGTTTGTGCCTGGTGCCCGCCGCAGACGTCGTGCCGGTGGATACCACCGCCGCCGGGGATACGTTTACCGGCTATTACCTGATGGGCGCGCTCAGCGAACTTGGTGCGCGAAAATCGCTCCGGCTCGCTTCCGCCGCCAGCGGCATTGCCATCACGCGAATGGGAGCCGCGGACTCGATCCCTTCCATCGAGCAGGTACGCGCCTTCGAGCGGTAGCTTTCGGGCGTTAGCGCCGCAGGTATTTCGGCGGGATGTGTCCCTGCCCCTGCAACGATTCCGCAATAAAAAACGGCCAGACAGGCCGTTTTTTTTGTTACGCATCCTATGAGATGGCAGAGCCAATCGTCTGGACAAGCCTTTTCTTAAGAAAAATAGAGAACCGCGGATTCGAACAGGCGCATATCATAAACGCCGGGAACGTTTTGATACAGCCCTGTTCCGATGCGCTCGCTGTGACCCATCTTGCCGAGGATCCGCCCGTCCGGGGACGTAATCGCCTCCACCGCCGCGAACGAACCGTTCGGATTATGCCGCACGTCCATGGACGGAACTCCGTTTTCGTCCACATACTGGGCTGCGATCTGTCCGTTTTGCGCCAGCTGCGTCAACAGCGCTGGCGCGCATAAAAAGCGCCCCTCGCCATGCGAAACGGGCACGGTGTAGACTTCTCCCGTTCCGGCCAGCGTCAGCCAGGGTGAGCGGTCGGACGTTACGCGCGTTCGAACGAGCCGCGACTGATGGCGGCCGACGGTGTTGAATGTAAGCGTCGGACTCTCCGGCAAAGGCGGTGTGATGCGTCCGTACGGCAGAAGGCCGAGTTTAATCAGCGCCTGAAAGCCGTTGCAGACGCCGAGCGCAAGCCCGTCCCGTTCGTCGAGCAGGCGCATCAGCGCGTCGGTAACGAGCGGATTCCTTAAAAACGCGGTGATGAATTTGCCGGAACCGTCCGGCTCGTCCCCGTTGGAAAACCCGCCGGGCAGAAACAGCGCCTGAGCGCTGTCCAGACGCGCGGCAAATTCCCGCCGGGAAGCGTCCGTTGCCTCCGGCGAAAGCGTGCGCAGCACCAGCACGTCCGCAATCGCCCCCGCGCGCTCCACTGCGCGCGCGGATTCGTATTCGCAGTTAGTGCCTGGAAAAACCGGAATCAGCACGCGCGGCTTTGCAATTTTGATTTGGCTCGCCTTTACGCGCTCTTTGGCAAACGTCAGCGGCACATCCGGTATCGGTTCGGCACACTCCGCGCGGGTCGGGAAAATCTCTTCCAAAACGCCCTCGTAAGCGGCTTCCAGTTCGTCCAGTTCCGCGCGCTCGTCTCTCCATGTCAGGACGCGTTCCGCTGTTGTCACTCCCAGCGGAATGCCGATATCGCAAGGTTCGCTCAGTTCCGCAACAAACGCGCCGCAGCGGGCGCAAAACAGCTCGTCGCGCTCCATCTGATCGTCAAAGTGGAATCCAAACCCGTTTCCCAGACACATTTTAAACACCGCTTCGGCAACGCCGCCCGCGCCCGGCGCAACTACTGCAATCGCTCGTTTTGCCGCAATCAGACTATGAACCTGCTCCATCAGTTGTTTGAGCGAAGCCGCTTCCGGCAATCCGTCGTCGCGGTATACGGGGCAGAGCAACACCGTTTTCGAGCCTGCGCGTTTGAATTCGGGTGAAACGATCGTTTCGCTGTTTCCAATTGCAACCGCAAAGGAAACAAGCGTCGGCGGCACGTCGAGCCGCTCAAACGAACCGCTCATGGAATCCTTGCCCCCGATGGCGGCAACGCCGAGCCCCATCTGCGCTTCCAGCGCGCCAAGCAGCGCCGCAACCGGTTTGCCCCACCGCGCGGGATCCGTGCCGGGCTTGCCGAAGTATTCCTGAAACGTCAGGTAGCGCTCGTCCAGCGGCGCGCCTGCGGCGGTGAGTTTTGACAGCGAATCCACGACCGCAGCATACCCGCCGGAATAAGGTGAGGCTTCCGACCGGTACGGATCATATCCCCAGCTCATCAAAGTGCAAGCGTTGGTCTCTCCCTGCAGGAGCGGGAATTTCGCCGCCATGACCTGCGCGGGCGTGAGCTGGCGCGTTCCGCCAAACGGCATCAGCACGGTATACGCGCCGACCGTGGAATCGAACCGCTCGCTGAGCCCGCGTTTTGAGCAGACGTTTAAATCCGTCACCAGCACGCGCATGCGCTTGGCAAAGCCATCGTTTGTTTGGGCTGCGCTGTGTGCCGTCGGCGCTTCCACGCAAGCCTGGGCGTGTTTTTTTACGCCGTTGCTATCGATAAAACTTCGCGGGATGTC
The DNA here is from genome assembly GCA_039683415.1 of Clostridiaceae bacterium. GTDB lineage: Bacteria > Bacillota > Clostridia > Christensenellales > CAG-138 > UBA7703. Next base: position 115,600 of record JBDKRL010000014.1, read on the forward strand.
GACAATCCGCTCGCCGCGCCAGCGCATGCTTAAACGCGGCTCACTCGTAATAACCGCAACCGCAACGGCGAGAAGGTTTTCTCCCTCCGCCAGCGAAATGAGCTGTTCCGCGTCCTCCGGCGAACAGACCACGGCCATGCGCTCCTGCGATTCGCTGATGGCGAGTTCCGTTCCGTCGAGGCCTTCGTACTTGACGGGAACCTTGTCTAAATCGATCAATACGCCGTCGGCCAGCTCGCCGATGGCGACCGAAACGCCGCCCGCGCCAAAGTCGTTGCAGCGTTTGATCAGCTTTGCGGCTAAAGGGTTTCGGAACAGCCGCTGTAGCTTTCGTTCTTCAGGCGCGTTGCCTTTTTGCACCTCCGCACCGCAGTGGGAGAGCGAAGCAGCGTCATGCGCCTTGGAAGAGCCGGTCGCTCCCCCGCAGCCGTCGCGCCCCGTCTTTCCGCCAAGCAGCAGAACCACATCGCCCGCGGCGGGCGTTTCGCGCCGGACGTTTTCCGCCGGAGCCGCGCCAAGCACCGCGCCAATCTCCATCCGTTTGGCGAGGAAACCTTCGTGATAAACCTCGTCAACCAGTCCCGTTGCTAGGCCGATCTGGTTGCCGTAGGAGCTGTACCCCGAAGCCGCAGTGGTGACGATCTTTCGCTGCGGCAGTTTTCCGGGCAAGGTTTGCGAAAACGGCGTTCGCGGGTCGGCCGCGCCCGTCAGCCGCATGGCCTGATAGACAAACGCGCGCCCCGAAAGCGGATCGCGAATCGCGCCGCCAATGCAGGTGGCCGCGCCGCCAAACGGCTCGATCTCCGTTGGGTGATTGTGCGTTTCGTTTTTAAACAGCACCAGCCACGGCTGCGTTTTTCCATCCACTTTGATGTCCGTTTTAACCGTGCAGGCGTTGATCTCCGAAGAATCGTCCAATAGGTTCAGCATGCCGTTTGCCTTAAACCAGCGAGGAACGATGGTCGCCAGATCCATCAATGTCACGGGGGTTTTCATTCCGAGCGTTCGGCGCATTTCCAGATAGGTCTGATAAGCTTTTTCCGCCCGCTCGTCGAAAAACGAAACCGAATCCAGCTCCGTTAAAAATGTCGTATGCCGGCAGTGATCCGACCAGTATGTATCGAGCAGTTTCAGCTCCGTCAGCGTTGGGTCTCTTCCTTCGCTGCGAAAATGCGCGCGGCAGCACTTGAGATCCTCCAGATCCATGGCCAGCGCGTACTTGGCAATCAGCGCGCACAAAGCCTCGTCCTCCAGCAAAGTAAAGCCTTTGAGCACCGGGATGGGCGCGGGCTCCCCGGCGGAAAACGCCAGTGTTGTGAACGTGTCCAGCGTCGCCTCGCGCGCCTCCACGGGATTGATCACATAGCGCTTGATCGCGGCGACCTCCGCGGGGTTTTGCGCCCCTGCCAGCAGATACACGCTTGCCGTCCGTACAATGGGCGCTTCCGTTTGAGCAAGCAGCGCAACGCACTGCGCCGCGGCGTCCGCCCGCTGGTCGTACTGGCCGGGCAGATACTCCACGGCAAACACAGCTCCGTCCTGATCCGGCAGAGCGTCGTACACCAAATCGGTCTGCGGCTCGGCAAACACCGCGTACCGGCAGGCGGAAAAAACCGCTTCCCCGACGTTTTCCACGTCGTAGCGGTTCAGTATTCGCAGGTGTTCGATCGATTCAATTCCCAGCACATCGCGGATATCCGCAAGCAGCGCATTGGCTTGCTGCGCAAATTCCGGCTTTTTTTCCACATAAATTCGATAGACCATCTGTTACCCTTTTCGACCGTTGACTTCCGCGAGCGCCCGCTCACCGATATCGCGCCGGTAAAACGCGTGTTCAAACCGAATCCGCTTCACCGCCTCGTAGGCGGCGGACTGCGCCGCGCGCGCTTCGCCCCTAACCGCGGTCACGCCGAGCACCCTGCCGCCGGAGGTCACGAGATGCCCGTCTTCGCGCTTTGTGCCCGCGTGAAAAACAAATACGCTTTCCCGCTCCTCCGCGTCCCCCAGCGAGATTTCGTACCCGGTGTTGTATTTTGCCGGGTACCCTTCCGAAGCCATGACCACGCAGCAGGCAGCGCCCTGTCGAAAACGCACCAGCTCTTTGCTCAGGCGCTCCTCTTCTACGGCAAGCATGATTTCGAATAGATCCGATTCCAGCAGCGGCAGTACAACCTGCGTTTCCGGGTCGCCAAAGCGGCAGTTGTATTCAATCACTTTGGGGCCATCCTGCGTAAGCATCAGGCCAAAGTAGAGGCATCCCCGAAACGTTCGCCCTTCCGCGTTCATGGCGAGCATCGTGGGTAGGAAAATCCGTTCCATGCAAACGTCCGCCAGTTCGCGCGTGTAGTACGGATTTGGCGCAAGCGCGCCCATGCCGCCGGTGTTCGGGCCAAGATCGTGGTCGAACGCGCGTTTGTGGTCGAGCGCCGACACCATGGGAATCATCGTGCTGCCGTCGGTAAACGCAAGCACGCTCACCTCTCTGCCTGTGAGAAATTCTTCTATCACCACGCGGCTGCCGCTCCGGCCGAATACGCCTTGCTCCATGAGCGCGTAAACGGCGCTTTTTGCCTCCGCTTCGTCTTGGGCGATGAACACGCCTTTGCCGAGCGCGGGGCCGTCGGCTTTGACGACAGTCGGATACGCAATGGCGGAAAGATACGCGTACGCATCCTCCGCGCGGTCGAATATCGCATAGCGCGCCGTGGGAATGCCGTACTTTTGCATCAGATTCTTGGCAAAGCTCTTGCTGCCCTCGATCGCCGCCGCCGCCGCGCTCGGCCCAAAGCAACCAACGCCCGCCGCGCGCAGCCGGTCGGTTACGCCGAAGATCAGCGGATCGTCCGGCCCGATCACGGCAAAGTCGACGCCGTTTTGCACGGCAAACGCAACGATGCCCTCGATATCCGTTGCCGCAACCGTCGCGCAAACGGCGTGCTCGCTCATGCCGCCGTTGCCGGGCAGCGCGTAGAGCGCGTCGATGCGCGGGCTTTTTCGCAGCTTTTCCAGTATGGCGTGTTCGCGGCCTCCGCCGCCGACAATCATCACTTTCATAGGCTCAATGGTGGAACAGCCGGAGTCCGGTTGTAACCATTGTGATGCCGTATTGATCGCACGCGGCAACGACGTCCGCATCCCGCACCGATCCGCCGGGCTGGGCGATATAGGCAACTCCGCTTTCGTGCGCGCGTTCAATATTGTCCTCAAACGGAAAGAACGCGTCGCTGCCGAGCGAAACGCCGCAAAGCTTCGCCATGTGCGCCTTGCGCTCCTCCGGCGTCAGCGGCGCGGGGCAGCGGGTAAACGCGTTTTCCCAGCCGCCGCGTCGGAACGCCGCTCCGCCATCGGCAATGTAGCGGTCGATCAGGTTGTCCCGGTCGGGCCGCTTCAGCGCGGGTAAAAACGGCAGGCTCAGCACCTGTTCGCTGCGGCGCATCCACCAGATATCCGCTTTTTCGCCCGCAAGACGCGTGCAGTGAATGCGGGACTGCTGCCCCGCGCCTACTCCGATGGTCTGCCCCTGATAGGCAAAGCAAACGGAGTTCGACTGCGTATATTTCAGCGTGATCAGGCAAAGAATCAGGTCGCGCTCGGCACTTTCGTCGATCTGCCGCATCGCGGTTACGGGGTGCGTCAGCAGCGACCGGTCGATGACCGCGGCGTTGCGCGGCTGTTCAAACGTAACCCCGAACACCTGCTTTCTCTCCATCGGCGCAGGTTCATAAGCCTCGTCGATCTGGATGACGGCGTAATTGCCGTTTCGCTTGGTCTTTAGTATCGCCAGCGCTTCGGGCGTGTAGCCGGGGGCGATCACGCCATCGGACACTTCCCGCTTGATGATGGTAGCCGTCGTTGCGTCGCAACAATCGCTCAGCGCGATGAAGTCGCCAAAGGAGGACATGCGGTCGGTTCCCCGCGCGCGCGCATACGCGCAGGCAAGGGGTGAATCGTTGACGCCGGGTATGTCGTCCACCGCGCAGGCGCGCAAATCGGTTTCACTCAGCGGCAGGCCGAGCGCGGCTCCCGCAGGGCTCACATGCTTAAACGAAGTCGCCGCGGGGATGCCCAGCGCGTCCTTGAGTTCTTTGACGAGCTGCCAGGCGTTGAACGCGTCGAGAAAATTGATGTAGCCGGGCTGGCCGTTGCGCACTTCGATGGGCAGTTCGCCGCTCTCCATATAGATACGCGCGGGCTTTTGGTGCGGGTTGCAGCCGTATTTCAAAGGCAATTCCTTCATAGCGATTTTTCCTCTCCGGCATATTGGTTATAAATCCTGTCCTCGTAAGCAAGGGTTCGAATATCCGTATAGCGGACGTAGAGCGACACTTTGTTTTCCGGGTTCAGCGCGCTCCAGAGTTCGCGGGCAAACTCGGTAAGGCTGTCCGGTATGGCGATGGTTCGCGGCTCGCCGGAAAAGCTCGGCAGTATCTCTCCGTCCGTTTGATACGTATGAATGAAATGCCCCGTGCCGTTGACCGGCTCATAGTCGAACGTCTCACGAATCGTCGCCTCGCCGCGCTCGTCCCCGGCTTTCAGGATGGACAGTTTATACGAAAATTTAGAATAGAAGTCCAGCATCCCGCTGATGCGCGGGGTAAAGTGCGGCGCGTCCGGCTCGGGCCAGCGCGTCGAAAGCGCGCCTTCAAACGTGCCGCCTTTCATCAGCGACACGCAGATCGTATCGGTCTGGTCACCGTTGGACACGACGACGGAGCGGCCGAGCGTAAACACCGGCGTATAGAGAATCAGGCTCGTATCCATCGCAATGCCGCAGTTGCCGAGTATGGAGATGGCGAGGTTGTCTTCATCCTTCACAAACGCACGGCTGCGGCTGTTTGCGCTGCGCCCCATGATGAAGTACGCCAGCGCGGCGCGTTTGCCGTCCGGCGTCAGTCCAAGTACGATGCCGCGCCCGGGATAGGGGTTGCCCCGGAGCAATTCAGAGAGTTCCTGCTGTTTCATTCGTTCTCCTCCATGTGTTTTGCTGCAATACTCGCGCAGAGCTGTTCGGCCGCCTGCGGCAAAAGCCGCCACTCCGCCTGTTCCAGTACGCGTTTTTGGAGCGTTTCCGGCGTATCTCCGGGCAGCACATCGACTGCTTTCTGCAGGAGAATGCGCCCGCCGTCCGGCACCTCGTTGACCATATGCACGGTTGCTCCCGTCACGGTTTCGCCCGCGTCAAGCACCGCCGCATGTACTTTTAGCCCGTAATACCCTTTGCCGCAGTACCGGGGAATCAGCGAAGGATGCACGTTTAGTATCCGGTCGGGAAACCGCGACACAAAGCCCGCGCTCAGAATATGCATAAACCCCGCGAGCACGATCAGGTCGATACGGTGCTCCGTCAGAATGGCAAGCAGCCGCTGTTCAAATGCTTCCCGCGTTAAAAAATCCGCTCTCGCCGCCACTTCCGTTTGGATTCCGGCCTGTTTTGCGCGTTCCAGCGCGTATACGTCCGCTTTGCTGGAAATCACAAGCGCAAGTTCTCCGCTGTTCAGCAAGCCGCTTGCCCGCGCGTCGATGAGCGCCTGCAGGTTGGTTCCATTGCCAGAAACCAGCACGGCAACACGCGGTTTCAGCACAGCCCCACCCCTTCTCCACCGGTTGTCACTTCGCCGATGCAATACGCTTCCACGCCGTTTGCGCCGAGCAGCGCAACCGCCAGGTCGACCTCCGCAGCGGGTACGGTCAACGTCATGCCGACGCCCATATTGAACGTGGAGAACATCTCGCGCTCCTCAATGCCGCCGAGCGCCATGAGCAGGCGGAAAACCGGCGGCACGCGGACGCTCATTTTTTCAATGCGCACGGAAAGCCCTTTGGGAATGCTGCGCGGAATATTTTCAAAAAAACCGCCGCCGGTGATATGCGCAATGGAATGCACCTCGACCTGTTCGAGCAGCGCAAGCACCGGTTTTACGTAAATCTTTGTCGGCGTGAGCAGTTCCTCGCCCAGTGTTTTGCCCAGTTCCGGCAGGTACGTATTCAGCCGTTCAGACTCCATGGCAATGAGCTTTCGCACCAGCGAAAACCCGTTGGAATGCACGCCGGAAGAGGCGAGCGCAAGCAGCGCGTCGCCCGCTTTCACGCGGCTTTGATCCAGGAGCGCATCTTTTGGCACGCACCCCACGCAAAACCCCGCGAGATCATATTCGCCTTCCGGGTAAAACCCCGGCATTTCCGCGGTCTCGCCGCCAATCAGCGCGCAGCCAGCCTGCCGGCACCCTTCCGCTACGCCCTTGACGATTTGCGCGGCGACTTCCGGAACCAGCCTGCCGGTTGCGATATAGTCGAGGAAAAACAGCGGCTTTGCGCCGTGGCAGATCACGTCGTTTACGCACATCGCCACGCAGTCGATGCCAACCGTATCGTGCTTTTCCAGCGCGAAGGCCGCTTTGAGCTTCGTGCCGACGCCGTCCGTGCCGGAAACGAGCACGTTTTCACCAAGCGCGTACATGCCGCCGAACGAGCCAAGCCCGCTGAGCACGTTTCCGTCAAACGTAGCTTCGGCGTACGCTTTCATGCGCTTGACCGCTTCGTAACCCGCGGTCACGTCAACGCCCGCGTCCTGATATGTCAGTGGCATGTCAGTCTCCTGTCCGATCCAAAATGTTCTGTTTGCCGCGTGTTCTGCTCTGCGTCGCCGTCCCGTGCAATCCGTCGCCATCCGGGCGATCCAGCACGTTTTTTTTGCCGCATTTCAGGCACGCCGACACGTCTTCCGGGTATATGCCGTTGAAGCAGCCCGCGCAGAAATGGCATGCTCCGTCTTCCACGGTTTTCAGCAAATCCTCAATGCTCAGGTAGCTCAGCGAATCCGCCCCGATGAATTTTCGAATCTCCTCAACGGAGTGATTCGCGCCGATGAGCTGCTCGTGGGACGAGGTGTCGATCCCGAAAAAGCACGGGTGCATGACCGGCGGAGAGCTCACGCGGAGGTGCACTTCCTTTGCGCCCGCGGTTTTCAGCATCTCTACGATATACTTGCTCGTTGTGCCGCGCACGATGGAATCGTCCACCAGCAATACGCGCTTGCCGCGCACGTTGCGTTTGAGCGCGCTGAGTTTGAGCGCAACGTCCTTTTCGCGCTTGTCCTGCGCGGGTTCAATAAACGTTCGCCCCGTGTACCGGTTCTTTGAAAGCGCAATGGTAAACGGAAGATTCGCCTGCCGGGCATACCCCATCGCGGCGGGCAGCGCCGAGTCCGGGACGGCGGCGACAACGTCTACATCCGCCGGGGACGAAAGCGCGAGCAGTTCCCCCGCCCGCTCCCGCGCGCGGTGCACGGACACGCCGTCGATATCGGAATCCGGCCGCGCAAAATAGACGTACTCAAAGATGCAGAGCGCCGTATCCGAAGCATGCGCCCCCTGATAGGACTGCAGGCCGTGGTGATTTGCCACGACGATTTCCCCCGGGCGGATATCCCGGATGAACTCCGCGCCAATGGTATCGAACGCGCAGGACTCTGAGGCGAAGGCATATGCGCCGTCGAGCCTGCCGAGCGCCAGCGGCCGCATCCCCTTGGGGTCGCGTACGCCGATGAGCGCATCTTTCGTCATCAAAACGAGCGCATAGCTGCCCTTCATGCGTTCCGAGGCTTTGATTACGCCCTCGACGACGCCTTTTGTACTGTATTTTGCAATCAGCGCGGCGATTACTTCGGAATCGATGGTGGTTTGAAACACAAACCCATCGCGCTCCAGCTCGCCGCGGAGTTCTTCGGCGTTGATGATGTTGCCGTTGTGCGCAAGCGCCATCGATCCTTGGCAAGAATCGACGATGATCGGCTGGGCGTTGATCAGCGAGCTGTCCCCCATGGTGGAATAGCGCACATGACCGATGGCCAGATTCGAACCGCAGAGCGAAGCAAGCCCGTCGCAGAACCGCCCGCTCACCAGCCCCATTTCCTTGTGGCATTCGATACGGCCTTTGCGCGAAACGGCGATACCCGCGCTCTCCTGTCCGCGGTGCTGCAGCGAAAACAGGCCGTAATAGGCCGTCTCCGCCGCTTCCAGCCCGCTGCCGTTGCAGTAGATGCCAAATACGCCGCATTCTTCCTTCATGCAGTCGTCGTCCGGTTTGAGCCGTTCATATGCCTTTGGCAGGCACCTGAGAAGCGGCATATTATTCTCCCATCAATCGTTTGATGATTTCGCGGTAGGCTTCCTCGACTTCGCCAAGGTCCTGGCGGAAGCGATCCTTGTCGAGCTTTTTACCCGTCTCCATATCCCAGAAACGGCAGGTGTCCGGCGAAATTTCATCGGCGAGCACGATCGTTCCGCCGCAGCGGCCAAATTCGAGCTTGAAGTCGATCAGCTCGATGCCGAACTGCGCCAGGTACTTGCGCAGTATATCATTGATACGGAAGGAGTACTGCTTGACCAGCTCCATCTCCTCGTCCGTGGCCAGATTCAGCGCGCGCACATAGTAGGAGTTGATGAACGGGTCGCCCAGCGCGTCGTTTTTATAGCTGTATTCGAGGATCGTGCAGGCCAGCGCCGTTCCCTCCGGTACGCCCATGCGTTTAGAAAAGCTCCCCGCGGCGCGGTTGCGGACGATCACCTCGATTGGCAGGATCTCCACGCGTTTCACGGCGGTTTCCCGCTCGGAAAGCTGCGCTACAAAGTGCGTGGGGATGCCGTTATTCTCCAGCAAACGGAAGAAATGGTTGGAGACTTTGTTGTTTACGATGCCTTTACCGGCAATCTGTCCCTTTTTGAGTCCGTTGAACGCCGTCGCGTCGTCCTTGTAATCGACGATAACGATCGTTGGATCGTCGGTTAAAAAGACTTTCTTTGCTTTGCCTTCATAAATCTGTTCCAGCTTTTTCATAGATGTTCCATCTCCTTTTGCATCGCTGCGTCCGCTCTGGCGGTCTTTTCCGCCAGGGTTTGCGCAAATTGATCGAGTTGTTCCGCAAGCGCGCCGTCTTCCAGCGCGAGAATGCGGATGGCAAGCAGCGCGGCGTTGGCGGCGCCGTCGATTGCCACCGAGGCAACGGGCACGCCCTTTGGCATCTGCGCGGTGGAAAGCAGCGCATCCAGACCGCCTAGACCGCTTGTGCTCACGGGCACGCCGATGACCGGCAGCCTCGTATGGGCGGCGAGCACCCCCGCCAGATGCGCGGCTTTGCCGGCCAGCGCAATGAGCACGCCATAGCCTTCCTTCGAGGCCGACCGCGCAAAAGCGGCCGTTTCGTCCGGCGTTCTGTGCGCCGAAAGGACGCGCGCGCTCGTCGGCACGCCGAAATCGGCAAGGGTGTTCAGCGCTTCCCTGGCAACGGGCATATCGGACGCGCTCCCCATGATGACGGCAACTTTTTTCATTTCGCTCTCCTCACACTCAACACCAAAATAAGCCCGCCAAACGGCAGGTCTAAAATTTCTTTCTCAGCAGGGTATGTTTGATGACGCCGCCGATATAGTACTGCAGCGAATACAGCATCGGCATGCCTTCCATATCGTAATCCAACTCGTCCAGATACAAAAGCGGCGTGCCGGAGGGAACGCCAAACAGCACCGCCAGACTTGCGTCCGCAGTCGCCGGGCGAACCTCAGTGATGTCCATATGCGGTTCCAAATCGCAGAACCGTTTTAAAAATGAAAAAATCGGCTGATTCAGGTCTTCCTGCGTGTAGCTGTTATCCCTCACAAAAGAGAGCGGAATATAGTCCTCGCAGTAAATGGCGGGTACGCCGTCTGCGCCAAGCAGGCGGACGGCACGCAGCACCTCTTCTCCCCGGGAAATGCCCAGCCGCTCGGCAACGTTGGTATCGGCGGCTATCGTTTCGTGATCGCTCATCAGCAGACTCGGCTTGCAGCCGGACTGGGCGATCATATCCAAAAACTCGATCTCCATGTCCATGCGCACCTTGACGGCCAGCACGTGTCGGTTGATAACCGTTCCAACGCCCTGCCTGCGGCTGATGAACCCTTCGCGCTCAAGCTGGGCTAGACTGTCCCGCAGTTGCGTGCGGCTGATGTCAAGGCGGTCGGCCAGCACTTCTTCGCTCGGCAGCCTGCCGGAAAACCGGTAGGCGCCTTCCTTCATCTCCCGCAAGAGCCGCGCGCGCACGCTTTGCATCTGCGAATTTTCGTCAATTCCCACGGCTGCATCCCCCAAGCTGTTGCAATGGTAGTACTTATTGGTAGTACCAATTTACGCTCAACTTTAACACATCCGCTGCGGTTTGTAAAGCAGTTGAAGCGAGTATTCGTGCAAAATTACCGGTATGTTTCTGGATAGTTTCAGCTAGCGGTAAACGGCTTTGAAAACCCTAATGGAAGCGTATTTTTTTGCTGAAAACTTGCGGAAAACGGATAATAAAACGGCTGAAACCCATCGTTTCAGCCGTTTTGAAGTTCCTGCTTTGGCAGCCGCCTGCCGGAAACGAATTCGATTTATTGCAGGCGCGCTTCAATTTTCTTTGGTTCCTTGACGAGGATGGCAACGATCAGATTGACCAGCGATAACGCCGCAACAGTGTAAAAGATATACTGCGAACCAAACACGACCCATGCCACGCCGCCTGTTACGCCAACAATGATGGAAACGACGTGATCCATCGTCATGGCCAGCGAGAGCGTAGGCGTTACGTCCGAATCGGAAAGCGCAATCGACTTGAGATAGATCGTGCGGATGATGCCCATTTGGGACGACAGCCGGTCTACGACGAACAGCCCGCAGGTCAACAGCAGCGGAAGGCCGACTTTCGCAATCACGCCGCCGTTGAAGAGCTGCGCCAGCACCCCGTAGCAGAGATACACAAAGATGAACGAAAACGCATCCGCAAACAGCAGCTTCTTGACGCCGAAACGGTCGATCCACTTGCCGAGCATCGGCATGAAGAACATGCCCAGCGTCGAAGCGATGATGCCGAGCAGCACGATGGTATCCACCCGCTGGCCGAGCGTTTCAATCAGCACCCACGGCCCGAACACGATCATCACCTGCTTTTGCACGCCAAACACGATGGCCAGCAGGTAATAGAACTTATACTCTTTTCGAAAGATAAACTTCAGCTTTTCGCGCTTCGTGCGCACCTGCCCAACGTCCCGTTTCAGCTTGACGAGCAGCAGCAGCGCCACAAGGTAAAACACCGCCGCAACCACAAACGTCCACTTGGTGCCGCCAGAGAAGCTGAATACCCCGAACCGGAACAAAAAGAAAACCGCAAGGCCCGCCACCGTAAGAACGGCAAACTGCATGCCCGCAAACTGCCCCATGCGCTTGCCAAGCATGTCCGGTTCGGAGAGCGACATGCCGATGCTGTCCCTCAGCGGCATATACAGATGCAGCCCCAGAGAGTTGATAAACAAAAAAATCAGCATGACGCCAAAGGACGGCGTGAAAAAGCCAAGCACAAAGAGACCCAGCGCCGCCGTAGCCTGCGCGATGATCGCAATGGTGATGTCGCCGAGAAACGCAATCGAACTGATCAGGAAAAACACAATGACCCCGGGCAGCTCCCGCGGAAATTCAATGAGGCCGCGCTGCAGCCCGTTGGTGTTGTAAACTTCTTTAAAATAGTTAGAAAATAAGCCGTCGCTAAAGCCAATCGCAAGATTGACCGCCACGATAACGACGAAAAATAAGAGCAAATCCTTTTTCTGCTTATCCGACACGTGCTGCCCTTTCGCGATTCAACGTTCATTTATCCGGTTCCTGCCATATTAACACAGCCGCATCCTCATAGCAAAGAAAAAGGGGCAATCCGGCAAAACAAAAAACAGCACCTGCGCGGGTGCGGTTTTGTTCGAATCGCTGAACGTATGGTTTTCTGCCGCTGATTAAGCGGCTGGACATTGCGCTACCGGAATGTTTGATCTTTCTGATCGCCGCCGGAGCGAACGGCTCATTCGCTCACCGTAGAGCCCCGCGCGATCAGCTTTGGCAGCGTGATGAACGTTTGGAACTGCAGATTCGGCTTTCGCATCTTGTCGAGTATCATCTTGCCCGCCTGCATGCCGAGATCGTACACGTCGATATTGACCACCGTCAGCGGCGGGTCGGTGATGCGGGAAAACGGGTAATCGTCAAACGTCACAACCGCGATGCCAGCGGGAACCGGTATCTTGTGCGCGTTGAGCGCTTTCATGCAGCCAAGCGCGATTTCGTTGTTGGCGCAGATAATCGCGTCCGGACGCGGCGTGCCGGAGAGCAGCGTTTCCGTCATGCGGAAGCCGTCCTGCCGCGTGGACTCTCCGCGCAGCACCAGATGCGCCTGTATGGGCAGATGCGCTTCGCCAAGCGCCGTTTTTGCGCCTTTGAGCCGGGATTCGGAGATGGCGTCCACCTCGCGCCCGCCGATATACGCAATGCGCCGCTTGCCGGTTTCCAGCAAGTGTTCCGCCGCCAGCTCCCCGGAGATGGGGTTATTGTTGTCGATCCAGCACAGCTTGCTGGGAAAATTCGGCATGCCGATGACCACATGCGGAAACTCATATTTCAGCACAAGCTGAGACAGCTCGCGCGTCACGATTGCCGCGTGAAAGACCACGCCGTCCACGCTCTTTTGCAGCATGAGTTCTTCCACCGCCGCGCAGTTTCCCTCGGCCATATCGATGAGCACCATGCTGTAGCCTTTTCTCGCCAGCGAAAACTGAAGCCCGGACATGATTTCGAACATATGCGGATTGGTAAAGGCCGTATCCCGCTCCAGCGTCGTGACGAACGCAACGCTGCCGGAAGCCTGCCTCGCAAAATTCTGCGCGCGCTTGTTCGGCGTATACTTCAGTTCCTGCATCGCGGCGCGAACGCGCTCCGCCGTTGCCTCGGAGATCGAGTAGGAGCCGTTGATCACCTTGGAAACCGTCGCCGTGGAGGTATTGGCCAGTTTTGCCACATCCTTGATCGTTGCCGCCATGCGCCCATTTCCTCCTTAACCGGTTACCCGATGTTTCGCATTGTTTCCGTCTTGATTATACCTTCGGTGTTAGGTTCTTGCAACGAAATAGCCGAACGGCGCAAGACTTTGCCCGTCAAAACCCTGCGAAAGCAATATTGTCCCGCCCGCGGCGAGTTCGGAAACATCGGCAGGTTGATCCTGCGCGTTGAGCGCGATGGCAAGACGCGCGTTTGCGTCTGTCCGCTCGTAGCCATACAGACCGTTTTCGGCGAATTTGGTGCGAAACTCGCCCGTGCGGAGACAGGAAAAAGCATTCCGCAGCGCGATGGCATTCCGGTAAAACGCCGTCAGCGCTGTTTCGCCAAAGCGCATGGGCGCGCGATAGTCGTCCTCGAGAATCCCCGTAATCCCCTGCTCGTCGCCATAAAACACCGACGGCGCGCCGGGAAACGTGAGTAAAAACAGCACGGCCAGACGATATCTGCGTTCGTCCTCCCCGCAAAGGGAGAGAAAGCGCGGAACATCGTGGCTATCCAGCAGATTCAGCTGCCCATAGGTCAGGTTTTTGCGGTATCGCATGCGCATGTCCGTTACCCGCGCGTCGAACGCCGCGGCGTCGATCTCTCCGCGCGCGAAGAAGCGCTTGCAGTGCTTCATCATGTCGTAATTCATGGTGGAGTCGAACATCCGCCCGTCGAGCCAGAAGGGTGCGCTCTGCCAGACCTCGCCGATGATGGCGACGTCCGGCTTTGCCGCCTTTGCCGCGCGGCAGAAGTCCATCCAGAACCAGTGATCCACCTCGTCCGCAACGTCCAGCCGCCAGCCGTCGATCCCGTATTGCTCGATCCAGTAGGTGCCAACCTCCTGGAAATACGCGCGCACTTCGGGATTGCCGGTGTTGAGCTTTGGCATGAGGCGCTCGTAGGCAAAGCACTCGTAGTTCGGTATTTCGTCCCCCGTTTCGGGACGGACGACAGGAAAGTTCAATTCGTAGAACCAATCGGCATATCGCGAGTCGGCTCCGTGTTCCACCACGTCCTGAAACGCAAAGAAATTCCACCCGCAGTGGTTGAACACGCCGTCGATGATCACGCGCATACCCTTTGCGTGGCATTCCGCAACCAGCGCGCGGAAATCCTCGTTGGTGCCGAAGCACGGGTCGATTTTGTAGTAATCCAGCAGGTCGTATTTATGATATTCCCCCGCCGCGAAGATCGGGTTGAGATAGATGCAGCTAAAACCCAGTTCCGCGATATAGCCAAGGTTTTCGCGGATGCCGTTGATCGTTCCGCCAAGCTTTCCGCGCACGGGATTTCCCGCAAGCTCCTTCTGGCAGGGCGTATTGGAAATTTCGTGTTTCCCGCTGGCAAAGCTGTCCGGAAATATGTTGTAGATCACCGCGTTTTTCAGCCAGTCCGGCACGTCCGCAATGTCCTCTCTGCGGTTATACGGCAGTTTGTAATACTCCGAGCGTTCGCTGGCGACGTAATCATAGAACAGGTCGCCGTAATACAGCGCGGTTTCCGCGCCGCTAGTCAGCTCAAAATAGTAGCAGACGCGGCGATAGGGGCTTTTCAGCGTCACCTCAAACCAGTCGAACAGGTCGGTGGAAGCGACGATTTCCATTTCCGCGGGCGTAAATACGACAGGGTTGACGCGGCAGGCCGTGTCCCCGTAAAACAAGCGGCAGCGCGATAAATTCCCCTTTGCCGCGCGGAGACGAAACACGATGTGCCGTTCGTCGATTCCGTGGGCAAAGTTGGACATTGGCTGATGCAAAATTGCGTCTCGTTTGATCATAGCATCCTTTTCTTCATGCGATTATGCGTGCCCGCCGAACCGCACGGTTTGTTTTCTCCGGCCGGGGATCAGCCCTTTACGCCGCCCGCCGTCAAGCCGGAGACCATGTGCCTCTGCACGTAGAGGAAGATGATGAGCACCGGCAGCGAAATCACCAGCGACGCCGCGGCGAACACCGGCCAGCTTCCGGACATCTCGCCCGCCTGGAGCGAGTACAGGCCGGTTGCGAGCGTAAAGTTTTCCGACCCCGTCATAAAGGTCACGGCATAGATATATTCGTTCCAAACATAGATGAGCACCATCACCGCGGTCACGATGATGGAAGGTTTTGCCAGCGGAATTACAATACGGCGGATAATCTGCAGTTCGCTTGCTCCGTCAATGCGCGCGGCTTCCTCGATATCGTAGGGAATCGTGTCGAAATACCCCTTCATGTTCCATAGCCCGAACACCGCCATGGTTCCCGTATAGATGATGATCAGTCCCAGCCGCGAATCGACCAGGCCGATGGGGTTCATGAGCTTATAGATGGCGAACATGGACAAGAGCGACGGGAACGCGTTGAGCAGAATCAGCATGTTCAGCAGGGTTTTTCTGCCCCGAAAGCGCATCCTCGAAAACGCGTACGCCGCCGGGATGGAGACCGAAAGCGCGATGGTGACCGTGCAGACGGCGATGAACACGCTGTTTTTGAACCACAGCAGCACCGGTTTTTCGGTAAAAACCGCCTTGTAGTTTTCCAGCGTAAAGTCCTTCGGCAGAAATGAAAAATCGGCGGAAAGCAGGCTGTTGTTGGCGTTGAACGATACCGAAAGCGCGTAGAGAATCGGAATCAGCGTCACAAAACAGAGCGCGATGAAGAATACCTGCAGGGAAACGACCTTTACGCCGGTCACGGCTCTTCTTTTTTGTCGCTGCGTCAGGCTCATGCGCGTTTCCTCCGCATCTCTTTGTTCGTGAGCACGGTAAACGCGATCATCAGCAGGAAGATAATGATGGAAACCGCCGAGCTGTAGCCGTAATTGCTGGTGATAAACGCGTTTTCGTAAGCGTAAGTCAAGATCGTATGGATGTTCGCGCCACTGGGCGAACCCGCCTGCTGGGTGAGCAGATAGATCACGTCGAACTGCTTGAACGTCGTAAATATCGTGATGATCACCGCGGGCCCGATGACGGGTTTGATGAGCGGAACGGTGATATACGCGGTCTTTTGCAAGCGGGTGGCTCCGTTGAGCAGCGCGGTTTCGTAAAGGCTCCTGTCCACGCTCTGTAGCGCGCCGTCGATGATCATGATCATAAACGGCAGCGCAAGCCAGAGGTTGACCGCCGTGCAGCATAAAAACGCGCTTACGTCGTTGGCAAGCCAGCGTACCATGCCGAGCCCCAGCCGTTCCATCCACTGGTTGAGCAGGCCGAAGGTGGAGTTGAACATCCCCGTTTTCCACAGCAGGATGGAGACATACCCCGGCATGGCCCAGGGAAACATCAGAATCGTCTTGTAGATTCTCCGGCCTTTGAGGTTCGGCGAATTGAGCAGCGAGGCCAGCCCGAAGGCAATCGTAAGCTGGAGCGCCATATTGAGCACCGTCCAGAGCACGGTTCTGAGCAGAGCTGCGAGGAAGCCGGAGTCGAACACGAACAGCGCTTCCTTATAGTTCTCCAGGCCGACAAAATCGAAGTTGAACCAATGGTAGAGGTTCATATTCGTCAGCGAGATATACGCCGTGTAGAGAATGGGAAATACGACGACCACGAGAATCAGCAGCAGCGACAGCGCGCTGTAGAGATAGGCGCGCTTGTTGTCGTTTCGTTTTTCCATCCGTTTCCGTCCTCCCTTCGATCGCTTTTCTATCTTCTTTCAAGTGCTTACTGCATCGCTTCGATCAGCTGCTCCGCCTTGGCCTGAAACTTCGTGGTCTCCGTTTCGACAACGCCGCCGGATAGGTTGACCGCGACGAGCAGGTTGCCCAGCACCGTCCACATGACGTCCATCTGCGGGATATTCGGCATGGGCTGGGCGGTTTCCGCAATTTCCCGCATGGTGGTCACCATCGGGTCTCCGCTGACGCTCTCATCCTCGTAGGCGAGGATATTCGCCGGAGCGCAGCCGCTGGCGTTGGCAAGATCGATGCCCACCTGCGGATCGGTCAAAACGTTCAGCACGCGCGCAATGGTATCGTGCTTCGTTTCTGCGGCAACCTTGAGCACATGCACGCCCTGCACGCCCGTATACGGCGCAAGCGGAAGCCCCGTTTCGTCCACAACCGGCATAGTCGAAAAGCCGAGATCGATGCCCGCTTCCCGCGCGGAAGGCACGAGCCACGGGCCGCCAATGGTCGAGTCCGCCATGCCTTCGAGGAACAGCGTGTTCACGGTGGAATACTCGCTCTCGCCGGGCATATACTCTAAAAACTTCTGATGATATTTCAGCGCGGCGCGCACTTCCGCCGAATTGAGCTGCGGCACGCCGTCGCTGGTAATCAGTTCGCCGCCAAAGCCGTTGATCCAGGGGATGCTGTAGTAAGCCGTGCTGTGCTGTTCGACAAATCCGAAATGCCCGTCAGCGGTGTTTGCCTGCATATAGGCATAGAGCGCTTCGGTTGTTTGGGGCACTTCGCTTTCGCTCATCAAATCCTTGTTGTAGAGAAACAGCAATGTTTCAAAATAGAGCGGGAGCTGGTAGAGCGTGTCCTTATAGGTCGCGGACTCAAGCGTCACGGGCAGGTAGTTTGCCAGCGTTTCTTCATCCACAAAATCCGTGATCGGCGCGAGAATGCCGAGTTCGGCGTAAACACCAATCTTGTCGTGCGCAAAGAGATACAGATCCGGCGCGGCGGAAGGATCGTTGCCGACAAGTTTGAGCGCTTCCGTGAGGCCGTCCTTGCGGACGAGTTCGACCGTCACGTCCGGCAGCGCCTCGGCAAACGCCGCCTGCAGCACCTGTACGACAGCGTCCTCCTTGTCGTGCCAGATAACGATATGGTTTGTGTCCACCTCTTTTTTTGCGCACCCGGAAAGCGGCAGCATCCCCGCGGTCAGTACGATGGCGAGCAGACATGCAAGCGCTTTTTTCACAGCAATTTTCTTCATATTATCCGCACCTCAAAAAGCTAAAGTTGAGCGGGCAGATGGCTGCCCGCTCGTATCACAGTCGTTTTCCGTGCCGTAAGGCGGTTCCTCGCTTTCGAATCACAGCCTCGCGGCAAGACTCCTGTTCGTTAAGCGGCTTTCTTCTTCTTTTTCGCGATGGCGATTCCGCCAACGGTGCCGCCCGCTACGGCTACCGCGCCAAGGGTGATCCAGAGCCAGGTGAGGTTCGGCTGCGCGGCCGTCTCAACGGGAGCTGCGGGTTCGGCAGTCGCTTCCGGCGTTGCGGTTGCGTCCGCCGCGGGCTGCTCGTAACTCAGCGTAAAGTTGCCTTCCGCGTCCACGACCACCCAGAGTTCCTTGGCCTCAATCTCGATGTCCGCCGTCTGGATGGCGCCCGCGTTGGCGTTTATGATCAGGCGGTTGACCCACATTGGCAGGCCGTAGCTGTACCAACCGTCTCCGTCATCTATCATATCGGCGCCCGGCCAGTTTGTAAACACGTTGGTGCCGTCGGGGTGCGACCAGGACCAGACGCAGGGCATCGTCCAGCTTGCGTCAACCTTGGCGTGGACGGTAAACGTCGGTTCGGCGGGTTTTTCGTAGGCAACCGTCGCTTCTTCCGCGCTGGCAACCGCAATCCAAACCGCTTTGCCCGCTTCGATGGCGCTGCCCGCCGTCTGAACCGTGCCTTCGTTGGCGTTGATGATCACGTTTTCCATATTGGCGGGAATGTCGATGACATACCACCCGTCGGTCTGGAGTTCCATGGCCTGTCCCGGCCAGGCTGCAAAGGCGTTCACGCCATCGTTCGTCCAGGCCCAGGCACAGGGCGCCGCCCAGTCCGCCGGAACCTGCGCGTAGAGCTTCACGGTGGAAACATACACCGGCAGGTCACCCGTGGTCTGCTGTTCGTAGCTCACGGCAAAGGTTGCGTTTTCGCCTTCCACCGTGGCGGGGGTGACGGTGAGCCACATGTTGTTCGGCTCGATTGCGCCTTCTCCGGTCTGGATTGCGCCTTCGTTGGCGTTGATGATGATGTTTGCCATCGTCTTGGGAACAAAGATGTAGTACCATCCGGCGTTATTCGCGTCCGCCGTCATCTTGCCGCCCGGCCAGGCATCGAACGCGCCTTTGCCGTCCGCATCCCAGGCCCAGGCGCAGGGGTCAGCCCAGTCTGCAGGGACGTTTGCGTAAACGAGCACGACATCTTCCGCCGTCAGGAGCGCTGCCGCGGGTTCTTCATATGCCACATACGCGGGCATGTCTCCGGTGGTCAGCTTGTCGTAGCCGACGGTCGCGGCCGCATCCTCGGCAACCGTGATCCAGAGATCCTTGGCTTCGATGGCGTAGTCGCTGGTCTGCACCGCGCCTTCGTTGGCGTTGATGATGACAAACGCCATCGTGTCCGGAATGTACATATAGTACCAGCCCGGGTTTGCTTCAACCGCGGTCATCGCGGCGCCCGGCCATGCGGAAAACGCGCTCGCGCCGTCCGCGTCCCAAGTCCAGATGCACGGATTTTCCCATCCCTCGGGTACCTGTGCGTAGACGCAGATGTAGCCGTCCTCCGCCAGTGCGCTCATCGGGAGCAGCGCAAGAAGCATGAGAGCCGCCAAAAACAGCGCCAGAATTTTTCCTGTCCGTTTCATGATGATTTTCTCCTCCAATATTCTTTTGTTGGGTTGTATTGTTCGCAAATCTGAAAGAAATTTGAACGTGTTTTGCAATTTCAATATAACATTGCCCCGTTACGCCCGCAAGGAAATTTTGGGTAACCGTTTTCCTTTATGCGTCGGTAACATCCCGCTTGCCACAGGAACGCAAAAACGCCGACTTCCAAACGGATTTTCGTGTGACATTGTTGAAAATTTAGGATGCGCTGGACGAAAACACGCGGCGAATGGTATATTCGGTAAATGACTCAATTGGCGCAGCAATAACCCCAGTTGCCGCTCGGGTAAAACAAGCCGTTGGCGTGAGCGCAGGCATAATTCGGTTTGTGCAGTTGTTTTACTTATGGGATGCCGCGCAGTGCAGCAAGGAGAGAAATATGGAACTCAAAATACTCCCGCAGGCATTTTCCGTCTGCAAGCTTACGGACTGTACCGACGTAAATTTGAACGACGAATTTTGCTTTTTTGCAAAAACGGACGAAGAGTTTTCTCTGGTTTGTGAAGGAAGCCGCGTTCCGCTAAATGCCGTCGAATGTGAAAGCGGCTGGCGTTCGTTTCGCATTCAAGGCGTTCTGGACTTTTCGCTGATTGGCATTCTTTCTAAAATTTCTACGATTCTTGCCGAAAACGGCATCGGTATTTTCGCGGTGTCCACGTTTAATACGGACTATATTTTCACCAAGGCGGAGCAGTTTGATCGCGCGCTTGAACTATTGCGCCTTGCCGGTTATGTCGTTCACGATTGAAGAGAGTGCGGAGTTAAAGCAACGCTTATTAAGATGTGCCGTTCGTTTTCATGCAGCGGCGGCAGTTTTTTACCCGCTCTGCGCGTGGCGTTTCAAAAACGCAGTTCCGCGCCGCCAAGGAACACGCGTTCAAGCGAAAAATCCCCGTTGAGCACGAGAAAATCCGCACGCTTGCCGTTATCAATGGAGCCGACTTCTCCCTCCGCGCCGATGGCGCAGGCGGGGTTGTAGCTCGCCATGCGCACCGCAGCCTCCGCGGGAATGCCAAACGACAGCGCTAAACGGAGGATGCCAAAGAGGTTGTTCGCCGAACCCGCCAGCGTCTCCGGTGCATCAACCAGCCGAGCGACCGTTCCGTCGAGATATATCTTCTGCCCGCCGAGCGTATATATGCCTCCGGGCATACCGCAGCAGGCGAGCGCGTCGCTGATGAGGCAGATGCGTTTTGCGCCAAACATGGAAAACGCCGCGCGCACTACGCTTTCGTGCACATGCACGCCGTCGCAGATCAGCTCAGCGCGTACGTTTGGCGACTCCGCCGCCGCGCCCACGACGCCCGGCGCGCGGTGCAGCAACGGCGGCATGGCATTGAACAGGTGGGTCACATGCGTCGCCCCCGCCGCAATCGCAGCTTTGGCTTGCTCGTAGTTCGCATCCGAATGCGCAATCGATACGGTGCAAATCTTACTGACCGCACGAATGTAATCGATTGAGCCCGGCAGTTCCGGCGCAAGGTCCGCAATCTTGATCAGCCCGTCTGCGGTTTTGTTAAGCCGCGTAAACATCTCAACATCCGGATTCTTTAGGTAAGCGCCGTTCTGCGCGCCTTTTTTCTTATCCGAGAAAAACGGCCCTTCCATATGGATGCCGCGCAGCACGGAGCAGCCTTGCGGTGTGTGCTCAACAAATGCAGCTGCGGTTTTATAAGCAGAGTTGAGTTGTTCTTCCGGCAGGGTCATGGAAGCGGGTGCAAAGGAAGTAATTCCGTTTTGCGCCAGATACCGGGCGATGATTTTGAGGCCGTCCGCGTCGCCTTCCGAAAAGTCATGCCCCGAGTTGCCGTGGTTATGGATATCAATCAGCCCGGGTATGACATACGCGCTTTTCAGATCGAGCGCAGTGCCGCTCGAAGCGGCAAGCACTTCCGAAAAGCGCCCGTTCTCCACCGAGAAGCCGCCCTTGTGAAAGCGAAAATCCGGGCCGTACACCATTGCGTTTTCATAGCGCATATCGTGCTTCCTCCTTCATCAACTCTTTTGTAAAGAGAGTGCCTCAAGTATCGATTTATATTCTATTCTCATGCTAACGCCTGCCGGTTGCCGCCGCAAGTATCCCGGCGAAAATAGTTCGATTTGTTACAAACAAAATCGAAAATAGTAAGCCGTCACCCCGCTGCGAATCGTGGAGGGGATTCCGCGCGGTTTCTTCGTGAAGAGAATGATCCAGGCACACGAAGGCATTCCTCTTGACGTTCCTTTTGTGATCGGCATGGTTCAATACGCAATTGCAAGGTGTCTCATTTTTATGCCGGTGTTACTTTTGCTTCGCTTTTTTGTATTCAATCATCCTTTTACATGGCAAACCCCATGTCTCGCCTGAAACACGGGGTTTGATGATGAGCTGAGCGACCCTTTCGGATCGTCCTTTTCGATATCTTCTCAAATGTTCGGTATCTGCGCGATAAAGTCTTTCAGCGTCTTTGCGCTCTTTGCCAGCGCTTCCTCTTCCGAAGGGGTCAGGTTGTATTTGATGATGCCGTCGATGCCGCGCAGGTTGATCACGGAAGGAAGGCTCAGCGCAACGTCCGAAATGCCATACACGCCGTTGATGACGCTCGCGACCGTTTTGATGGAGTTCTTGTCCTTGATGACCGCTTCGATGACGTTTTCGACGATGCCCGCGATGGCAAAGTAGGTCGCGCCTTTGAGGCGGATCACTTCCGCGCCGCCGTTCTTGGTCAGCGTTACGATTTCCTCTTTCTCCGCATCGCCAAACGGAATGCTCATCGACCGGCAGTAAACATCGACGCTCTGACCCGCAATCTGCGTTGCGCTCCAGACCGGCACCTGCGTATCGCCATGCTCGCCGATGATGTAGCCATGGATGTTCTGGATGTCCACATTCAGCTTCTGCGCAAGGTAAAAGCGGAACCTTGCGGAGTCGAGCGCGGTGCCCGTGCCGATGACTTTGTTGGCGGGCAATCCCGACCACTTCTGAATCAGGTACGTCAGAATGTCCGCGGGGTTTGCCACCACGATGATGACGCCGTGGTTATAATACTTCATGATGTTTTCCGTAATGCTCTTGGCAACCGGAACATTTTTGTTCGCGAGATCCAGTCTGGTTTCGCCGGGTTTGCGGTTGAGCCCCGCGGTCATCACGATGGCGTCGCAGTTGGCGCAGTCCGAATAATCCCCCGCGTGGATATTCATCTGCCCCAGATGGCACAGGCCGTGGTTGATATCCAGCGCCTCGCCCATCGCCTTTTCGCGGTTGACGTCGATGAGTACGATTTCGCTCGCGGTTCGGTTGATTGCAACATTATATGCGATCGCCGCTCCAACATATCCGGCTCCGATAATTGCGATTTTTGATTTTCCTTGTAACATATTGTATCCTCCACTGTATTGAATTCGAGCAGTTTTCTGCCCGTATTGAAAGCAAATCCGTTGTTTTCAGGCGTATTGTCGCAGTTTGCGTATGCATTTGCAGCAAATTTGACTGGTTTTCCAAATCCCCCGCCATGTTATCAATGATAATCCCGCAAAGCAAGCTTTCACAAGTCTTTTCCTATATATCGATATTCCATAACCGATATACCCTTTCCTTTGCCGGACAAGAGACAGGCGATAAAAAAAGCGAACCCCGGTAAGAGGGTCCGCTGATGGATCATTCTTGCTATTCGCCCTTCGGCTGAATCATTCTGCTATTGCTTCATCTGTTCAAGCACTGTCTGCCATTGCCGCAGGACGGCTTCCTTGCCGACCCCCGCCCACTCGTAATCGTAATCGATAAAATAGATCGAGTTCAGATCCGGCAGGCTTGCCGGCTGCGGGATGTCGCTGCGGACGGAGCGCCGGTCAAACTCGTCGCTCATGAACTGCTGGCAGTCCGCGCTGAGCAGAAAGTCGATAAACAGCCTGGCGTTTTCCTCGTGCGGGCAGCCCTTGACCAGCGCCACGCCGTCCGGCACGTTGGAAGAGCCGTCCGCCGGATAGATCATGCCAACACCGTCCGGGTTTTCCAGCACATACGGGCAGGCAAGCTGTTCGAGCGTGAGCCCCAGCGCGTATTCGCCGTTGGCAACGCCCTGATACACCGTCGACGAGCCGCCGGAGATCACGGCATTATCAAACAGCGCGGTCACGAACGCCCAGCCGTCGGATTTGTCGGCCTGTTTCGACACGGCGAGAATCATGTTGCATAAAAGCGTATACGCCGAGCCGGACGAAGCGGGGTCGGCGGAAGCGATCTGCCCTTTCCACTTTGGATCGAGCAAATCTTCCCAAACCACGGGAATTTCGCTGTCGGCAACGAGGTTCCGGTTGTACATGATGACCGCGGGCTGTTGGGACTCCCCGATCCAACGATCGTTCGGGTCCTTGAACTGCTCCGGAATATACGCGTCCTCCGCGCAGACGTACGGCTGAAAGTACGCAACATATGCTTCCAGTGATTCCACCGTGCCGCCCCACATGACGTCGCACTGCGGATCGTCCGCCTCGGAAGCGATGCGCTGCAGGCAGTCGCCCGTGCCCGCCGATACGATCAGCACCTGAATGCCCGTCCGCTCCTGAAACTCCTTGACGGCGGCGGTATACTGTTTTTCGTTATGCGCAACATACACGCGCACAACATTCTCACCCGCGTCGTCTTTGTGCGCTTTGCACCCAAGCAGGCAGAACAGCGCGCAAAGCAGCAGCGCAAGCAGAGCCGCGCGGACTATACTGCGTAAGCTCTTCATGCGCGCTTCACACTCCTTTTCAGCTGGATTCAGGCGTTTATCCGGCACGGCTGCCGGTTCAGACGGTTTGAAACAGCGCGAGCGCTTCGGCGTATGCCGCTTCGCTGGCCGCCAGCACCGTAGAAGGCGCGTCGAATGGCAGGCTCCCGCCTTCTATAGACCCAATGCGCCCGCCCGCCTCGTTCAGGATGCAGGCCGCCGCCGCGTAGTCCCAGGGGCTCAGCCGAAGTTCCCAAAAGGCGTCCAGCCGCCCCGCCGCAACCTGGCAGAGGTCGAGCGCCGCCGAGCCGAAACTGCGGATATCCTCGCAGTGCTCAAACATGGTTCTGAGCAGCCGGAACATCTTCTCCGTCACGTCCCGATGGTAGATCGTAGCTCCAAAGGAGACGAGCGCTTTGTTCAGCGGGCGCTGGGAAACATGGATGGGCGTTCCGTTTAAAAACGCGCCCTCGCCTTGGCCTGCCGAGAAGAGTTCGCCCGAAAACGGGTTGTACACCACGCCGACCGTCGGCACGCCGTCCTCTACCAGGCCAACCGAAACGGCGCTGTAGCCAATGCCGCGCGTAAAGTTGGCCGTCCCGTCGATGGGATCGACAATCCAGCAGGCGCCGCGGTTTCGGTACGGTTCGCAGTTCTCCTCTTCGCCGACAAACGCCGCGCTTGGAAGCAGCGCCTTGAGTTCGCGCTGCAAAAACTGCTGCGTGGCTACGTCGCAGTCGGTCACGAAATTGCCGATGCCTTCTTTTTCGTGCACCACGGTGCCTGTTTTGGCCGCCTGCAGTAGCAGTTCCCCCGCGGAACGCACAACCTGTTCTACTCTATTTTTCATCGAATCGTCTTCCTTTTCCGCCATTCAATATCAATCTCGGGCGGCAGTCACGCTCTAGCCGACAATATGTACACGCACTGTGCGCTGACGCGCGCGCACCTGGTCGAAGTCCGCAAAATAGATGCGCCCGAATTCACCCAGCAGCAGACCGCCGTTGACCACGGGAATCTGCACCGACCTGCCCAGCAGCACCGAGCGCAGATGCGCGTCCGTATTCAAACTCCACCAGGGTTTCTCGTCGCGTTCCCGCGCGGCAATCTCCACATGCAGCGGACCCGGATGCAGATACTGCCCCTCGGTTTCGCAGGTGGGCACGATCTTGGAAAGCACGTTGACCATGTCCTGCAGAATCAGCTGCTCGCCAAAGAAATTCACATCGTCCGACTGCTCCTGAATCAGAACGCTGCAGGTCGTGTGCTGGGAATAGACCATCACGATGCCGTCCTGAATCGGCCCTTGCTTGACAATGCGCTTGACTTCGTCCGTCACGTCGTGGAACGTCACCCGAGTATCGGACTGAATCGTAAAAGCCTCCGCATATGCTGCCATTTTTTTAATCCTCCTGTGTTTTCATCAATTGCGCGTGGCCGTGCGAACTTGCATATAAATTATCTATTTTATATTCGCCATAGTCAATTGATTATTATTTTCCCGGTGAATCTTCGAACGCAGTTCCGCTCCGGCTGTTCATCGCGTGGGCGCGATAGTCGTTCGGCGTCATGCCGACGATGCGGCGGAACACTACGGAAAAATACCGCTGGTCGCCGTAGCCGACTTTGGACGCGGCCTCGGACACGCGCAGATTCCCGTCCCGCAGCAGTTCGCAGGCAACGGAGATTCGGTAGTTCACCAGGTATTCGCCGAGCGTATAACCCATGCTCTCCTTAAACACGCGGCTTAGGTGGCTTTCGCTCATGGAAAGCGCCAGCGCGATATCGCAAATGCCGATGCTCTCGGCAAAGTGCGCTTTGATATAGTTCACGGCCTGTTCGGCGTATTTGCCCTTGATGTCGCCGTCCTCGGCCAGGAAGTCGCCGTAAAGCACCACTTTTTTTTCTTCGATCTGGCGCATGTGACGGATCTGCTCCGCTCGGCGGACGGCGTTTTTGAGCGCATTGTTGAGTTCGCTCATTTCAAATGGCTTGACGAGGAATTCCGAAACGCCAAAGCGGATCGCCCGCTGGGCATAGTCGAACTCGCCGTAGGCGGAAATGACGATGCAGACCGCGTCTCCGCCGGACTTGCGCATTTCTTCAATCATATCCAGCCCGTCCATGCCCGGCATACGGATATCGGTAATGACGATTTCGGGATTGATTTCACATATGAGCCTGAGGCCGTCTTCGCCGTTGTCCGCTTCGCCGGCAACATAGCAGTTGAGCGCGCGCCAGTCAAACGTCAAGATCATGCCCTGCCGCAGCGGAAACGAGTCCTCAATAATCACTACACTGTGCATGGATACCTCTTTTAGCCGGGTGATTCCGGCGCGCGCCGGTACGGCATGTGCACCGTGACGGTCGTGCCCTTGCCGCGCGCGCTCTCAATGCGGATGCCGTACGGCTCGCCAAAGTAGAGCTTGAGACGGTTATGGACGTTCTTCAGCCCGATGCTCTCGCGGTCGCCCTGTTCCAGCTCATCGCTTAAAATCCGCTCCAGCCGCTCGGCGGGAATACCCGCGCCGTCGTCCATAATCGTGACCACCAGCATGTCGCAGACGTGCTCTGCGCGGATGGCGAGCGTGATATGCCCGCGCTTTTTTTCCACACCGTGGACGATTGCGTTTTCAACGATGGGCTGGATTACAAGGTTCGGCACGAGGCAATCCAGCAGTTCGTCCGGCACGGACATGAGCATGGAGAACTTGTCGCGATAACGGATTTTCTGAATCGTCAGGTAGCTTTCCACGACGCTGAGCTCGTCGCCAAAGGCGATCATTTCTTTTTTAAACACCATGCCGCTCTTGAGCAGTACGCCGAGCTTTTCCACAATGGTCTGTATTTCGTCATACTGCCCCAGCCGCGCGAGCCACTTGATGCATTCAAGGGTGTTGCTCAAAAAGTGCGGCGAAATCTGCGCCTGAAGGTTTTTGTATTCCGCAAGACGCAGGCGGTCCTGCCGCTCAAGGTTGGTTCGGAACTGCTCGTTGAGCTGCGCCACCATGTGGTTGATGCCGTGCGCCATTGTCGCAAACTCGTCGTCGCTGTCCACCGTGACCTGCCGCTCCCAGTCCCCTCGCTCAATCACGCTCATGGCTTCGCAGATGGTCTCGATGGGTTTTACGATGCGCTCGGCCATCTTGCGCGACTGCCAAACCAGAAACACCGCAATGAGCGCGACCATCGCGATAACAAGCACCGTCAGGCGATTCGCCGAGTTTACCATCAGATCGACCGAAACGCTGGCGGCAACCGTTTCGCCCGATGACAGAGGAAACGCGGAAATCATCATCCGCTCGCCGTCAATTTCGTAGGAGGCCACGCCGCCGGCCGCGTCCTGCAGAATCGCCCGGCGTTCCGGCTGCAAAAACACGCCCTGATCGGCGAGCACGTCGTTATAGATTAAAAAATCGTTCGCATCGAACACAAGATAGTGCACCGCAAATTTCGCGTTCGCGCTGGAAAGAACGCTTTCGATGGCCGCTTTCGGAATATCCAGCAGTAAAAAACCGACCGTTTCACCCTGTTCGAGCACTTTGGCACAAACCGTGATGCCCGTGTCCCGCGCGCGATCCCCCAGCGTATAGCTGCCCGCATAGTGAATGGGCGCGTTGGAGGCGCGCATGGCGCGAAACACGCCCCAGTTCTGCGTTTGATACTGGTATTCGCGCGGAACGCCGCCGGTGCTGAGGATGATTTCACCCGCGGCGTTGGCAACGTGCATCCGGAGCTGATCCGTCCGCCCTGCCATGATCAGATAGAGCTTCTGGTTGAGCTGGGTTACCTGCTCCGCGCTTGGATTTTCGGTTTTCAAAAACGCGATCAGCTCGTTATCCGCGCGGAACTGCTCAATGCCGGTCTGGTATTTTAGTAATTCCGCGTCCAGCAGCGACCCTGCGAGCTCCGTATCCGCAAGCAGCCCCGTTTTGATGTTGGTCAGCGACACGCGCGTGGAATAGACGATGGCCAGAATCGCCAGCACCGTAATCGGCACCAGCCCGATGGACAAAAAATTGATCAGCAGCCGCCGGAAGACGCCCGCTTTATGGATGGAGCGCGCGCGTTTTGCGCCCCGCCTATTCTGCTGTACCGCCGCGGAGAGAGCGGGTTTTCCGCCCGCTCCGCGGTGGTGGAAGCGATTCAAAATAGTATCACAGCCTTGCCTTTGCTCCCGGCTGCTTAAGCCGGAATACTTTAGCTTCGAAGAATGCTAAACAATCGAGACTTTTTCTTTAAATAAATGGTTAAAAGTGGAAAACCCTAAACAATCGAAACTTTGCCTTTGCTTACATGATTAAATACGATCAGCATAATGATGGCGGAAAAGGTCAGTATCGTCGCCATGGCGGCGGCGGTGCCGAAGCTGTTGCGCGCCACTTCATTATAGATGGCGACGGACATGGTGATTGTCTTACCAGTATACAATAAAACACTCGAACTGAGTTCGTTAATCGTCTCAATCCAGCTTAAAATTGCGCCGGAAACGACGCCCGGCAGCATGAGCGGCAGGGTGATCTTGAAAAACGTCTTTGCGGGCGACACGCCAAGGTTGATGGACGCCTCCTCCACGCAGAGCTCCATCTGCTGCAGAAAGCCGGAAGCCGAACGCACCGTATACGGAATCTTTCGAATCGTATAGCACAGAATCATGATAAACGCGGTTCCCGCCCAGAAGAACGGCGAACGGTTAAACGCAATGATCAGCGCTAGCCCCATCACCGCTCCCGGGATGACGTACGGCACCATGAGCGAAAGATCGACCGCCGTGGTCAGCGCGCTGCGCTTGCGGACGGAGAGATACGCCGTGATCGAGCCGATCATCACCATCATTATGAGCGCAATCAGTGAGAAGAAATAGGTGTTTTTGATGCCGCGGATCATACGCGTAAAGATCACCCGGTAGCTTTCCAGCCCCCACCCTTCCACAAAGTAAGGGCCGTTGCAGTTTTTAAACGAAGTAACGATGACCACAATCTGCGGCAGCAGCGAAAAGACAACGATCGCCAGCACCGGCAAAAGCAGCAGGATTTTTTTGCCTGCCGAAAGGCGGATGGGCTGCGGCGGGCGCAGAGAGGTCATGTTGTAATTGCGGCGGCGCAGATACCAGCGCTGCAAAAGCAGCAGCAACAGACAGAGCACGATTACAATGATGCTCACGGCGGAAGCAAAGTTGGAACTCGTGCCCATTTCGCTCATGTACTGCTCGTAAACCAGCGTGGAGAGCACCTTGTAGTTTTCGCCGATCAACATGGGGGTTCCGAAGTCGGATACCGCCGACATGAACACCATCACCGCGCCGGCCAGGATGGAAGGGCTGACGAGCGGCAGCGTTACATGGAACAGGCGGTATCCCTTGGTCGACCCAAGATTTTCCGCTGCTTCCTCCAGCGAGGAGTCGATGCTCCCCAGCGCGCCGGAGGTAAACAGGTAGACATACGGAAACATTTTGCAGACGAATACGCTCACGATACCCCATTTGCCGTAGATGGTCGGCAGCACCCAGCCGAACCATTCCAGCGCCTTTGTGGTGACGAATCCGGAGCGCCCGAACAGCAGAATCCAGCTGTAAGCGCCGATAAACGGAGGGCTCATCAGCGAAAGGATGATGCAGATGTTCAAAATGCGCTTGATGCGGATATCGTAGCGCGTCAGCGCGTAAGCCATGCCAACGCCGAGCACGACGCTGAATAACGTTGTAACCCCCGCCACAAACATGGTGTTGTTCAGCACGTCCAGATAATAGGGCTTGGTGAAGAATTTGAGGAAGTTGCGTCCCGTGACCACCCCCGCCTCCGTCGTGACGCTGCGGATGACGATGGTCGAGAGCGGGTAGAGGATTGCCAGTGCGACAAAGACCAGGATGACGATCTTCATCACGCTCCAGATATCGCGGTTCGCTTTCGTTTTCATACGCTTTCCCCGCCTTACTGCCCGAACGCGGAGACGACTTCTTCCGTTTGCGGGTCAATCAGAGCGATGCGTTCGGGGTCAAAGCGGATGTGGCATTTTTCGCCGTCCGGCCGAACGCCTGCAACGTCCTTGGTGTATTCGTTGATCAAGAGTGTCTGCCCGTCGTGCGTAAGTACTTCGTATTCGATGAAATCGCCCAGAAACGTGCTCAGCGCTATCGTGCCCGGAATGCCGGTTTCATCAAAGAAGAGCTGTTCGGGGCGCGCGGAAACGACGGCTTTACCCTCCAGCGGGCGAACCACGCGCGTTTTGGCGGAGTATCCGCCCATCTCCAGCCGGGCGGCGCCGGAAGCATCCGTATGCGCCTCGCAGTCGATAAAATTGGATACGCCGATAAACCCGCAGACGAAGCGGTTTTTCGGGTGCTTGTAAATCTCTTCCGGCGTGCCGAGCTGCATGATCTTGCCATCCCGCATGACCGCGATGCGGTCCGAAATGGCCAGCGCCTCTTCCTGATCGTGGGTGACGTAAATCGTCGTAATGCCCAGCCTGCGCTGGAGCTTTTTAATCGTGGCGCGCATCTGCACGCGGAGCTTTGCGTCCAGGTTGGAGAGCGGCTCGTCCATGAGCAGCACGCCCGGTTCTATGATAAACGCGCGCGCCAACGCGACGCGCTGCTGCTGTCCGCCGGAAAGTTCGGAAGGTTTGCGGTCGCGCAGCGGAGCAATCTGCACCATCTCCAGCGCTTCCTCGACCTTTCCGTTGATTTTGTTTTTCGGATAGTTCCTCGCCTTTAACCCGTAAGCTACGTTTTCCTTGACGGTCATATGCGGAAAGATCGCGTAGTTTTGAAATACCATGCCGATGTCCCGTTTGTGCGCCGGGATGCGGTTGATTACCTTGCCGGAAAAGCGGATTTCGCCGCCGTCCGGCTGGTTGAACCCGGCGATGGCGCGCAGCAGCGTCGTTTTGCCGCAGCCGGAAGGGCCGAGCAGCGTAAAAAACTCGCCTTGGCGAATCTCCAGCGAAACGTCGTCGACCGCTGCAAACCCGCCGAAACGCTTGACAATGTTGATGATGTTCACTTGGTGGCTCATATGGTTACCCCCGTATCTTCTCCCGAATCTCCGGCAGGCGCCCGGCTATTGGCCGGAGCGCCCGCCGTTTGGATCAAACCAATTCTGTTTTGCCGGGTTCTCAGCCGGCGGAGATCACGTTGACGGCGATTTCTTCCCAGTGGGATACCACATCCGCCTTGCCGGCGCCCGCCCACTGGAAGTCGTAGTTGATGAAATAGATGTCGTCCAGATTCGGCAGCGCGGCGGGCTGGGCGATATCGTCACGCACGGTGCGGCGGCCAAACTCGTCGCTCATGACCTGCTGGCACTCCGCGCTCACAAGGAAGTCCATCAGCAGAGCCGCCGTGTCCGGATTCGGGCAGTTAGCAACCATTGCAAAGCCGTCCGGCACGTTGGAGGAACCGTCCTCCGGGTAGATCATGCCGCAGGTGTCGGGATCCGCGCCCACGAACACCCAGGCAAGCTGCTCCAGCGTCAGGCCAAGCGCGTATTCGCCCGCGGCAACACCCTTGTAAACGGAGGAAGAGCCGCCGGAGATCACGAGGTTGGGCGCGAGCTGTTCAATGAACGCCCAGCCGTCGGAATAGTCCGCCTGCTTGGATTCCGAAAGAATCATGTTGCAAAGCAGCGTGTAAGCCGAACCGGAGGAAGCAGGGTTGGCGGAAGCGATCTTGCCCTGCCATTTGGAATCCAGCAGGTCGGCCCAGGTCTTGGGCACTTCTTCCTCGGAGACGAGGGTTTTGTTGTACATGATGACCGAGGGCTGCTGGGATTCGCCAATCCACATATCCGCCGGGTCTTTAAAGGTTTCGGCAATATGCGCGTCCTCCGCGCAGACATAGGGCTGGAAATACTGCTTGTAGGCTTCGAGCGACTCGGTCGTTCCGCCCCACATCACGTCGCACTGCGGATTTTCGGCTTCCGCGGCGATCCTCTGCAGGCAGTCGCCGGTACCGGCGGACACGACCAGAACTTCAATGTTCGGGTATTTCTGGTTGAAGAGCGCAATCGCGCGGTTGTATTGATCCGCGTTATGCGCAACATAAACGGAAACTTCGCCCTCGATTGTCGCGGGGTCCACGGTTGCTTCAACCGGTTCCGCAGTTGCTTCCGCAACCACCTCGGTGGCGGCGGGCGCTTCCGTGGGTTCCGCCGCGGCGGGAGCGCTCGCGCAGCCCGCAAACACGGTTGCAATGAGCATGACTACCATCAAACTGACCAGAAGCTTTTTCATACGTTCCTCCCTGATGTGAATGATTTAAGGCCGCGGCAGGATCGATCCGCTTTTTCATGAAATGCGCGGCTGCCTGACGCAACCTCTGGTATTCATCTTAGTTGGAGGCAAAATGCAAAACAATCCGATAAAACGCTGATTTTGTTTGATAAATCATGATGCTGCGGCTCAAGACTCGACCGGCCGCAATTCGCGGGAAAGCAAAAAAGCCGGACGTCATTTTGATCCGGTTTTGCGCGGGTAACGATTGGATTAAGTAAGAGTTATGCGGTCTTGTTTTGTAAGGATTTGTGTCGAAAACGCTGGCCCTGATTCTTGCACCAGCGGGAAGCGGTTACCCCTTTACCGATAGACCTGCACCGCGGCAAGCCACCAGCGCCGTGGTATGGATACGCAAAATCATCCGCCGTACTTTGCGCAGGTCAGCGCTTATCTCCGCCTGTCTTTCCGCTTTTGGCGCTGCTGTCCGGTTCTATCGCCGCTTGTGTTCCGGCGGAGGTTGCGGGCGCCTGCTCGCCTTCGCGCCTGCACCGGGAGAAAACGCAATCTCCTTTTTCGTCCGCCCAAACGCACTCGCTCATCGATTTTGTGCAAAACGCATAGCCGTCGTTTTCGCTGACAAATGCCCTGCTCATCAGCTTTTCTCCCTTCCCTTTCTTGATCCTGTTGTGTCGTAACGAAGCGCTCCCGGCAAATCCGTCCGTTCGGCATGCTTCACGCCTCATTCTAGCCGTAAAAAAACGACCTCGTCAAGGCCGTTTTTCGGTTATTTCGTGTGCTTTTCCGCTTTGCGGAGTTGGAAAGCTGTTGTTCCCCTTGAAAACGAGCCCTTGTTCCCGAACGCACGCTGCCCGCGCGGTGCGCTCAGCGGAACGTGTCTAGTCGATAATACTCCAGCCGTTCCTCGACACCGCAGCCGTCAAGGGAATACCACGTAATCGACGGAAGTATCTCTAAAAGGCTTTTCCCTTCCAGCACGCCGGCTTCCAGCAGTTCCGGCAGCGTCGGGTAGTCGTAAGCCTGCGAGCCGTCCGCAACTAAGCCAAACCAGAACACCGCGTTTTGCTTCGGCTCAGAATCCGGCATTTTCCCCAGCCAGCAGTCGTGATACAGCTCGCTTCCATCCACGCAGAAATTCAGTTCAACGCAGGTGTTGCGTTTGACCACGTCCTCCGACAAAATCATCGTTAGCTCTTCCAGCGTCAGCCTGCACATGCCTTCTCCTCCGATACTCCAGCACTGGTTGGATTTATATTCGCTTCCCCACCGCGACGTTTGTGTTGCCTTTCATCCGCATCTATTCGCGCTACCGCTTTTTCCGAACGATGCTGTACTGCTTCATCCCGCCGGAGAGGTTGTAGACGCGCTTGAATCCCTTGTTGATCAGGATGTTCTGCGCGGCGTTGCCGGTTGTGCCTTTGTTGCAGTAGGTCACAAGCACGGCGTCATGATCCAGCGCGTCCGAAGCCGCGCGCAGCGCCGCATGCGGAATGCTGACGGCGGAATCGACATGCGCTTTGGCGTACTGCTCTTCCACGCGCGCGTCGACGACGGTGACGTTCTCCCCCGCGGACTGCAGCGCCGTCAGTTCATCCGCCGTGATCAGCGGTCTGCCGCCGTGCATTGCGTTTTCGAGGATCATGCCGGTGTACATCACCGGATCTTTGGTAGTGGAAAAGGGCGGTGCGTAGGCCAGATCGAGGTAAAACAGATCCTCCGCCCTTGCGCCATAGGTGATTGCCGTAACAAACACGTCAATGCGCTTATCAACGCCCTCGAAACCAACGATCTGCGCGCCAAGCATCCTGCCGCTCGTTCGGTCTGCAATGCCCTTGATGACCATCTCTTTGCCGCCGAAGTACTCCGGCTTATCCGGTTTGATGTTGTGGCAGACCGCAGCGTCATATCCCGCTTCCCGCGCTTCCCGCTCGGAAAGCCCGGTCTGACCCACGGCGAGCCCCAGCACGCGGAAGATGCCCGTGCCGAGCGTGCCGCGGTACGCGAGATTTCCACCGGTCACGCAGTCCCCAGCGATGCGCCCCGTTTTGTTCGCCGTTGAACCCAGCGGACGATAAACCTGTTTGCCCGTTACCACGTGGAACTGCTCGGTGCAGTCGCCGCAGGCGGAAACGTCCGGCAAGCTGGTTTCCATCCGCTCGTTGACCGCAATCGCACCGGAAGCGCCAAGCCGTATCCCCGCCGCGGCGGCGAGTTCGGTGTTTGGCTTTACGCCGGTGGAGAGCAGCATCAGTTCGGCTTCGATTGTGGTTCCGTCGGATAGCAAAACACCGTGTTCGGTGATTTCCGCAATCGAAACTCCGGTCAATACATGAACGCCGTTCTTTTTGAGGTGCTCTTCCACATACGCCGCCATGTCCGAGTCCAGTCCCGGCGTTACCTGCGGCAGTTTTTCGAGAAGCGTCACTTTGACGCCAAGTTGCATCAGGCTTTCGCACATCTCCAGACCGATGAATCCCGTGCCGATGATCGCCGCCGACTTTGGTTTTTTCTCGTCGAGAAACGATTTGATGCGCAGCATGTCGTTGATATTGCGAAGCGTAAACACATGCGCTTTCTCGCGTCCGGGGATCGGCGGGGTCGCCGCGCGCGCGCCGGTGGCGAGGATGAGCTTGTCGTAAGTATCCGTAAACACTTCGCCGGTTGACAGATTTTTAACCGTAACACTCTTTGTTTTCGGCGAAATTTCGAGCACTTCGTGCTGAATTTTGATCTCAACATTGTATTTGCTCAAAAAGAACGCGGCGTCGCGCGGGGTCAGCTCCTCGGCCTTTGCCACCTCGCCGCCGAGATAATACGGCATGCCGCAGCCGGAGTAGGAGATGAACCGATCTTTTTCGTAGACCGTAATTTGCGCGCTTTCGCTGTTTCGCCTCGCTTTTGCCGCGGCGGATGTTCCGGCGGCTACCGCGCCAATGATAATGATCTTCATAGGGCGTGCTCCTTTCCAGCGGTTCCGTTCGTCATTTGGATTGTTCGGGAAACCAGTGCGTCGTCTTGTTGGCAATCTTGACGAGAATCAGCATCACAGGCACTTCGGTCAATACGCCGACTATCGTGGCCAGCGCTGCAGGCGACGACGTGCCAAACAGCGAAATCGCCACCGCAACCGAGAGTTCAAAGAAGTTGGAAGCGCCGATCATTCCCGCGGGCGCCGCGATGTCGTGCGGAAGCTTGAGCGCCTTGCTCGCAAAGTACGCGATAAAGAAGATTAAAAACGTCTGAATCACGAGCGGCACGGCAATGAGCACGATATGCAGCGGGTTTTCAAGGATCACCTTGCCCTGAAACGAGAAAATGATTACAAGCGTCAGTAAAAGCCCCACGATGGTCACGTTGCTGAACTTCGGCAGAAAGCCCTTTTCGAAATACTCCAAGCCGCGCTTTTTAATGACCGAGGTGCGCGTGAGGATGCCGCCGACAAGCGGAATCACCACAAACAGCACGACGGAGAGCAGCAGCGTGTCCCAGGGGATCTTCACACCCCCGATGCCCAGCAGCAGCGCCACGATGGGCGTAAACGCAACGAGGATGATCAAATCGTTGGTCGCCACCTGCACCACGGTATACGCGGGGTTGCCTTTTGTCAAATGGCTCCAGACAAACACCATCGCCGTGCAGGGAGCGGCTCCCAGCAGAATGGCGCCCGCGAGATAATCTTTGGCAAGGTCGGCGGGAATTAACGATTTAAAGATGACAAAGAAGAACAGCCACGCGATGCCGTACATTGTAAACGGCTTAATCAGCCAGTTGGTCACCCAGGTGACGAACAAGCCTTTCGGGTTTTTGCCGACGTTTTTAATGCTCTGGAAGTCAACCTTGAGCATCATGGGGTAGATCATCAGCCAAATGAGAATCGCAATCGGAATCGACACGTTGGCATATTCAAACTTGCCTAAAAATGCCGGTATACCAGGCAGAAACCGCCCGATCAGCACGCCCACGACCATGCAGAGCGCGACCCAGAGCGTCAGATACCTTTCAAAAAAACCGATGCCGGAGCTTTTTTTCGCTTCCATACCCATTCCTCTTTCTATTTGTTTTGAATTCTGGATTACCGTACTTTTTTCAAAATCGCTACGACTTCCTCGGTTTTTAGCACTTTTCCGTACGAAACCACTTTCCCGTCCACCACCAGCGCGGGCGTGCTCATCACGCCATATGCAGCGATCTTTGCAAAGTCCGTGACGTGTTCAATCGTTGCGTCCATGCCGAGTTGCTCCAGCGCCGCCTTCGTTGCGGCTTCCAGCGCGTTGCACTTGGGGCATCCGCTGCCAAGCACCTTGACGGATGCGCCCCCGGACTTTGCTTGTTCGGCTTTTTCCATGTTTTCGCAGTCGCAGTTGCCGCCGCAGCAGCAGGGAGCTTTCGTTTCTTCTTGTTCTTTCCGTTTTCCAAAGAGTGCCATAATGATTACTTCCTTTCAAATACTCTATCATTCTAGTTCGAATCTGTATTGCAAATGCAAAGTGTATATCTGTTTTTGTTTTTAAAATCCTAAATAAAACATGTACAGCCCGATCAGCAGGATCAGCATCCCCATCGTGATCTTCAGCACCCGAGACAGCGAGCCATATCGCTCACTTTTCATCATCTGATTAACCATCCCGATTGATGATCCCGCAACCACAGCAAGTATGCCGTGCCCAACACCGTAAAAGAGCATTAAGAGTGCTCCCCAGAGAATGCTTCCTTCTCCAGCAGCTATCGCCAAAAGCGCAATCAAGACGGGTGTCGCGCAAGGTGAGGAAAACAACCCTCCAAGAATTCCTGTGATCAGAGCTCCCCCATATCCGCGCCGTGTGTTCTTTCCCGTCAGGAAAGTCGATGGAATCAGGTTTACCACTTCCCATGTTTGAAGCGCCATCAATACCATCAAGATACCCAGTACGATGTACCACCACTTTGCACCTGTTCCAATCAGTTGCCCTACGCTTGCGGCAACAACGCCAAGCACCGTAAACGTAATCGCCGCGCCAAGCGCAAACACCAGCGAAAGTCGGAGGGCTTTTTTGGGCTCAACGCCAATGCCGCCAACATATGCAATAACAAGCGGGATGCTGGAGAGTGCACAAGGTGTGAACGAAGTCAGTATTCCAGCGAAAAGCGCAAGTGCTGGAGCGAGCCACATATTCTGCCCGATTATGGCGCTAATCTGTTGCAGCCAAGTGTCAATCATTCGCCTGCTCCCATGTCCGCGAGGATCGCAATCATTTGCTCTTCCGTCAAGCCACCCTGATGCGCGGTGAACACATGCTCCTGCGTATCACTATTGCTGTAAAAGATGAACTCAACATCAAGGTCTTCACTCGGTACATACGGTGTTCCGTCCGCACTGAAAAAGATCTGCGTCGGGATCACCTGCACGGGAAAGCCGTTTGCCGCGTCGGTATATTTCCACACGTCAACGAACTTGATGATCGCCCTGCCCTGATAGTCGGCATTCGCGCTCTTGAGCACAGGCGCCATTTCCTGACACGGAATGCAGGAATCCGACCCAAAGTCGATGATGATTGGTAATTTATAGGATAAAAGCGCAGCCAGATCGATTGCTTCTGCTTCCAACGCAAAGTCAACATTCTGGTCTGCAGAGATTGCAGCTTCGCCGTTTTCTTCGGTCTGTGTCGATTCTGTGTTTGGTTCGGTTGCATCTTTCGTCGTCTCACTGTTTTTCAAAAACCACATGGCCGCAATGGCAATCAAGATCACCGTTAACAGCAGAATCTTCAGAATCAGACTTTTCTTCTTCGTTTTCGTCTCAGCCACAGCAGTTTCCTCCGCCGCATCCGCAGTTCGCCTTGCTTTGTTTCCCGTCGTAAAAGCGCTTCAGGTTCTCCGGCAAGCGGTATGCGCGCTCCGGCTGACTGTCCGCATTGCCGCCAAAGACCGCGGAGAGGATCGCTTCTGCCAGCATCGCTTTGGGCGGCACTTCGAAGGTTTCCCCGCGATACTCAAACACGCGGCAGTCCACCTGTGTTCCGCTGATTGCGCCGCAGCAGCCGCAGTCGTTTTCCGAAACGGTTTTGCAGACGTCGCGTCCGTTGACGCGGATGGTCGGCGAGGAGAGGAACCGATGCGCAACCGCAATTTCCCGCGTCGTCATTTCCAGCTTGCGGTACTCGACGGCATACCCGGCCGTGGCAAGCGCGGGCGTCAGCGTCAGGATCACTTCGTCGAGTTCCGTATCGGTTCCAACGCAGCGCTCGCAAGACTGCAGATCGAGGTAAAGATACTCGATAAGAACGGTTCTCTCCGCGGCGGCATCGCCCCCGCAGGAGCATCCCGCTTCTGCCTGAATTGGCGCGCCGTTCGGCGGCGTCCATCCGGTGTTCTCGCCCACATACGTAATCGCGCCGGCCGGGCAGCGGTTGCCGCAGCCGTGGCAGTGATCCACGCAGGAAACGGGATTGGTTACAACCGGCGTTGGCGCTTTCTTCGTGTCATACACGTTATGCGGGCATTTTGAAACGCAGGTTCCGCACTCGGAGCAGATCGTGTAGTCGATCACGGGATACCATGTTTTTGCCATCTGTTCCTCCTACGCAATCAGCGGCTGAAGCAGATTGAACAGATAGCCAACCAGAACAATGCCGACGGTGCAGATGGCGATAAACAGCGCCAAGAGTTTCGGCTTGACCGCCTTTCGGAGCATGATCATCGAAGGCAGAGACAGCGTGGTCACCGCCATCATGAATGACAGCACGGAACCGAGCTGCGCGCCCTTGGCAAACAGCGCCTCCGCGATGGGAATCGTGCCGAAGATATCCGCGTACATCGGCACGCCAATCAGCGTTGCCAGTACCACGCCGAACGGGTTCTTGTTGCCCAGCACGGTGACGATCCACTCTTCGGGAATCCAATTATGAATCACCGCGCCGACCGCGACGCCGATCAGGATATACGGGAATACCTTCTTGAACGTATTGACCATCTGTTCTTTGGCATAGGTCAGCCGTTCTTTAACGGTGAGACTGGGCGAGTCGATATCCACGCTGCCCGCGGTGAGGATGAAGCTCTCGACATGCCGTTCCATATGCAGTTTTTCAATGAGCGTGCCGCCGAGCACCGCGATGAAGAGCCCGAACAGAACGTAGATTACCGCAACCTTTGCGCCGAATATGCTCATGAGCAGCAC
This sequence comes from Clostridiaceae bacterium, assembly GCA_039683415.1. Classification (GTDB taxonomy): domain Bacteria; phylum Bacillota; class Clostridia; order Christensenellales; family CAG-138; genus UBA7703. The sequence continues at coordinate 155,084 of JBDKRL010000014.1, forward strand.
CAGCGAGCCGAGATCGACCATGGGCGACGAGATTAAAAACGAAAACGTAACCCCGACCGGCAGCCCCGCCGACGTAAACCCGATAAAGAGCGGAATCGACGAGCAGGAGCAAAACGGCGTCACTGTGCCGAGCAGCGCGGCGACGATATTTGCGCCAATGCCGCGAAACCGGCCAAGTATTTTTTTGCTGCGTTCCGGCGGAAAAAAGCTCTGAATGTAGCTGATGACGAAGATCAGCGTGCAGAGCAGAATTGTGATTTTGATCACGTCGTACACGAAAAACTGCAGGCTGCCGACCCAGCGGTTCGCCGTGTCCAGCCCGAACGCGGTCAGCGTGCCGCCAATCAGCTCGTTGAGCCACTTCATGGCGAGCACCTGATATTGAAAGAAATCCCAAATGGATTTTAATATTTGCATATTGCTCCTCTGTCAAAACGGTTCGTCGTATGTCTTTATCCCTGGTGTTATTCCGGTTATCTGCCGCAGCAAATGGAGTCTTCCTGCGCTTCCAGCGGGGTTGTGATCTCGCGCAGAAGTTCCATGGCGCGCGCGCTGCCCGCCGGGCTGATGCTGTAATGCGTCCACTTGCCTTCCTGCCGCGCGCTCACCACGCCGGACTCGACCAGTATTTTCATGTGGTAGGACAGCGCGCTTTGCCCGATAGCAAGATCCTCAATCAAAACGCAGGCGCATTTTTCGCCGCTGCGAAGGCTCTCCAGCACCTTGAGACGGTTCTCGTCGCAAAACGCCTTAAACACTTTTGCGTTCTGGATATAGCACGATTCCATTGGAACACCTCATATCAAAATTTCTTGATTCAACTAATCCTATTCCTCAAATCAACTTTTGTCAATATGAGAAGATGTAAGATTTTGTTGATGTTAAGATTCCCTGTGTTTGAAGCCGAAAATCGAACGATGTTAATAAGTATTGCTTTCGTAAAGTGGCTTTCGAAGCTACAATAAAACCAAAATGATGAGGAGCAGAATCGATGTTAAGCGAGAATATCAAAGCCTTGCGCAAGTCCAAAGGTTTTTCGCAGGAAGAACTTGCCGTCCGGCTCAATGTTGTCCGGCAGACCATATCCAAATGGGAAAAAGGCATGTCGGTTCCGGATGCGGACATGCTGGTAAAAATAGCGGAGTTGTTCGAAGTGCCGGTCAGCGCGCTATTGGGTTCGGCAAAGCTAAACAACGCGGATACGAGCACCGTTGCCGAACAGCTTTCCCGAATCAACGAACAGCTGGTCATCCGAAACCGCCGGGCGCACCGCATCTGGAAAACGATCGGCATCATTCTCGCGTCGTTTCTGGCGTTCTGCGTGTTTATCGTTCTGATCAACATTCTTGCCTGCTACCCAAGCTCGAACGGGCAGAGCGAAACATTCACCACGGAATCGAGCGTCGTCAATCCGGACTAGCGCGGGTTTTCGTTTACGCGGGGGGTGGAATCGGCAACGCTCGGCGGCAAGCCGCTGAATACGTAAGGCGCGGCGTCCCAACGTGCATTATATTGAGACGTCCCTGCGGTATTTTGCCGGTGAACTCCCGTTTTTTTTGATGAACAGCTTCGTAAAGTGGTTGCGGTCGGCAAAATTGAGACGCTCCGCGATTGCGTCGATCGAGAGGTTACTGTCCTTGAGCATGGCAGTAGCCAGCTCGATTTTTTTTGTCAGGTAATACGCGTACGGCGTGCAGCCGTGCTTCTTTTTAAAGATTGCTGCCAGCTGCCGATCGGAAAGATGAAACGCAACGCTCAGGCTGGCGATGGAGAACTTCTCCTGAATGCGGTTGCTGATGTAGCTCTCAATCTGGTCTTCGATGGGCGAAACCGATGTCGGCCCGGGCTTTGCCGTTTTTCTGAGCGCGCTTTTCATATCCAGCAGAATCTTGTAAATCAGCAGCGCGATTTCGTCGTTCGCCCGTTCGTACCCCGGCGACTGGATCAGCGCAGCGATCTTGTAGAACTCGCTCTCCATGCTGTGCATGGCCACGATCGGCAGCGAAGTGTCGAAATAGAATCCAACCAGACTGTCCAGCAGCCGTCCTCTGCAGTTGATCCAGATCATGGAATGCGGGTTGAGCTGATCCGTTTCTATCTTGTTTTTCGTGTTGGAAGGAAACAGGTAGCAATCCCCCTGCTTCAGCTTGACCAGCTGACCGTTGTATTCGATATAGGCGTCCCCGCTCAAAACATACGCAAACACCGTGGTTTTGCTGTTTTCCCGCGCGATCACATAATCGGTATCGGGCAGCAGCAAGCCGCAGGAGCTGACATAGATCAGATCGTCTTTCATCTTGTTGCAGTTATAGTAGATCGTTTCGTTGAAAATCTTCACGCAAGGACACCCCCCTTTGCCACACGATTTCGGTTTTATACATAATATAAGGCGTATTATATGTATGATTGTCTATTATAAGCGGATACACTTGATTTGTGAATCAACATTTCATCTTCATCGGGGGTGTCTATGTACAGAGAGGAATATCCCCGTCCGGGTTTTGCGCGAACGGAATGGCAGAATCTGAACGGCACATGGCTCTTTGAAATCGAGCGCGGCGGTAAGGATTACGTTCGCAGCGCGGACTACGGCGCCTCGATCGAGGTTCCGTTCTGCCCGGAAAGCAGGCTTTCGGGGATTGCGCATACAGAACCGCTGTATTCTGTTTGGTACCGGCGCTCGTTCGAACTGACCGAACACCAGCTTGCGGGCAGCGTGCTGCTGCATTTTGGCGCGGTCGATTTTTCCGCCGCCGTATTCGTCAACGGCAGGCAGGTGGGCAGCCACACCGGCGGCTACACGCCGTTTTCGTTCGATATCAGCGCGTTTGTCCGCGCGGGTGAAAACACGCTGGTCGTCAACGCAAAAGACGATTATCAAGACGGCGCCATCCCTTCCGGCAAGCAGTCCGATCAAGCGCGGAATTACGGCTGCCTGTATACCCGCACGACCGGAATCTGGCAGACCGTTTGGCTGGAATTCACCGGAACGGCTTACTTCCTGAAAACAAAGATAACGCCCGACGCGCATAAAAAAACCATATTCATCGAAGCCGCGCTCAACCGCCCCGTCGAAGGTTCGTGCGAAGCGGAAATTCGCTTGGGCGGTGAACGCGTCGCGCTGGAAGGCACGCCCGTAGAAGGCTCGTCGCTGGCGTTTTCGGTTCAGTTGGATGGCGAGCCCGCGCTCTGGGATGTGTTTTTGCCAAACCTCTACGATATAACGCTGAAGCTGAGAGAACACGGCCGCGTTACGGACGAAGCGGAAACCTATTGCGGGTTTCGAACCATAGAAATCGTAGGCAGACGGCTTTTGCTCAACGGAAAACCTCTGTTTTTACGGCAGGTGCTGGATCAGGGATACTACCCCGACGGCGTTTACACCGCGCCCAGCGCGCAGGATATCGAACGGGATATCGACGCGGCAATCGCGCTCGGATTCAACGGCACGCGTCCGCATGAAAAGGTGTTTGAAGAGCGCTACCTGTATTACGCTGACCGGAAGGGCTTTTTAATCTGGGGCGAATACCCCAACTGGAACTGCAAAACAAAGCCCAGCAATCCCGTCGGGCTGCGTCGCACGCTGGAGGAATGGCAGGCGGTGCTCGAGCGCGATTACGGCCATCCTTCCGTCATCGGCTGGTGCCCGCTGAACGAAGCGCGGTTCGTCTGGAACAACGCAACGGATTATACGGGTCAAAAAGCGTTGTACGATCTGACGAAGGCGTTCGACGCAACCCGTCCGGTCATCGGCAGCAGCGGCGGCGACCTGTTTGTTACCGATATTCACGACGCGCATTTCTATACGCATCACAGCGGCACCCTGAAGAAGCTCGTGCTGAGCGGACGATACAACGAAGCGCCCGACTTTGTTTATTCCATCTGGAGGATCTTCCAAAACAAACTGCTCAAAAAGAAAGCGCTGCTGGAGCTGCCCTGCTATGTCTCCGAATACGGCGGGCTTTCATACCTGGTCGAAGGGAAATCCTGGGGCTACCATGGGAAATACACCGCCGAAGAGGCATTCGTTGCCAAATACTGCGAACTGACAAACGCGCTGTTTGCGCTCGACTGCATTGGATTCTGCTACACGCAGCTCTACGACGTGGAGCAGGAGCAGAACGGAATTTTGAAATACGACCGCTCCTGTAAGCTATCCCCGGAAGGGATGGAAACGATCAGGCGCTGCAACGCGCAGGAAAAGAAGTAACCGGAAAATCAGTCTGTAAGGGAGGCCGCCATGGAAAAGGGAAACAAAATCAACCCCAAAAACTGGATCAGCATTTCGTTGTTCGCCGCCTTGGGCAGCGTTGCCTGGTGTCTGGAAAACGACTTTTTGAACTTGTTCATCGACCGGACGATTTCAACGAACCCTCTCGTCATTTCGCTGATCGTCAGCGCAAGTGCGATTACCGCGGCACTGACTACGATGCTGGTCGGAATCCTGCTGGACAAGCTCGGCAAACGCGTCCCGTTCATGAGCTGGGGTTATATCATATGGGGTTTTGTGATCATGGGGTTCGCGCTCATCAACGTCAAAGGCATCTCGAATGCGCTGGGCATTTCGGAAAGCGCCGCGGTCACCGTCTGCATCGTGCTGGTGACGCTGATGGACTGCGTGATGACGTTTTTCGGTTCCTCCGCCAACGACGCGGCCTTCAACGCCTGGGTGACGGATATTACCGTTCCTTCCAACCGCGGCAGGGTGGAAGGCGCGCTGGGAATCTTCGGATTCGTTGGCGTTTCGATCGTATTTATGTTCGATTTTCTCGGCGGCGTAACGTACAACCACTATTATGACGCCGCGGGCATAGAGGTTTCCAATTACGTGGAAGGCGGCACGGTCGTCCACGGCAACTGGACGCTGTTCTTTATTGTAATCGGCCTTCTCGTGCTTGCGGCAGGCATATTCGGCAAGTTTTTCACAAAGGACGCTCCCGACCTCAAGCCGAACCCGGAAAGCCGCTTTGGCAAAATGCTCTACGGCTTCAAATGGAGCGTCGTAAAAGAGAACAAAAAGCTGTATACGACCTTGTTGGGAACCTCGCTGCTGGGAATCGCCGGGATGACCTATACGCCCTATCTGCTCATCTATATGGAGCGGACGCTCGGGTTCAAGGACTATATCATTCCGTACGGCATTTTGAGCATTGCCGGTGTGTTGTTCGGCTTTGCCTTCGGAATTTTCGCGGACAAAAAAGGCAAAAAGCTTCGGTTCATCCTGCCCGGCATGCTGGTCTATATTGTCGGCTGCGTTGTGATGTTCTTTGGAACTACGGCGCATTTTGCCGGAAACGCCATTTTCGTGCTCTGTGCGGGATCGATGATCAACGGCTTTGGCAGCGCGATGATCGCCAACGTATTTGGCGCAAAGATACGCGACTACACGCCCAAAGACCGGGTCGGCCTGTTTCAGGGCGTCCGCATGGTCTTTAACATCATGATTCCCATGTGCGTCGGGCCTTTGATTACCGCTTGCATCAACAACCTCAACAAGCAGAACATCATCGGTTACGACAGCATCGGAAACGAGATTTTCAACTATTCCTCTTCCATGTTCCTGTTTGGAGCAATCGCGGTGCTGCTGGTTTTCATCCCGCTGCGCATGCTGCTCCGGTTTGACAGGCAGGAGACGCAAATGCAGGACGGAGCGGATGCGGCGTAAGGGCGCCATCTCCGGCGCCGCGCTGCCGGCTTACTAGAAATCTATCACGCAAAACAAAGTCGCCCGTAACGGGCGGCTTTGTTATTTGGCGCGCCCGAACCGGTTCATCCATGGCCCGGCTTCCGGATATTCAGCGCGGGCGATCACATTTTAAGCGCATGATCAACGCGTCAGCCGCAGACACCTCTGTCCTTTCGATATTGCGGAAAAATCCGCTTGCGTTTCCCGGATGATCAACCGTCATTTGTTGTAATTAAGCCGATCCATGCTATAATAGCCCTAATCTCTTGCGTCCGGCATGGTTTATGTTCGTGCTGTTTAAGATATCATCCACGAACGAAGCCTCAGCCTGGCCTCTTTTTATAAAGCGCATTCCCCTGTGAAACGATCTTGTACGGATGGAGAATATGGAACAGAAAAACAAACCGAAATACGGCGCGTTGAGCAATCTGGCATTCACGATGAAAAACATCGTCCGAATCGACAAAGTGCTGTTGGTTTCGATGATTGCCCTCGTGTTGTGCATGGTGGCTCAGCCGGTCATCGCCGTCTTCATGCCCAAATATATCATTCAGTTTTTCGAAGAAGGGCGGGATGTGACGGATTTCCTGCTGCTGGTCGCGGTGTTCGGCGCGGTTTCTCTCATCGTCAGTCAGATCCGGAGCTTTGCGGACGGTTACTTCCCCCGAATGAAATCCATGTACCGTAGCATGAAACTGGGCGCCGAGATGTGCCTTGCGTCCATGCAGGTGGATTATAAGTATCTCTCTTCGGAAAAGGGCCAGCTGGAAAACCGGAAAGCGCAGCGCGCAATCAGCACCCCGGTCACCGGCGTGGAGGATATCGTGGTTCGAATCGTCGAATGCAGCGCAAATCTTCTGGGCGCGGCGGTCTATATCGTTATCCTTTCCTCCCTAAATCCTCTGATCATTTTGGGGCTTGCCGTCTGTGGGGCGATCAGCTTTTTTGTCGGCAATATGGTCAACCAATACAGGGTAAAGCATAAGGATACCATCAGCAAAATCCAGCAGAAAACATACTACGCAACCAGCGCGGCAAAAGACAGCAAATACGCCAAAGATATCCGCATGTACGGCATGTTCGGCTGGCTTTCGAGTCTGATGAATCAATATAACGACCAAAGTTTCGAATGGGATAAAAAGCTCTCGCTCCGTATTTTTCTCAGCGAAGCGGTCGATGGCCTGGTCGCCTTTTTGCGCGACGGCATCGCATATCTCTACCTGATCTCGCTTGTCATCGCGAAAACGATACCGGTCTCGGAGTTTATTCTGTATATCAGCGCGATTGCGGGTCTTTCCGTCTGGGTGAGCGGATTTGCCAAAAACGCGATCCTGCTCAATACTGCGTCGATTGAAGTCTCGGATTTTCGGGTGTTTTTGGATAAAGCCGCGGAAAACCGGCAGAGCGAACTGCTGCCGCAGGAATTTGCGCTGCCCATGAGCATCGAGTTTCGGCATGTGGATTTTGCCTACGGGGATCATGTAATATTCAAGGATTTCAGCCTTTTGATCGAAAAAGGGAAAAAAGTCGCGCTTGTCGGGGTCAATGGAGCCGGCAAAACAACGCTGGTCAAACTCCTTTTAAATCTCACCGAGCCGGACAGGGGTGAGATTCTGCTCAACGGCGTCGATTCCAAACAGATCGATTTAAAGCAGTACTTTTCGCAGTTTTCGGTGGCATTTCAGGACGCCTTGATTCTGGCTTACGGGCTGGACGTCAATATCTCCATGCGGGACAGCGCGGATACCGATCAGCATAAGGTCGATCAGGTGATTGCGTCGGCAGGCCTTGCGCAAAAAGTCAGGAGCCTGAAAAAAGGCAAATTCACAAGCTGCGAACGATATTTGGACAGCGAGGGCACGGAGCTCTCCGGCGGAGAGCGGCAGAAAGTCATATTGGCACGCGCGCTCTATAAAGCGGCGCCGATACTGGTGCTGGACGAACCTTCCGCGGCGCTTGACCCGATTGCGGAATCGGCGCTGTATGACCAATACCACGAGATGACGAAAAATAAAACTTCCATCTACATCTCGCACCGGCTGTCGAGCACTAAGTTTTGCGACGAAGTGCTGTTGCTGGATGGCGGCCGTATCACCGAACGGGGAACCCACAGCGAGCTGATGAAGCGCAAGGGAACGTATGCGCATATGTTTGAAGTGCAGAGCCATTATTACAGACAGGACGAAGCTGGTGAACCGGCATGAACAAGAAAACAGGAAAGCTGAATTTCGCCGCCGTCGCCGCCGCAATCAAAACGCTCCGGCAGATCCGGAAAGGGTTTTTGCCCGTCCTTTTGCTTGATGCCGTATTGGAATCGGTCAAGCCCTTTATCCCCATTGTGTTCTCCGCAAAGATTCTGGATGAATTGATAGGCGCAAAAGACGTCCCAACGCTGATTGCGCTTACCGCGGCGATGGTGGGGCTTACGCTTGTTTTACACATCTTGTCCGGCTATGCTGCGAAACGGTACAGCGATGAAAAAACGATGCTTGTGAGCAGCTACTATATTGAAATATCGAAGAAAAGCATGAAGCTCGATTATGAGCAGGTGGAAAACCCCGAAACCATGGACTTGATCCAGCAGATTGAGGAAACGGAAAACAATCACCTCGCGATCTGGGACATGGCGGAATACCTGCTCAATGGTTTTCTTGCAACTTTTGAAATGGCCATCGCTTCCGTTTTGATTGTTTCCACCTTCGCAAACGGGCGCGCTGCAGCTTCCGGTGCGGAACATGCCGTGATACAATCGCCGTTTGCGTTTCTCGCGCTTGCCGCACTGCTGATTGCGGGGGTGTTCATCTATAACGTCGTTCAGGCAAAGATCGGAAAAACCGCGGAAGACGACGTAAACAACAACCTCGGGTCAAACCGGCATTTCAATTATCTGTTCTTCCGCATCAGCTATAACTACGAGTGCGGAAAAGACATCCGCCTCTATCAGGCGCAGGACATGCTCAAAGAGAAGATTGACCACTACGTGGATCCCGATGTCCTGGCGAGCAGAGACGGATTTGTAAAGCCGAACATCAAGCATTTTTCGATCCTCGCGGCTGTCAACACCGTGCTTCTGACCGCGGTGTACCTGTTCATCATCCTCAAAGCGTATGCCGGCGCGATTACGGTTGGTTCCATCTTCATCCAGATCAACGCGATCATGCGTTTTTATCAGGCAATCGCGCGGCTGATTCAGCAGTACACCATGTTCAAAGTCGCCAGCGAGTACTTCACTCTCAGCATCAGGTATTTCGCCCTGCCCGAAACGGAACAAACCGGAACAAAAAAAATCTCCATCGGGCGCGACGACGATTACACGTTCGAATTTCACGATGTGTCCTTCCGGTATCCGTTTACGGATGCGCTGGCGCTGGAACACATCAACCTAACAATCGCAAAAGGGCAGCGGCTTGCCGTCGTCGGCATGAACGGCGCCGGGAAAACCACGCTGATCAAGCTCCTCTGCCGGTTCTATCAGCCGACGGAGGGCGTGATCACCTGCAACGGCGTGGATATCCAGACGTTTGACTACAACGACTATATCAATCTGTTCTCCGTCGTTTTTCAGGACTTCAATCTGTTCTCCTTCGCGCTGGATCAAAACATTGCCGCGGGCGAGCAGGCGGATAAGGCGCGGCTGGAAAAAAGCCTAAAGGATGCTGGTCTTGGCGAACTGATCAAAGAGCTCAAGAGCGAATACGGGGTCTATGTAGGCAAGCATTTTGATGAGAAAGGCAGGGATTTTTCCGGCGGCGAGAAACAGAAAATCGCGATTGCCCGCGCGTTGTATAAGGACGCGCCCATCGTCGTGCTGGATGAGCCAACCGCCGCGCTGGATCCGATCACCGAGTTTGAAATCTACTCTAAGTTCAACACGCTCGTCGGCGGCAAAGCTTCTGTATTTATTTCACACAGACTGTCGTCCTGCAAGTTCTGCCATACCATCGCAGTTTTCGACGGCGGCAGAATTGTTCAGCTCGGCAGCCATAACGACCTGCTGGCAGACAAGAAGGGTAAGTATTTCGAGCTTTGGAACGCGCAGGCGAAGCATTATGTGAGTGAGGATATCCCTTCATAAGCCTGAAGGACCTGCGCGGAAACTCCGCTCGAAAGAAAAGATCGCTCGCACCACACGCAGTACCTTCGCTACCGCATCTTCATCATTCTAGAAAACTTGGCAATGATGATGATCGCCGTCAGAACCGCGATGATCGCAAGCCCGAACAGGAGAGAAATCCACCATTGCGAGAGGGATTTCTGTTCCTGCGCTTCCTCTTCGGCTTCTTCTTTCTCTTCATCGGTTTCTTTCGCCGGTTCGAGGATTTCAATCTTTACGTCTGCGCTCTCCTGGTATTGCTCGCCGTCGGCGTCCTCATAGGTGAACACGCAGGCGCCGTAGGTCGTTCCGTACTTTGTTGTGCTGTCGATCGTCGTGGCAAAGACGGACATGGTTTTATCCGCGGACTGCTGGGGCGCAAGGTTGCCCAGATAAGCGGAAGCTGAAATCAGCCCGGGAACTTCCAGCGAACACTTTACGTTATAGATCGTGGTCAGGCCCGTATTGTACGCATTCACAGGAAGCGAAAACGATTCGCCGGAAGTGATATTTTTCGGCAGTTCCACCTTGTCGTGGGAAAAGAGGATCGGCTGGTTCACGGTCACGCGGAACGCGGCCGTCTCCGTATACGCAACGCTGTTGGAATTTTCATACGCAATCGCAATGGTCATGGTGTGCATGCCGCCAAGCGCCATGGGCAGCGCCTGCATGTCAAACGAGAAATCCGCTTCCTTTGTCCGCGCCAGCCCCGCAAGATACGGCGCGCTGTATTCGTTGAGCAGGATGATATTGGCATCGTCGCTTGCCACATTCACACGGATATTATGCGCGGTGCGCCTACCAACGTTTTTTACGGTTAGGTCCACATGCAGTTTGTCGCCGCTTTCAAGTGTATCCTTCGACACCGTGCATGCGGTTACAACGAGCACCGGCTTGGATGCAGTCACACCGCTACCTCCGCTGGAAGACGAATTATTATCCTTGGAGGAATCTGCAGTCGTAGTGGCTCCGTCGGTAATCGTCACATACGTCGTGAAATTCTGGTTGATCGTATTCCCGCTCAAATCGAGTCCCTCGACGGTGATCACAACCGGGTAACTGCCGTTTTTTCGGGTCGAAGTCAGCGCAAGGTCGAAGCGGATGTAGTAGCACTCCGCCGTGCCGGTTCCGCTGTTGACGGATTGCGTTCCGAGCGCAACAGTCTTTTGATAGTTGCCGAATACGAACGGCGAGGATTCCACGCTGCCGAGGTTCGGTGTGGCGGTGATCGTGCTCCCGCTGATTGAACCAGTGGTCACAAGCGGCAGAACGATGGTCGCAACCCCGTTGGACACCGTCGGCGAGTACCCCTGACTGTAGGTACGCGTCATGCCGTCGTAGAGGTTGGTATCGTCAATGCCGAGGATCACCGTGGAAGTATCCGCCAGCGCAATTGCGGGAACGACCAACAGCAGAACAAAGAGCCCTATCAGCCATCGTTTCATGCGTTTACACCTTCTTTCAGCGGCGTTTCCCGAATCATGGTCATCACGCCCGCATCCATTTCGCAGACCGTATCGCAGAGCGTTTCAATATCCTGAATATTGTGGCTTGCCAGCAGAATCGTACGTCCGTCCTTTGCCAGCGATTGAAACAACGATCGCATCTCCGCAACGCCGTACTTATCCAGCCCGTTCATCGGCTCGTCGAGAATCATCAGGTTCGGCTCTTCCATGATCGCCTGCGCAATGCCGAGGCGCTGCCGCATGCCGAGGGAGTATTTGCCGACCGGCTTTGCCGCCATGGGGTCGAGCCCCACGCGCCGGATTGCGGCCGCCACCTGCTTGAGGCTGATTTTGCGCTTGAGTCTGGCGAGGATTTCCAGATTCTTCAGCCCCGAAAACTGCGGCAGAAACCCCGGCGATTCGATGATAATTCCGATATCCTCCGGAAAATCGATATCCCGCCCGATCTGTTTGCCGTTGACAAGCACGTGCCCTTCCGTTGGCTGCAGAAACCCGCAGATGCACTTGAACAGCACCGTCTTGCCGGAGCCGTTGTTGCCGACGACGCCGTGAATCTTTCCGCGCTCGAAGGAACGCGTAACGCCGTTGAGTAAGGTATCCTGCCCGAAGGTTTTGGTGAGGTTTTCAACTTGGATGATGGGTTCGCTCATTGGTCTCCTCCCAGGAAGTGGAAATTGTATTTTCGCAGCGCGCGTAGCGTCAACACAAACAGCAGTGCAATCGCAATTCCGAAGATCACATACGTCTGCCAGAGCCGCGGCAGCAGGTCGTAACCAAAGTTATGCATGTGGTAGGTCGCCTGATTGAGCGGCGAAAGCCACCCGACCGCGACGTTCGCTTTATAGAGCAGTTCGTCCGGCAGTTTGAACATCTGCTTGAACAGCTGCGGATTGAGCAAAAATCCATACAGGCTGAAACCGAACGCCGAAGCGATGCCCGCGGATTTGCCGCGTTTGATATTGATAAACAGCATGAGAAACACGAGAACCAGCGTATACAGGAGCATGAGCAGCAAAATCGTTGAAGCGCACTCGTACGGGCGGCTCAGCTCGAGCGTCTTGACCAGCGCCGGAAGCGCAACCGCCTTGCCCGCACCGGAATAGCCGAGGATTGCCGCTGTTTCCGACCACATGTTGCCGATAAAGCTGTCGCCCATGCAGATGAGCGAGGTCGCGGCGAAGATGAAGACAATATACAGCGTCGTTGCCAGCACAACGTAGACAGCCTGCCCCGTGAGCCACGTGCGCCGCTTCATGCGTACGAGGTAATACGGCACGCCCGCGCCGAGAAACGGCATATCGACGAATAAAAGCACCAACAGCAGTGAGATCAGCAGCACGGAGTTTGCGTCTCCAAACGTCCAAACGAACGGTTCGAACGCCTGCATGGTGGTTCCCATATCGTAGGCAAACGACGCCGCCTTGTCCGAAAGAAGGAAGCACAGGATAAACGCCAGCGCAAACGTCAGCAGCACGCGCGCGTTGCCGCGCCACATACGAAAGTTATACGAAACAACCGAGCGCACCTGCCGAAAATTGTTCAGCGCGGGTACGCTGTGCGCGGGGCGGAACGGCTTTTCCAGAGAGACGCTCCTCTGCCGAAACAGCGTTCGAATCGATTTTCTGGCGTTATCGTCCCGCAGATGTCCCTGCGCGATGACATAGAAGCCAAGCATGGAACCAGCGAGCAGCACCGCCATGGTGATGCCCGCGCTCCAGCCGCCAAACGGCCAAGTGCCATTCAGCGTGAGATAGTTTTGCGGGTTGAGCATGAAGATGCCCCGCGCATACCGCTCCTGCAGGATGATCAGCACATAGTAGAGGATAAACGGCGCGGAGTAGGCCATGTAGGCGTTCATGGTCACTGTCGAAAGCAGCATGCCCAGCATCGCCCAGAGCGCGCCCGCAAAGCCGAAGAGGAAGATCTTGCCGATCAGCTCGCCCAGCTGCGATTTCACCGCGGTTTCGCCGAACGTTTCCGCCGGGAGCACGACGAGGGAAATGAGGATATGCGCCGCGAGGATGCCGAGCGTGAGCGTCAGAAAACCGGAGATTGCGCAGGCGAGTTCCTTGCCGAGGATATAGCGCGACACGGTCGTCCTCGGCAGGAACTGCTTGAGGTAGCCGCTCTTTCCGTCCTCGACAAACGCGCCGGAATACGGAATCGTCGCCAGAATCGGCGCGGCAAAGAGGATCGCTTTGCCGGAGAGGGCATTGATCGTGATGGCCTGATGCGCCAGCAGCGCCGCGGTGGGCTTGTCGAGCATGTAGATCGCGAGCACATCGGAAACCGCGCCGAACAGCACGCAAAGCATTGTGCCAAGAACGCTCAGCACGAAAGCTTTGGATAACGCTCGGTTGAGATCGGAGCGAAAAAATGCCATCGGCTCCCCTTTCACGATTGAACCGTAAAACGAAGCAAAGGGTAACACCGGGGCATTCGTCAAGGCGGCACACACCCAGATTTTTGCTTTTCCGGTTATCCTGTTCGTTCGGCTATTCGTAATCGATTGAACGCTAAGCGGTCGGCTGTTCAGTATCCAAGCGATCGGTTAATCGTGCTCCCATCGATTGCATTGATGGTTAACAAGGAATCATACTTGGTAAAAAAGCGGGCGTTCCCGCTGGAATCCGTGATCGCGATGCTTCCGAAAAAGTCCCAAACGGGAACCAGCAGCCCCTGATCCCGGTGGTTCGGCTCCGTAATTCGCATCAGTCCCAGGCGGATTTCTGATATGTTCACTGCCGCGCTCACAATATCGTCTGATTCCGCGAGCCAGGCGTAGGACGCCTGGAGCATTGCCGGCAGTATCGACTGCACATCCTGAAACGGCAGCAGCGCGGCGTCGTCCGTGACGGTTTCGACGACCTCATACGGCGATTGATACAGAAAACTTACAATCCCCGACTCATCGACGATGATCTCCAGCGTTTCATATTCCCAGGGTTCCGCGTATTGCTCCTCATCGGCAACGCCTGTACCGTTATCATTTGTTATCGTGACGGGAACATTGCTGTAGCATCTCGCGTACTGCATTTTATACGCCCAGTGAAAATCCTTCGCCTCCTGCGAGCTGAATGTTTTCCCAAACCACAGTGCACCGCCGGGCTGCGCATTGTTCGGCATAACAGCATAGCTCGCTGCCACGCAAGCCATATCCTCGATTCCAAGTGTCTTCAGCGCGCCGTCTGCGACGGCCATCGCTTCTTCTTTCGTGAGCGAAAAGCCTTCCGGGACGATTGGAGAGTCCGGATCGCTCAATCCATAATATGGAGCCGTGTTGTTAAAGGTAACCCCCGTAACCGTATCCGCTTTGATGTAGAGGGCCTGCACTTGATTTGACCGAGGATAGCAGTTTGTGATGCTGAAATAGACGTCCGTATTGTCCGTTTCGGCAACGCCCTCTATTTTTTGCGCACTACTGTTGCTCGCGCCTTCGGGCGTTTCAAACTCTCTGGCGGCCAAAACCCGCATAGGCGTATCTTCCGCTTCCAATAAGGCTTTTTCATAGGATGCAATGATTTCGTTTAGACGGTCAATATTGCCGCTATCTTCGCCGTCTACGTCGATGGGAATCGATCCGTCGCGCATGCCGTAGTATTCGATCAGCTTTTCCTCGATTTGCTCCTTCGTCAGCGAGTTCGGGATGGTATACAGCGCATCCTCTCCGAGAAAAAGCCCTAGCATCAAGTCCGCTTCTTCCTGCGTAAATACATGCTTTGTTACCCGAATCACAGGCACCGCGTTCGACTCCGGCAATACAACGTTCGCGTCAATCTGAAACGCCGTTTTCCCGTTCTCCGTTGTGAAAGATTCCGTATAACTGCCGGGAGCGTCGATCTTCTGCGCCAGCGTTTTTGCCGTATTGCTCGACTCCTGATTCTCCAAAGCGGATGCAAGCATTCGATCGATATCTTTCTCCACAACCACATCGCTTTCAGGCATCGGCTGGCAGGCGGTCAAGAGCAGCGCCGTTGTCAGCGCAATGCCCAGCAATAGCTTTGTTCGCATCAGGGTTGACTCCTTTCTATATGCCGTTTCCGCAATAGTGAACGGAGCGTCAATAACCGGTTTGCCTGTCGATAATACTCCCGTCGACGGCGTTGATGGTTAACAGCGACTCGTACCCGTCGTAGCCGATCGGGTAACCGTTGCCGGTGTCGTATACCCCAAAGAAGTCCCAGGCCGGCACCAGCAGGCCATACGCGTTGTTGTCCTGCTCGGTCACGCGTGCCAAGCCAAGGCGGATGCCGGTAATGCGAATGTCGGCGCTCTTCTCTTCTTCGTCGTCTGAGCCGACGTATTTCGTCAGGATCATAGTTTCGAATATCTTTTCTATTTGGTCAAACGGCAGCAGCGTCGCTTTTTCATTCACGATCTCCGTCACCGTGCAGGGCCCGTACCATAGAAAACCATAGATGCCGTCGTCGTCAATAAAGATTCTCAGTTTTTCATATGCCCAGCCCTCGGAATAGTTGTTGCCGTTCTCCGGCGCCCAGGATGAAATGTCGTTCGTATAGGTAACGCTCACGCCGTTTACGCTTCTCGTGTACATAAACTCATATACGCTCTTGCAGCTGTCCTTGGCATTACCCTCAAACAAAGGCGCAATCCGCTTTCCCGTACAGTTAAAATCGCTGAGTCCCAGCGCGGAAACCACTTGATCCGCCTCGGCTTGCGCCTCCTGCTGGCTGAGAACGGGGGTTGCGAGCGTGATGTCCCGCGTCAGGCCGTAGGAGACGGTTACGGCGTCTCCGGATATGGTTTGATGCGCAAACTCTCCCCTCAGGAAAATATCTCTGATGTATTCGGCGTCTTGTCCGCGGTCACTCTGGGGATAGTTCGTTACAAACAGGTCGGAAACCACCTCGTTGTTCAGCACGCTGAGAATTCTCGCAATCCCTTCGATTCCGGACGAGTTGATCGAAAAGTTCGGCGTAATCGGCGTCGCCTGTTCGGGCGCGGAGGCAACCTGCCCCATAACCTCCTGAATCGCGGCGTCCAGGTCTTCGATGGAATCATATTTATCCAGATTGCCGGTGTCCCTATGTTCCAAAAGCCTGTCGAGCGTATGCTGGTAGAAAAACCGCGGCAACGGCGCGTCCTCGTCCACCGGAAAAGCGCCCTGACTCACCGCGTTAAAGATATTCTCCACATCCTGATCGGTGAAATTTCTGCCCGTAACGCGCGCAATGGGCAAATAGTCCACGTCCGGCGTGATGATCTCCGCGTTGACGCTGACGCTGACCTTTCCGGTGTTGTCCGTGGCCTCATAGACATAGTTTCCGTCGGGGAGGCCCAGCGCGCTGGCGAGCGTCCCTTGCTCATCGGAACTCGCTTTTTCCACCATGCGATCGGTGTCTTTTTCAATCACGAACACTTCCGTCGGCGTCGGCTGGCAGGCAGCCGTCAGAAGCGCGCTCATCAGCGCCAGAACAAGCAAGAGTAATCGTTTCATGCAGGAAGTCTCCTTTGCCGTGCTGAACGCATTATCGCAGATTCGCCGGAAATACTTGTCAGCAAGATGTAATCTTTTTGTCATCATCCGAAAAGCGCAGGCTCACGCTTGTGCCAACACCCAGCTCGCTTGCAATCTCCAACCTTGCGTGATGCGCTTCCGCAATCCGCTTGACCAGCGCCAGACCAAGCCCGCTTCCGCCGCTCTTTTTGCTGCGCGAGCGGTCGACCATATAGAAGGGTTCCGTCACACGGGAGATCTCTTCGGGCGGAATCCCCTTGCCGTGATCCCGGACCGTGAACACGCCGTCTTGCGCGGAAAGTCCGACGCAGGAGCCGCTTGGGCTTGCCCGTTTTGCGTTTTCAATCAGGTTGACCAGCGCCGAGCGCATCAAATCAGCATCCATCGACAAAACATCCATAGTGCAGTCGATTTCGAGGCGCACTCCATACTCTCTCAGCGCGCCTGCCACCGTCGCTTCTACGGAATCCAACAGCTCCGGCACACTCGATGGCCGCATTTCAATTGTTCCGTCGAGCATCGTCAGCGTCATGAGTTTTCCCGCCAGGCGTTCCAGCCAGGCGGACTGGTCGTAGATGCGTTCGAGCGAACGCCGCTTGTCCTCCTCTGAAAGATCGCGCACAAGCAGCGTTTCCGACCGCGCCAGGATCGAAGTAACGGGCGTTTTCAGCTCGTGGGACAGTCCGTTGATGAAGATTTTCTGGCGTTCCGCCGTATCGCTCAGTTCGCTGACTTTTTCGGAGATCGCCTCCGCCATGTCGTTGAACTTTTCCGCCAGCATCGCAATTTCGTCATGCCCCTTAACGGGGATTCGCCGTTCGTAGCTGCCTGCCGCAATTTCCGAAGCGCCTTTTTCCAGCGTCCCGATGGGCTTGAGCGAGCGGCGCGACAACAGCCATACCGCCGCCGCCGCCATGAGAACGACGCCCGCTCCCGCGGCTGCGCATTTTAAGGCGAGTTCGCGGACAGCACTCATCGTCTGCGTGATATCGCGCGCAAGCGAAAGGGAAAGCTCGCGCTCCAGAATATTAATCTCGGCGGAGATCATTA
The DNA here is from genome assembly GCA_039683415.1 of Clostridiaceae bacterium. Classification (GTDB taxonomy): domain Bacteria; phylum Bacillota; class Clostridia; order Christensenellales; family CAG-138; genus UBA7703. The sequence continues at coordinate 172,858 of JBDKRL010000014.1, forward strand.
AATAATCCCGCCCGCCTACCTTACAAATCGTATAGCGGAGCGGTTCTTCAAATCTTCCGGCGGTTTGCGTGGCGTACCCTTTTATATCCAGAACGCCCGCCGCGTCAATCCCCGTATTGTTGCTGATAATGGAGTCGCCTTGTTCCAGTATGTACTCATCAAAACCGGAGGTCTGATAGAACTGATAGCGCAGGATATTCTGGCCTTCCACCGTTTCCGGGTCGGCACGGAACGCGGTATCGGAGAAGTCGTTATAAAACAGGCAGAAATCATCGATTCCTGCAGAAACAATCTGGTCTTCGGTATTCTGTTTTGCAAACCCTATGGCGAATACCGTACCGATGAGCGCGGCCGCCGCCGTAACGGCTGTTGTAATCAAGGTGAGTTTTGCGCCAAGCTTCATGGCCTACTCCTCCTTCAGCCGGTAGCCGATTTTCGGTATGGAAACGATCGCGTCCGAAAGGTTCAGCTTGCGGCGCAGGCTGGAGATATGCGTGTCCACCGTGCGCGTTGCGCCCAGATAATCGAACCCCCAGATTTCCGCGAGCAGGCGATCCCGGCTCAGCGTGCAGTTCTTATGCCGGATCAGAACCACAATAAGGTCGTATTCGATCGGCTGGAGGTCGATCCTCCGCCCATGCAGCGTGATCGTGCGCGTCGTTTGGTCGATGACGATATCCCGATAGCGCAGCGTTTGGTTCAGTTTGCCGGTTCGCGCAAGAATTTTTTCGATTCGCACCAGAAGTTCCAGAACTTCGAACGGTTTGACGATATAGTCTTCCGCGCCGTCCCGGAGCCCTTTGATTTTTGACATGACGTCCGCTTTTGCGGTTAGAAAGAGAACGGGGATTTGATGCTTTTGCAGGTGTTCCAGGAGCGCAAAGCCATCCATGCCCGGCAGCATGATATCCAGAATGGCCAGGTCGAACGCATCGTCTTTTGCAACGAATTCAGCCGCTTTTTCCCCGTCGTCGATGGCGACAAATTCATAGCCGGAGTACTGCAGATTCACGGCGATGATGTCCGCAATGTCCGCGTCGTCTTCGACAAGTAAAATCCGGTTCTCCATGCGTCCCTCCTCGGCCTGTCAAAATACGTTTGTATGGAGTGTATCATACTTCGAATGCGCTCCAAAGGAGGCAGGTGCGGCAAGATGTAATTTTATTGTAACTTCTGCTCCGGTCAGTATCCGCAGGTTCGGTCGATGATGCTTCCGTCGATGGCGTTGATGGTAAGCAGGGATTCGAATCCGTCGCTGCCCTGCGGCGTGGTTCCTTCGGGATCGTCACTGCGATAGTAACTGCCAAAGAAGTCCCAAACCGGTACGATCAGGCCCGAACCATCGGCGTTCTGTTCCTTGATGCGCATATACCCAAGCGTAATTCTGTTGATCGTTACGCTGCAAGTTGCTGCCAGATCGGCGGCGTTATAATGGCTGAACACGATCGGCATCATCCGTTCAAAGATGCTCTGAATCTGCTCATACGGCAGCAGCGAGGCATTGTCCGTAATCGTCTCCATCGACTGAAACGGCGCATCCCATACGACGCTGTTCAACCCGTCGTTATCCACGATGACGCGCACCTTTTCGTAATACCATGCTTTGTCATATTGGTTGCTCTGGTTATCCTGATTGTTTGCTTCTCCGTCGGCATAGGTAAACGCTACTCCGTCGATGGCGGGCGTAAAGATAAATTCGTACGCGCCCTTCAGCGTGTCGGTCGGTACAATCGACGTCACATCCCAAAGGCACGTTGTTCGCTCCGCAGCAACAGAGAAGTCTCCCAGCCCCATCGAGGCAACGGCGCCGACCGCAATCGTCCGCGCATCGGCTAGGCTCATCACCGGAGCGGCATACCTTGGATCCTGTGTGAGCGCGTAACTGTCGGTTGCAGAGTAGCGAAGGCCGTCTATAAAATTACGTTCGTAGATGTCCCTGTAATACCGCGCCACGGAAAGCCCTTCCGCGTTGCTCACGCTGATCTGCGAAACCAGTTCGTTGCTGCGCGCGGCATAGCAGCTTGCCATCCCGCGGGAATCAAACGTAAAGTCCGCTCCAGCGGGCGTGAACTCGTCCGGCAGCGAGTCCAGACTCTCCATAAAACCGGTTATCGCTTCGTCAAACTCCTCCATCGATTCATACTGCATATCCGGAAACACATCGGCTTTCCGCATATCCAGATAGTCCTGATAGCTGCGAAGCTGAAACGCTTTCGTGAAGACAGGATCCGATCCGATCGAAGTCGCGCCCGCGCAAAAGGTATCGTATAACCGCTGAACATCATCACTTGTGAACTCTCTTGGAAAAATACGGGCAACAGACAGCGTCTGAACGTCGGGAACATCGATTTCTGCATCCACATGGATCAGCAGGTTCCCCTGCGTATTCGCCAGTTCCACCTGATAGGCCTGCGGCGCGCCGGTAATCTGGTCTCCGTTTTCCGTTACAGACGGGGCGGAATCCGTCGCGGTCGCTTTTTCTATCAAAATCTCGGCGTTTTTCCCGACAACGATCGGGCTTTCCGGGGTCTTCTGGCAGGCGGCCAGCGCGGGTATGATCAATAATGCGGCAAACAGTGCGCAAAGAGTCCGTTTCATATCGGTTCACCTTTCTTGTCTGGGTTACCGCTATCATAAATGCCTGACGCCGAAAAAACCTCACCGAAACCTTACCGTTTTGTTACCGGCAGGATTATTTTGATGATTGTTCCAGCATTGGGTTCGCTTTCCAGCACAAGATTTGCGCCGTGCGCCGCGGCAATTTCTTTTACCAGCGCAAGGCCGAGGCCGCTGCCGCCTTTGCGTTTGCTGCGGGAACGATCCACCATATAAAACGGATCCGTCACGCGCGCAATCTCGTCAGCCGGGATGCCGCAGCCATGGTCTTCCACTTCCAGCGCGCTGTCATAGGCGCGAAGGGTCACGGTCTGCCCCGGCTGAGAGGCTTTGCCTGCATTGTCCACAAGGTTGATGAGCGCGGACTGCATCAAATCCATATCGATATCGATGGATCCCGCCATACATTCCACCGAGAGGGTGACCCCGCGCTGTTCCAGTGTTTGGATCGTGCTTTCCCGCACTCGGTGCAGCAGCGCTTCCGCCGATTCCGGCTGAACTTCGATTTGCTGCCGCAGGCAAATCAGCTTCTGTAATTTCTGCGTTAACCGCTCCAGCCATTTGCACTGCTGTTCGATATGCGTAACGGAATTCTTTGTTTCCTCCTCGGTCAGGCAGGCATTCTGCAGTAAGTCCGCGTGCAGCAGGATGGCCGTCAGCGGCGTTTTGAACTCATGGGAAGCCCCGCCGATAAACAGCCTCTGCCGCTCTGCTGTTTCGGTCAGTTCCGCAACATGGCTCTTGACCGCGGCGGCCATCACATTGAACTCCTCGGCCAGCTCGCCAACTTCGTTTTTTTCAAAAACGGCGGCTCGCTCTTCATAACTCCCGCCCGCAATGCGCTTTGCAGCAAGGCCAAGATCGCGCAGCGGCCGCAGGGAACGACGCACCAGCAGGATGACGATCCCGATCCCCAGCGCAATCCCGCCGAGCCCAATCAGAACAAACCGTCCCGTCATCTGCGAAATGCTGTCGTAGACGCTTGTAATATCTTCCACGACATAGACAACGTACGTGTTTTGCCTGATTTCAATACTGCTGCCAACGATCAGCAGGTTGCGGCCTTCCACCAGGCCGGAATAATGCGCCTGAACACTTCTTTCCGAAGGCAGCAGATACGCAGCGGGATTGACGCTCACCTGCGAATAGAGTATGGCCTCATCGCGCATCAGAACGGAAGATTCGTCCGCAAAACGCGAAAAGCAGTAGAGAACGAACGCGTTCTCCGTTTCAAGGCTGCTGCTGTCGTCCGCATAATAGCCCGCCATTTCGGAAAACGAGGAGGCGAGATTTCGCTGTTTGTCCTCCGCCTGCGTATCTGCAAAAGACAGGATGCTGTTTTTCGCGTGCAAAACAAGGAGCGTGCAGCAAACAGCAACGATGCCGATCAGTACCGCGCTGCAGATGAGCGATATCTTCTGCCAGAGCTTCATTTTACGCGCTCCTCCAATCGGTAGCCTGTTTTGGAGATGGTCTTGAGTTCATGCGCGAGATCCAGTTTTTTACGGATGTTTGCGATGCGCACTTCCACCGTGTGCGGGTCTCCGAAGTAGTCGGCACCCCAAATCTCGTTGAGGATTCGTTCCCGCAAGACGGTTCGGTTTTTATTTCTCAGTAGCAGCGCGAACACCTCAAATTCCAGCGGAGTAAGATCGACGGCGATTCCGCTCTTTGTCACAGTACGATTTTCCATGTCCAGCACGACGTCGGCAACCCGATAGATTTTGCCCAGCTTCCCCGTTCGCGTCAGCACTTTTTCGATGCGGACAAGCAGCGCAGTCGTATCAAAGGGTTTCACGATGTAGTCCTCCGCCCCTCCGCGCAGCCCTTTTATCTCCGACTCGGCGTCCGTTTTTGCGGTTAGGAAGATCACGGGAATCTCGTATTGCTCCATCAATTCGCATAGTCCAAACCCATCGATGCCCGGAAGCATGATGTCCAGCAGAGCCAGGTCGAACGAGTGGTCTTGCGAAAGATAGCCTGCGGCCTCTTTTCCGTCGTCAAACAACACCGTTTCGTATCCCACGATCTGCAGGTTCGTCGTCAGCCCGTCCGATACGCCTTTATCGTCTTCCACAAGTAAAATACGGTTTCGTTCCATCATAACTGCCTCTCGTGTTTTTTCTCCTATGATAGCATTCCAAAGCGCGGCGCACAAACACATAACTGGCTCGCGCTGTCGGTCTCCGCCGCGGCGGTCGCCAAGTGGTTTTCGGTAAATATGATACCATTAAATCTGGTGTGTTTTTTGATTTTCATACAGCAATACTCTTGTAGGACGTCATAAGGACTGATAAACTGGCAAAAGCGGCGGCTTTACCGAAGATCGACTTCTATAACCAAACGTTCACTGGCCAGCCGGATTTCCGAATTTCTCGCTATCACTCCGATTTGATTAATCATGCCGCAACATCGCCCAAAGCAGATGAATAAGCGTGAAAGGATTATACGAATGAAAATACTACAAAATCCCGTACAGGGTGCAACTCACCAGCAACCGCTGATAAAACGCATGTTTCGCGGATGTTTTCGCTTCCTCGGAACATTCTTATTCATTCTGTTCATGACGCATAATTTACTCGTCAGCATGAGAGTTGACGTTCAATGGCACGAACCGATAGCATCTATTGTTGCTTTTTCTTGTTTCGTATGTGTAACGATCGGGGCGAACTACTGGTATGGGGATTGTGTCGTTCGATGGCGGTCTTATTGCATAGCCGGCATAATAACCTTTTTCCTCTATTTTGCTTTTCTTGTTTTTCTAATAAGTGACACCAACTACAAAGTAAATTTACTGCAATTTGCAGTAATAACTTCGTTGCCGATCGTTTCAACTGTTTACAGCATCCGAAAACTAAGGCAAGCAAAGAAAATGAAGCAAGAAGGGGCTATAAGCCGTACAAAACATCCATCGACCAATCGCAGCGTTGCATTGGCAAATGCGGTTCGCATAGTTGCTCTGGTCAGTTTTTGCAGTGTTTTTCACCAGTACGTACAGCTTGTTCTGACGTTTATACTTGAACCGAAATTTCGGACGATTAGAATGTACCCGTTTAGTGTAGCGCTTGATGCCATTGTTGCCGCTTATGCGATTTGGCTGTTGATCTGCTTTGCAAGAAAAGAGTTTGTGCAGTTGAGCAAGCAAAAGGAAAGCGAAAAGGACTGCGTTGAGAATAAGAGCGGCGGCTATTGAAGGCGGATAACCGAGTTAGTTGATTGAAGTTCATTCTATTTGTCCGGCAAGCGGATAAATAAGCGTGAAAGGATTATACCATGAAGATTCAAGCAAGCACCACGCAGGAAGCATCTCACCATCAAACGCTGATAAAACGTATATTTCTTGGATGCATTCGCTTCCTCGGAACGTTTTTGTTTATTTTCTTTATGACGCGTAATTTGCTCGATAGCATGGGAGTTAACGCTCTAGCGCACAAACAATTGACATACATTGTTATTTTGTCCAGCTTCATATGCGTTACAATCGGGGCAAACTATTGGTACGGGGATCGTGTCGTGCAATGGCGATCATACTGCATGTCCAGCATAATAACCTTTATCCTCTATTTTGCTTACCTGGCGACTTCAAATTCCACGAATTATCCAGTGGATTTACTTCAATTCGCAGTTATTGCTTCTTTGCCGGTCATTTCAACTGTCTTCAGCATCTGGAAGCTGAAAAAGGGAAAGAAAGTAAAAAAAGACGTTGCTGTGAGTGATTTTGAACGTAAGCCGTCCAAGCACAGCCGCGCGTTAGCCAATACGGTTCGCTTTGTTGCTCTGATCAGTTTTTGCAGTGTTTTTCTTGAGAACGCGCAGCGTATTCTGCTGTTAGTTTTTGATCCTGAATTGCGAATGCCGAGAATGTTCCCGCTAAGTGAAGCGGTTGATGTTATTGTTGCCGCTTATGCAATTTGGCTGTTGATCTGCTTTGCAAGAAAAGAGTTTGCGCAGTTGAGCAAGCAGGAGGATGGCGAAAAAGGCTGCGCTGAGAATAAGAGCGGCGGCAATTGAGCCCGGCATACTCGCTCAATTCAGCCTGTCGGCAAAGTCTAATGATGCGTCAAGCAAAGAAGCTACCTGTCGAGGTGGCTTCTTTGCTTGTGGCGTGACTGGGAGGATTCGAACCTCTGGCCTTTGGAGTCGGATTACACAATATCGTATAGTCCATCGTATGTTCCGGTGTATTGCAGTAGCAAAAATCCCACAAGTACAGGCTTTTTTGCGAATTATTTGGTATAGCGATTCGTGTCGTATCATCTGATATTTGCTGGTTTTGGGGGGTCCCATTAGTAAGAAATTAGCGAACTACTCCATTTTGCAGCCATTTCGTGCTTGTAAATACAAGTAGTAATGATTGTCAGAAGGGTTTGCTTTCCATCAGCCTTGGATATACCCGACCAGACGAGCTGAGCGTCACACTGTCCGATATCATGGAGGGCATGGGGTATACGGTGCTGCTGTGCTTCACGCTGTTCAAGACGGGGAGTTTGAGTAAGTCTATTTTCAACGCGCACTAAAAAAGAGATGCTGGAAGCATCCCCCAAACGATGTAATCATCTATGCACAACAAAGTGATAGCCACTTTGAGAAAATCGCAGATGATGATAAACTACATCAAAAACTCGAAGAGTTTTTGCATTGGCATTGCACCCCCTTCACTGAATCCCAGTATGATGTATGGCTATATCAAGAAAAATGCCGCTTGTCAAAAAGCTAAATAGGAGGTATCCTCCCGGCTTACGTCCCCGTCCCCAAAGAACTGACAAAAATCAAAACGAAAGTCATCTTCAACCTGACCAAACGATAATTATTCTGCTTCAGCCTCGGCGCACTTGCGGGTGTGCCGTTTTTTTTCTGAAATTCGTATCACTCCATCGGGAGCGCATAGAGCGCGTCGGCGGTCATACCGAAGGCTTCCTTGATAGCTTTGTCAAAAACGGGGATAGGCGCAAGCAGCGCGTCCGTTTCGCCCGTTTCGCCCAGTGCCTCCGTTATCATTCTCTCAAAGCGTTCCCTGCTGGCGGAATCCACCATGACTGAACCGTCCGCCTCGCTGTAGATGTAGTTCATCTGTTCATTATTGATGCTCATTTGAAAGCAATAGGCGCTTATTTCCGGATAGTACAAGACGGTCAGAATATACCCGCTGTCCAGCATCAAGTCCATTTTTACGCATTTCGTCATATCTTCCGTCTGTGGAGCGCCCCACTCGGCGTGGTTGATGTTCACGCTCAACCCGTCGCGCTGAACGTCCCCATAGTACGCCTGATTTTTGTCGTTATCCATGACGAACCCCAGCTCCTGAAGCGAGGTGATGATCTTAAAGTCCCGTTCCTCCAGATTCGGATAGAACGCCGTCAGCGGGGAATAGTCGGAAGCCGGGCTTCCCGACAGATACAGATACTTTAATCCGGTCAGCGTGGAAAGCGGCGATACATCGGCAATCGTCGAGTGATCCAGCGCAAGCAATTCCAGATTGACCAGATTGGAAAGCGCGCCGTAATCCTCCGCCGCGCAGCCGGAAAGTGAGAGCACCTTCAGGTTCGTCAAACCGCCGAGCGGCGTAACGTCGGCAACAGGATTTCCGTTCAGTGACAGCAAAACGAGCTTGCTTAGCCCTGCAAGCGGAGAAACGTCGCTGATTGCATGGAACGACAGGTCGAGGTGCTCCAGATTCTTAAAATACTCCAACCCGCCAATATCCGAAATCTGCACCGCTTCCGGTAGATACCGCCGCAACTCGAAACTCAAGTTCAGCTCCGTGACCGCCTCCGCTTCCGCTGCGGTGATGTCGCCCTCCAGCCGGCCCATCGAACCGCGTACCATCGCCTCAAGCGTCGGGTCGGCAAACGTTACGGCCTCGGATGCAGACGCGGATGCCGCCGTCTCCGCTGAGCCGGAACCGGTCTCCGCAACCGTCGCAGGCGCGGCGCATGCCGCAAACCCTAAGACCGCCAGCACTGCAAGTATTGCGCAAAACAGCCTCTTCATCATCGCATTCTCCTCTTTTATCGACTCTGAATATCCTTATGAAACCGTTTTCTCGTATTCACCCTGTTTTGTAAAAACGCCCATTTGTGGTTTTCATGATTTACTGCAAAGGGCGCATTTGCATGACCTCTTCGTTCTTCAAACAAAACGTGCTGTACTTGTTTAGATTATCACAAATCACCAAAATTGTCCCATTGTTTTTGATTTTATAGTAAGGAGGTGTCCCTTGGCCTACGTCCCCGTCCCCAAAGACCTGACGAAAATCAAAACGAAAATCATCTTCAACCTGACCAAACGGCAACTATTCTGCTTCAGTCTCGGCGCACTCGCGGGTGTGCCGATTTTCTTTCTACTCCGGTCGGCGGTCAACATCAGCGTCGCCACGCTCATCATGATCGTGGTCATGCTAGCAAATCGAGTGGCGGTTCATTGATTCTCGTTGGAGTCCTCGCCACAGCCGCTGTTCATCGGTTTATCAGCGTTCATAACAGCTAGTGGCGGGGCATCAAAGCTAGTCAGAAGCATGTCTCGAACAATGACCATATCGACGTCTTCGCCGCCATTCAGGTTCGCTTTTATAAAACTTTCATGCTCTTCATGCTTCGATCCGTATCGAGATTCAATCTCGGTTCGGAAGAATTCGCGTATCCGTTTTCTGTCCGAATCAGACACGTTGCCCTCATCACCTTTGGATGAAATGGAATCATTGCAGATTAAGGCGGCATCTCGAATTCCACTAAGCTGATTGATTGCATGCTCCAGCTCAATTGCTGCAGCGCGTGACGAAGCCGCTACAACAAGTTCCGTCCGCACAGCGCACTAACATACCTCACGCCGGTCGAATTTGCCCAGAAATCGGGCTCTGCGGCTGCCTTGAAATCAATTATTCATTCGTGTGAACTGCTATTTGGTCGATAAATTCCGCAGCCTATAACTAATATGTGCTGTTTGTTTCCATGGTTCCAGACAACTGCTGTTTGAGACGAATCCCCTCCCCCGATGAAGTGGCAGTGCATTACAAATGAGCTGAAAGCTTGTATGTGCATCATTTCAAAAACGCAGATATGTTGCAGCAAATGTTGGAGATGATCTGAAGAATCCTGTCCGTGTAGCTTAGGCGGAATTGCGGTTGACGGGAACATGACGCGTTATTTATGTGCGAAACAATAGCCATGCCAGCATCGGTATGGATACGACCGAGAGCACTGTAGTAATGAACACGCCCGCCGAAGCAAGAGCCTGGTCACCGCCGTATTTCGCGCAGAACATCGTCGTGCTCGCGGCGGCGGGCATGGCGACGATGACCGTCGTCACCCCCAGTATGACAGTGTTGTCGATGAACAAACGCATGAGCAGATAGTAGGCGACCGGAAAAGCCAGCATGCGCAGCGCAAGCGCGGCATGGACACGCCATTCTTTGAACGCGCCTTTCATCGGCTGGGTTGCCAGCGCGCAGCCAATCGTCATCAGGCTCAGCGGACTCGTCACAGGGTCGATAAACTTCAGCGCATTAACAAAAAAGGCAGGCGCATGAAAGCCGGTTATATAGATAACGTATGCAAGCAGTGAGCTGATCACCATGGGAGTCAATGCCATGCGCCAGTTTAAATGCGTGTGCTCCCTCCCACCGATCAACGCAACGCCATAGGTGTAAGAAAGCACCATGAACGCTAAATTAAAGATGGAAGCGTAAAAGATGGAGCTTGCGCCGAACAGCACCCTTAGCACCGGAAACCCGATAAACGCAGAATTCGTAAAGATCAGCATGAACTTGCTCACGCCCCGCTGCTCCGGAGGAATACCGAACAGACGCGTCAGCCCCGCCGCGAGCAGCACCATTACACCCGCCGTGGCGCACGCAATCAGCGTCAGAATCAGTATTTGCCGGTTGTCGAGCAAACGCTCCGCGTCCAGCGCAGAATAGAGCACCGAGCATGGCAGGGTTAAGTTCAGCACCAGTTTGGAGAGCTGTTCATTGGAGTCCGTGCGGAGCACGCCGAACTTCGCGCCGATAAAACCGAGCGCAACCGCGGCAAACAGGATGCCCATTTGGGAAATAACGGGAAGCATATCCAATTTCGATGTTCCTCCCTTCTGTCAGCGATTGACTGGCGCAAGCTCGAAGCGTCGCCAGTAAACGAGTGGCAAATACTGCTTTGCGCGGTTTACAGCGAACGCGTATAAACAGCTATTCTGCTGCTTCCATATCCTTTGTAACAATCACATCGCTGTCAAGCCCGCAGACGTTTTTCAGCACGATCTGTCCAATCTGCACCGGCGCAACCAGACGCACACCGTCTATCTCCCGCATCACGCGGAAGATCTCGCGCTTGGGAATTGGGCGGTTGAGCCGAACGCTGCAGAGCGGCAGAGAAGTGTTCTCGATCGGCACCGTTGTGGCGATCGTGCGGCGCGGGTCGGCTAGTTCCTGCTGCACGTACTCCTCGCCGCGTTTGCATTTGTTGCCGGTTATGGAAAGCAGCTTCCCGTCCTCGATTTGCGTTTCGATGACGCAGCCGTTCGGGCAGACGATGCAGGTAAACGCGCGTTCTTTTTTCATTCCACACTCACCTCGATTGCCTGCTGCGAGCAGATTTTGCCTGCGGACACGGAAAACTGAATCATCTCCGCCGGTATCGCTTTGGGCAGCGGCAGACTTTTCACTAAATTGCCTCCCTGCCGCAGGACGATTTTGCACTTGCCAATCGGTTCACGTACGCGCATGGACATTTGAAAGTCCTTTGTCCCGCTGACCTTCTGCGGGATGACATGCCCGATGCGGCTGTCGGTCACGACCGGGATTCCGCATATCGGCAGATTACCGCTCTTTAAATATGCTTCCACTCCCGCCGCCAGCGCTTCCGCTTCCAAAGAAACGAAATCAACAAGATCGTGCACATGCAGCACATTTCCGGCCGCGAAGACCCCCGGAACGCTGGTTTGGTAGTTTTCGTCCACCTGCGCGCCTTTCGTGCGCGCATCCAGCAGCACGCCTGCCGCCAGCGAGAGTTCGTTTTCCGGAATCAGGCCGACAGAGAGCACGAGCGTGTCGCACGAAAAATCCTTGCAGGTACCGGGTACGGGGTTCATCCGCTCGTCCACCTGCGTAACGGTCACGCCTGTGATGCGTTCCTGCCCGTGAATCTTGACGACCGAATGGCTCAGGTAGAGCGGAATATCGTAATCGTTCAGGCACTGCTCAATGTTGCGCGGAAGCCCGCTCGGATACGGCAGCACTTCGAACACCGCTTTGACGTGCGCGCCTTCCAGCGTGAATCGCCGCGCCATAATAAGCCCAATGTCACCGGAACCCATGATGACGATCTCTTTACCCACCATGGTGTTGTAGAGGTTCATATAACTCTGCGCTACGCCCGCGTTATAGATGCCGGAAGGGCGTGTCCCCGGAATCGCCAGCGCGCCGCGTGTGCGCTCCCGGCAACCCATTGTAAGGACAACGGCCTTCGCCTGCGCTTGAAACAGGCCGTTTCGCGTATCGGCGGTCACGATTTTGTCGCCCGTCAGGTCGATAACTGTGGCGTTCATCAAGCGCTCCACGCCCAACTTCGTCGCTTCATCGATGAAACGCTGGGAATACTCCGGCCCGCTCAGCGTTTCGCCAAAGCGCGTCAGGCCGAATCCGTCGTGAATGCACTGACGCAGGATGCCGCCAAGCTGCTTTTCGCGCTCGATGATCAGAATGTCCGTAATTCCGCGCTTTTTCAGCTCCACGGCGGCCGCGAGTCCAGCCGGACCTCCGCCGATGATAATGACGTCGCGTTGTTCCATAGCTACTTCACTTTCCCCACAAACATGTATGCACCCTTCTTGTTCAGCAGGACTTCCTCGCGGGACTTGTGCAGCTCCTCCTGAATCATGGCGGTCAGCCTGGTCTCGCAGTAACCGCCCTGACAGCGTCCCATGGACGCGCGAGTGCGGTACTTGATGCCGCTCACGGTGGTAACGCCTAATGGGTTATGCACCGCGCGCTTAACTTCAGCCTTGGTCACGCATTCGCAGCGGCAGTAGATTTCACCATAGTCCGGGTCCTCCCGAATCAGCCGGTCACGCGCAGCCTGATCGAGTTCGGCAAAGCGTACGCCGCTCTTTCGAACTGGGTTGAAAGCGCTGTTCGGTGTAAGTTTCTCTTGTTCACGCACCTTTTCAACCACACGCCGCGCTAGCGGCAGCGCGCTGGTCAGCCCCGGCGAGTTAATGCCGAGCAAGTTCACCACGTGAGGGATTTTTCTGCTTGTCTGAATTTGAAAGTCCAGTTCGCCACCCGTTTGAGGGTCGATGATTGTCGGGAAGATGCCCGCGTAGTTGCGGATGAAATACTCGCGCTTGACCTGCGAAAAGAGCTTTGCGCCGCTGCAGGCGAGTTCGTCGATCATCTCCTGCGAAGCGCCGTAATCCAATTCAAGCCCGATGTTCTCGATCGTCGGGCCGACGATCACGTTGCCGTCGATCGTTGGAGTTACGTGCACGTCGAACGCGCCGTATTCGTTTGGTGTCGGGTACACCGGAAGCGAAAGAAACGCCCCTGCTTTTTTGTCGAGGATTTGGTATTCGCCCTTGACGCGCTTGGGCAAATAGTCCCCAAAACCGAGCATGGCTGTGACACGATAGGAAGAAAGCCCCGAGGCGTTGACAATCCAGCGCGCGCGGTATTCGCCGCCCGCCGTCTCCAGCCGGTATGCACCGTCCTTTTCACGGTCTATATTCGTAACTTCACGGTCAAAACAGTATTCCACGCCGTTTTGTTTCGCGTTTTCCGCCAGCGCGATCGTATACGTAAACGGGCAGAGTACGCCCGCGGAAGGCACGTAGATCGCAAAATCACCGTCCGCGTTCGGTTCCAGCGCCTTGATCTCGTCATGACCGATCCAACGAAGACCGGGAATGCTGTTGGAGAGCCCGCGACGGTAGAGCGCTTCCAGCCGGATACGTTCCTCCTCACCAAAGCCGACAATCAGCTTGCCGCAGCGGCGGAACGGCACGTCCAGCTCTTCGGAAACGCGGTCGAACTCGGCATTGCCTTCCATGCAGCACATCGTTCGGAACAGCCCTTTTTCGTTGAGGATGCCGGAGTGCAAAAGACCTGTATTCCGGCCGCTCACACCGTTGCAGACGTCCAGTTCCTTTTCCAGTACGCAGATGCGGAGGTTCCAGCGGGAGAGTTCCCTTGCCGTCGCGCTTCCGACGACCCCGCCGCCGATAATCGCCACGTCATAGTTCTTTTCGTTGTTCTCGCTCACAGCGGTTCTCCTTTGACTCCTTATGTTCTTCCATTTCGCCAATCTGAATAGCGCCCATCGGGTAAATTGCCACCAGCGGCGCTTTTGCGCGGTATTTTACCGTCAGGCGCGACAGCACTTCACTCCACGCGCCGCAGATATCCGGCGGGTCGGCGCGGTAGAACTGACGGATATCGATCTTTTGTACACCGTCCGAAAACACCAGCGTCTCCGTGCCGCGCAGTTCCATGGGCGGCATGTTGTCGTCGTGCGGAGAGAACAGCCGCATGCCCGGGCCGAAAAGAGAGTGGAAACCCGCGCCTTCGCTGGCTGCCGTCATGGCGACAATCGTGCCTCCTTGCTTGATACAATGCTGTTTATGGTGTCCCAGCACCGCAAAGCAGGTGCCGATCTGCGAATATTCCGTATCTTTGGGGTACGCCGAAAGTACGAGGATGTCAGCATTTTCCACAAGGCTTGTCTTCAGGCTCTCCATTGCGCGTGCGCAGGCTGCGCGGTGCGCCTGCACGAAGTGCCCGGCAAATGCGTCCGCAACCTTCATCTGGTCGTTGAGCACGACGTTGATGATGAAATCCAGACCGACCTTGCCAACGATCTCCTCCATGTTTTTACGCATGGCGTTGTCGGGGTCGCACGTGCTGGTCTTAAAGGACATGCTTTCGCTCTGATCCGCAAACACGAGGGTATGATTGGAATGGAGTGTTTCGATGCCGCCGATGCCGGGGATAACAGCCTTTGCACCGCCGGAAAATCCCGCCAGCGTGTGCGGCACGATGCACCCGAGCGCGATGCGGAGTTCCGCCTCTATAAAGTTGCGGTTTATCTTGATTGTTTGCTTTTCGTCCGGAATGGTTACGAGGTCCGCCGCGAACGGCGAATGATTGAGCACCTGTACGTGTTCAAGCGTCCAGGAGCCGACCTTGAGCGCCATCTCCTGCCTGGTCATCGGACGGTGACCGCCCAGAGCGACGAGCACCTTGATGCGTTCATATCCAATACCTGCCGAAACCAGTTTTTCAATCACGATCGGCAGCAGAAACGCGCCCGGCGTCGGGCGGGAGATGTCGTCAATCACAATGCAGGCGCTGTGTTTGCCTGAAGCAAGAGCCTCCAGCCGTTCCGAACCGATTGGATTGTCAATTTGCGCCGTCACTTGTTCTTTCGTGAGCGCTTCGGCATGCGGCATGCCGCAAAAGCGCACGTCCCAGTCTTCCGGGAACGTCAGCTCCTTTGTTGTTTGGGCGTACCACTGCCCCCAGGGTATCAAAAATGTCTGCATACGTTCGCCTCCCTGCGATCAAAACGCCGGTAATGCCCGGTTGATCAAACTGCTAACCGCACGGCTACATGCAAAACGGACGCGGACGGCGTCCGTTTTATTCGTGCAAGGACACGTGTATTCGATTAATCAAAATAGTACGGCTGGCGCGTTTCCGCCGATCGGTAGATCCCTTCCACGATGCGGGCAACCGCGTACGCCTGCCGCGCGGCTGGGTCGGTTTCGCCCTTCATAAGCAGAGCCAAGAAGCTCTCGTGCTCCCGTTCGGAAGCGCTCATGGCGCGCTCTTTGGGCGTAAGTGATCGGAGCGTCTCCTGAGGGTTGTTCTCCGTAACGCACATGCGCCCGCCGAGTTCGTGAACCAGCGTCACCGTCTCTTTTTCACGGAGCTGTGCGCCACCGGCCACGCCAAACAGGTCAACGCTTGCTTCGAACTCCGTCGATGTGTTGAGCGCATAAGTTGCGTCCACGGTGAGCGTCATACCGTTTCTCATGACAACAAAACCCAGCGCACAATCCTCCACCTCGAATTTGTCCGGGTTCCAGGCGCCCCAGTAGTTCGCCTCGCTGCCGCGCCGGGCGATTTTATCATACACCGCACCGACCGCATAAGCCGGTTCGAACGTATCCGATAGCCACATCGCCAAATCCAGCGCATGCGAGCCGATGTCGATCAGCGGCCCGCCGCCCTGCAGTGCGCGGTTCGTGGTAACGCCCCAGGTAGGCGCGGCGCGGCGACGGACTGCATATGCCTTTGCATAGTAGATATCCGAGAAAAATCCGTCGTTCCGCAGACGGTGCACATACAGCGCCTGGTTTGTAAAGCGATTCTGATAGGAAATATGCAGCATCCTGCCGGTTCGTTCAGAAGCTTCCAGCATTTCCTTCGCGTCGGCGGACGCGATGGCCATGGGTTTTTCGCACACAACGTGCTTGCCCGCGTTCAGCGCACCAATGGCATATTCGGCGTGCGTGCTGTTAGGTGTGGCGATAAAGACAACATCCACGCCGGCGAGCGAAAACGCTTCTTCAGCGCTTCTCAACAAGGCGGTATCCGCCGTACCGAACGACTCTTTGCAAAAACGCGCCGCTTCGGGGTTCGTGTCGTACAATGCGTATACGCACAGCCTTGGATCCGCCTTTGCCAGCGGGAGGTGCTTTTTCTGCGCGATCGCACCGCAGCCGATAAACGCAGCGTTGAGAACCGAATCCATGCCTTGCCTCCCTCAATCAACCTTTGACGGCGCCTGACGTAACGCCCTTGATAATGTATTTTTGAAAGAAGGTAAAAATTGCTACCGGGGGAATGATGCCGATCAGCGACGCCGCCGCCATGATATGCCAGCGGATGGTCGTATCTGTCAAGAGACTGTAGACCGTCAGCGTCAGCGGATAAGTCTTCGCGTCGGAGAGCAGAAACAGCGGAATCACAAAATCGTTGTAGCTGTTGATGAATACGAAGATCGCGCCCACAGCGATGCCCGGACCGCTGATAGGAAAGATTACGCGAATCAGCGTCTGCAGATAGTTGCATCCGTCGATGGAGGCGGCCTCATCCAGCTCTGCGGGCAGCGTAGAGAAATATCCGTGAAGGATCGTAACGACCAGCGCAAGATTGACCGCCGAATAAACGACAATCAGCGCAAGCGGTGAATTTCGTATGCCAAGGGAGTTGAACGTTTTGTACAGCGTTGGCAGAAGCACGATGCCTGCCATCATCTGCGTCAGCAGAAGTGCAAACAGCACGCCCCGGCGCAGGCGGAATCTATAGCGCGCAATCGCGTACGCCGCCGGAACCGAGATGGCGGTTGTCAAAAGCGTTGCTCCCGCCGCGTAGAGGAAGCTGTTGAGGATGTTGTCGTAGATCAGGACGAACGCGTCTTTGAAATTGGAAAGCTCGAAATAGTGCGGAACCAGCTGCGCTTCGAGCATGTTCGAATACGGCGTAAGAGCGACGATCAATGCCGCATAGATCGGCACGATGGCAAACAGGCAAAACCCCGCGCTCAAAGTAATCCGCAGTATCTTAGTGAGGATGGATTCTTTGTACAACATTATGCATCCTCCTTGCCGCTGATGTTCCAGTAGATTATGGTAATCGTAACGAGCACAGCGATTGCAATCAGAGACCAGGCGGAAGCCGTGCCCAAGTTCTTCATGCCGAACATCTCCTGATAGATGCGCATAGGGATCGTCTTTGTCGCATCCACAGGACCGCCGCCGGTCATGCCGTAGATGATGTCGAACACCATAAACGTCCAAACCGTCAGTACGATCAGCGTGCTGGCCGTAATGGTCTTAAGGTTGGGCAGCGTTATGCGGAAAAACCGCTGTACGGAATTCGCACCATCCACGCAGGCCGCCTCGTACTGCTCGGCAGGGATCGTGGTCAGCGCTGAATAGTAATTCATAAAGGCGAACGGCGTGGCGCGCCAAATACGCGCGACGATAACAGATCCAAGCGCATTCTTGAAACCGAGAAAGCTAACGGAATCCGAAATCAGTCCGATTTTTTTCAAAAACACATTGATGATACCGAAATCAGGGTTATATACAAACCGCCAGCAGGAGGCGACGATAATCAGAGGGATCGCATACGGCAAAAGGCTCAGGGAAACAACAGCCCTTTTCCCCGCGAAGTTTCGATTGCAGACAAGCGCAAGTACCAAACCAAGCAGCATAGCCGGTATAACCGAGCCAAAAGTCCAAATCAAGGTAGTAACAACCGTTTGGGGGACATCCGCGCTAATCAGAGAAAAGTTCTTTAATCCCACAAACTTGCCCGCAGAAGATCCGGTAAACCCCGTAAACGCATTGAAGCAAACCTTGACGAGCGGATAAGCGTAGATAAATCCCAGTATAAGCGCCAGCGGCAGCAGAGAGAACAGAACCCGTCGCCTTTGAATCGCTTTCATTCCAAGCACCTCCAGACGTAAGGATGAGAGCCACCCGCCGCAGTTTTTCCGTCAGCGGCGCCGCAACCCGAACGGCATGATCCGTGTGTGAGTGTGTATTCATCGAATCCGGACTGGTCTTTTTTAAAAACCAGTCCGGAGGAACCAGTTCGGCTGAGTGATGCGACTCTCCCGCCGCGCAGAACGTGTCTGCGCTTTCATAGGCGCGACGGGAGAGTCCGCAGGAGATGAACGCTAGTTGTTGCGCGCGGTAACGCCTTGTGCGGCTGCCATCGCGGCGGCAACAGCATCCTCGGCGGTGATCTGGCCGAGCACGAGCTGCTGCCAGACTTCTTCCAGCGCGGTGTAGTACGCGGCGGGCGTTGCGCTGTTGCGGCCGATCATGCCGTAGAGCTTGTAGTTCTGCGCTTCGTCATAGAAGACCTTCCAGTAATCATACTGGAACGCGGCGTTGTCGAACTCGGACTCGTACAGCGGCGCGGAGCCGTAGATGATGTGGTGCGAAAGCAGGATTTCCGGACTCATGAGGAACTCGATGAGCTTGGCGGAAGCGGCGGCGGTGGATTCACGCGTGGCAATCCAGCCATTCGTACCGGCCCAGTCGATCTTCTTGCCGTTGGCGGCAAGCGGAACGGACGCGATGCCGATGGGGCTGTTGTCCAGATCGTCGCCATAAGCGGCCTTAAACGTCGGAATCGCCCACGGGCCGTCAAAGATAATGCCAACCTGCCCGTCGCGCAGCAGGGCGCGGAGTTCGCCACGGCCATATTCCGTCGGGGAGGTCTGCGCGTATTTTGAGAGATTCTCAACCATCGTGAGCGCCTCCAGACCATCCGCGGTGTTGAACTGCGGCATGCTGCTGCTGTCCAGAACGGCCGCATCGGTCGCCTGATTAAGGAACAGGCCCACGAACTCTTCCAGCACTTCGGAGCCGGTGATCGCCGGGATGCCGATGCCGGGCGTGCCAGTCTGATCATAGATAGTCTGGACGTCCGTCAGCAGTTCGTCCCACGTGGTGGGCGGTGTGTTGGGGTCGAGACCCGCGGCGGTAAAGACGTCCTTGTTGTAATACATGACAAACGTATCGACGGAGTTCGGTACGTAATACACACCGTCCATGTCGCCCGTATCAACGAGGTCCCAAATGCCCTGCGGAATCTGGTTGAAGAAATCTTCGCTGAGATAATTGCTCAGGTTGACAAGGTGGTCATGCGCGGAAGAATCATAGAGCTTGTTATCCCACCAGAAGATGACGTCCGGCTGGGTATCCGCTTCAAAATAAGTCGGATAAGTCTGAATCCATCCCGCCCAGGATTCATACATGATTTCAACATTGATATTCGGATTTTCCGCTTCAAACTGCTGAATGGCGGGTTCCAGGAATGATTTTACCTTTTCCTCGTCGCCGGGACGCAGAATGGTAATCGTAACCGGCTCTTCGGCTGTCGCGGCGGGTTCTTCCGTTGTAACCGCTTCGCTGGCAGTCGCTTCCGTCTCGGCGGCGTCCGTCGCTTCGGTTGCGGCAGGGCTGGCGCAGGCAAACAGAAGGGAACTCGTAAGGGCGATGCACAGGACAATGCAGAGCAATTTTTTCATCAGTATTCTCCTCCTTATAGTATTGTACAGGTTCGGTTGGGACGTGTCGATTGTTTTGACTTTCACTCATCTTGCGAACTGGCGAGTGAGAAACGAATTGTCATTGGATGGGAGAATTTGGTAAGGTATTCAGCATGGTACTCTGTTTTCTGCCGCGGAGCTTTGATTGCTCCGCGGCGAATAACCGGCTTATTTATGCGAGATAACCGTATTCTTTGAGAACGTCTTTGAGGCGCTTCATCACGTCGGCAGGCAGTTCGGAAATGACGGGCTTGCGGCAGAAACCGGCGTCTACGCCTCGTAGCTTCAGGCCTTCCTTAATGATCTGCAACCAGGGCGTCGGCATGCCGTCCGCGGTGGGCTTGGTAAACAGCGGCAGATAGGGGCGAACCAGTTCAAACTGGGCTTTCATGGCTTCTTCCATCTTGCGCGCCTTGGAGAGGTTGTAAACGGCTGTATTTTCTTTGGGGAATAGGTTGCCGGTCCCGCAGACCCAGCCGTCCGCCCAGCAGCTCAGGCTCTCAACCGGACATACGTCGTAACCATAGAAGATGGCAAATCCATCGTCGGTAAGGTAACGCAGGTCCTGCTGGCGGTAAACGTCCGCCTGGCGCTCTTTGACGGCGTCGATGAAGCCTTCGTTATAAAGCCTTGCCATGAACTCGTCGCTCATCAGGCAGGTCGAATAGTAGGGATTATGGTAAACCATGATCGGGATGCTGATTGCCTTGCGAATCGCTTCGTAATGATGGAAGAGCTCGTTTTCGTTCGGCGCCATGTACCAAGGCGTAACGGCCATGATTCCGTCTGCGCCCGCCGCTTCCGCCGCAATGGACATTTCAATGACGTCCTTTGTACGGTACGCGCCGGTAGAACAGACGACCTTGATTCTTCCTGCGGCTGCTTTCACGGTCGCCGTGTTGATCGCGATTTGCTCCGCGGTTGTCAGGGCGACCATTTCGCCTGTGCTTCCGGAGGGGATCACACCGGTTACGCCGTTGGAAACGAGGAAATCCGTCACTTCTTTGATTCCGCCGAAGTTGATGGACTCGTCCGCGTTGAACGGAGTCACCATGGGGATATAGATGCCAGTGAGTTTTTCGCGTGCCATAACTTGTTTCTCCTTCTGAAATTTGAGTGGTAAGATGTGTTTTTCTTAAACCGGAATGCTTATTCCGATGTTTAGTGTAATCGCATTGCATTGGGAAAGTCAACAGGTAAATGCAAAAAAATTTGAAAAACATAAAACGTTCGTACAATAATAGTATTATCGCCCGAAATCTAGGGTTTTTTGCAAGTTCTATGTCGAGTTTACGTTCGTAAATAATCAAGAATCGGATGACCACCACAAACGGAATCATCGCAGCCAAGTCGCTTTTTCGTTGCGGAATGTGCTACGCTCTGCCAAAAATGACTAGAAGCGCAGCATCGGAATACTCATTACGGAATGCCAATTCCAAACAAGACGAAAATTCCTGCTTTTCGACACGTTTCAGAGATATGTTGTGCCGGTGCGATTCCGACCGCTTGCGAAAACCCCGCCGCAAAAGAACGAATATGCGGCTGATTCTCGGTGCTTTGTGTGTTTGATCTGAGGAGCAGGCGATATTGACAAGCAAAACGGGAAACGGTATAGTATAGAAATAGCAGCAAAACAGCGCAGAAAACGCGTATGCAGCACATTTTCAGGAATGTCGATTCCATGCAAATAGATTAGCGAGATACAATGTGCTTTTCGGTGCATCGCGTACGCTCCGCAAAGCAGAACGAGTAAAATATTCGCCCCGCCCGTCGGGAGAGAGCGAGCTGAAAAGATATGGAACTTTCAGGGACACCGTCATTGGAAGAGCAAAGCGCAAAAGGCAGCGAAACGATTAAAATGGTCGACCGCGCGCTCGCCGTGCTGGATACGCTCCGTTTGGAGCGCAAGCGCATGGGCGTCAATGACATCGCAAAAAAGTGCGACATCAACCCATCCACCGCTTTCAGAATTCTAAAAACGCTGGAAGCGGGCGGCTGGGTTTATCAATGCGGGGACGACCGCTATATCTCCGGGCAGAAGCTCAGTTTCGTCATGGAGAAGGACAACTTGTATCTCGCACTCAAAGAAGTAGCCACCTTTGTCATGGAGCGCAGTACCGCTAAGTTCGGTCAGGCGATGAATTTAATCGTCCGCGAGAGCTCGCATTGCTACATTCTGCAGCAGTCCAGAACGAAAAACCTCGTGGACTATATTCCGCCGCTGTACTCGGATCTGCCGTTTTATGCCTGCGCAGGCGGTAAAATCCTGCTCTCCGAACTGCCGGTCAGTCTGGTCGAGCAGATCATCGGTTCCTGCGATATGGTGCCGCTTACGCAGCACACCATCACGAATCCGGACGTCTTCTGGCAGGAACTGCGCAAAGTAGCAAAACTGGGATATGCCTTTGACAATAAGGAATCCGCAGAAAATGGCAGCTGCATCGCCGTTCCGGTTCGCGACTGCGAAGGGGATATCATTGCTGCGCTGTCGTTCAGCGGCTTTGTCGGAGTCAAAGACCCGGACGACCTGCTGCCGTACCTGCCTTCGCTGCAGGAGGCGGCAAGTGAAATCTCCCGCAATCTGTACCGATGCTGGAACAAGTGAACAGAACAGTGGAAAAGAAACGCTCTGCCAGGGAGCAGATCCCGCAAAAACCGAAAATCAATGTAATCTATTACATTCTAAACGCCATAGGCCAGCTTGTTCTTGCGAGCATACTCTGGTGCGTCTGTTGTTTGCCAATCGTTACGATCGGCCCCGCTTCCGCCGCGCTTTATTATTCCGTAGTAAAAACGATTCACCGGGATCGCAGCACGATCGTGGCTTCTTTTATTCATTCGTTTCGCGAAAACTTTCGTCAGGGACTGTGGGTGAATCTCATTCTGCTTGCATATGGCGGTGCAGTCGGCTTGCTCGCGCTGCCCCACCTGTCCAGCTGGACGGTTCAACATGCGCCTGACAACACGCTGTATCTCTGCGCCGGGCTTACGCTGCTAATTTCCTGGATACCGCCGGTCATCTATCCCGCGCTGTCACGGTTCCGGTTCTCGATTGGACAGCTTTTCCGCTTTTCGCTTGCCGTTGGCATACAGCATTTTTTCGGTACGCTGCTTCTGACGCTGCTATTCGTCGCATTCATGGCATTCTCTCTGTTCCAGCCGGTGTTCTTGATACTACTGCCCGCACTCTTTGCTTGGGGTTCTTCTTTTTTGCTGGAACCGATCTTTAAAAAGCATTCTGCGCAAGTTGATTCTGCCGAATATGGGGTTTGGTATTAAGCAATCATGCAGGCCAGGCTTTTTCAATTGACAAAAATCTGCAACCAAAGTCTTAAGTTCATTTGTCAGATAGCATATTTTACTCTTGCTCTACTTCACCGATGTTTAGATTCAAACACTTACCACATAGATGCTTATTTACGTAAATAATCGCCCTAATCGCTTACCATTAAAAAATGCGCTGTCAAAATCAACAGAGATCGTTGCTTATTGTCAATTAGCATCGTCTTTTAGCATTAAGTTCCATGTTTCCGCTCATAACCCGGTAGTCGTTGGTTCAGCGCTGTGCAGATTCTTATGAGCAGAGACTTAATTATATAATTCACACAATTGCCTATGCTATTTACACTCACCTCGCGTTTCGCGCGATTGTATCGCTTCGTGAGGGTTTAGCCAGACATGTCACCCGGAATCGAACTGCGAAAAAGCTTCCTCTGATATGTATTGTACACGCTGTAAAATCGTTAGCGAAAAAGCGACCCCCAATGCGCCAAATGTGCAATATAAACTCAAAAAGGCCTGCACGGCTAACCCCATGCAGGTCTTTCTACATCCACCCTGAATTATGCTATTCTCGGATTTGTCGCATTGTCGCACAAACTCCAAAAAGCGCAAAAGTCGAACCCCCTAAAAAGTCGCCTAGTTAGGGGGTTTTTGGCGTGCCTGGGAGGATTCCTCCGGTTATCCGGCCACTGCTCTCTCACACCGCTCGCAGTCAAGCCGGCTGCCCACCACGGCCGCTAAAAGCGCCGACACCGCGGCATTTTCTTTACGCGGCTTCGAATCCTCTCGAGTAAAAAGCCAAAACAAACCACCCCGCAAGGGGGTGGTTTGCTTTTTGGCGTGCCTGGGAGGATTCGAACCTCTGGCCTTTGGAGTCGGAGTTGACTGACTAATTTGGCATAATCGTTCATAATCTCGAATAATCGCCCGTAATCGCGTATAATCAGGAACTTGCATCTCTTGTAATATGCGACAAATTTCGTGATCTCAGGCAATCAATCGCAACCTCTAGCGGTCATATGCGTCAAAAAATGCGTCAAAAGTGGGTTTGACATCAAGTTGGCTAATGTCAATATTAGGAGGTGAATGCCTCTTTGTTTCCAAAAGTAAAGGAAGCTTGAGCACTTAATAAGCCACTGTTATGTCTCAGCGACGTCTTAAGGGATTGTATCTGCTCATATATTATTCGCTTTTCATAGTTGCTACAGTCTTCCATAAGAAGAAAGATATCATTTTTATACTCGCCCCTACTATAGCTTTGATTTCCAGCAAGCAAAATATCAACTGTTATCTCCATAACATCTGCAATCATCACTAGTGTTTGTAGGCTTGTCTTTCTCTTGCCGTTCTCAATGTAATTAACGTAAGAAACCGATAAATTCGTCAACTCAGCAAGTTTCGACTGTGTGATTTTTCTCATCTTTCGCATTTCTTTGATCCGTTTCCCAATCAGGTGATAATTCAACATAATATATGACGTTTCTCCTCATGCGGTGATATTCGTCAGCATTATACCGATTATCTTCATAAATACAGACTAATAGTCAACAAGCTGACTTATAGTCTATTTCCATTTAGGTGTATTTCCCATAATATTGATATACTTCAATACCAATGAATAGGAATAAGGCATGAAAGAGACAGAAGAACACCTCCATCCCGATGAGCAGAAGGAAAGAATCCGCGCTAGATACAAGGGTGTCAGTATAGATGAACTCGATGTTATTCCGGCAACTCCAGTTGAAAACTTCTCTGATGATACAAATAAAAAACGTGTCGCCGTCTACGCTAGAGTATCGACTGGCAATCCACAGCAGACAACCTCGTTTGAATTGCAAAAGAACTACTATATGGAAACCATTGCGAGGCACCCCGGTTGGGAACTCGTGGAAATCTATGCCGACGAAGGCATTTCCGGCACCTCGCTTCAACATAGGGACGCTTTTGTCCGGATGATTCATGACTGTAAATATGGGAAGATCGACCTCATTGTCACAAAGAGTGTGTCACGCTTTTCCCGAAATGTACTTGACTGCATTGGCTATGTCAGGGAACTCAAGGCGATGCACCCTCCCATCGGAGTTTTCTTCGAAACTGAGAATATCTATACGCTAAATCCTGACAGTGAAATGAGTTTGTCTTTTATTTCGACTCTGGCGCAAGAAGAAAGTCATAGCAAGAGCAAGAGCATGAATATGTCCGTTGAAATGCGGTTTAGTAGTGGGATCTTCCTTACCCCGCCTCTGTTAGGCTACGATAATGACGAAGATGGTAATCTCATCATTAATGAAGAAGAAGCAAAAACCGTTCGGCTCATATTCTTTATGTATCTTTATGGTTATACCTGCCAGCAAATCGCGGATAAATTGACATCGCTCAGAAGAACAACAAAAAAGCACAATATCGAGTGGTCGCCTGGATCCGTGCTGCAGATACTCCAAAATGAACGACATTGTGGAGATGTTCTTTCACGAAAAACATGGACACCAAGAGTCAAGTCCAGAATTGTGTGTAAATTCGCTTTCGTATAATCAGGCGACAGATTTCTTGGAAGCTGGTTTGTCTTCCTGTAACTGCTGAGCGAGATAGGCACTCAAGTCCAAATAGACTTTCCCCGA
>JBDKRL010000015.1:0-1625 GCA_039683415.1 Clostridiaceae bacterium
CCGGTTGAGTATGCTGGCGTGAGCCCGCAGCAACTGGCAGAGGCGGTCAAAAATGTCCGCGACAAGTTTTAGCGCAGCAGAGCGACTGGCTGCGATCGGATTTGCCCGCGAAGACCTGTATGACTACACGCGCTGGATGTTCCTGCAGCGCAAAGGGTTTGCCTGGCAGAAGGCAGAGCACCACAAATTAGTGTGCGACGCCCTGATGCGGGTTTACAGCGGCGAATGCAAGCGCCTGATCATCAACATTCCGCCGCGCTACTCGAAAACAGAACTCGTCAACAACTTCGTTTCGTGGACGACAGGCAAAGCACCGGATAGCGAGTTCATCCTGACGAGCTATTCGTCGCAGCTGGCCAGCAACAACTCATGGCAGATTCGAGAGACTGTGCTGCATCCTGCTTACAGCGAAATCTTCCCGGACGTTCGTTTGCGGGCAGATAGCGCGGCAAAGCATGAATGGCGCACCTCTCAAGGCGGCATTGTCTATGCCGCCGGTGCAGGCGGTACGATCACTGGCTACGGCGCAGGCAAGCACCGAAGCGGATTCGGCGGCGCGATCATCATCGATGACCCGCACAAAGCTGACGAAGCGCGTAGCGACGTGATTCGCCAGGGCGTGATCGATTGGTTCCAGAATACGCTAGAAAGCCGGAAGAACAGCCCAGAAGACACGCCGATCATCCTGATCATGCAACGACTGCACGAACGAGACTTGGCGGGATGGCTGGTCTCCGGTGGCAACGGTGAAGACTGGGAGGTTGTCAGCCTGCCCGCGCTCCGCGATGACGGAACGGCGCTATGGCCTGAAAAGCACTCGGTTGAGCGGCTTCAAAAAATGCAGCAAGCCGCGCCGTATACGTTCGCCGGTCAATACCAACAGCGTCCGTCGCCTCCCGAAGGCAACATATTCAAGCCGGATCGGCTAGAGATTGTTGATGCCGTTCCCGAAGGAACGCGCTTTGTGCGTGGATGGGACTTTGCCGCAAGTATCGAGCAAATCGGCAAAGACCCGGATTACACGGTGGGCGGAAAGCTGGGGATAACCCCGTCTGGACGATGGATCGTCGCTGATATTGCTCGGCTGCGCGGTGGACCAGAAGCCGTTGAGGCGGCACTTGTGAACACTGCGCGCCGAGATGGCTCTGGTGTTCGAGTACGCATTCCGCAAGACCCCGGTCAAGCTGGCAAGTCACAAGCAGCCAACTTCACGAAGCTGCTGGCCGGATTCGGTGTCACTGCCAAGCCTGTTTCTGGCGACAAGATCACCAGAGCCGAGCCGTTTGCTGCCCAGGTAAACGTCGGCAACGTCATGATGCTGCGTGCCGAGTGGAACGATCCGCTTATTGCAGAAATGCGCGTTTTCCCTAACGGGTCGCACGACGACCAAGTGGATTCCCTGTCTGACGCTTTTGATGAATTGAACATCAATAACTTCGGGATGCTGGACTTCATGCGACAGCAGCAAGAGGAAGCCGACCGCGCAAAAGAAGCCGACAAGACTGACAACTGAACGAAAGAGGAATTATGGCCAAACCCCAAGGAACGCCCATCGATGTCGGGCTGATTGAGCGTGTGGCCGGGTCACTCCGTTATATGTTCACGGGGCAAACGCCGGTCTGGTT
>JBDKRL010000016.1:0-202386 GCA_039683415.1 Clostridiaceae bacterium
CAAAAAGAAATCAACCTGAAAGGGTTGATTTCTTTTTTTGGCGCGTGACTAAATCATGCATATTGCTGCGATACTTGCAACCAGAGTTAACAGGTAGGTATAACTGTCTAAAATAACCGCAAATTCATGTTCGATTTTCATAGCATACATACATACTATGGCTATATTCTTTGGTTTGATGTGTATAGTAAAATAAACGGTAAAATATGCTAATAATCGACAATGACAGTACAATTCTTTCAGGTATATAATCTACTCAATTGGCATAGAACTCATCGGGGACAAGTACGCGAACTAAATAAACGCATGAATGAACAGAATTAGAGTATTGAAACAACATACTCCATTGTTTGCTTTGCACTTAAGAAAGGACATAACAAATGAAAAACGCAAGAACCATAATTTATAAACATGCGATGCTGGTGATCGTCCTTGTCCTTACATTTGCTTTTATCGGGGGATGCGGTACGAAGCTTGATAATAGCGCAAAAGCACGCATACTAATAGACTCCTCAAATATCGACGTCCTGGTGCAGGAAGTAGAACGAGCGGAAGCCTCGTATATTGCGCCGGATAAAGAAACCGTAACGTTAGAAAATCCAACTTATCATATTATTATTGATGGAAATCTTGGAGCGCAGACGAGCTGGGGCTCGAAAGAAGCGGGCGATTACAGCACGGGGAATGGGTTCCTCGATAAAAAGTGTACAACATACGATTCGCTTACACTGCTTCTCAGCGAAATAACATCAGGTGAAAAGACGTTCGGTTACTTTTCCTGTGAGCGAGGAGAAGCCAATCCGGTGTCCGATACAGAACTGGCGGATGGCGTATGCAAAGCGAATTACTTTTCCTATGACTCTGCGTTTCACTCCGATCTGAATAATACTAAAAACTTTAAAAGTCAAAAAAGTATTGCAAACCTTATCAGCGAGATTGCCGCTTCCGCAGCAAGGCAAACGGAATCCAACAATGTTTTTATCCTGCTGTCGGACTTGGCTATGCAAAATGAAAGTCAAAGCAACCAGATAGCGGATGCGCTTGCAAAATACGTAATCGACAACGATAAGCTGACGATGAGCTTGGTTGGCGTTGAGGCGGATTATGTAGGTAAAATCAACAATGTTCCAAGAACTTCGATTGGCATCGAACCGAAGCGCGTTTTCGGCGTTTCGTATAACTCCAGCAAAGTATTCCAACGGTATATTTACCTGCTCATCATTGGGGAACCGGAGCAAGTTTATGAAACAACGCAGCAAATCGTTGAGAAATGCGAAAATAATCGGAACCTTTCCCGTGGTGGGCAAGTGAAAAGCTTGTATTTCAGCAGTTTGGAATGTGCTCCTTGCTCGGAAGGGAATCTAGTGGGGCTGACGAGCAGTATGACGCAGGAAGAAGTTGAGCCCGAGCTTACGTTTTGCGGCAATATTGCCGCCTATGGAACCACGGAGTACAAAACAAAATTCGTTTTCGATATGACTAAAATTGAAGAAGACGACTGCGCTACAGTGAGCAAAATCCCTCTTGCCAGTATATATGAGGAAGCCGCAGCGCAGGACGGGGAGAACATTCATGTGGAATGTCAGTTTCCGTTTGTCATTTGGCATGATTATACGCTAACGAATCTTGATACATCCGGAGATGACGCACTTACCTATACGTTTGCTCAAAACAACCCGGAGGTATCCATCACCGATATTAAGAAACTTGATCTTGAAACTGTAAATGAGTTTTCCGCAAATATAGCTGGATGGACCACCTGCGACTCGAAAACGTTTAAACAAGCTGTTGAACCAGTCTTTGATCAGGTAAGCGGGAAAATACAGATGGGATTCGTGGTGTACCCCGCAGCGCTGCAGGATGATCTGCCGCTTGTTCTCTCAGTGACGATTCAACCTGAATTTATGCCGGATCGCGCAAAATTGCTCGAATCCTACGCGGCAGACTGGCTCGTTGACTGGTCGATGGATATAAAAACATATAACCAAGAATGGGATGATCATGCGTTCCTTTTTACACAGGCAACAAAAACTGCTTACCTTGCGGAGACCTTCCTCTACAATCTTCTGGACCGTCAGATAGACAAGAATATCGACGACGTGACGGAAGAGATGAGCAGTTATGAAAAAACATTCCTGTTTGGCGTTGTAAAACACGATAAAGCTTCGAAGTATGTCGATACAGCGGAAACAACAGATAACCTTGGTTGGGCGTTCAGCCAATATCAGGTGGAAAATTTTCCAAACCAGTAACGCGTCGGAAAGAAATATACAGGGAGGTAAATTGTTATGGCTTCAAGTAAAGGGGCAATTCGGTTTTTGGCGAGTTCACGTGTTCTTGTTAAGATTTTGCTGCTGTTGATACTTTATCTTGCGATGCTTTGCGTACCCCTCTTGGCAAAGGGCGTGGTAACGACCGCGTTCAGCGGGTTCGATGAAAATTCGCCGTATGATGTGTCGATGGCGCCAACCATTATCTATAACATGCTATTTAACGGATTTGTTCTATTTATTGGAACGCTGTTTGTTGTCAATCTGTTTTTTCGGCTCATCGATGAAAACCTGAATGATACGGTAACCGGCCGAAGAGTATTGCAGATTACGCTTAACGTTTTGATCATTCTTGGCGGTGGCATCTATTTGTTGTACATAACATACATGAAAATCCCGTCGTATGGATGGTGGGCAGACAGTGACTTATATAAAGAAAACGACCTTAGCAACGTTGTGTATTGGGGCGGAGCCCTGCTGTATGTTGTCTGCGCGGTAATCCTTTCGGTGCTGGATCTCAGTATTTTTGCACCCGAAAACAGGAAGCCGGCTTATCGAAAGAACAAAATCAAGAAACAGGCGATCAAGTAACGGAAAGGAACATGCGGACATGAAAGAAATGGTTTTAGTCGCGGTCGGCGGAAGCGGTGCGCGTATCGCGCAAAGTGTTGTCGCGCTTGCCGCTGCAGGCTTTGCGGATCGACTGGTTCGAGAAGAAGCTCGATTAACGATACGGCTAGTCGATATAGATATTGGTCATGCCGATGGTGTCGAACTGAGGAGACTCATCACATCCTACCATAACGCTTTTCGGTTTTTATGGGATGCTCGCTGCAGTGAGGAACGGAAAGGCTGGAGGCCTATTGAGATTGTGCTGGAAAGCGACAGCCTGTTTTATTTCGGAACTGGCTTTGACACTGGTGAGACTACTTATGCGAATATTCAGGAGTATCTGGATGGTTATATTAACGTAAGCGCATCCGCTATGCCGCTCATTCATGCGCTCTATGGGGAAACAGATCGTGAAATGGAGCTCTATGATGGGTGCAAGGGCCATCCGCATATTGGTTCTCTGCTCTGGGAGCATCTCTACACGGAGCGGTATAATCCATTTTGGAATACGCTTGTTTCCCGGGCCGGATCGCCCGATCCGGCTCGGATTATGTTTTCGGGTTCGTTGTTTGGCGGCACCGGCGCCAGCGGTGTGCCAACGCTTGCGAAATGCCTGAAGGAATCCATTCGCCTCAATCCGGATTGCGAAATAGGACTGACACTGATGGCGCCTTACTTCTACTTGCACGACGCGCCGGATAAAGAACATCGTGCAGATGAGGTTGAAGTAGATTTCTCCCAATTCGGGTTTCAGAGCAAACTTGCTTTGAACTACTATATGCTGCGTGACGTATTACCGGATGTCGAATGCATTCAGATTGTGGGCAGCCCGAGACAATCCATGGTTGGAAAAGACGGCACGATTGTTCAAAATGAGGGTGACGATACTTCAAATCCGCAAAACGACCCCGCCGTCCCCGCAGAGCTGGCCGCGGCGATTGGGATCATGCGTTATTTCGCGGGCGATTGGGAAGACGGCGTTTTTGTGCCAAGAGAGACCACCGAAGGGAAAAATGACTGGAGCATGTTCCCTGAAGCGGACAGGGTGCGCGCGTCTCTGCAACAGCTCGAGAGGTTTTGTCTGATGACGCGGGACTATTTTACACCGATTGCACTGCGCGGAGACAGTGCATTGCTACCAACTTTCATTGCGGAGCTGTGGAAGAGCTCTTTACAGGAATCGGACGACTGGGAGTCGATTTGGAGAGGATATGCCGAGGGAATCGGGAGGATTCTGGAATTCTCAGAGAATATGTTGGGCTGGTTCACCGAAATTTTCAGGAATGGACTGGCGGTTCTTGAAGTGGATGAGTACAGTGTTAAATTAGCGCGGAAATCGAAAAAAGGGAAAACGTTCGGAATTAACTTACAGGGAATCAAAGGCAGCGAAATTCTCGGTATTATGAATCAACAGGTACCGTTTTACTTTTCGAGCCGCACTCATATGGATACGCCCAACAATCCAAACAGCGACGCATTTACCCTTGCGCTTATGGATGCCTGCGAAACGCCTTATTCCAGACGCAATGGCCGATAAAGAACTGGCAGAAGAGATTGGAGCAAAGATATGTATTGGTTTACAAAAGATGATGATTACGCCAGAACATGCCTGGACGCCATTTCGGCGGATGCGGATGTTGCGACGAATCTAAAGCAAATTCGAGACGCGCTGTCGATTGACGTAGAAGAAGGGAAAATTGATTTTGACAACTTGAGTTCAATTCCAGATATCTGGTCTACGCAGCGTATTTTTGATATGATGCTGTATCTTCCGCCAAACGTTCGCGCGGAGGACCCTGTACTTGAGCAGTATCGTGCGGCGGTCGTTCGGCAATGGCAGGCAATTTTGACGGTCATGCTGATCGGGGAAAGCGTGTACAATCTGCAGTTCGTTATCAATAGTTACTCAACAGCGGCTATAAAGCAGAATGCAGCCGATGGAACTTTGGCTGGGAGATTCCTCGCGGCGGTGATTAGTTCACGTCCCCAAAACTTCATCTGGGCGGATGAGAACGATGTTCCCTTCAATCAAGACGTGGTCCGAGTATACAGCATTCGATCGGGTAGAACGCTTCTGCCGATCGCGATTTCTTCTCCCACGACTTACTTTGCCCCGGCACCGGATGCATGGAAGCATTTGTTTCTGAAAGTACCTTGGATTAAAAGAACGATCGACTCAAAGGGGAAAGTCAGATACGCAGTCAGCAATAAATTGATGGAGGAGCTGAACTACAGGGAAGCAACTGCGTTGGAAGCCGCTTTGCGCTGCAGTTTGCGCGTACCGGTGAAAACGGTAGACTTTGCTCGCGCAAGGATATACGACAACATGGTGAGCAGTTTCTCCGGTGACCCGAAGTTGCTGACCGCCTGCGATCCTTTCCGGCAGGAGGCGTTGCTGATTCCTGAGTTGTCGTACTTCTCCGGGACGATAGCAACACTTACTCCGGATGATGCCGATCCGCTGCTCGGCGGAGTAGATTCAAGCTGCTATCATATCGATAGCATGCAATATTTGGACAATACGCAGCCATATTATTATTATTCTCAATTCTTTATGCCGATTACCGGACTATGCCGCAAGCTGCTGGCGGAGGGGGAACTGGAATACTCAATTCAAGTTTCGGCCAAACAAGGCTTGGTTAGCGATGCAACGGTGACGCTGACGAGAAGGCGCGACGGTGAAAAAATACAAATGTTGTATGGCAAAGCGAATCCGATCCGAAGAATCGAAAGGTTGTCGGATATTTCATCTGTTACGCTCTGGCCACGACAGAAAATCGAAGGTTGGACATCGTATTTCGCGTTCCGATATGACCAGGAGCCGGAGACATCTCAACAAAGCAGCGCTTCGGTATACCCTCGCTATACGATCGAACCGGATGTTCAGGCGAGAAGCAACTACCTCGTCCCGTCTGCAACAGGGAGGAAATTTAATTACTACTCCATGAATACATTCCCGGAGTACTGGGTTGCGGAAAAAACGATAGGTTCGGAATCGGTACATGTTGGATACCTGAAAACCAGAGTAAGCCGTACAATACATGCGCCGGAATCCGGCAACACCTATTACGCAGCAGTTGATTTTGGAACGACTTCGACAATGCTGTATGGATGCGTGAATAAAGATGTTCCCAAGCCAGTTTCAGCAAAAGCGCTATATGCAGGTGCAGTGTGCAATCCAGATCGCGGGGAAAACGATCAGAGCATAAGCTGTTTTGTACCGCCTGAAACGGAATCTTGGGATATTGGGCTGCTGCATTCGTTGCTGGCGGTTCCGACCCAAACAACCGGAGGGATACCCAGTGCTCTCTATGGCATATGGGCATATTTCCGATCTGCTGCGACCGAGAAGCGAGCCTGGCCCAAAATGGATAGACTGGAGATACATTCAAATCTCAAGTGGAATGTGATCAGCCCGTATAATACGCATAACTATCTAACGGAAGTCATGTATCTTCTTGCGCTGGAAGCCAGAATGAACGCCTGCGGAACCTTACAGGTCTATGCGTCTTATCCGGGAGCGATGTCCAAATCCCGAATGAAGACTTATATTGCGGCTGTTGCGCAAATTTTAGGAACAGTAGCTCAAATAACAGGTCTTCACGCAGCACCGGTGAATCAAATCACAGAGAGTTTTGCGGTCGCAACGCAGGTTGCGGGAGACGGAATTGGCATGAATTTCTGCTCAATTGATATCGGAGGTGGAACATCGGATATCTTTCTCTACTATAAAAGAGAACTGAAAAAACCGTGGCGGGGAGTCGGCAGTTCACTGAAAATCGGCGCTCGTACGATATTTCATTCCGAATTTTGGTTGAATCCAGATTTGCTGAGCAGAATACTTCGTCAGCAACTCGGACAACAATCCATTCGCCTGCTGCTTGAGCAATTCCGAACACCAAAACCTAAGGGGACCGGTTCGCTCGGAATCGCAGAGTTAAAAGACGCGCAACTGAATGAAGAGCAGATACACAGCGTGATTGAAGGTCTTCTTGAATTTTCGATTTTAAAGGATGGTAAATTCTATAAAGTTGCGGATATGCTCAAGAATATAGTATTGACGTCCAACGATGCGGGAATTCTTGATTTTCGGCTTCGCATCGCATACTATCTTGGCGCTGTGTGTTATTACGCTGGTATGTTGGCGCGAGAGCGGCAAGGTTTGGAGCCGCTCCTGATCTCGAATCTGACCATACAATTTGCAGGGAACGGCTCAAAGATCATCGATTGGATCAGCGACAATGATGATGCCATTTCTGATTTTGCAAAAGAGATGTTCAGATCCGGAATGAACCAGGCAGAACAGCCAAGAGCCGTGCAGTTTTCCGGCATTCCCAAACATGAGGTGGCGCGTGGTACATTGCTTTCGATAGGAAGCGCGCTGCAGGTGAAGGAACAAAACATTATACTTGCCGGTGAACGTTTTGTTCAGGGGGACAAGGTATATTCAGCGCTTTCTTCAATGGAGGATGCCGCCGCGAGCGATGAAATTTACCCAGAGCAGGACGAGCTGAGAGCATTTCTAAACGCATTTTATCGTTCTGTCGGAAGAGTTGTGCCCTATAATTCCGAATGCAGACAGTTCGCATTTCCCGAAGAGGATGAACCCGGTTTTAAAAACAAAGTAATGGGGACAATTCAAACGCTGCGCACAGGAAATGAGGAATTGAAGCCATTTTTCCTTGTTGGTGCGGAATTAATTGACAGTTTGTCGCGAAAGAAGGAAGGGATCGCCCGGTGAATTATCGAAAGACAGCGATACTCTTGGCCTTTGCATTATGTGTGTTGCTGTTGCTGCCGCTTGCCACATCGTTTGCGGATGCTTCGGAGTCTCCTTCGGCAGAACCAGAGACGATCCAAGCTACGTGTTCCGCTATACCTGAAGGCACAGACGATACAGGGACTGAAGCGGAGTCAGCCGCCGAGGCGGAAGAAGAAACAGAACATGAAACAGCAGTAATCCTGCAACAAGGGGATACGACTCTTTTCGATCTCGCGGGAAACAGCATTGGAACATTGCGGGTTGATCCGAAGGATGGGTTATACGCGTATTTACTGAACGGCTCTGATACCGAGGAAGGCGCATTCGTTGTTTTTACGCTCCCAAGCAATCCAACCGAGGAATGGTTTCGATCCACAACCGAGGCGAATAAAGCACCCGCTAATCTGCTGATGGTATCCGTGCGCTATGGGGAAAACTATACCAATACGCAGCCGGGGTGGGTCGATGCGACTCAGGTGCGCAACCTGACGGTGATATTGAACAGCGCAACCTATGACCAGATTCATGAAGAGATTGAAACGCTGAGGGGTGAAGTCCAGCGCTCTATGCAAACTCCGGCCAACACACCCTTACCATCCGTGACTCCACTGAACGGAGGAGAACGTATGCAAATACAAGAATTAGTAAAAAACCCAACATCGGTGTTTCTAATTTTGGTGTTAATTTTCGCTTTTTTGATAATTGTTCTAGTTGTCTTGACGAGCAATCAAAAGAAAGTTGTTAAAAAGTTGCCAAGTGCTCATGAGAGGAAAGCGGAGTTCAAGGAGTGCCTCGAAAAATCATTGCTTCCGACAATAAGTGACTCGACTAGCTCCATTGAAAAAAAAGTGGACGAACAGAAGAAAGATCATTTGGCCATGGATGCGAAGGTTGATGCGATCAGTCGGCAAGCCAGTGAAAAAGAAAAGCCTGCCGTGAAAGATTGGGATCAACTGATTGAAATTGCGAAGGCTGAAATGAACCAAACGTATTTTGAAGAATGGAAGAAAGCTTTTCTCTCCAAAGGCTGGATTCCGCAAGGCATTCGAACACCAGAACTGAATATACCAGGTGAATTTGAGATAGCGGAGTTCAACATGTCGAGTGATTTTGCCGCGTTTCCTGTGCACGATCCTGAAGTCAAGGGCGTACTCTATGTGATCCCTTCGCATGCAAACCGTGATTTGCGTTCTGGCCGGCTAAAGGATTTATTTTATGTACGAGAAGGTGAAGTCGATGCTTCTGAGTTTTATCGGATGATCAAACCAGCCATTCTCCACAGCACGAACGATCGCTTTTACACGGTGCAGTCCAAGGGCGAAATCCAAGTGAGAATTCACGAGTGAGACCGTTCCAGTATGCTTTGCTACGGATTCGTTTTTGTCAGCTTTCCTCGTGCTGGCCGAATAAAAGCCGAACTGAGCATAAATCTGACGCTTGTATGTCGAAAATTGCCAGCTATGCCAACATAACCAACGGATAACGAGAAACTATGCTGCGTTCAGCATGCAACAATTCAGTTGAAACATCCATGCGCAGTGAAAATCCGCGCATGGATTTTTTCTTTCGTTCTATGGTAGAATCTGTGTAACAGGCATCCAGCAAAATGGATCGGAACAGGGGCAATCAAATGAAGCTGCATTATAAAGGAACATACGATCTAAACCCTGATTCTCTGCCGTATGGCGAGCACCCGCCCGGCGCGGTGCCGTTCAAGGAAGCGAAGGATTCAAAAACGCTGGCGGTGATAGCAAGCATCTGGAGCGTCGTCATACTGGTTTTGCTGGCCGGCATTCTCTACCTCAGATGCGGCAGTAGACTGCTCTCGATTCAATTGACATACGGATGTCTCCTCGCGCTGGCGGCGGTGTTTCCGCATGAGCTTTTGCATGCCGTTTGCTTTAAAAAAGACGTTTACCTGTACACGAATCTCAAGCAGGGGCTGCTGTTTGTCGTCGGCCCGGAAACGATGAGTAAATGCAGATTCATCTGGATGTCGCTACTGCCGAGCATTGTCTTCGGTTTTGCTCCGTTTATCGTTGCGCTGCTGGTTCCATCGCTCATTTACCTTGGCGCTTTTGGTGCGATTTCGCTTTCCATGGGGGCGGGCGATTTTTACAATGTGTTCAACGCGGTTACGCAGATGCCCAAGGGGGCCAGAACGTACCTTTACAAATTCAATTCGTTCTGGTACATGCCTTGAAGCGAGATCATTTGGATTGAGAGACGAAATGAAACGAACTATGCTGCATGGTAGGGTACGATATGGAGAGATACAAGTCCTGGTCTGATCTGCAGAAGCTGCTGAACGAACGCCTTTGCGACGAACTGCGGGGCAGAATTACTTACTTTTTAACTCGATACCACGACGTTCACAACGCCTATGGCAGGGCGGCGATCCGGCTGGACAGAAAAGAGCTGGTCTGCTTTTCGTGGATCGAACAATACCGTCAGGAAGACGACGCTTCCGTCACTTACCGCGTGAATTCGGTAAGCGCGTGGGAAGAAATTCAGAAGGGCATGAAGCCGAAGTGGGACGCAGTTTGCACATATTGCGAGATGGACTTTCTGAACGCGGTGTTGCAATTCCGCAGCATGCCTATTCAAACCGCCTTGCAGTCGGATGACTGTATCATTCGTATACTGACCATTCTGGACAGGCGCGTGGGCGTCAGGACGCTTAAACGGATCGTCGCGGAGAAGGAATACGAAAGCTACCCGGAGTGGGTACGGCAGTTCTACGAACTGCGTCTGTCGGTATTATCTTGCCAGAAGGCAGGACAGCCAGTCTTCGAATGAGCAGGCTGAGCCCTGCGATAAGAAAGGTACTGATCCATGACTCTTCAAGAGATGATTGCAGAAGTGATTCCTTGCATCCCATCCTCGGCACTCAGGGGATATTTTGATAAGCATTTTCCTGAATGGACAGTGATGCAGACGGCAACGATTGTTCAGGAGAACTGCGGGCAAGAGGAAATTATCTTACTTCTTTCCAAACTTGCCACGGTTGCCGAGGAGGAAGCAGATCGAATTCTTTTACTATCCGCAACGGACGAAATCAGGCAGTTTGGATATGTCGACGAAAAAACGAACCGTCTTTATAGAAGCCGGTTTGAGGGCAAAGCTTTTCCACTGTATCCTTTTCTGGAAAAGTGTTACTTACCGGTGCTGTTCCGTATTGGCGACGTTATTTCCTTCCGGAATTACTATAGCGAGGTGACATTCGCCTGCATAGAAGCTCTGCCATGGTTGGATGACGAAACGGACTTTACGGGTGAATGCTATTATTGCCATGATCTGAGCTGCATGGATCCTCAGGCGGCGTATATCGACGGAAGCGCGCATCTGCATGTTTCACTTTGCGAAGCTGATAGTGCTGAGGAATCCCAATTGACCGAAAGGCAGCGAACAAATCTCGCTGTCTTGCGTAAACTGATCGCTCATATCCCTGTTTAGTTAACAGAGCCGCACTGCAAAAGCCATACGGATTTTCTGATTCAAGTGCCATTTAGAAAAAAGAGAAGCACCTTCGTTTGCCAAAACAAAGGTGCTTTTTGTGTGTATTACTTCCTGAACGCCGCAAACTGCCCTGCGGTTCGGCTCAAAGAACGGGTATGACTTCGCCCGGCCGCATCAAATCATACAACGCTTTGCGGAACGCTGGAATCAAATCGAACCCGCCGTCCTTATTGCACCAGGAGACGATCATGCCAAGCAGGACCCGCGTCATCAGAAAATTCAACTGCTCGGCGGAGAGAGTCGATCGGATCACGCCGGACTGGATGCAGTTCTGAATCAGCGGCACGCACCAGGTGTTGGTGAGCACGTAATCCTTCACGATGGTTTCGCGGTTGTCGAGGCTTGCTTTCATGAGCGCGCGCGTGATATCCACGCCTTCGCGCTCCATGAGATTGAGGTGCGCTTCCAGCAGACACCAGAGCTTTTCCCAGTCGCTGCCAAGGGACAGAATATGCTCAAAGAGCTCATTTTGCGAAGGAATACTCT
Organism: Clostridiaceae bacterium; assembly: GCA_039683415.1. Taxonomy (GTDB): domain Bacteria; phylum Bacillota; class Clostridia; order Christensenellales; family CAG-138; genus UBA7703. Next base: position 11,650 of record JBDKRL010000016.1, read on the forward strand.
CCGCAAAGTAGCAACAAAGGAGCGCTTCCTTATCGACAAAATGATAATAAAACGCGTTGCGCGTGACACCCGCGGCTTTGCAGATTTCCAAAATTGTAACGCTGTCAAAACCCTTTTCGCGGAAGAGTTCCATTCCGGTTTCGACCAATTGCGTTTTGCTGCTTCCTTTTTCCACAAGTCCCACAATTCCTTATAGTTTAGGACATTGTATCAGAACTAATCGCTTCTGACAACTGATTGAATAACGCTGTCCAGTGTTGACAGCAAGGAATACGTATGAAATAATGAACCATACACATGTATTATAAAAGGAGGTTCCGGTATGAAACAACTGCTCCAGTATTTTCTCGTGATCCTTCTGTGGATTGCGGCCATCGTCCTTTGGGCAACCGGGGTTACATTCTGGGTGTTCGGGGCAATCGCAATCCTGCATACGTTTGAGTTATTTCTCGTCGGTTACCGAACCGGGAGAGAATTCGGCGTTTCCGCCTTGCGTTCCATCGTACTCTGCCTGCTGTTTGGCTACGTTTGGTGGCTGCCGATCCGGCGCAAGATGAAAGCAGACGATCTCACGGAAGCGGATTTCGCGGAAGACGGCAAGGAGCCGTGGAGAGAGCAGGTGAACGCATGAAAAGCGCAGTTGTTTTGACGGACGCGCCCCGCGTCAACTATATGCATAACTTCGTCATCCTGCCGTATTATTATGGCACGGAACGATATTTTAACCGCCCGGATGTGAAAGCCATCCGCGAGACGGTGCAGAAGAATCTCGACACGCTCGATGAGCACACCGGTTGGAAAGAGGTCTTTCGCGGGAGAAAAGTGCTGATTAAGCCGAATTTGGTGGCGGTCATGCACAAAAGCGGCAACGACATGGACGACGTTCCGCAGTCCACCGACCCGCGTGTGTTCGAAGCGGTGATCTCCGTTTTGCACGGTCTCGGCTGCAAAATCACGATTGTAGAAGGCACGGGCAAAGGCGTTTCCACCACCCAGCTCTTCTACGACGTGGGGTTGGACAAGGTTGCCAGGCAGTATGGCTGCGAAATGGTCGCCGTAGAGGAACAGCCGGTCGACCACTACTATGTGCCGAAGGCCGAGGTGCAGAAGGACGTTTACATTCCCCGCATCTTTTCGGAAGTCGTGCGAGGCGAAGCGCTCTACGTTTCCGTGCCCAAGATGAAGACGAACCTCTACACCGGCGTGACGCTCGGATTCAAAAACGCGATGGGCACGCTCTCCGGCAACATGCGCTACCGCAACCACAGCTGGCAGATCGAAAAGAAGCTTGTCGACTTATTGTATCTATTCAAACCTACGCTCACGGTCATTGACGGCATCATCGGCGGGGAGGGCAACACGCCCGCGCCGGTCGACCCCGTCAAGGTGGGCATGATCATCTCCGGCACGAACAGCGTGGAAGTCGACCGCGTGACGACACGCGTGATGGGCATCGACCCCAATGAGCTGGCGCTCACGCGCGAGGCGGAAAAACGCGGGTTTGGTGATAAAAACACGGAAGTGATCGGCGTCGAGCGCGTGGTTCCGTTCCGTCGCGCGGAGAGTTCGTTTTTAACGCCGCGCTTTCGCAAGAACTGGCCGTATGTTAAACTGTTGGTAGGGTATACCAACAGCCGCGCGCCAAAGATTGCGGATATCCACAGCGTAACGCCGCAAATGGTCTACGAACTGGAAGGCGCGTGCCGCGGCGGCTGCATGGCGACCATGTCCATGTATATGGAAATGCTCCACAAGGGCAAAAAGAAGGTTGATCCCGCCAAGGTTCGTTTTGCCGCGCTCATTGGCGAAGGCTGCGAAGTGGACGGCAAGCGCTACTGGTTCGATCCGGACGGAAAACCGTATGACCTCGACGCACTCAACGAATTGAAAAAGGAATATAAACAAGTGGTCGGCTGCGGCGCTTGCAGCAAAGCGGCGGAAAAAGCCTGCACCGGCCGCGCGACGGGCTGCGGTAACGTCGGCGAATTCGTGCCGCTGTTCATCAAAGCCACGGGCGCGTTCGTGCCCATGCTTTCGCCGGACAACGAGGGCATCGGCAACCTGATTCTCGGCATGGCCAAAAAGTATTTCGTTGTCCGTAAGGTGCTCAAAGCGGGAGATCTCGTCGAGATTCCGTTCGACGCGTGGGACGACCATATCTTCCCGATTCCCGAACTCTCGAGCGAGGATCAGCAAAAAGACTGGATCTTTGTGCCGATGGCAAAGCAGACGAAAACGCAGATCAAACAGAACCTGAAGGCCTATAAAATGATACAGGCGGGATGAAATATGAAATGCTGCAACGGACGGATACTGGAAGTCGATCTCGGCACCCGGGAAGTGCGCGCGCGCACCGTGCCGGACGCGGTTTACGAAGCCGTGCTGTCCGGCAAAGGGCTTGGAGTCTGGTATCTCTATAGCCACATCCCCGCGAACGCCGATCCGCTGGGGCCGGACAACGTGCTCGGGTTCGTCTCCGGCGCGCTGACGGGAACCGGCGCGCTCATGTGCGGGCGCTGGATGGTGGTCGCCAAGTCGCCGCTCACCGGCGGCTGGGGGGACTCCAACTGCGGCGGGGTGTTTTCGCCCGCGATCAAACAGTGCGGCTACGACGCAATCTTTATCCGCGGCGTCTCCGAAGAGCCCGTTTACCTCTATGCGGACAACACCAAAGCCGAACTGCGGGACGCTTCCGCCTATTGGGGACTGGACGCAACCGAAGCGGAAGAACGCCTGATTGCCGATAACTGGGATAAGAAAAAGCCCGCCGTCGCGGTGATCGGCGAGGCGGGCGAGAAGCTCTCGCTGATCGCCGGCATCTGCAACGAGGCGGGGCGCATTGCCGCGCGCAGCGGACTTGGCGCGGTGATGGGTTCCAAACGCCTCAAAGCGGTGGTGCTCGCGGGCAGCAAACCTATGCCCTGCGCCGATCGCGAGGCGGTGAATTCCATCAGCAAAGAACTCGGCAGAAAACTCAAAAAGGGCAGCCTGCCAGGACTCGTCAAAGGCGGCGTGCTCGGCTTTGGCGGCACTATGCTCGGCAAGCTCCCGGTTACGGTGGCGATGGACGGCATGATGACGGTGCCGATCCTCAAAAAGTGGGGAACGCCCATGAACACGGCCATGGCGGTCAACTCCGGCGACGGGCCGATCAAGAACTGGGGCGGCGGGCCAAAGGACGCGCCGGGCGCGGTGCGCGCGTTTAACCCCGACCGCGTGATCAAGCGCGAAACGAGAAAATACCATTGTTACGCCTGCGGTCTCGGCTGCGGCGGCGTGCTGGATACCGCAGGGTTAGGCGAACACGCGCATACCCATAAACCGGAGTACGAAACGCTGGAAGCGTTCGGGCCGCTGCTGCTCAACAACGATCTGGAGAGCATTCTCATCATCAACGAACTGCTCAACCGCGCGGGCATGGACAGCATCTCCGCGGGCAACACCATCGCCTGGGCGATTGAGTGCTTTGAAAACGGCGTACTCACCAAAGAACAGACCGGCGGACTGGAACTGCGCTGGGGCAATGCGCCGGATATCATCGCACTGGTGAAGCAGATGATTGCGCGCGAAGGCTTTGGCGATTCTCTGGCGGACGGTGTCCTGCGCGCAAGCGAACGCTTCGGCGGGAGCGAATACGCCATGCACATCGGCGGGCAGGAACCGGGCATGCACGACAGCCGGAACGACCCGCAGCTCGCGGTGCATTTTGTTGCCGAACCCGCGCCGGGCAAGCACACCATCGGCATGACGATGAGCTACGGCACCTACGCGCTGGCGGATATCTGTTCCTGGGCGCCGCCGATCACCATGCTCAATAAGGAGGAGGACATCGTCCCTTCCATGGAGCGCGCCATGCGGAGCGTCGCCAACGCCTGCTATGCCATGCTCGTGGACGGCGCGGGCGGCTGTTATTACGGCATGATGTTCGGTACGCACGCCTGGAACCCCTGCAACTACCTTAACGCCGCCGCGGGCTGGCAAAAGAGCGGGGACGAGTATATGGAGATCGGCAAGCGGATTCAAACCCTGCGGCAGATGTTCAACGTCAAACAAGGCGTCGATCCCGCGTCCTGGCGTTTGCCGGAGCGGATGGCGGGTAACCCGCCGCTGACAAACGGCCCGCTCAAAGGCGTTACACTGCAAAACGGCGAAATGGTGGCGCTGCACTGGGAAGGCTTTGGCTGGAACCGCGAAACCGGCGTGCCGACGCAGGAAACGATGGAGCAGCTTGGCATTCCCGAACTGCTGCAGCGGCAGGAGGCTTAAGAACATGGCAAAACAAAAACCGGTCTTTACGTATGATCTCTGCATCGCGTGCGGCATGTGCGTCACGGTTTGTCCGGTTAGCGCGCTCGCGCTGACGAACATCGGCCCGGACAAGTTGAAAACCGCATTTCCGGAGCTGACGGAGCGACCCTGCACCGGATGCGGGCTCTGCAAAAAATCGTGCCCGATGGACGCGATTGCGATGGAGACTCTATGATTCGCGTCAAGATGCTGCCGCCGCCGGGATGCGACCGCTCGAAGATCGATGAGCGCGGCTGGATGCAACTGCCGGATGGAGCCACACTCAAGGACGCGCTCAAAAGCGTCAAGTGCAGCGGCGCAATTGCAAAGCTGCTGCTGGCCAGCGTCAACGGTGAGCGGGTGCCATTCTCCACCGAGCTCAAGGACGGAGACGTGGTTGGCTTTTTCATGCTCTGCATGGGGGGATAACTGCGGATTCGGCCGCACCGGCAGAGCAAGCCGGCTCAATGCCGGTGAGCAAGCTCAATGAAACGAAAACAAACAAAACGGACGCCGGAAAAACCGGCGTCCGTTTGCGTTCGGAATAAATCTAATTCTTTAGCTCTATGAGCAGCAGCCTTACAGAGATTCGCGAATGATGATTTCCGCACCCAGCATGATCTGGCGTGGGGCTAGGTTGGGGGTATGCATCTGCTCAATGAGCATCTCGCAGGCGAGGAAGCCAAGCTGAAACTGCGGCTGCTTGACCGTTGTGAGCGCGGGTTCGGACATTACCGAGATATTCGTGTTGTCAAAGCCGATTACGCCTAAATCCTTTGGTATGCATATGCCCAGCCGCTTGGCGGCTTTGACGGCGGCAACGGCAAACACGTCCGACGCGGCAAAGATCGCGTCCGGACGCTCTGGCATGCTCAACAGCTGGGTTGCTATGGAGACCGCCGCGTCGTAACTGAACTCCGGCACCTGTACGATCAGGTTGGAAACCGGCGCAAGACCTGCTTCCTCCAGCGCCTTGATAAAGCCTTCCTGGCGCTTGCGGGCATATTTGTATTTGAGCGGGCCGTTGATAAGCGCAACGCGCCGTTTGCCTTTGGAGACGATATAGTCCACAACAGCGCGGCTTGCCGCAACGTCGTCAATGGATACATAGGAAGCCGGACTCTGCTCGTTGTACTCGGCGCACTGAATGAGCGGAATAATCTTCTCGAGCCGTGTAATCGTTTCCGCAGAGGGGATGGGGTCGAGGGTGATGATCCCGTCGGCATGGGTTTTGCCGATGATGCTCTCGATAAACGAATACGTCAGCGGATGTGCCCCGGTGCGAACGATAATCTCCTGATACCCCTGACGACCCGCCGCGGACGAGATGCCGCGGATCACCTCGGAATAAAAGGGGTTGTCAATATCCGGCAGAAGGATCAGGATCAAATGACTCTCGGACCGGATTGAGTTTTCATAACCGAGCGCGTACATTGCCTGAACAATCTTGTCGTAGGTTGCTTCTTTGACGCTGGATTTGTTGCTGATTGCGCGCGAAACGGTCGCAATGGACACGCCAGCGGCATCGGCAACATCCTGCAGGGTGGTTTTCTTTTTAATTTGAGACATGTTCAATCCTTTTTTTTCAAAACCTTCCCATATATTACCATGTATGATGATAATTGTAAACGAGCACAATTTCACCGCTTAATGGAACTAAAATGTAAGAAATGATAGAAACGAGAATATATTATGTAAAATATGTAAATAATATTGACACATTGTGTAATGAATGATAGATTGAGATCAAACAAATCCGAAAGCGTTTCAAACGCGAACCATTTCGAGCTGCGAGCACGAAGCAAAGCAAAATAAACAACCAGCGGATGAAAAAAAGGAAAGAACAACATGAAACTTGGGTTTGCCAGCGCCATTTTGCCGGATCAGAATTTTGAGTTCGTTGTCGATTTTGCGTCGAAAAATGAATATCGCTGCATCGAAATGATGTGCTGGCCGGTCGGTAAGGCAGAACGCCGCTATGCGGGAGTGACGCATATCGACGTGGACAAGCTGGATCCTTCCCGCGTTGCCGCAATCAAGGACTATCTTGCGTTGAAACAGGTCGCCATCTCGGCGCTGGGCTATTACCCCAACCCGCTCGATCCCGACGCAGAAAAAGCGAACGAGGCAATTGCGCATATCAAAAAGCTGATTACAACCGCTCCGCTGCTTGGCGTAGACACGGTCAACACCTTCATCGGACGCGATCCGAAGGCGTCCGTTGCGGAGAGCATGCGTTCGTTTCTGAAAATCTGGCCGGACATCATCAAGCTCGCCGAAGATACCGGCGTTCGCGTTGCCATTGAGAACTGCCCGATGCTCTTTACCGCGGACGAATGGCCGGGCGGGAAAAACCTCGCCACCACACCCAGAATCTGGCGGGAGATGTTCTCCGCCATTCCAAGCAAGTACTTTGGGCTCAACTACGACCCCTCGCACTTCCTCTGGCAGCAGATGGACTACATCCGTCCGATCTATGAGTTTACCGACAAACTCTTCCATATCCATATCAAAGACGCAAAGGTTCGAAAGGATCTGCTCGACGAAGTCGGCGTCCTGGCAGCTCCCCTGGACTTCCAACTGCCGAAGCTCCCCGGCCTTGGCGATATCGACTGGGGCAGATTCATCTCCGCGCTGACGGACGTTCATTACAAAGGCGCCGTCGTGGTCGAAGTCGAGGACAAATCGTTTGAGGATACTCTCGAGGATCGCCTTATCGCGCTGAAACAGTCTCAACGGTACATCAGTCAGTTCATCACAAGCGATTAACACCTGCCTGACCGGCAGGGAAGTGCCAAACCGTAAAGAGCGCGGCGGGCGTTTTGAGTTAACCGAAATGTAATCCATTACATGAATGACGAGCCGGAACATTTGCTGCCGTAACATGGAATCCGAACACGGTGACAAAGCGAGAGAGGATATTCCGCGTATGGTGAATATTCAAGATGTAGCGCAAGAAGCGGGCGTATCGGTTGCGACTGTTTCACGGGTGATCAACGGCACAAGATGCGTGCTGCCGGAGACGGAAGCTAAGGTGCGCGCGGCGATTGCCAAGTTTGCCTATCAGCCCAACCTCTCAGCGCGAAACCTCCGCAAAAACGAAAGCCGCATCATACTGATCTTAACGCCGAACTTTTCAAACCCGTACTATTCCAAAGTGCTTTCCGGCATCTGCGATGTTTCGCGAAACCTTGGCTACAGCACCTTGATTTACAACACTTACGACAGCAACGCTTTGGACGAAAAACTTGTCGTCAGTCTTTTTCAAAAGAACCGCGCGGACGGCATGATCACCCTTGCCTGCAACCGGGACGACCGCTGGCTCGAAAAGTATGCCGGGCGATACGCCATCGTCCAGTGCTCGGAGTATGCAGAGGAGATGGAACTGCCTCATATTTCGGTGGATAACCGCCTCGCCGCGCGGGAATCCGTGCGTCATCTCGCAGCGAGCGGACACCGGCGCATCGGAATCGTTTCCAGCTCCAACAGCTACCTTTCCAGCGCGAACCGTATGCGCGGGTATCAGGACGCGCTGGAGGAAGCTGGTTTGCCGGGAGAAGCAGCCCTCGTTGCCTACGCCGCGCCAGACTACTCGTTTTCCAGCGGAAAACAGGCGGCAAGAACGATTTTGACGAGCCCGAACCCGCCGAGCGCGATCTTCTGCGTTTCGGACATCCTCGCGCTGGGCGTCATCGCGGAAGCGGGCAAGCTTGGCCTGCGGGTGCCGGAGGATCTGAGCGTGATGGGGTTTGACGACGTAGACTACACCACCATGTTTCATCCGTACCTTTCCACGGTCGCCGTGCCCTGTTACGAACTGGGACGCGGAAGCATGGAGCTTTTATATGACCACATCAACCGTAAACCCGGCGCGGAAATTGGCGTTTACCTGCCGCATCAAGTTGTCTACCGCGAGACGACCGCGCAAAAAAGATAAAAGGAAACGAATTTCGAATACAACAAACAGGGAGACACCATTATGCTCAAAGTAGGTATCATCGGCTGCGGTTCTATCGCTAGACAGCGCCACGCGGCAGAATATGTGAAAAACGAAAACACGGAAATCGCCGCCGTTTTCGACCTTTCCCGTCCGCGCGCGGAAGCCATGGCGGCAGACTTTGGCGGAAAGGTTTTTGAGACCGCCGAACAGATCATTGCCGACCCCTCCATCGACGCGGTCAGCATCTGCGTTGCCAATGCGTTCCACGCGCCGATTACGATCGATGCGCTGGGCCACGGCAAGCACGTGCTCTGCGAAAAGCCGATGGCCATCACGCTCAAGGACTGCGAAGATATGCTCGCCGCGGCGAAAAAGAACGGCAAGCGACTCTTCATCGACCACAACCAGCGCCTGACGCCCGCGCACCGCAAGGCAAAGGAAATCCTCGCTTCCGGCGAACTTGGCCGCGTCATCAGCTTTACCACCACCTTTGGCCATAAGGGGCCGGAGATGTGGAGCGCGGATAAGAGCAGCAACACCTGGTTTTTCAAGAAAAACACAGCGGCGTTCGGCTCCATGGCCGATCTCGGCATCCATAAAATCGACTTGATGCGCTACCTCATCGGCGGCGAAGTCAAGAGTGTGTTTTCGCGGCTTGCTACGCTGGACAAGAAATTTCCGGACGGCACGCCCATCGAGGTGGACGACAACTCCGTGGAAATCCTCACCTTCTCCAATGGCGCGCTGGGTACAGTAACCACAAGCTGGACGCATTACGGCGAAGAGTGCAACACCTCGACGCTTTACTGCGAAAAGGGCATTCTCAAGCTGTATGCCGACCCGCGTTATGTGCTGCAGATCGTCTATGCTGATGGTACGAAGGCGCACTTTGAGCTCGACAGAATGCAGACCAACGACGACACGCAGCAGGCCAGCAGCGGGGTTATCGACTTGTTTGTCGAAAGCTTGCTGACGGGAAAACCGTCCATTCTGGACGCGGAGGATATCGTCAACTCCATGCGGGTGGTGTTCGCCTGCCTCGAATCCGCCGAGAGCGGAAGAATCGTCGAACTGTAAGCCCTGCCGGGTCGCACCTAACCCAAGCGTTCGCGCAAAGCGCGAATCAAAACGGTAATAACCATTTTGATGGTTGTTATAAATACATCACCCGTCGCGCGGAGCGCGAATCTACATGGTAATAACCATTTTGATGGTTGTTATAAATACATCAAAGGAGAGAAATCATGAAAAAATTCCTTGCGATTCTCCTGTGCGTCTGCATGCTGGCTGGCTTTGCCGCGTGCGCAAAGACCGAGGGAGCAAAAGGCGACACCATCTATGTTCTCGGCCCCACGCCGGATCATGGCTGGACGGCACAGGCCGGCACGTATGCCGAAGAAAAAGTTGCCGCGATCAACGCAGAAGGCAAATACAAGGCCGTTTACATGGCAGCATCGACCGGCGAAGAGCAGGTTGACCAGGTTCAGACCATCCTCGCCAATGGCGACGCGGCGGGCGTGGTATTCTTCGCTCTGGAAGATTCCGCCAAGGCCGGTCAGGAAGCTCTGATCGCCGCGAACGTACCGTTCATTTCCTTCGACCGCATCATTGAAGGGCCGGATGCTTCCGCGATCCTCAACGCTTCCGGTGATAACTGGCAGTGCGGCGCGGGCATCGCGTACTGGCTGCAGAAGAACGGCATGATCCCCGGCTCCACGCTCGTCACACTCATCGGTGACAACGGCACCGTCTGCTCTCGCCGTCAGGAAGGCTTCGAGCAGTTCCTCCGCGGCGAAATTGAGTATTTCGACAAGGACAAGAACGAGACCTACAAGACCACCGAAGTTTGGACTCAGGAGCAGATCGATGCTATGACTGCGGACTACAAAGTTGTCTGCAACTGGAGCGCGGACGGCGCGTATCAGTACCTTGAGCAGAAGCTGCCGGAAATCGTCGCCAAGGCGAAGACCACGGGCGGAAACCTGTTTGTCTACTCCATGGACGATGAAATGACCTTCGGGCTTATGAACCTTCTCGAGGCGAACGCTATCGACGAAGCGACCAAGGCCGACTTTGCAGCCCTGAACGTCTACACCTCCGCCATCGGCGGCATGGCCGAGCTCTATGCGGTCATCGACGGCACCTCCACACAGGCTGCCACGGCGCAGACCTACTTCGACGGCCTGATGTCCGTCTACTTCTCGCCGAAGATGTTTGAAAACGTCATTGGCTACATGCTCGACTACCTCAACGGCGACTGGGATTACAAAATCGGCGACGGCAAGTATGAACCGGTTTGGATCGTTGACTCCGGTAACGTTGCAAACTACGAAGGTTTCTCGGGTCACGCGTCCTAATTGAATCCAAACGGTCTTTCCTGGAAAGACTCAACTCACTTGACTGCGCGTACGGATGCAGGCACCCCCTGCATCCGTACGTGAATGTTGGCCACACGGGAGAAGAAGCGAAACGACACAAAAAAACGTTCTTTTCGCAACGAAGAAATCCGATTATACTGGATGCAGGAACCATTCTGTATCATCGCAGCCAAAATCGGCAGTATGAAACAAACACCTCACCCAAAACGAGGGAAACGGGGACACAAACTATGACAATCCTTGAAATGCAGCACATTTCAAAGGCGTTTGGCGGTGTGATTGCGCTCTCAGATGTGCATCTCACAGTCGAAGCGGGAGAAATCCACGCGCTGCTTGGTGAAAACGGTGCGGGGAAATCCACGCTGATGAATATCCTCACCGGCGTTATCCCGATGGATACCGGTGAAATCATCTTTGAAAACAAGAGCTATCACAACCCGACGATCCAGCAAATGGAGCGCGCGGGAATTGCGTTTGTTCATCAGGAAGTGAACGTGGTCAACGACCTGAGCGTGTTTGAAAACATTTTTTTGAATCGCGAAATCAAGACAAAACTCGGCCTGCTCGACCGCAAACGCATGGTGACCGAGGCAAGCGAACTCTTCACACGCCTTGGGGTGGATATCGACCCCTGCGCGATGGTGTCCGAACTGAAAACAAGCCAAAAGCAGCTGCTGGAAATCAGTCGCGCGCTGCACGAAAATGCTAAACTGCTGATTCTGGACGAACCGACGACCGCGTTGAGTACGCAGGAAGTCGAGCATCTGTTTGGCATATTACGAAAGTTGAAAGCACAGGGACATTCCTTTATTTTTATCTCGCATAAAATGCCGGAAATCTTCGAAATCGCGGACCGGTACACCGTGCTGAGAAACGGCCTGTTCATTTCCGAAGGCAATATATCGGAAACGACGCCGCACCAGATCGCCACCGACATGGTCGGTGAGCAGTATCTGGACAAGGATTATTATGAAAAGCGCTCCCTTGGCGAAACGCTGGTCGAAATGCGGCATTTCTGCGGCAAGGGATTTACGGATGTGAACCTTTCGGTTAAAAAAGGCGAAATCGTCGCGTTTACCGGCCTTGCGGGCAGCGGGGCGAGCGAACTGATGCAAACCATGTTCGGCGTGCTCCCGCTGGAAGGCGGATCGATCCGGGTCGGCAACAAGGTGATTCGCGGCGCGATCAACCGTTTTATGCGCTGCGGAGTTGCCATGCTGCCCTCCAACCGCAAGGAGAATTCCGTTGTGCCGGATATGAACATCCTCGAAAACACCTGCCTGGCTGAGCATACGCTTTCACGGCGGCGACAGATGATTTCAACGAAAAAAGAGCTGGAACGCTACGAAGCGCTCAAAAAACTGCTCTCAATCAAGGCGGTTGCGCCCAGCGATTCCATCCTTTCTCTTTCCGGCGGAAACCAGCAGAAGGTGTTTCTTGCGCGCTGGCTGAATACCGAAGCGGACGTGCTGCTGCTCGATAACCCGACGCAGGGCGTGGACGTTGGCGCTAAAGTTGAGATCTACCGGCTGATTCTGGAGTTTGCCAACCGGGGGATGACTGTGATTATCAACACGCTCGAAATACCGGAGATTAAGAAAGTATCCGACCGGTGTGTCGTCTTTTTTGAGGGACACATCGCGAAGGTTTTTGAACACGACGAAATCAATGAGCATGACGTCATGCTGTATTCTACAAACGCGATCAACGCGCGGATAGGAGTTAACCATGCAGGTTAAAAATGGCGGGATAGCCGGAGTCGGATCCTTTTTTGCGAAAGCCTGGAAGCGCTACAGCTTCATCTTTGTTTTCGCTATCATTCTTCTGGTTTATGCGCTTACGATTGACGCAAACGGCAATACGTTCAAATGGGGTCATGTGACCGCCATTCTCGCAAGTCAGAACACGGTCATCGTTGGCACAATGGCGCTGGGTATGGCGCTGGTCATCATTACGGGGCAAATCGACCTTTCGGTCGGTTCCGCGCTGGTGCTCTGCAGCGGCGTTACCATCATGGTGTTCAACATGACCAACAGCATTATCCTGACGCTGCTGGCGGCGCTCGCCATTGGCGCGGTCTGCGGGCTGATCAACGGCGTTCTGGCAGGGTATGCCAAGATGCCGCCGTTTATCGTTACCCTCGGCACCATGCTCATTTACCGTTCGCTGATGCTTTCGCTTGTGCGCGCAATCGATCCGGCCATCACCGGTTCTTCGAGCAGCCAGTTTGCCATGCTCAGCGAAAACACCGCTTACGAAGCGCTGCGCATGCAGTTCGGAACGGGCAGTCTTGCGGGGGTTTCAATTCCGTACATCACGTTTGTGTTTGTAACCGTTACGCTTTTGGTACTGCTTCTTTCCAGACGCACAAAATACGGGAAAAGCGTCTATGCCGTGGGCAGCAACGAAAAGGCGGCATTTCTTGCGGGCGTTAACGTGCAGGGCGTGAAGGTTTCCGTTTTTGTGATAACGGGTATTCTCGTTGGCCTTGCCAGCTTTGTGCAGGCCTGCAAAATCGGCAACGTAACCCCGGCTTCCTCCGGCAAGAGTTATGAGATGTATGCCATTGCGGCGGTCGTACTCGGCGGCATCAGCATGTCCGGCGGGCGCGGCAATATCCTCGGCGTATTCTTTGGGGCGCTGAGCTATACGACGATTAATTTCATTATCGTTTCGATTCCGTCGCTGACGACGGACATTCAGGATACTTTCCAGGGGCTTGTGCTGATCGTCGTCATTCTGGTGCAGACTGTCGGCCCGGTGCTCAAGGATCGCTTCCGTGACATGAAGAAACGCCGCCAGTCCCGCAGGCTGGAACGCGAGGAAACGGCGGCGGAGAAAGCCGCGTAACCTCAGCCAGAATCGGTTGATTCGTCCTCCTTAGCGAAGCTCTCCGGCGGGAGGGTTTCGATTAAAAAAGTCGGTCTTGCTTTTGCACGGCCGACTTTTTGCTTTCTTTTCAGGCGGCGCAGGATCTACCACGCAGGATGACGGTGGTGCGAACGAAAAAAACATGCATTGAATTATATATATGAAGAAACTGCCGATTGACGCTGTTCGATCGGCGCGACAAGATAAAAAAACGCAGATCTGGTAGGCGAGTAAGCATCGTATACCATATATGGTATACGAAAAAAATCCGTGCGCGTCCACCCGATGACATCATTTCAACCCCGCCGAAATCGCAGAGTCTATCAAGATCAACTAAACTGGCTGCGACTGAGAAGGAAGAGCAAGTAAACAGAAAACGAGAACCAGCGCTGCCGGAGCTTGCGCATCGGTGTTTTTTATAGAAACACTACTATGAAATTATGTGCGATTTGTGTACGTTTATATCATTACGCAACAGTACCGCCAGAGCTGACGATTATCAGCGCATGGGTGAAGAATAATAAAAAATTTCTTGGTAACAAAATTTTAGAAAACACTGGATTCCAGTAAAAATGAAGTATATAGTAGTGACAAACATATATACAAGATCAAACTATAACTTGTGGTACCAACGTCTTTTGCCGCTCAGCATAGAGGAATCTTCACTCCTAAGTGGGAGTATTCTCAACTGGAAATAGAGACTCCGGACTTCTCCGAAAGGAATTTTTCTCGGTCGATGTTTGGTAAGGTGAACCGTAAAAATCTGAAGCTGACGCTGCGAGCCCTGTTGATGGGGCTTGTTGTGCTGGCTTTGTTTTTTGGACTGCCTTCCCGCTCGTTTGCCGAGGAGGACGACACTGCCACCGGTTCGGACGACGTAACCGTAACCGTTCCGCTGGCTGCGCCGGAAGGGGAAGCAACCATCGTCGAGCACACGCAGTCGGGCGAAAGCGGCAACCAGCTGGACGACATCGACCCGGACGAAGAGGACAGAACGTTTGAAAACGACCTGCCCTCCGTGACCACGACGACCACCGAAACGCTGGACAGCGGCGGCGCCGTCACCGACACGACGGTAACCAACACGCTCACCGAAACGGGCGAAGCGGTCGAACTGGAAACGGCAACTCCCGTTACATCGGGCAACACCACCGTAACGGAAGAGGACGGCACGAGAACGACGGTCACCTTCAGCGCGGCAAACAACGCCATCCAGCTTGCGGTCGATAAAGTTCTTTCGTCGCTCACGGGGGACAGCACATCCGCCACCATCCGTGTCAGCGCCGGAACCTACGACGGCGATATCAGCATCACGGCGGGCAGCTCCGTTCCGGAAAACTTCATACTCTATATCCTCGCGGAGGATTCTTACGAGACGCCCGCCGAAGGCGCGCTCATAGAGAAAACTTCCATCGGAACGCAGTCCGCCGGCACGGTCGACGTCAACGGAAATATCTCTGTTGACGGCGTAAACGTTGTGCTGGCGGGTTTGTATTTATCGCTGGAGAAAATCGTTTCCGCCAAGAATGCGCAGGTTAGCTTGTACGGCACGAGCCTGGACGATACGGTCGGCGCAAGCTTGGAAGGTGACGCGAGCCTGACCGTCAGCGGCGGCGCTGGCAACGATACCCTCTCTGCAACCGGCAAAGGCGGCGCAAGCAGCGACGCGAGCCGCGGAACCGTTACGCTCAACGGCGGCGAAGGCGACGATCTGATCACCGTCGATACCGCGCTGGCGCAAAACGCTTCTCAGGTAACGGTCGACGGCGGCGCGGGAACCGACAGGCTGCACCTGAACGGAACGCTCAAAAAGAACGGAACGAGCCAGGCATCCATCGGCGTGGGCGGCGTGCCCAGCATCAGCCTGCAGGATACTTCCGAAAAGACGATCGCCTTTTTACTCAACGCAACAGAGAATTACACCGACGCGCTGAAAAACAAGAACCGCGTGGAAATCACTGCCGCCGAGATTGCGGACGGGGCCTACACGGCAAGCCAACCGTTTGTGGATTATGCGCTGGCGGCGTCCGACTTGCCCGCGAGCACAACCAGCATTACCATTCAGGGCAGCGGCTTTTTATCCAGTCTGCTGATCGACGGCGAAACCTACACGATTCATAACCTCAACGCTTCCGGCCTCAATGTGACGCTCAGCGGCAAACGCATCACGGTGGACGGCACGCTGCGCGGCACGAACATCCTGATCAACGCAAAGGACAGCGACGTCACTCTCAGCATTTCGGCGGACGACTTAGGTGTGGACCCCGATACGATCGACGCGCTGCCCATTGACGAAACCACGAGCGCGGACATCAGCATTCTGGATGTCGTTTCGGAAGCAACGGTTACGATTGCCCAGAGCGCTTCGCTGATTGCGGGCGGCTCGGTTGTCATCAGCGCGGAGAGCAGCCAGACGCATCCGCTGATCCCGGTGCTGGGCACCGGCTTCAACATGATCAACGTCAAGGTCGGCACCGCTTGCGTTACGATTCTTGGCAGCATCCAGGCCGCGGGGAATGTCGACGTCAGCGCAAAGAATGTCGTTACCGCGGAAGCATCCAACGCATCGCTGGCAAAGTTCTTTGTGCCGTTGGCCGTGGGCGTTATTGTCGCCGATTCGGAAGTGACGCTGGGCGCGGGCGCGTCCATTTTCGCGGGCGGTTCGGTGAGCATGCTCTCACAGACGGAAGTGACCCTCAAGGTGCGTTCCACGGCGGGCAAGCTGCCGATTTCGCTGGCGGTGTCCGTCGTCGTTTCCGATTCGCATGTCAACGTGCTTGGCAGCATTACCTCGCAGGCGGGAAGCGTAACGCTCAGCGCCACGGGTAATACGACCGTTTCAACGATCTCTTCCAATAAAGCACCCGAAGCAACGTCCACCACTTCCAACACCGGAACCAACAGCACCGGCGGAACCGGCGGCTCGACCGCATCGGGCAATACGTTCGGCGGGTTCTTCGCCATCTCCGTCGTGCTGCAGAACGTGGACGCTTCCATCCGCGGCTCCGCGGTGGTGAGCGCGTATAAAGATTTATTCGTAACATCGTCCGCGCGCGAACGCGTGGTGACAAAAGCCACTTCGGCCGACCCCGTTGCGGCGGGCGTTTCGAGCGGCTCATCGCAGAGCACGTCGCAGGTGCTCACCATAATCAAGAGCCTGTTTGGAAAAATTCAATCGACGCTCACCGGAAAATCCGCGGACGCGCTTTCGAAGACCGGGGAAAGTCTGAACGGCGTGGATGGTTATGCCATCACGGCTGGTACCAGCGAGCACGCTTCCATTGTTACCCCCGCAAAAGTCAAGGCGGGCGAAACGGCAAGCGTCACGGTGACGCCGGATACGGGTTATATTCTCCAGGGTCTTACCTATACGTACCTGCCGGCCGGCCAGCAGGCGTATGTCACGAAAAACATCGATATTTCGGGCGCCTCGAACAGCTACACGTTCGTCATGCCGGAAGCCGCGGTTACGATTACGGCGGTCGTTCGCGCGCGGACGGCTTCGGATCCCGACCTTTCCACGGGCAACTTGTTTGACGAAGACGAAGATACCGGTTCGGGCATCGGCGATTTGTTTGACGAAGGTGTTTCCGGCGCGGAGGGCGACGACGAAACCGAGTCCGCCGCAAACCCGGGCAGCACCTACACCATCACCATTGCTCCGGGTCTGGTCAACGGCGCGCTCCTGACGGATACGCCGAGCGCCGACGCGGGCGTACAGGTAATCGTGACCGTCAACCCGAGCGCGAACTATCAATTAAAAGCCGATACGCTCAAGGCCACCACGGAACTCGAAGGGCGCACCAGCATCCAGACGCTCTGCAAGAACGCGGCTGGGCAGTACATACTGACCATGCCCGCGGGCAACGTAACGCTGAGCGCGGAATTCGAAGCGGCTCCCGCGGGGACGACGCCCGCGGCCAGCACCGGAAAAACGAGCAGTTCTTCCTCGCAGGTAACGGGTGCGCTGGCGGTTTCCGTTTCGCAGAATAAAAACAACGCTTATATCGATACAACCGGCACCGTTGCGGCCGGCGGCACGCTCAAACTCAACGCCGCGGCAACCACGCAGAACACGCTGAGCGCGGACGGCTCGCCCGTTGGCACCGCGTCCTCCGCCACGACAGATCCGACCGACCCGGCCAACACCGGCGCGGGCGCGGCCGAGGCGGACGAAGTGACGCAGGAGCAAAAGGCGACCATGCTCAACGGCCGCCCGATCGTCGTTTCGGCAAGCCTGAACGGCACGGTCAAATTCGTTTCGACCAACACGCAGGAAGACACAGCCGCATTCCAGTTTACCGCGCGTCAGGGATACAAACTTGCGGCGGACGGCTTGAAATACAGCTACACCAATCCCACGACGGGGCTTGTTGTGGAAGGCACGCTGACGCTCGGCTCCGGCGGAAGTTATATCGTGGCGCTTCCCACCGATCTGCCCAAGGACGTCACGCTGACCATCACCGCCACGTTCGAGGCGGAACGCTACAACATCACCCTGCCCGCTTCCGGCGTGACGGGACCCGCCAGCGCCAAGAAGGGCGACAAGGTAACGCTGAGCGTTACCCAGCAGGAGGGAAAGACCGCCGCGGTTACGGCTAGCGGCGCAACGGTTACGGTTACGGACGGCGTGTATTCCTTTGTGATGCCAGGTTCGGACGTCACCGTAGGCGTTACATTTACCGAAAAACAGAGCGTTATTGAGCTCACCGACGACGCAAAGCTCTACTTTACCGCTTCGGATACCCGCGCGAATATCGGCGAAAAAGTTCAACTCACGCTTACGAGCGCGGGGGAAGCTTCCGGCAAGAAGCTGAACATCGTCGTAAAGGCTTATAACGGCGGGATGTACGGAGAGGACTTCACCGAAGACGACTCGATTATCATTACGGTAACGGACAACTCCTTTATCGTCCCGGACACGATCAGTTCGTACTATAAACTTGTGGTCAGCGTCACCGCGGAGAACAAGGCGCATCAGGTCAACATCACGCAGAGCGCCAACGGCACCATTGCCGCGCCCGCTTACGCCAACGGCGGGGAAACGATTACCATTACCGTCACCCCGACGGCGGGTTATAAACTCAAGCCCAATTCGCTGAAAGTAAAAACCGTTGAAACGTCCGTCGAGGCGACCATTACGGTCACTGCGGACGCAAACGGCGTATATACCTATAAACTGCCGGTTCCGGTCGGCGGAGATACCCAGCCGATGAACATTGTGATCTTTGGTGAGTTCATCAAGGATCCGGACTACACGGGCACAACGACGACCGCCGCAAAGAAGAAGACGTTTTCGCTGGGCGTCGGCATTGCGGTGTCCGTCGTTACGCATCAGAATTACGCTTATATTAAAGATGGAACCATCACCGCCAACAGTTTGGAACTTACCGCCATCTCCGGCAGCGACACCGACAAGCTGATTTTCAACGCGGATTCCAAGGCCGGTTACTCGCAGGGCGATATCGGCGTTGGCGGCGCAATTACCGTACAGGTCGTCAGTGCAAAAACCAAAGCGCTGATCGGCGAAAACGCACAGGTAACGCTGGGTGAGGGCGGGACGCTGACCATCAAGAGCGAGTCTTACGAAACATCCACAACCTCCGCCACCGCCATCAGCACCGGTACGGCTTCCCGCGTCGGCGTCGGCGCAGGCATCGCGGTTGGCGTCATCGGCATCGACGTAATCTCGAAGGTCGCGGACGGCGCGAACATTCTCGTTGGCGGAAGCGGCGCGCTCACCAGCGTCGATATCACCGCCAATCACGACAACACCGAATCGCTGAAATCCAGTGCCGGTTCCAAGGGCGGCGTTTCGATTACGCCCGTGCTGGCGCTGCTCATCTCCGGCGCGCATGTGGAAGCGGCTCTCGGCTCGTCCTCCCATCTGCTTTCGGCGAGCGAAGATATCACCATTTCCGCCAAGAGCGCAAACGCGCGCGAAACGGCCGCCAACGCAGCCGCCGCGGGCGGGAGCGTCGGGGTTGGCGCGTCGTTTGTTATCACGGTGCTCAACGACTCTTCCAACGCGTCGCTGCGCAGGAGCCTGCGCGCCAGAAACGTCAAACTGACCGCCGTAGGCCGCAGCTCGCTCAAGGCTACCTCCCGCGCAGGATCGCAGGGCGCTTCCAGCCGCTCGGAGGAGAGCGCCGCATCCGGCACAAGCACGGGTACGGGTTCGAGTAGCACCACTTCAGACAGCGAAGGCGGGGAAGCAGACAAACAAGCGGATAAAGGGATTGGCGGCGGTTCCAAACTTGCCGCCCAGACCGGCAGCACCAACGTCAACTCCAGCGCGGTGAACCGCTTGAGCGCAAACCGCCAGACGGCGCAGACCAGCGAAGGCAATGTGCAGGTTGCGGCGGCGTTTGTGCTCAATATTCAGTCCAACCATACGGAAGCTTCCATTGCAGGCGGCATCACGGTAACGGCGTTTGTTCCCGCGGGCACTCCCTCGGGTACGCAGGCCGGGAACATCACCGTGGAAGCCAACAGCGATACGGACGCGGCCATCTACGCAAACGCCAGCGCAACCAAGGCGAAAATCGGCGTGGGCGTTGCAATCGCACTCAACATCGTTACCTATGATACATTAGCGCATATCGACGACGCGGGAATCTCGGCCAATTCGCTGAGCATTCTCGCGCACATGATTGCGGAATCCAAGAAGACGACCACCACCGAAAGCACAAGCGGAACGCCCAAGAACATCGTAGAACAGCTTGTCGAACAGGCCATCACCGCCATGGTGCGCGAACTGGCGGACGCCATGGGGCTTTCGAGCCTGCTGGATACGACGACGCTGGAGACGACGCTGATCAATCTGATTGGGGACGTGGTCGGTTCGGCGGTCAACACGCTGCTTTCAGGAACGGGTCTCGAAGGACTCGTTTCCACGGATATCGAAGCCAAGATCACCACTAAGCTCGCGACTCTCGGAGTGGATCTCACCAGCGCGGTGCTCAAGCAGGTCTCGGCGGCCATTCTCAGTTTGGTCTTGTCAAAAGTGCAGGAAACGATCACCCCGGGTTCGAGCAGTCCGGGTACTTTGACGTTCGGCGATCAGGTCAACAAGTTGATTACTAACATCGCCAACGAAGTGTTCGCCGAAGTGATCGACGTCAACAAGCTCAAGGAATTCTTCAAAGGCGACGTTGCCACTCAGCTTAAAACCAAGCTGACGCAGATACTGAAAGACGCGGGCAAAGCCCTGACCACATCGGCGCTGGACGCGCTCTCCGGCTGGCTCGACCTGCCGATTAAGGAAGAGAATCTTGGGCCGGGGCACGAGTTTATCACGCAGGCCATCGCGGGCGCAGGCGCTTCGGAAGTCGGTATTGCGGGCAGCGCGGCCATTGCGATCATCACCGGAAACACAAAAGCATATCTTTCAGACGTAGCAAACCGGTCGCTGTATCCCGTCGTGGTCAGCGGCGACACTGAGATTGACGCTTACGCGCGCCAGAGCCTCGACTCGGTCGCATCCTCTTCGGTTGGCGACGACGGCATGGCGGATAAAAACCTGACGGCGGGCGGCAGTTCGGATACCGGCAACGGCAGCAGCGCGGGCAACTCGTATGAGTCGAGCACATCCGGCAAATTTATCATCGGCTCGATGCAAAACGGCAAGGTCACCGTCAGCGGCAGCACGCTCAGCGTGACCCCGGACGAAGGCTACAAACTCAGCGGCACGCTCAAAGCCGTCCGCAGCGACACGGGCGAGACGATTACGCTTACCGACAACGGCGACGGCACGTTTACCTACACTGCACCAACTGGGACCGGAGCGCTGGCCGCGGACGCGACCATCACCATCAGCGCGCTGTTTGCCGAAGACGCAAAGACTATTACCGTCGGAACCGTCACAAACGGAACGGTCGCGGTCAAAGACCTGACAAAAGCCGCGGCGACGACCGCCAAGATGGGTGATCGTCTGCTCGTGACGGTTACTCCGGTAACGGGCTTTGTACTGGACCATGTGGAATACACCTATACCGTTGGCAGCACCCCGACCACGAAGCAGATTGTTACCGCTGAAGATAAGGCAAACGGCGTTTATACGTTCTATATGCCGGATGCGAATATTACAGTCAACGCGGTGTTCCGCGCGCTGGCGGCGGGTGAAACCGCTCCCGCAACGAACACGAATACCAACAGCAAAGGCAAGAGCGTCGGCATTGGCGCGTCGTTTACGCTGAATCTTGCCTACCTGACCATTGAAGCGGGCGTTGGCGCAAACCGCAGCGTTACTTCCGGCACGCTCTCCATCAGCGCGGACGGACGGCACGACCTGGAGACGGTTTCCGTTTCCGGCACGGATCCGCTCTCCGGTACGGACGATACCAGCGGCGGCAGCTCGGGCACGACGACCACCAAGGCAAAGGATATCGCGCTGGACGCATCCGCGGCGGTCGGTCTCGTATACAACACCATCAAAGCAACTGTCGGCAGCGGCGCAAAGATCGTCACCACGGGTCTGGACACCGTCAACCTCGATAAAACCGTCTATGAAGACGGCGATCCCGCTGCGGAAGAAAACGCCGATTATGTCAACTTCTACCTCGGCGCGCATTATAAAGGCTCAACGCTGACCAAAGCCAGCGGGTTTGCCGTCGGTTCTTCCACGGCGGTCGGCGCGGCGGTTGCGGTGAACATTTCGTATTCGGATGTGACCGCGTCGTTCCTGGGCGAGGGCATCATCAACGGCACGGCACGCGTTTTGAGCTACGTGTTCAGCGCGGACGACAGTCAGGCCATTGCAACCGCGATGGGCGCGGATATGGACCGCATGCTCGGCAAGTTCCGCAAGGGTGTGGACGGCGTTGAAAAAACCGCCAGCGACATCACCCAGGGCAACTATACGAGCGAGAACACCCCGACCGGAAACGAAAACAACCAGACCGCCGGAAAGATCAACGGCGAGCTGGATAAAAACAACGACACGCAGACGACCGGCGGCACGAACACCACGCAGGCCAACAACAACCTGCCGCTTTCGACAAACGCCATGCGCAGCCAGGATACGTCCACAACCAGCACGCCCGACGGCGCTACGACGCAGGCCAACAGCGCTACCTCCACGAATACCAGCGGACTGAGCGGTACGGGCAACCAAACCCAGGCGAGTAAGCTCCAGGTCGCGGCTGCCGTAGCGGTGAACATTACCCACCACGAAGCGACGGTGGAAATTTCCGGCCAGCTCAGCGCAAAAACCATCGGCATCCTCGCCGATAACGACGGTAACTTCCAGACGCTCGGCACGGGCGTTGCCATGAGCCTGGCCACCAAGAGCAATTCCATCGCCGTTGGCGCGGCGGTTTCCGTCAACGCCAACAAGGCTTCCGTTTCCATCAGCGGGGAACTCACCGCAACCGCAGGCGATATTCGCGCCGAAGCGCAGCTCACCCAGAACATGGACGGCAAATACAAGGGACTGCTTGGCGCGCAGGCGCTGGCGGGGTCGGTGACCGGTTCTTCGAGCGACATGACCATTTCCGGCGCGCTGGCCATCATCGTTTCTAAAGCGGAAACGCTGGTCACCGTTGCTGACAGCGCAAAGCTCACCGCCGAAAACGGCATGGTCAAGCTCTCCGCCGAGGACAAGAGCAAGCTCGCGGTTCGCGCGGGTGGGTTAAGCATTTCGAAAGGCACTTCCGTCGGAATCGGCGCTTCGTTTGCGCTGATCTACGCGCGAAACGACGTCAAGGCGCTGGTTGGCGAAAACGTACAGATCAAGGCCGCGTCCTTCCTGCTGCGGGCGGCGAAACTGCGCGTGGACATGTCCGACTATGAATCGACGTTCGATTTGAGCCTGCTGCTGACGGATTCCAGCGGAACCACCGCGGACGATTCGAAAAAAGGCATCGTCGACATTAAAAAAGGCACAGGCGACAACGCCGGATATTCGGTGACTATCAACATCAGCACGGATACCGTGCTCGACGCCATCAGTTTACTGAACTTCCTCTCTTCCAATAATTACTATGCCGAATCGATTGCGGGCGCGGTCAGCGGCGGCGCGGGCGGAAAAGCCTCGGTTGCCGGTTCCATGGCGTTTGTCTTCTTCTTTAATACGACGGAAGCGATCGTCGGCAACGGAACCGTCATCGACGTCAGCGGCGACGCGGAAGTGACCGCCAGCGCGGATACCACCGCGCGGCTTATCGCAGGCGCGATTTCGGCAAGCTCTTCCAAGGTAGGCGTTGGACTGACGGTTGCGGCCATCGCCAATTCCGATCAGGTCAAAGCCGAAATCGGCAACAACGTAACGGTTACCGCGGACGGCAAGTACGCGCAGAATGCGCTTTCCAACGCGGACTTTATGGCAATTACGATTGCCGCGAGCGTTTCCACCACCGGTACGGGCGTTGGCGGCGTTATCGACGCAATCGTGATGGACAATCACATTTCGTCAATCGTCGGCGAAAGCACGAGCATTTCGGCGGGTTCGGATATCTCCGTGAACGCATCCGCGGAAGCAAACCTCCTGCTCGTCGCGCTTTCCGTTGCCGGCAGCGGATCACAAACAGCCGTCGGCGGCACACTCGTCGTCGTGGTGACCAACACCGAAACGCTTGTCCAAGTCAAAACCGGCGCACACCTGACCAGCACAAACGGCGCGGTGGGCGTGAACGCTGCTTCCAAAGACAAACTGATCGACGTCCTTGCGGCGGCTTCGGCTTCGGGCGGCGGCACATCGGTTGCGGCTACGTTGGGCGTGCTGATTGCGCTGAGCAAAACAACCGCGCAGGTTGACGCAGGCGCAGTGCTCTCAGGTGAAAACGACGTAAGCGTCATTTCTTCCGGCAAAACTTGGATGCTGGTGCTCGGCATGTCGCTCAGCGCAGCGAGCCAAAACGCGGTCGGCGCGACCATCGGCGTCTGCGTGCTGCAACGCACCATAAAGGCGCTTGTTGGCGCAAACGCACAGCTGACATCGACCGGCGGCAACGTTCTGGTGCAGGCGAGCGGCGAAAACTGGGCGCTGATGCTCACGCTTGCGGCTGCCGGGGCGGGTTCCACCGCACTGAACGGCACAATCCCTGTGCTGGTCGGTCTGGACACCGTTTGGAGTGAGATCGGGCAGAGCGCCGAACTTACCGCTTACGGTTCCGTCGGCGTCATTGCCGACCTGAATAATCACACCTATGTCGTCAGCGGCGGCCTTGCCGTATCGGGCAGCAACGCCTTTGGCGCAACGATCTCTACGGTCGTTTATACCAACACCGTCAAGGCCATCGTCGGCCAGAGCGCGGTCATCCTTTCGGGCGGTGCGGGTACGGGGCTGACGCTTCCGAACCGCGCGTCCAAGCGGCGCGGCGTATTCATCAGCGCAACGGCAAATGAGGACATGGTTCTCATCTCGATTTCCGCCGCGATTTCCGGCTCCGCGTCGGGAACCGGCGTCATCAACACGCTCGTGATGCGCAACATCGTGCACGCGCTGGTGCAGCCTTCCGCCAACATCACCGCCAGCGGGACGGAAACCTATACCGCTTCCGAAGACGGCGCGAGCGAAGAGTGCTGCAGCGGGGATGTCGAAGTCGAGGCAGACGACGACTCACTGATTATCAATCTCGCGGGTTCGCTGTCCGCGAGTGGTTCGGTTGGCGTCGGGGCCACGATCGTGGTGCTGGTCTTCAACAAGACCGTCACTGCGGACGTCAGCGCGCTGGCAATCATTAATGCGGGCGGCGGCATTCGCGTTTGCGCCAGCGCAAAGGACGATCTCTTCCTGCTGGCAATCGCATTTGGCGCGTCCGGTTCCGTCGGCATAGCGGGCGGCGCGAACGCACTGGTATTCCAAAACGCCGTGACGGCGGCGCTTGGCGGAACGGTCCGCGCGCAGAGGGACATTCTCGTTTCGGCAAGCACGGATTCGCTGCTGGTCAACGCGGCGCTGGCAATCGGCGGCGGCGGCACGGTTGGAGTAACCGCAATCGCCGTCATTACGTATTTTTACAATCAAACGCTCGCCTACCTCCATACCGGCGCGCGCGTTACCTCCGTAACCGGCGATATTGACGTCTTTGCGGATTCGCAGGAGATCGTCACGGCTGATGCGGCAGGCGCAGCGATCGGCGGCACGGCGGGCGTCGGCGGCACGATCGATATCATCATCACCAAAGTCGTTACAAAAGCATACACCGAAGCCTCCGTTACGCTGAACGCGGGCGGGGACGTCGACATCGAAGCCCGTGACACGTACGGGCTGATTGCCGTTGTGGTTACCATCGCCGGGGCGGGCGTTGCGGGCGTCGGCATTTCGGTGCTGGTCAGTGTCAGCTTCAACACCATCGAAGCGTCCATTGGCGCAGGCAGCGTGGTTACGGCAGGCGGAAGCATCACTGTACTGGCCAGCTCCAACCGCGATGTGCTCACCATTGTCACCTCCGTCGGCATCGGTGGCGCGGCGGGCGTCGGTGTTTCGCTCTCCGTCGTAGTGACGGGCAATAAGCTCAGTCAGGACGCGCACGACGGCATTTATGGAAATCAGACGCAGAAGCAAATAGAAAAAGACAGCAAGGTCTATTACGTCTATCTCGATCAAGATGGCGCATACCTTTACGAATATCGCAACAACGGAACGAACACGCTGTACCGCCTGAACGGCACGAGTATGGAACCGACGGACTACACCGGCGAAAAAACGGCGGTCATGGTCAATGCGGGAATGGATCCGCAGGATCAAACCGATTATGCGTTTGCAAACGCAAACGCTAGCGCCACGGACGATAAACCCGCGGACAGCATGGATACGCTTCTTGCGGGCGACGGCCAGAGCACGTCCGAACTCGATCCGGGCAGCAGCGATTACGGCCAGAGCGACGACGGTTCGCAGGACGCCATGAACGACGATACCTACGACGGCACGGTCGACAACTCCTCCGTCACCTCCTCGCGCATTGGCGATCTCAGCGACTCCACCTCCGCGGTGGTGCGCGCTTCGGCCCAACTCACGGCAAACAACGGCAATATCAGCATTACCTCGAGCGATCGGCTCAACGCGAACATGATTGCGGGCGCACTCGGCGGCGGCGGTTATGCCGGCGTGGGCGTGGGGCTTGCGGTTTCGGTGCTGTTCAGCAACGTCAACGCTTTAGTCGAAGGTGGCGCGGTTCTGAGCGCGCCGAACGGCACTATCAGCGTTTCCGCTTCGGCGGGTTCGCAGTCGAAAACAATAGAAAACATCAACGACGATACGCAGACGGTCAACGACAAGGCTTCCGAGCAGATTTCCAGCGCGACAACCTCCACCATTCGCCTCATTGGCGTAACCGGCGGCGGCGGTCTGGTCGGGGTTGGCGTTACGGTTGCGGTGCTGCTCGTCTTTACGGAAGTGCACGCCATCATGGCGGGCAATGTCACGCATGCCAAGAACGTCCTCGTCCACGCGGGCATCGATTACGGCCAGGTGATTACAGGTACGCTGGCTGTTACCGGCGGCGCCGTGGGCGTCAGCGTTTCCGGCGCGGTGACGTATTTCCAGGCAAACGTCGTTTCCTCCATCGGCGGAAGCGCGAATCTTTCCGGCGTGACCACCGGCATTCAGGTGACGACGGGCGGCAATACGAACGCCATCGCGGCGGCGGCTGCCATCGGCGGCGGCGCGGTTGCGGTCAACGCGGGCATGGCGCTGACGATCAACCGTACGCGCGTGGATACCTTCATCGGCCAGGGCGTTACCATCAACGCGCCGAACGCGGCAATCCTTGTTGAAACGCTGTATACGGCAAACGCCAGCGCGTTTACCATCTCGTTCTCGGCGGGCGGCGTCGCGGTTGGCGCTACGCTGGCAATCGTGGTCAACAAACTCGATTCCTATACCTATATCGGCTTAACGCCGGTCGGCGCGGCGGTCAGCGGTTCCTCGGCTTCGGTCAAGGGAAGCATCCTCGCTGCCAGCGTGAAAGTTTCCAGCGATGTCGCCGGGGTCACCACGGCCTTAGGCGTCGGCGTTGCGGGCGGTCAGGTAGCGGTCAACGGCATCGTTGCGCTGGGCTTTAACCGCGCAACCGGGTATGCCGCGCTTTATAAGGCGAACGTGGAAGCCACGACGATCACGGTAACGGCAATCCTTTCGGGCGATACCACGGTCACCACCACCTCGCTGGTGGTCGGCGGCGTTGCCGTCGGCGCAACGGTGGCGCTCGGGCAGATCCGTTCCAAGAATATCGCGCTCGTTGACGTGACGGGTTCCGTCCTCAAGGCAGGTACGCTGAACGTCAACGCGGGAACGTCGTCAGCGCCTTTCAACTCGCAGGCAATCGTAACGGTTGTCACCGGCACGGCGGGATCGATCACCGTCGCGCTCAACTTTGCAGTTTCCATCAACGCTTCGGAAAATAAGGCGAATATCTGCGGAACCAGCGGTTCCATCAGCGTGGGCAGCATCAATGTGTATGCCGAAGGCAATACGCGCTCCTATGCCATCATCGCAAACGCCAGCGTCGGCGCGCTCTGCGTGAACCTTTCGGTTTCCATTGCGCTGCTCAAGAGCACGCAGGAAGCATCGCTGACCAGCAGCGCCGACATTGATCTTGGCGGCGCGCTGAATGTGACGTCCAAGCAGAACACGACGCTTCAGACCTATTCGAATTTCCTGCTCAGAATCACGGACAAACTGACCGATACCGTCAGCGGCAAGTTCTCCACCATGGCGCAAGCGTATATCTTCTCCGCGTCCGCGGGCGTTGCGGTTGCGAACGCAAACATCGCCGCTGCGACGGCGGATGCAAGCGGCAAAGCAATCGTGAACGCTTCCGACCTGAACGTACTTGGCGCTATCGGCGTTAATAGTTACGGAACGTCGACGGCAAGCGCCAAGGTTGACAACATCACGTTTGCGTTTGCCTCGGTGGGACTCATGACGGGATACGCTTACGCGGCGGGCACGTTTGAAGCTTCGCTAACCAGCAGCGGAACGATCACATCGGGCAGTATCAGCGTATACAACAGCTTCACTTCCAACGCAACTTCCGACTTAACGCCCGCCGCGTCAGGCGTTGCGCTCAGCCTGTTCACGGCTGCGGTGAACATCAGTCTTGCGGAAACGAAGTCGATCGGAAAAGCGTTCATCAGCGGCACCGGAACCATTACGTCCGGCGCTGTGACGGTCAGTTCGCGAGCAAAAGCAACGGCCTACTCGGTCATCCGCGGCGCGGTGTTGACCGTCAGCGGGTTTGCGCTCGCCGTCAACGAAGCATATGCCAAGGTAACCGCAGCGCAGGACGCATATATCGAAAAAGTTCTGCTATCGGCAAGCAGCGTGGATGTTACTTCCGTACTCAACGACAGTACCGAGACCGGAGCCGTTGCCGAAGTGGGCAGCAATGGTTCTTGCGGCGTAAGCGTGAAAGTCAGCTATATCTCCGGCGAGGTCAGCCTTGCGCAGGCACTGGTAAGCGCAAGGTCGCATGCTTATATCAGCGGCGCGTCGCTTGCCGTTACCGGCGCGGTTTCCGTCAGCACAACGGCGCGCTCCTACGCGAACGCGGACATTCTGGAATCGCAGTTCAGTCTCTCGGTGTATGGAGTAACATTGCTTTCGACTGTTTCCATAGCAGAAGGCGATTTTGCAGCGTATATCGACACCACGGGAGCAACGCTTTGCACCGGTTCACTGACGGTAAACACGACGTACTACGCCGTTGCAACCGCGGCTGTCGGCGCGGCGGGCGGCCTCGGCGTTTCGCTGGTGTCCGTGACGGCAAATATGGCGGTGGCTTCGAACCACGTCAGCGCTAAGAGCTATATTCTCGGCAGTGGCGCGCTGACGGCGAACGGTTCGGTGAATGTTTTAACGGAAGGCTACGCCAACTCCACCGCGACGGGCAGAACCCGCGCGTTTGAGCTAAAAGCGCTGAGCATCGCGGTCAACGCGATCGTCGCAACGCTGAGCGTAGAGCAGTCCGCGTACCTGGACATCAACGGGTCATTGAACTTGACCGGGGAACTGAACATCCGCAGTGAAATCTACCGCACAGGCGACTTCGGTTCGGCGAGTGCCACCGTAGGCGGGTCGGGCGCGGGAGTCGATATTTCTCTTATCGGCGCTACGGTTAACGCGGCGGGATCTTTTGCCGAGAGCATCAACAGCGCGTATATTACCGGCTCGGGAAGCATCGTTGCCGGCGCTGTGAGCATAAAAGCAAAGACGGTTTCGGAATCCAGGGCGATTGCGCGAAAGAATTTCACCGTCGGCCTTCTGACCATCGGCAGTTTGTCCGCTATCGCAACGACGGGAGACACTGTCTCGGCAACGGTCTCCGGCGTCGATCTGGAAGCGACTTCCGGCGACATAACCATTCTTGCGCTCGGCAGTACGACCGCCTACGCCCTCTGCGAACAGCCGGGCGGCATCGGTCTTGGGAGCGGTTCTTCTTCCGTCTCACAGACGTTTATTGGAATAATCGGCACCGAGCAGTCTGTTACCGCGGGTGTTTCGGGCGGGGCGAAGATCAAGGCGAGCGGCAATGTCTCTATCCGCGCTTACAACACCGGTTCAGCGGAATCCATTGTGCAAAAGGGTACGACGGCGGCGGTTGTCGCAGTTTCCTCTTCTCAGCTGCCGACTAGTTCAACTTATTCGACGCTTGTGTATGTAATTGGAAACTCGTCCATCAC
Organism: Clostridiaceae bacterium; assembly: GCA_039683415.1. GTDB lineage: Bacteria > Bacillota > Clostridia > Christensenellales > CAG-138 > UBA7703. The sequence continues at coordinate 41,752 of JBDKRL010000016.1, forward strand.
GGCGGGCGGCAGCATTGAAATTGCAAGCGAAGACTACACCGCTGCAAAATCGGACGCCACGGGTACGCAGATTGGCTTTGGCATCAACGCCAACTCGGTCAAAGGCTCCAACACGGTCAACGTCACCAACACTGTCAACATTCTTGCGGTTCTCACCGCCGGCACGAGCCTGAGTATTCTGGCCACATCCAACGCGAATCTTTACGCCAGAACGTATGCCGACGGCGGCGGCTTCTTCTCCGGCGATAAGCTGAAAGCGGTCAATTCGCTGACGCGCAGCACCACAATCAATTTCTACGGTGGTTCCCAACTTTGCGCCGATTTTGGCGACCTGCTGGTCAAAGCTTCCGCTGGCGCAAATGATACCATTCGAACGCTGGCAAAGATCACTTCCGGCGGTGTAGTGGCGCTGGGCAAAGCGGAAGCTAAGGCAACCGTCACCAATACGGCGTCGGTCTCGGTCGGCGCAGGCGTTAGCATTCAGGACCGCTACAACTCCGTTAAGCTGATTTCGGACGCATCGCTCAACAACTTGTCCTCGACGGTGGAGGTCAATACAAGCGGCCTTGGCGTACGGCCTTTGGCAGAAGCAAACACGACCGTGAACCTGACCAGCTCCGTTACCATCGCCGGAGACAGCGCATCCAAGGCCGTGATCGAAGGGCGCTATGTAAATATCGAGTCGCTCGTGGGCAGTCTCTATGTGTATACGTACACCTACGCAAACGGCAAGGCGCTGGGTGCGGACGTTGATGCGGACACCGATATGGATATCACGATCGCCTCGAGCGTTACGCTGAGCCATGCGAGCGTCACCGGCCACGACAGCACCTATATCGCCGCTTCCGCGAGGCCCGCGTACCGAACGAATAATATCTACGGCGTGGCGACCGCGCGGCTCAACGCCATTGGCGAAGCCGTAGCGAACGTCTCGATTTATGGCAGTATCCGTTCAACAACGACGGTCAGCGGCGGCGTTTCGCTCATCGGCGCAAGCATCACCGTGACGGAGAACGAATACAACGACGACCGCACCGACTACAAGCGCAACACCTCCGGGTTCATCGTCAAGAGAAAGACCGGCGGCAATGATCTTTCAGTGAGCGGCAGCGCAAGCATTGCGTCCGGCACGCAGCTGCATCTTGGGGATGCTGCGGGCGGCATTCATATTGATATCTCCGGCACGGAGGGCAGCTATCTGGTGCGTCAGGTCGGCTTGAAAAACGAAGCCCAGATCTGGACGATTTCCGGCGAAACGATCTCCTTCCGTGCAATTTCCAACGCGCTGCCGGGCACCGCAAATCTCAGCGCGACGTACTCGGCGCTCGATGTTTACGATCAGTCGTACATCCCCGAAATTACGATTGATAACCGCACGGCGCTGAACATCGTGCTTTCGGGCGTGACGGTGCAAAACGTCAACTTCCTCAAGCCGATCGTTCGTAACAGCAATGGAATTGCTGTTCCGCTGACGGGCGCGATCACCCTCCATACATCCGCCGTTACGGCGCCTTCCATCACGATTACCAACGAGCTGGATGGAGACCTGCGCATCACCGGGCTGATTGCAAACAGCGGCGGCAAGGTCAGCTTCCTCTGGACGGGTGAAACCGGCGGCGCGCTGAGCGCGGTGCAGGAAGTGACCTCGATTTCGGCGGCGATCAATGTTTCCCCCGTATGGGCGAACAGTCTGCTCGTGGAACATGCCGCAAGCATCGGCGCGGCCAGCTATACGGTTGGCACAACGAAGGTTGAACAGAGCTTCAACGTTTATCTCTTTAATACCGAACCCGGTTCGTCGCAGATTAACGCCACCGCTACTGGCGACATCTACCTGAAACTGACCGCCTCGGAACTGCTGCTGCTCAACACTGAAGATTGGGCGTGGAAGCCTTGGGAAGGCGTAAGCGCTTCCTCCGGCGCGAAGATTGATATGCAAATGCAGTCCATCATCTCCGCAACCGGGGACGTGGTCATCGACCTGCCGCAAGGCATCCGCGCGTACCAGCTGGCCAATACCAGCACGCTGAGCATGCCCGTGCCGGGTACGCTGGAGTATATGACCGACGCGCTGGTCAGCCTGACAGCCAATCTGGAAATTAAGGGGCTGGATGCGCTCTCCTATTACCTGACCAGCTACAACGCGGCGGAGGACGTCTATTGCTTCCTGCTGCCAAACGATACCTATCTGTATACGGACGCGCTGGGGAATGTGGTTCGCATTTCCGAGGGTGGCATTGACTTTGCGGTCAGCGATTACGAATTCACAACCGACAACACGGGCGCTGTCACCAGCATTACGCTGGCGGAGGGCGTTACCATTGATTTGACTACGGGCAAGCTGACGGTGGAATCCGGCAACAGCTACGATGTGCTGCTTTCGGTCATCAAAGGATCGTGGCTGCTCAACAACATCCTGCTGAGCTCGGGCAGCATCGATCTGGTGCTTTCAACGACGACGCTGACGAAAGAAAATGGTTTGCCTATTTATGTTTCAGAAGAAAAGGTCGTGTCATTGCGCTACTTCTGGAGCTATGGCACGCAGACCTGCTACTACATCAGCGGCCTTTATCCCAAGGTTGATGAGACCGGAACGTACTATTTACTGTCTTACGATTCCGCCTCCGATACGTTCCAGGCGTATCTGTTCGCCGGTTCGTCAACAGTGGATGAAAGCATCAGCAACGACTCATTGATTATTGGGAATTTATTGACGGATGACGACGGCGCACATACTGTTAAATTGAGTGATGATAGATATTACTATGAACTAGTAGCGAGTAATTATCACGGAAGCGTTCTAGAAGAAGCGGTCAGCCGTTCTACGCAGATATACAGCGTAGATAACCTGTCGACCTATCAGCTGACATATAATTACAATACGAATAAATGGCTTTACAACGGGCAGGAACTTGCCATTGCACAAATTAACGGCATGTATTACGTGCCGGACAATTACACCGTTGCCGACAGCACGCTCAACAGTGTCTATGCATCGCTTAAGGGCAAGTATTGGACGGTATCCAGAACCAGCGAAGCAATGTCTGAATACAATTTATGGAGCGCAGACGGTTATAGTAATTACTATTTTGCAGTTTATATATACAAACAGAACAATAAAAACTATTACAGCACTAATCATACACAATTGAATCAATATACACTGAAAGTCAATTGCGTAACCCTGACGCCGCTTTGTTTGATGTTATCCGAAAATGAGAGCAAAGGCGAAAATGCCGGAACCACGCAACCGAATAAAGACTATGTGCTGACGTTTGGTTCGCCTGCAGCCAATATAAAGCTAACAAGCAGTTATTACATCTGGGTGGAAGTCAGCCCTCTTACGTACGAACAACGTGAAATTCCAGTTGAAGAAGTAGGTTTCGCGGGCGCACTGCTGACGATTCAGGGAAAGATTTCGGAAATCCCGCTGAAACTCATCAATGATATTCCTGCCAACAATATGGTGAGCACCACGACGGGTTACCGCGTGACCGAAACGCTGTATGTGACCGAAAGCGGCATCGCGCTGATGATCAACCCGGATAACGCGATCAACGGCATAGCGTTTGCCGCGATGTTCAACGGAACGGCGTACCATTCCGACTATCTCGATGCAACGCATCTTGGAAAAACGACCGAATACAACGAACTCTCTGTGGACGAAAACGGAAACGTCATCTATACGGACGAAAACGGCTATATCTACCGCCTTGAAGGCGAAACGTTCGTCTACACGGGAACGAAGACCGGGGTTGCGGATATCACCGGGGCAAGCGCGCTGGCCATCATCCAAAACGGTTTCTTCCTCACCGCCGTCGTAGACGGCAGCGGAAACATCACCGGCTACCAGACCGGCGCGGGCGTGAGCCTGACGCAGGCGGAAGCGCTCTGCGTGTTCCAGCTCGGCGGCACGGGCACTTTTAAGGATGCTTCCGGCAATATCTACTTCTTTGACGGCGGGCAGCTGCTCTGCAAACAAACGGGAGTTTCAAACATCTCCGGCGCCGATACGAGGCAATGGCTGCTGGATCATGCCGACTATACGTATCCTTCCGCAAACGGAGGAGCGTATATCTTCAGCAGAGACTTAACCGCAAGGGAAGCGCTGTACCTTGTGTATGGCGTAGACGCCGAACATCCGGACTATACGGACGCAAACGGCAATCTCTATACGCTGGTCGGGGACAATTTGGTCTACAGCGGTGCGCCGGTTACCACTGAGATTACTTCGCAGAGCGCGCTGGACGCGCTGAACGCGAAAGTCGTCGGCTTTGCCATTGGAGAAAAATGGTTTCTCTATTATATCGACCTGCTCACGCAAAAGCAGGTCCTCAGCGGGGAAGGCGCGGCTTATCTGCTCTATACGCTGATAACGGAAACCGACGGCACAACATATTATAAAATCGATTCGACGGAAAACAAGTATAAGCTGGACGCCAACGGGAACCTGATCTATGCCGGTACGCCGCTGCCGAGCGGAACACCGGCGAGCTATACCGAAACAACACTGCCGGGTACCGCCACTGTGCTGGAAACCGATACCGAAGGCAGAGCGGTAAAAATGAATGTTGGCGGGTACATCTATGACGTCATCCGCACAACGACAGTCAATGCCGGCATTTCAACAACCGTCATAACTTATACGTATTCAGGAATGATGTACGGAGTTTCGGATATCACAGCAAGCGAAATGGTCGATCAGGTCACTACCACTGCCAACCGCATCTATGATGCGGAAGACCTGACAAAACAGTTTGCCGCCGATATTACTGGGGTGGAAGCGCTGGCCTTGATGTATACCATCGTGGAAGGCACATACACGGATAAAGACGGTTATATCTATGACCTGATCAGCGACAGCCTGGTATACAGCGGTTCCAAAGCAGGCATCGAGGGAACGATTTCCGGCGCGGATCTGAAAGCGGAACTGCTCTCCGGTCACGACGGGTACTACTACAACGGCGTATACTTCACAGGGCTTGTTTCCGAAGCCAACGCGCTGAAGATCCGTTATAGCGTCAGCAACGACATCTATAATTCCGGCACAGACCTCTACCGCCTGACCGGGAATACGCTCGTTTACACCGGAACCATCGTTGATCTGCCCGCGGCGGATACCAGCGCTTATAAAGCGCTGCAGACCCTGACGGATGGCGAAGGCAATGTGGTTGGGTATACGCATAACGGAGTTGCCGTTTCGCAGGAGAACGCGCTCAAGCTCTTCAAGCTGCTTGGCGTTGGTACCTTCAAGGATACGGATGGCAATCTTTACAGCTTTGTGGAAGGCAACATCGTCCGCACAGAACCAGGTGTGACGCTGGATTCCATCAGCGGTGAAAGCGCGGTCGAATGGCTCCTGAGCCACACGACGGGTTACTTCTACACCCGCGACGGCGTTTCGTACTCGTTCGACGAGAATCTTACTCCGGAGCAGGCGCTCCGCATTCGCTATGAACTGACGCAGGCTGAGGACGGCAACTGGTATTACACGCATACAAACGGCAGCGTCTATCAGCTTATTGGCGACAATCTGGTTTATGACAGCACACCGGTAACGCTGCCGGATATTACGTCCGCGGATGCGCTCATCACGCTCGACGGCATGATTGTTGGCTACACGAACGGCACAACAACCGTGTATCTGGAAACGGACGGAACGCTGAGCAACGATAGCGCCGTGAGCCTTTATTTCACGCTCGACGGCGACGGCTATTATAACAACGAAAACGGAGACCGTTATGCGCTTGTGCTGGTTACGCCTGCTGAAGGCGATCCATATTACGAACTGCAGTATGTCGATTCCCCGGCGACGATTCCCGACTTAACCAACGGCGCTGGATTAACGCATGTGAGCATCCACGGCGACACGAGGGATCTGTATATCAATGCCGCCGGTCAGCTGTTCGAGAAGATATCGAACACGCAGTATGTCTACATTGGCAAGAAACTTGCGCAGGACGACACGTATGTGACCGTCAGTTACGCGCTGGAAGCGCTGATTGAGCAAATTCTCACCAGCGAAAACCGCGTCTACCTGCAGGGCGGCACTGAGAAGACCTTTACCGCGGCGGAACAAACGCTTGCAAATGCGCTGTATCTGGTGTACGGCGTTACCGCGTTGAATCCGACGTATACGGACGCGTCGGAATATATCTACCGCCTCAACACGGCCGGTACGGCGCTGATCTATACCGGACAGAAGGCCAACGTGTCCCCGGAGACGATCAGCGGCGCGGATACGAAGACCTGGCTGCTAGGCAACTACACCGGCTGGGTGTCGCTCGGCAGGAACTATCTGGTTACGGCACCGACCGAACCCGATGGCGAATACACCTATAACGGCACGAACGCCGACGCGCTGCGCCTCGTCTATGAGATGGGCGCCGGAGACTTCTACACCGATATGAACGGGAACGTCTATCGCCTGGTCGGGGACGAACTCATCTTTGCCGGCACGCGGTACGCGGTGGAAGATTTGACCGGCACCGAAGCGCTGCAGTGGCTGTATCCGATCAACAACGGCGTCTATACCGACGACGAGCAGAACCAGTTCCTGCTCATCGGCGGCAATCTGGTCTATACCGGCACGGCGAACACGCTGCCCGACATCACCGGCAGTGCATTCGACGCGATCTATTACGCCTATAAAGCCGTCGAGAACACGAGTTTTGCGGTGATTATGCGTCAAGCAAAAGAGATTCATCTCGAATGCCTGACAGATACGATCGCAACGGACGCTGAAGGAAGATACTATTCTTACTACTATAACAGCAGTAACGAAATCCAGTTTGCTGGGATAACTTCCGTTACACCTCAACCCGTAGAAACCACCCGTACGCTGGTTGTTCTCGGAGAGGACGGGGTTACGGTAATCAGCTCCGTCATCCAGCGGATCAAGATCGATACGGATACGGCGGTAAACGGCAGCGAAACGACGATCATTGAGCGGACATATGTTTACAACGAACTGAACGACCTTTGGGAGCTCGACAGCGTGATGATTCAGCTGCCGAACCTTACCAAGGTGTATTCGGACGGCAGAGTCGAACCCGCCAACTTGAATATGCTGACGATGCATATCGTATCCGCAAACGGCGTCGTCTACAACGTCGGTTATATCGAAGCGACGCTGGGCAATATCATCATCACCATGCACGATTACGCGGGCAGCCTGCTCGACGGCAACGCCGCTTCCCTGAACCTCAAAGCCGGAAACGATATCGAATTCTACCTCAGGACGACCGGGAGCGTTGGCGAGCCGGACAAACTGCTGGATGTTTCCGCGGGTCACAAGGTTTTTGTGTACGACATCTCCGGCGAGCGCGGGCTTGTTTCCAGCAGTATTTACCTCTTCGTTCCGGCGGCCGAGGGAAGTCTGACGCTGGAGGAACACACCCGCATCATCAACGGCGCTACCTACCATGTGGTAACCGAAAACGGCGACATCCTCGGCATACACGTCGAAGTCATCGCGGGCAACCTGATTCTGGATGCGCACTCCAACGGCACCGATCCGAACGTGACCGGCGAAATCCGCATTGATAGGCTGGATGTGTATTACGATGCCGCGCAGGATGCGGCAGTGGAAGCCGAAAAGGTACACTTCAGCAGCGCGGACCTCGACGCGGAGGGCGATATTGAAATTGGTTTGCTGACCGCCAGCGACGACAGCGTTGTTACATTGACCAGTACAGGCGGCGGACTCACGTCCAGCACTTGGGACGTGGACGACAGCCATGTGACCGCGAATATCTATGGGGAAATCGATATTACCGGCGCTCAGATCGATAACGGCAGCGTTGTGGAACTCACCAGCACAAGCGGCGGGCTGACTTCGAGCACGTGGGAAGTGGACGACAGCCAAGCGACCGCCATCGTTTACGGCGATATCGCTATTGCCGACGCGGTGCTGACCAACGGCAGCACGGTGCTGCTCACCAGCACCAACGGCGGCATGACGCTGGATGAACTCACCATCAACGCCAGCAAGTTAGTTTCGAATATCTACGGCGATATTACGATTCCTTCCGCGGACGCGCGCCAAAGCGAAGTTACGCTCTACAGCAAGACGGGGAATCTTTCCATCACCGGCCTGCACTTGACAAACAGCGATTGGAACGCTTCGATCTTTGGCGATATCAGCATACCGCAAATGGAAGCGTTCGGAAGCGAACTTACGCTCCTGAGCACCGACGGAAGTATTTACTTCAATGATATCACCGCCGCGCGCAGCGATATATCTCTGCTGGCGTATAAAGACATCGCACTGCTCGACAGCGCGCTTTCCAACCCGCTGATCAGCTTTGCCAAGGACGATACAGGCGCAACTGCCTCCCTGACGTTGAGCGCGAAATTCGGCGATATCGGAACGGACAGCCAGCGCCTAAAGATCGATATTCCGGCGGCGGTCACCGTCCGCATCAACGATGTTGTTGGTTATTATATCGACGCGGTCGACCTGCCGCTGGCAACGGATCCGTTCTATGCGATCCTGGGTGGCTGGGACGGCACCGCGCCGGGCAGCGCATACCTGACGGGTCTATACCTGCAGTATAGCGACGAGCAGTTCTTTGAGGTGCTGCTAAACGCCGACACGCCGGAAGAGATTGCGGCCTGGATTGCGCAGCGTTCGCCCGCGAGAGATTATCTGTACAACATTGACGCAGCCGCGCTCTGGACGCTGACGCATTCGGCGGCGACCGGACTTGCCGACCTCGCGGCACTCAAAGCGCTGTTCGGAAAGACGCTCGGCAGCACGCTCTACAGCGCGATGACCGGAGCCGCGCCGACGATCACCACGAAAGAACAGCTGCTCTCCGCGCTGAACAACGCCCTTAAAGCGCAAACCACGAAGGTGGTCGGTGGAGTGGCGCAGCTGACTTATACCGTAGACGAAACCACCGCGCGCGCCATGCTGACGGCACTGATTAAAGCCAACGCCGTGACCGCGATGGGCGATCTGCTTGGCACGCTGTTGACGGCGCAGGACCTTGAAGCGATGTATCAAAACGCGCTTGAGACCAGCGCCACCCCGACGGATACCTATACAGACGTTCCGGCGCGCGCATTCAACCTGAGCGTCGGTTGCAGCACCGGCAAAGCGTTTGTCACGAATGAGGGCGATATTACCATCGTTCAGGACACCGGCGACGTTAATATCGGGAATATTCTCTCCGTTCGCGGGGACGTAACAATCGAAGCGCTCACTGGCAGCATCCTTGCCGGTTCTTCCGACAGTCTCGTAACCGGCTGGGATATCACGCTCAACGCCCAGGACGACGTCGGGACGACATCCATGCCGATCAGAATCAACCAGCGCACCAATCGCACGGTTCGCCTGGTCAACGTGGACGAAGAACTCTACACGGCGGATCAAACGCCGCGCGGCAAGACCGCGTTCAACACGGACTTTGGCGTGCGCTTCGATCCTTCCGTTGCGGGCAGCACGCTGCCGCCGGTTGTCGTTCCGGCAGGGACGGGCGAAGTACCGAATGATCAGGCCGTCTATGTGCTCGTGCAGGTTGCGCTGAAGAACGCAGACGGATCTCCCATGCTCGACGCAAACGGAAACGCCGTCAAGGTTTGGGCGCTGCAGGTTGCGGTGCGTTACGACTGGCTCAGAATCACATTTAACGAAGAAAGCACTGCGCTGAACGTCAATGCAAGAAACGGCAGCGTTACTATTGCCGAACAATCCGGCAATCTCGGCCTTGGCGTCGTCAGCGCAGGGCAGGATATTTCGCTCAGCGCGCCGGGCTCGGTGACTGATAACCGCAGCGACGCGCAGCGCACGGGCGGCAGTCTGAACCTGACCTCCGGCGGGAATATCCAGCTTTCGTTTGCGGGCGGCTCCGTCGGCGCTTCCGCAACGGAACCGCTGCTGCTCTCTTGCGGCGGAACCGTAAACGCAACCAGCGCGCTTGGCACGTATCTCAACGCGCAAAGCGATTTATCGCTCGATTTAACCAGCGGCAACGGCGACATTGCGCTGACCTCTGACGGGCGGGTTTTGCTCACAAGTCATGCGGCCGCGGCGCTGAAGGGCTTTGTGAAAGCCGGTTACGGCATCGCGATATACGCGGCAGGGGACATTGGCAGCAAGAGCGTCCCGCTGACGCTGGACGCCAACCGCACGGGTGCGGGCACGCTTTCGCTCACGGGCGGAAACATTTACGCCAGCGAAACCGCGGGGGACGTGTATCTCGAACGGCTCTATGCCGCGGGAGAAGCGGTTCTCAGTGTGACAGGCAGTTTGTACGATGCCAACACCGGCAGCGCGCTGGGCAACGTAATCCAGATGGTTGTGGATGCGCAGCTTGCGGTTGACTTGCTCAAAAACGAAGCGGACGCCGCACAGGCACGCGTAGACGTCCTCACCCAGTATGTTGCGCGCAAAGCGACTCTGCTGCTCGAGCAGACTGCCGCAAGAGACGCGGCGCAGGCGGCATACGATGCGGCAAATACGGCTCTCTCAACGGCGGCCGGAGCGCTCACCACGGCGCAGACGGCATATGACGCGCTGATTGCCGACCCGAACGCAAGCGCGGCGCAAATCGCTGCGGCGCTCGCTCTGCTCAACAGCGCGGCGGCAACCGAAACCAGTGCCCGCGCGGCATACGATTCGGCACTTGCGGCGCTGAACGCCGCGCAGTCCACTGTGGACGGCACGCAGCTGCAGATTAACGACGCCAGTGCTCTGATCACCGCCGAACAACTCGCGCAGAAACAGGCAGCGCTCACGGCAGCGCAGGCTCGCCTGCAGCGCGTAAAAGCGCTGCTGACCCTGCAGACCCAAGTCAACGACGCAGCGAGTGCACTGGAAAGCGCGCAGAGCAGTTACGATTCCGTTTTTGCCAACGCTTCTGCAACGGCGGCGCAAAAAGAAGCCGCATCGCTCGCCCTGCGGCGCGCGCAAGGCACGCTGGAAGCGGCGCGGTATCTGCTGAGCGTACAAACCGCAATCAATCAGGCAAGCGAAGTCCTCGCGGATTCGACCGCCTCTGCGGCGGATCTGCTGGAGGCGCAGAACAAGCTGGATCTAGCGAACCTTGCCTACGGCGAGGCGCAGAGTCTCCGCTCGATTTACGGTAATGTCGGCGCAACCGCTGAAGCGCTGGATATTGCGGACGCGCTTTTGACGGCGCAGCAAACGCTTGTTGCGGCGCAGAGTGCGTTTGCGCTCGATCCTTCGACGGAGCATCAAACCGCGCTCACACAGGCGCAAAAGACGCTGCAGGCGGCAAAGGACGCGCTGTCCGCGCTGGACGCGTACACACCAGTTCATCAAACGTCGCAAACGGCGCAGGCGCTCAACAGCGCAATCCAGCAGGCGCTGCTCGACGCGGCGAATGCGCAGGCTATATTGGACGCTTACGCCACGCTCGCCTCGCACACGGCAACAACGGCTCAAAAGAACGCGGCGCGCGCTCTGATTGCGGCGGCTGGCTTAAGCAAAACGCAGGCGAAAGCCGCGCTGACAAAAGCAAATACGGAGCAAACCGCCGCTGAAACCGCGCTTGCGGCGTTACTCAGCCAAAACGGCCTCGCCTCCTTGCAGGCGGCCATCGACGCGGAAACCGCCGCGCGCGGCGTGCTTGACGCGGCAAAAGCGGCGCTCGGCGCTTACGCCGACGCAAACGCGGCACAGCAGGTCGTTCAGACGGCAGAAAAGCGGCTTACCGATGCAAACACGAACTTTGCTTTGATCACGGCGCTCCAAAGCGCGCGCGGCACGGCGGCATTGGCGCTCAGTGCGGCGCAGTCGGCCATGGATACGGCCTATCAGAACTGGATTGACGCGCGGCTCACCGCAGGAACGGATGAAGACGCGGCGGTGCAGACGGCGCTCGGCGCTTACCTTGCGGCGCAGCAGACGCGGGACGAAAAATCCGCCGCTCTCGATGCGCTGGATGCGCAGCTTGCTCTGCTGCCGACGCTCCAGGATGCGCAGGACGAAATCGACAGCGCGGACGCGGCGCTTGCGCTCGCAAAACAAGAGCTTGCCGAAGCGGCTGCCGCAGAACCGGGTGTTACGCAGGACGCCTTTGGCGCGGACTTTGCCGCAGGCGACGCAACCGGCGCCGAACTGCCGACCATCCGCACCGGCGGAGCGCTGACAATCTATACTGGCGGTAACGCCGGAACGACAACCGAGCCGCTTACGCTCGACGCGGGCGGAACCGTGCAGATTCAAGCGGGTGCGGGCGGCACGGTTGCGCTGGCAGGCGCAAGGTCGCTCATGATCGGCACCATCACCGGCGGAAACGTGACAATCACGGCAAACGGCAGCATTCTGGATGCTGCTCCTGCAAACGGACGCATGATCACCGCGGATTCCGCGATCCTGCGCGCCATAGACGGCATCATCGGCGGCAGTTACGCCAGAACCGATATCGACTACTTCAGCGGGTTTGCCGATGCGATTTATCTCGACAATCTCGGCGCGCTGGAGCTTGGCCCCGTGGCGGCGTACGGCGCGGGCGTGTTCATCATCACGGGCGGCGCAGTGACGCAAAGCAAGGACGGCTTTATCGCCGCGCAGAACCTCAGTTTAGGCGCGGGCGGCGACATTGGAACCGAGCAAGCGCCGATCGTCACCAACGTCCAAACGCTGACGGCAAGCGGCGGCAACATCTACATCAACAACATCGGCCATCTGGTTTCTGTCAATCTCACCGGCGGCAACATTGTGCTCCGGGTCGGCGGAAACCTCACCGGCGGAAGCATCCGCGCCAGGAATTTGACCATCATTGCGTTTGGCGGCATCGGCACAAAAACCAATCCGCTGCGGCTCGTGGTGCCGGGCGCTCTGCTGCTGAGTTCGCAGTACGGCGAAATCTACTACATCAACCAACTGATCCGCTCGACGTTCCTCGTCGGCCTGCTGCTGACGCCTCAGACGGGCAGCCCGCTGATGCTGTTCATCCTCTTTGGCCAGACGATTCAGGGCGGCCTGGTCGTTCTAAAGACGATGATCGTGAACGCAAATGGCGCATCAACGCTTGGCGACGCGTTGAAACAAGCCGGGATTCGCTCTTTCGGCCTGGCACTGATCGACAGCACAGGAGACGCCGCTCTGGCGTTTGCCAAGGCGATTCAGGCGGCCTTCCCGGATGCGACAATTTTCACTTCCACGCTCTTGTGGATGGCAAGACTGCGCGCAGCCGTCAGCGACGAGGACTGGAACGCGATCCTTGGCGACCTGCGGGCGATCTACCAGGCGACAACGGCACAGGAGCTGACAACCGCGGCAGAAGCCTTTACCGCTCGCTGGCAGGATGCGTACCCTGTTATTACCGCGCGCCTTGACGCCGCCGCCAATGACCCGGAGAGCCTGCTGGCTGCGTTCCAGACAATGCGGGAAGCAGGACTTGAGCTGACAATGCTGATCAACAGCATTTCGCAGGTGCTGGCAAACACGAGCCTTTTGGACTAAGCAGGATTACGACGTCCATGCTGACGAAACGGACGGTCGAACAGCCTAATACACGGTGAAACAACCGGCTTTCACGTTGTGGAAGCCGGATTGCGTTATTGCGGCTCCGCTTTTGTTGCGCGGCAAACAGACGCGTGGTATCATTCTCTTTGACGAGGAACGGCATGGAAAAAAACGAGTCAAAAAAACAGACGAGCTGGATCAAATCCTGGTGGACGCGCGCGATTGCGGCCTTTTTGGCGGTGGCAATGGCGGGCACTATTTTTCTTGCCAACGCGGTGCAGATTAAATTGGGATCGGACGGCTCTTCGGCTTCCGAAGAAGCGCTCAACGAAACCACGGAATATGTAAATAAGAACCCCATGGCGCGCGCGGGGGACGTCATCACCCGGTTCTTTACCAACCCGCAGACGCTGGAGCAGTATTATCAGAACGCTTCCGTGCTCATTGGAGCAGCTCAATATGATCAAGCGCTCAAATACATCAACATCTGCATTACACTGGCGGAGGGAAGCGAGCAGACGCTGCTGGATGAGCTTTGGCTCAAACGCGGCTGCCTGGAAACGCTGACGCAGCAATACGACCAGGCGCTCGAAAGCTTCACGCATATCACGGAAGGGTCGTATACCGCCGAACTGCTGCTGATAAAAGCGCAGATCTACGACGAAAAAGGTGAAACGGAGCAAACGGCCGCCGCGCTGGAAGCTTATTTACTGATAAAACCCGAGGACAACGACTCCCGCAATACGCTCGCGGGCATCTACATCAAGCAGGAGCGTTACGACGAAGCAATTGCGCAGTACGACTCCATCCTCGCAAACGGCGGGGATACTAACGGCGCGGGCTACATGCAGCGCGCAACAGCAAAGATGATGGCCGGGTATTACGACGCGTCGATAGCGGACTTTTTGAGCGCAAAAGACGCGGGGTATGCCGATGCGAGCGCATGCTATGCCCAATGCGCGCTGGCGAGCTACCTCAAGGAGGACTATGCGAGCGTCGTTTCGTATGGCGAACAGGCGATCGCGCTGGGATCGGATAACTTTACGTTCGAAACGCTCTATTACTACATGGGGTTGGCGCAGCTGAACCTGACTGCCTATGAGCAGGCCGCCGATCTGCTCACCAAAGCGATCGATCTTGGGGTCGATATGGACGACGCGCATTATTACCGCGGCGCCTGCTACATGGTCAACGGCAACATGCAGGAAGCGATTGCGGACTTTACGATTGTGATCGATCAAAACGTCACTTCGCTGCTTTCCAACAGCTATTTCAACCGCGGGGTATGCGAGGCCGACAGCAAGGATTTCGAGGCGGCGAAGAGCGATCTGGAGATGGTCATGCAGCTCGAAAAGGAAGGCGAACTCTACGAGTCGGCAAAGACGATGCTGGATCTGCTCTAGAAAGATGGAAGACGGATCAGCGTAAACGAGAGCAAATCCGTTTCGAAACTGACCCTCGGTGACCGATCATCCATTACAATTGAACGCTTCAACGCTGCGTGAAACTGAATTTTCACGCAGCGTTGCTTGTTTTTATTCAAAACTCAACAGGAATGTTGATTTTTCAACGATTTATTGGAGAAATATTGCGTTGACATTGACGCGGCGCCGCGTTCAATATTACAATGAAACCAGTGAGTGCTGTGATCAAATGGAATACAGCGTTTTCTACACCAACAGCAGCCCCAAGCAGCGCGAACAATCGTAATCGATGAACGGCTTTTAAATCGTTTTACGCGGGCGGATGGCGAAGGCTGACAAGCTTTTATGCTTGGAATCCGCTTTGCTGCAGGCCGGAACGTACCAGTCACGCGGAAGGGGGGAACGGGAGCATGGAGCAATCGGGAGTGATGGCTTTATTGAACAACGTCGCCCTTCTGCTGATGATGTCCGTTGTGTATGAGGTAACTTATCTACTGCCGGCGAAGCTGCGCCGCATTCAGCCGGTGATCAACGGACTGTTGCTTGCCCTGATCTGCATTGCAATTATGAACGTACCCTTTACGCTGCAGCCAGGCATTTTTTACGATACCCGCTCGGTGCTGATCAGCGTAACCGCGTTGACATTCGGATTGATCCCAGCAGTGATTACGGCGGCTGCGGCGGTGTTCCTTCGCGTAAGCATTGGCGGAGCGGGCGCGCTGCCCGGCGTTGCCGTCATTCTCACCAGCGCGGTTATTGGGCTGATCTGGAAGCGCTGGGTGAACCCAAAGTTTGTCAAACGCCGTTGGCTGAGCATTCTTCTGCTGAGCCTCACGGTTCATATTGTCATGCTTACGTGCATGCTGCTGCTGCCTTACCCGGAGAGTATAAAAGTCATTCAAACGATCGCACTGCCGGTGATGCTGATCTATCCGATTGCATCCATTCTGCTTGGACTGCTGTTGCTGCGCCAGCAAGGGTATAGAAGCATACAGCAGCAACTCACACAATCCGAAGAACGCTTCAAGGTGTTGTTCGAAAAAGCGCCGCTTGCCTACCAGTCGCTGGATTGGGACGGCAGAATCGTGGAAGTGAATCAGCAATGGCTTGCGCTGCTCGGCTATACGCGCGGCGATGTGCTGGGCAAGTGGTTTGGCGAATTCGTGTCCCCTTCGGATCGCGACTTGCTGCGCCAGTTGTTTCCGGTCTTTCTGGCGCAGGGGTACGCACAGGCGGAATTTATCCTGCTGCATAAAAGCGGCGCGCCGATCTCCGTTCGGATGGAAGGCAAAGCGGGGTGCGGCGCGGACGATAGCTCTACGCAGACGCTTTGCATCCTGCAGGACATCACCAAACAGAAGGAGATGGAGCAGAAACTTCGCCTCAGCGAAGAGAAGCACCGCCGTTTGTTTGAAACAATGGCGCTCGGCGTCGTTTACCAGGCGGCGGACGGCGCAATTATCTCCGCAAATCCCATGGCAGAGCGAATTTTGGGGTTAACCTTTGAGCAGATGAGCGGCCGAACCTCCATGGACACGATGTGGCATATCATCAAAGACGACGGCTCACAGATCCATGGTCCCGATCATCCGGCGATGGTCGCGCTCAAGACCGGCAAACCTTACGGTCCGTATGTCATGGGGGTGTACAATTCGCAGCTTGCGGACTATGTTTGGCTTTCCATAAACGCCATTCCTCTGTTTCGTCAGGGCGAAACGAAGCCTTATCAGGTGTATACAACATTTCAGGATATCTCCGCGGAACGAAAAGCGAGCCGGAATTATTACCTGCTGTTCCACGAAATGGTGGATGCGTTCGCGCTTCACGAGATGATTTGCGATGCGTTGGGTAAGCCGGTAGACTATCGGTTTTTGGCGGTTAACGCGGCGTTTGAGCACATGACGGGTCTTGCGGCTGAAGAGATTATCGGTAGGACTGTTCTGGAAGTGCTGCCGGATACCGAACCTTACTGGATCGACATCTACGGCAAAGTCGCGCTGACTGGAGAGCCGATCCGGTTTGAGAACTTCAATATTTCAACGAACAAACACTTTACTGTCAATGCATATCAACCCGCACCGAATCAATTTGCCTGCACCTTTTCGGATATTACCATGCGTGTCCGCGCGGAGGAAGAATCTAAACGGATTATGGCGCGTTTGCGGGGTCTTCTCGACAACAGCCCGAGCATGATAGTGATTGTTGACGAGCGGGGGGTACTAATAGAAGTTTCTGCAGCCGCCAGGGAGATTATGGGGTTGTCGGCGGAAGAACCTCTGGAGGAATTCGCAAAGAAATACGCGCCGGATCAGATTGCGGATAAGGTAAAGCAGGCTTTGGCCAGCATGCCGGGAGAAGGCCAGATACAGGAGAGCATCGACGTTTTTTTGACGGAGGGTCATGAACGGTATTTTGAAAGCCTCCTGTTTCCGATTCACTCTTCCATCCGCGAAGAAAAACTGTTTGGCTATCTGGCAATCGACGTCACGGAGCGGATAGCCGCCGAACGGGCACTGCAGGACAGCGAGGCGAAATACGGCAGTTACATTGAAAACGCGCCGCACGGTGTTTTCGTTGTAAACAAAGACGGTCGTTATATCGAGGTGAATCCGGCCGCTTCCAGCATTTCGGGTTACTCAGAAGAGCAGCTCTTAATGATGACGATACTGGATATCACCGCCCCGGAATCCGTCGAGCAGGCACTGCAGCAGTTTATGGAGCTGCAGCAAACAGGGCATATGAACACGGAGACGCGGTATATCCATCAATCCGGGCAAATCCGGTGGTGGACGGTCAACGCCGTGAAACTATCGCCGGACCGCTTTCTTGGGTTTTCGATTGACATAACGGAAAAGAAGAATGCGGAAGCGGAGCTGATACAGATTGGCAACCACGACTTTCTCACTGGGTTGTACAACCGCAGATTTTTCGAACTGGAGCTAAAGCGCTCCGACAGGCCGGAACTGCTGCCAATCTCGGTCATCATGGGGGATATCAATGGCGTCAAGCTCGTAAACGACGCTTTTGGCCACGCGGAGGGGGACAGGATCATCACGGAATCCGCTTCCATTCTGGAAGGCTGCTGCCGTCCGGGCGATACGCTGGCCAGAATTGGCGGCGACGAGTTTGGTATGATCATGCCAAAGACCGACAGCGCAACCGCTCTTGAAGTGCTCGGTAAAATCCAAACCGCGCTGCTCATTTTTGACGCTGCTGCCGGCAGAGAGCGCTTCCAACACAGCGTTTCGCTGGGATTTGGCACAAAAAAAACGGTGGACGAAGACTTAACGCAAGTACTCAAGGTTGCCGAAGAGTACCTGTATCAGCGTAAACTGCTGGAGCACAGCAGTTCTCACAGCGCGATTATCTCTTCCATCAAGGCTACTATGTTTGAAAAAAGCCACGAAACGGAGGAGCACGCGGAGCGGTTGGTCGCACTGTCCAGAACCGTAGCGGATGGACTGGATTTGCCGCAGATGGACCGCGACCGGCTGGAACTGCTGGCAACGCTGCACGATATCGGCAAGGTTGGCATCAGCGACTATATTTTAACCAAGCAGGGGAAACTCAGCGACGACGAGTGGGTGGAGATGAGGCGCCACCCGGAGATTGGCTACCGGATTGCCATGTCTTCGCCGGAGCTGATGCCGATTGCGGAAATCATACTTTGCCATCATGAACGCTGGGACGGCGAAGGGTATCCCCAGGGGCTCAGCGGCGAAAAAATCCCGCTGCTATCGAGGATTGTCGCGGTTGTGGACGCTTACGATGCAATGACGCAGGATCGATCCTACCGCAGTGCGCTGACGCACGAAGAAGCGATTGCGGAGATTGAGAGAAATTCCGGCAAGCAGTTCGATCCCAATATCGTGCGGATCTTTTTGGAGCACTACCAGAAGAGAGAAGACGTTCCATCCGCTTAAAAAACAGATCAAAGCGCAGTAGAAGCGGTCCCGAACGGGTCTGCTTTTTTAGTTTGCGCGGTGCCGGTTTGCGCTTTTCGTTTGCGTAAAACAGAACAAAAAACACAGGAATAGAGCGTAATAAAACAAAACAAGCTGCTCAAATGATGATTTACGCAATTATTTGCGAAAACCTATTGACAAAAGATCTCCAGTGTTGTTTAATCTCAAAATATAAAGCAAAGGTGCTGCAAGGGTCTTGCGGCGCCTTCGCTTTTTTTTATTGTTTTTTTCTGGTCGAAAGGTAAACCGGCGATGCCCGGGCGAAACTGTTTTGCGCAGGCTGCAAGTGTTGCAGAACGATATTGAATTTGGGAGGCGGCGTTATGAATACACAAACGGAGAAATCGTCCGTACAAAAGGACAAGATCATTCTGGTTTCAATCCTGTATGGCGTGGCTGCCGCGATTGTCCTGCTGGGAGCGGCGTTCTGCGTTTACAGCGCGATTTTCCATGTGACGTTCCCTGTTTTAACAACGCAGGTGTCCGGCGTGGTATTTGGGTTGGTCGTTGCGTTTCTGGGGGTGCGATATTTGTTTTCGCTTCAGAAACTCAAGGCGGAGGTATATAAAACGACGACCGCTTTTTCCTGGGATAATTTCGGCAAACAAAAGAACGATCACGCATAACGGCAGGCGGACACGGAATTCGGTTTGGAATTGTTCAACAAAGGAGTTGGACAGTATTCTGATAAAGCACGCAGATACTCTGAACAATTGGCGATGGGATTTCTAATTTGTCCAAAATAGAAAATCGGAGGAATGGTATGAAGAAAAAGATCGGATTCTCTCTTTTGATCCTGCTGGCGCTCGTTGGCGCCGCCCTGCTGCTGGTGTTTGGCACGCAGAGCAGCGCAGCGGATCCTTCCGGTGCGTCCTACGTTGCGACCACCGGCGCGGAAACGATTACCGACGTTGCGACCACGGCAAACAAAGCTTACTTCGGCGCAAACTACACCTGGGTTATGATCTGCGCGTTCATGGTGTTTTTCTTCCAGTGCGGCTTTGCCATGGTGGAAACCGGTTTCTGCCGCGGCAAGAACGCGGCGCACACGATGACCATGAACTTCATGGTGTTCCTCGTTGGCGCAATCGGGTATTTCCTCGTTGGATTTGCGCTGCAAATGGGCGGCAGCGGCGGTGCGGCCGGACTTGGCAGCGGCGGCGCGGCGCTGGACTCCCTCCTGAAAATCCCCGGTTTGGGCGGCATTCTCGGCTACAAAGGATTCTTGCTCAGCGGGACGTATGACGCGGGCATCTACGCGCTGTTTTTCTTCCAGATGGTGTTCATGGATACGACCGTGACCATCCCCACCGGAGCCATGGCGGAGCGCGTCAAGTATTCCGCCGTGGTCATCACGTCGTTCTTTATCTCCATGGTGCTCTACCCCTTGTTTGCCAACTGGGTCTGGGGCGGCGGCTGGATGGCGACACTCGGCACGATGTTTGGCCTTGGTCACGGGGTTGTCGACTTTGCGGGTTCCGCGGTGGTGCATACCATGGGCGGCATGATCGCGCTTTCCGGTGCCATCGTCATCGGCCCGCGCATCGGCAAATTCAAAAAGGACGGCTCGGCGCGCGCGTTCCCCGGCCACGATATCCCAATGGCCATCGTCGGCACGATCATCCTGTTCTTCTGCTGGTTCTCGTTTAACGCGGGTTCCACGCTCAACGCAACCGACTTCCGCCTCTCGGTGGTGGCAACCAACACGATGATCGCGGGCGCGGTCGGCGGGCTCGTTGCCATGTTCTACATGTGGGCGAAATACGGCAAACCCGACCCTTCCATGACGGCCAACGGCACGCTGGCGGGTCTTGTTGCCATCACCGCGCCGTGCGCGTTTGTCAACGGCATCGCGTCGCTGATCATTGGCATTATCGCGGGGCTTCTGGTATGCGTTTCGGTGCAGTTTGTTGAGAATAAGCTGAAGCTCGACGATCCGGTCGGCGCAATCTCCGTCCATGGCGTCAACGGCATCTGGGGTGTCATCGCGCTGGGTCTGTTTGCGGACGGCAAGTATGGCGAAGGCTTCAACGGCGTGTCCGGCGGCGTGACCGGCCTGTTCTATGGCGACGCGACACAGCTCGTGGTTCAGCTCATCGCCGTGGCGGTGCTCTTTATCTGGGGCTTTGGAGTTTCGTTTGTGTTCTTTAAGGTGCTTGATAAAGTCTGGGGACTCCGGATTGCGCCGGAGGCCGAACTGGAAGGTCTCGATATCCCCGAAATGGGCGTTCTGGCCTATCCCGACAACCAGTTGGTGCGCGGAGAGCTCGACTACGATTCCGCGGACAACGCGGAGATCAAGCAGCTCAGGAGGTTCAACTACAAACCGTTCCATGCGCTGCCCGTACCAGCAACACCGGAAGCAAGCATGGAGAGCGCGGTACCGGTCGAACTGCGGAGCAAACCCGCAAGGCCGATGGCTTCCGACGTGAAGTTTACCAAGGTCGAAATCATCACCAAGCAGAGCCGCTTTGAAGCGCTTAAGGAGGCGATGCACGAAATCGGAGTCACCGGCATGACGGTGACGCAGGTGCTCGGCTGCGGTATGCAGAAGGGTAAGACCGAGTTCTACCGCGGCGTTGAGACGGAAGTCAACCTGCTGCCCAAGGTGCAGGTGGAAATCGTCGTGACCAAGGTGCCGGTGAGAACCGTTATCGAAACTGCCAAGAAGGTGCTCTACACCGGGCACATCGGCGACGGCAAGATATTCGTTTATGACGTGGAGAACGTCATCAAGGTGCGTACGGGTGAAGAAGGCTACGACGCGCTGCAGGACGTTGAATAAGCGTATCCCCATAACCCCCTCATATGGCCGTGCCGTTTCACCTCCGCTATGCCCGGCGGACGAGGCGGCGCGGCCGCTCCCTTTCTTTTATGGTTCCGGGTATGTACGGCGCAAAAAAAACGAACCCGTGAAGGTTCGTTTTTTGTTGGATTGCAATTTTGGGTTTAGTTCGACCCAGTTACCGTTTCGTACGGCCAGTCGATGATGCCGCCAAAGTCGTAAACGTTGGTATAGCCCAGCGCTACGAGTTTGTTTGCCGCCTGCGCGCTGCGGTTGCCGGAGCGGCAGTAGATTAAAATTTCCGCGCCAAGGTCGGGCAGAATATCAGGTTGTTCGGTATCGGTAATGGTTTCGTTGGGCAGGAGGATTGCGCCTTCGATATGCCCGGCGTCATATTCTTCCTGCGTGCGCACATCCAACAGGATGAGTTCGTCCCCGCTGTCCAGGCGTTCCTTGGCCTCTTCGGCGGTGATTTTATGGTATTCGGCAACGGGCGCTGCGGGCGCGCATGCGGCCAGCAGGCCAATCGCGACTAGAAGCGCGAACAAAGGGATCAGTTTTTTCATGTTGGTGTTCCTCCGTTTGTTGTGGATCAGGCGTGGCGGAGCTCCAGCGCGCCCATGGGGCAATACCGAACGCATTTTCCGCAGCGGATGCATTGTTCCATACCCACAACCGGCAAGCCGTAGCCGCGCTGAGACAGCGCTTCGGTCGGGCAGACGCGGATGGCGGGGCAGGGGTGGTTCTGCGGGCAGCGGCGGGGGTTGACGTAGAGGATGGCATCCGCGCTGGGAACGGGTTCGGGCGTGCGGCCAAAGATTGACATAGTGCGTGTTTCTCCTCATTGAATTAAAGCTTTATTTGTTTAAAGCGTAATTGAAATGCAGAACAATCACCGTAACATAGTCACGGTGAACAATCTTTCCCGCAAAATACACGGTTTCAATTATTCTAGAGTACTTTCTTGTGCAGTGTGCAGAAAGCACACCAATCAACTGCATGGCGGGATAGAATGAAGATAGAGATCAGAAAAGAGCCATAATACCCCAAATGATGGGGAAGGTAGGCAAGATCGATATCACCGACCCGGTTAAGAAGTATTAGTAAGTTAACTATATTGGAGGTTACGTTGATCATCGGAGATAAAAATGAAAGGAGCGGAACTATATGGTGAAGGGTTTGGCAATTGCGTGCGTGGTGCTGCTGGTTGCAGCGACAGCGGGCTATCTCTGGGCGGCGTTTGAGCGTAAAGGAAAAAAAGAAACCGAGCGAAAGGTGGAAAACCTCCGAAAAGAGCGGCAGAAAACATGGGATGACGCCGAAAGAAAAATCGCGGAAGCAAACAAATGGGTGAAAGGGCTTTCCGTGCAGGCACTACTTGAAATTGCCTTTCTGAGAGAAACTGTTGCGGAATACGCATTTGAAGTTGCCACGAGCAGAGCGGAGGAGATACCGACCGAAACGCTGATCAAACTGGCCTGTTCCAATAGTCCGGCTGCAGAAGCGGCTGCTGTGATTGCCGTCACGCGGAAGACACAGGGCGAACGACCGTTCGAAATTATCGCCAGGGACGGTATTTATTACGCAAAAAGGGTCGCTATAGAAGCCTGGTGCAAAGCGGACGGGCATAAACTGGAAAAGTGCGTTTGCGCGCGCTGCGGAGCGCAAGAACATCAAGGGCCGATTTGGGTAGGCGAGTGTTGTTGCGATGGATGCGGCGGCGTTGGCGGAACTCCTGCCGGAGGCGGGACGTTTGAGTATACGACGCTGGAAACTTGTTCGGTTTGCAAAGGGACAGGGCAGATTACAGCGCTGCATTGCCTATCCTGCGGGGAAGTGTTTGAACGGATGCAAAGCGACGATTGAGGGGGTGAAGACGAATAGCATTGAACAAGGCAATTAAATAACCTGCTGCTGCAAACATAAATCATTCGCAGGAGCAGGTTATGCTTTTTTAACTACTCTTTGGTAAGTGGCAACTCAGCGGGGTGCTTTGGTTTGGGGGGCATCAATGCCTTGTGCACTCTCTTTTTTGCTTCGGTGGCTTTTTCACCATCCAACACTTCACGTTTGACTATTTCGTCTTCTATTAGCTGCTGGATCTCTTCATTGGTCACTTTTGCATCGGCTGACATGCCTTTTAGTATTTTTCGAACAACATTTGCGATCGGTTCTGATAGGAGGATTTGACCAACAACAAATTTATTCACGAGCATTTTTTGAGTATGTAAATCCTCCAGAGAATTCTTACTCGACTTACCCATAGCTTCTCTTGTTAAGTAGTAGAGCATTTCAAGGTCGCTCTGTTTTTTTGTACTCAAGTGTGAGAAGTCGAACTCATAGACTAGCTCTGTATCAATAGGTTTTGCAAAAGTAATCTTGTACACCTTCCACTTTACACCATTGGTAAGAATGACCCAATCAAGCCCGGAGTTCGAACCATAATTAACAGCTTGCTGCATATGCTGTTCCTTTAGATCAATTCCGGCGGCTTTCACTTCTATAAGCAATCGAATAATGCCATCAAGTTTGACAGCTAAATCACAGAATGTCTTTTTTATTGCAAGCTCTGACGTGATTTCTGAAATCTTTTCGTAACCAAAGATGGATTCAAAAATATCCGTAACTATTGTGACGGTATCACTTTCGTTTATATCTTTATCTTTTGCTCGGGCAATTATTGGCTGGAATTTTTTTATGCCACAAATAAGCCTGTCTTTTACTTTCACTGGAATAGTAATCATGCTACCTCCAAATATTTAGTTAGATTTGAAAATTTGGCGTTCTATTAGGGAAACGGTCGATAATTGTTTGAAAAAGTATATTTTGATATGAAGTCCAGATAAATCAAAGGTTTACCAATTTCATTATACATAAAATATCATATTTGTCACTAATTTAAATAGTGTTATTGGGGTGCTGGCAATGTGCTCTTTATAATCATAAACTCTCTTGACAATAAATCATACCGAGAGTATGATAAACGAAACAAGAGTACACAACAGGAAATCGAGGTTCAAATGACAGCGAAAAAAGAAGCCCTATCCCAATTTCACCGTGGGCAGATACTGGCGGCGGCAAAAACGCTTTTCACCGAAAAAGGCGTCGAGGGCGCGAGCATGGACGATATCGCGGCAAAAGCCGACTACAGCAAATCCACGATTTACGTGTACTTCACCGGCAAGGAAGATATCCTCTACGGCATCGTGCTGGACGATATGCGTCTGCTGGGCAACGGCATTGCCGCGTGCCTCAAGCAGCACGACGGCTTCGAGGCGCGCTATTTTGCTATTTGTGATCTACTCGTCAGCCTAGCCGAGAGCGATCCCACCTATATGGAGCTTGTGCTGGGCAAGATCAGCGTGGACGAAACGGACTTTGCCCGTCTGCCCGTGCTCAAGGAAATCTACGACGTCGGCGAGGAGACAAACCGCCTGATCGAGCGCATGATTCGCGAAGCGGTCGAAAGCGGCTTTGCGGAAGCTTCCGTCAATCCGGCGGCGGCCGGCATGGTGTTCTGGAGCGGCATCTGCGGGCTGATTTCGATTTCCGCAAACAAAGAGGCGTATTTCAGCAAAAATCTGGGGTTGAGCCGCAAGGCGTTTCTGCAGTACGGCTTCGAGATGCTGCTCAACTCCGTTCGTAAAAAGGAGAACAAATGATAATCGGTATTCTAACCGCCGTTCTGTTTGCGCTGGTTTCGGCGGTGTACTTCACGCGGCGCATGCCTGCCGGTTCCCAGGTCAAGCGCGCGGCGCATGTGATCCATAAACCGCTGGGATACGCGCTCGTCGCGCTGATCCTGCTGCACCTGGTGATTACGCTCAAGCTCTTTTACCAGCGTCCGCTCGCGGTCTATCTGCTGGGGTTTGGAATGCTCGCCTGCGCGGTTATTTGCTGTGTGAGCAACACGCTTTTTAAAACAGCGCGCAAAGGCTTGCTGATCCACCGCATCGCGGTGCTCTGCATGGCGCTGATGCTGATAGCGCATGTGATAGTCTGCATCACAAGCTTTAACGAATACAAGCGCGAGGTCGCGGCCATTACGATTGAGCAAACGGACGCTTCCGCGCTGGCGGACGGAACCTATGAGGGTGACTGCGATGTCGGCTATATCTACGCGCGGGTGCGGGTGAAGGTTACGGGCGGTAAAATCGCGGTAATCGACCTGCTGGAACACCGCAACGAACGCGGCGCGGCGGGAGAAGGCGTGCTGGAGCGCATCGTTGCCGAGCAGAGAGTCGGCGTGGACGCGGTGTCGAGCGCTACCAACTCCAGCCGCGTGATTGAAAAAGCGGTGGCAAACGCGCTGAACAAACCGCCGGTTGACTGAACAGGCGGGCTGCGGCGGCAAAAAGAGCCAAGCTGTCCGGACGGTTTTGTGATAGAATAAGCGTATCCAGATGCAGAGAACCAACACCAACCGGTTGTGATAAGAGAGGAAGAGAAGTATGAAAAAAGCAATCCTGTTTTGCTATTCGTTCCATCATGGCAATACGAAAAAAGTGTCGGAGGCGGTATGCGCGCGCTATGGCATCCGCTTGGTGAGCGTGCCTGTCAAGGAGGAAGTGAATCTTTCGGACTATGCGCTCGTCGGGTTTGCTTCCGGCATCTACATGTCCGACTTCGGCAAACCCATCCGCGAATATGCGTCCTCGCTGACCGGACTGGAAGGCAAGGAATGCTTTACGCTCTTTACCCACGGCGCGCCAAAGGGGGCGTACGATCAGGCGTTTGTCGACCTGCTCAAAAACAAAGGCGCGCATATGTCCGGACGTTTCGGCTGCCGGGGATTCGATACCTTTGGGCCGTTCAAACTCGTGGGCGGCATCGCAAAAGGCCATCCAAACACGGCGGACGTCGCCGGGGCGGTGGAGTATTTCAGCGATCTGCTGAAAGACTGACGCCGAAAACTTCAACCGATGAGCGCGGGCAGCCGCGCTTTTTTCGTGCGAAAGCGCGTCTTACCGCCGGTTTCTGTATCCGATTTCTTCGATTGGTGTTATAATCGATTTCGACTTTACACGATCTTAATCATCGCAGGCTTCGCAAGGCGCTAGCTTTCGCGGCATGCTTGCGGACTACTGCGGGAAAGATGAACGAATCGGAATGAACCGGAAAAGAGCGCGGCAAATTGCATAAGAGTTTACAAGCGAAATTGGGGTTCAACAACCCGTTTGTCTCGCTGAAGCATAAAAACTTCCGCTACTATTTCTATGGCATGTGCGTTTCCACCATCGGCACCTGGATGCAGAACACCGCGCAGCCGTGGCTGGCGTACACGCTGACCAAGTCCGCGCTGCTGCTGAGCCTGGTCAGCGCGCTGCAGTTCGTGCCGGTGCTGCTGTTTTCGCTGTTTGCGGGAGTGCTCATCGACCGCCTGCCGAAAAAGAAAGTGCTCATCGTGACCCAGTCGCTTTCGATGCTGATTACGTTCGCGCTGTTTCTGCTCGTGTGGTCGGGAAAAATCCAGTACTGGCATCTGTTGATCACCTCCACGCTGATGGGGCTTGTCAACACGCTCGATATGCCGCTGCGGCAGTCGTTCGTGGTCGAGCTGGTCGGGCATGACGATTTGATGAACGCCGTTGCGCTCAATTCCGTCACGTTCAACGTGGCGCGTATGCTGGGGCCTTCCATCGCGGGCATCGTGATGGGATCGTTCGGCATTTCCATCTGCTTTCTGGCCAACTCCGTGAGCTTTTGCGCGGTGCTGCTGAGCCTGTTCTTTATCCACCCGGAAACGGTAGCGCTGAAAACGGAGCGGCTCCTGGGCAGCGTGTTTTCCAACATCAAGGAAGGGCTCGTCTATATCCGCAGCCACAGCGTGCTGGTTGTGACGCTCCTGATCACCGCCGTGGTTTCCACATTTACGCCGAATTTCAGCGTTACGATTCCCGTGTTCGCCAAGCAGATCCTGGGGCAGGGCGAAACCGGGTACGGGCTGCTGATGTCGTCCATGGGCGCGGGGGCGCTGTGCGGCGCGTTTTTAATCGCGGCGCTGAGCAAGAACGGCCCCAAGCGGTTTATCCTGTTTGTGATACCGGCTGTTGTTGGCGTTGCGCTGGGGCTCATCGGCTTTACGAGCGCGTTTTGGCTCACCGGCATCGCCATTGCCGTCACGGGATTTTTCTTCGTTGCGTATATTTCCAGCGCGAATTCGAACATGCAGATTCATACCGAGGATCGCTACCGCGGACGCGTAATGAGCGTGTATACGTTTATCAACGCGGGTTCAACGCCCGTTGGCAACCTCTTTGTGGGCGGCATGGACACCTGGCTTGGCGCGCGCGCGGGATTCATCGCCAGCGGCGCTGCGGTTCTGCTTTTGATGATTCCCATCTATCTCTATCTGTACCGCAAACGGGACGCGGTTTGAGTGTTCTCAACCGAACGAATATTGTTAGCAAATCAACTCGGCAGGCGGAGCGTAAGCGCCGCTTTTTTTGTACGGAAAGAGCCGTAAAAAACATTTCATTTGTGTGCAAACCGCTAACCAAAGCGTTTCATCAAAGCTGAAAAACATTTCATTTGTGTGCAAACTGCTTACCAAAGCGTTTCATCGGCGTGCTAAATTGGAATCAGATGAAAGAGATATTTGCATGAAAACGAACTAAGATTGTGTTAAATAATGGGAGGAAATTTGGTATGGTACAAAACGAAGTAAACAGGTGTTTCAAATGTGGAGGTGCTTCGAGCCATGTGCATGCGTTTGCGCGGCTGAGCGAGCAGGAGTCATTTTTGGGGGTTTCGACAAGCAGTGTCTGTGATGACTGCCTCAAAAAGCGCATCGAGAAGATGAAGGAGGGAAAGGAAGGCTGGCTCGTACTTCTTTTGCCTTTGTTAACCACAATGGCATTCGGGCTGCCAATGCTCATTGCCGCCGAGAAGACGGGTTTTCGGGTGCTTGGCGCGCTGATCATTCTCTTTGGATGGTTTGTTGTTGGCGCGGCAATCTATCAGCAAATAAAAGAGATCAAAGCTGCTCGCGCGGCAAGCGACGAAGAGAACATCAAGAAGTACAGCCCGATGATATGCCGTGAAAACGCGGCAAAAGCGGGCGCGCAGTCCAAACTTGTTGAAATGAAGCTGGAGTACGCACTGGATGAATATCCCGTTCAGCGGATATCCAAGGAAGCAGGCGTCACTGTTCAGACCGCAACGCTGATGAAGGCGATTATCCTCCAAGCGGTTGTTGAAACGATCGGAAAAGAAACAGCAAAATAGCACGCAAGCCGAATTTTTGTATGCGCCCGCCCCAATAACAGGGGAGGGCGTTTATTGGTTTGCGGGAAAGACGCGCGGTAAACGAAGCTGGGCTGAAACGAAATTCGGTACAATATGAAGCTTAATAAACAAGTTGCCAAAGGAAGTTGAATAACGTTGTCCGCCGAAAAACGGTGCAGACAGACGCGCATTGACAAGAAAAATCGGCTGTGAAATAATGGTCAGGGTAAGCATATACAAGTTAAGCGGATAACGCTTCTGTTCCTAATTTACGGGAAAAGTTGCTTGCCGTTTTCGTCGGTTTTTCCGCAATGCGGATAAAAAAAGAATATCAGGGAAAATCTCCGAGCCGCCGCGACCCGAACAGAAAACGGGCTGCGCCGGCCAATGGGTACGGGCGGCAACGCGCGTGCCTGCCGTGTTTGCAAAGGGGATGTCACCAATCATTTGCCTGGGGCGGGCTCCTTTGCCGACGGGCGGGATTTTCCTTGAAATAAAAAAGGAGAGACTATATGAAAAAGAGAATCCTGTTGATCGCGCTTGCGCTGATGCTGGCGCTCAGCATCGTCGGCTGTGCGAAGACGGAAACCACCACCCCGGAAACGACCGACGCGGCCGTAGTCGAGGTGCCTACCGAAGCGCCCACCGAAGCGCCCGCGGCAACCGAAGCGCCCGCCGCGGAGGATCAGCTGGGCATTACCATCCTGTTTGAGCAGGACGACTCGCTGATCAACAACTATTCGCTGCTTGCGGTCAACGAGGCAGCTCCCTTTGCGGATGCGGACGGAAAAGCCGTTGCGGACGTTGCCATCAACACCGTTGGCGCAAAAGCGCTGATCGACTGGATGCTGAGCAGCGAAGCCGCGGAACTCATCCAGAGCTTCGGCGTCGAGCAGTTCGGCGAAGCGCTCTTTTACCTAAAGGAAGACAAACCGGTCTCGGCGGCGGAGATTCCGCAGGCGACGGACGATACCAAGACCATCCGGCTTTCGACGACCACGTCCGTCAACGACAGCGGGCTGCTGGCTTACCTGCTGCCGACGTTCGAAAGCGAATACGGCTATACCGTGGAAGTCGCTTCCGCGGGTACCGGCAAGGCGATTGCGGCGGCTCAGATGGGCAACGCGGATCTGATCCTCGTCCACAGCAAGACACAGGAAGAGGCGTTTGTGACCGCGGGCTTTTCCAAGATTCTGGACGGCTACGCGAGCGAACGGCTGACGTTTATGTATAACTACTTCGTGCTCGTCGGCCCCAAGGACGACCCGGCCAAGTGCGCCGAAGCCGCCGACGTTAAGGACGCGTTTGCGCGCATTGCGGAAGGCAAGTTCCCGTTCGTTTCGCGCGGGGATCTTTCCGGCACGCATACCAAGGAAGTCTCGCTCTGGCCGGAATCGCTCGCCATTACGACCGACGCCGCCAGCGTTGCCGATTACAGCGAATGGTATTCCTACAGCAACGCGGGTATGGGCGTCTGCCTGACCATGGCAAACGAGATGGACGCCTACATCCTCTCGGACAAGGCGACGTTTTTAACCTTCCGCGCCAACGGCGGCACGGTCGGCTGATGGGCAGAGCGCTTCAACAAGCGTTTGATCTTTTATTCTCAGGCGATGCGGAACTTTGGAACATCGTTCTAGTTACCATGCGCATGACCCTAAGCAGTTCGATAGCGGCGCTCCTTCTTGGGGCGCCGCTTGGCGTTTTGTATGCGTCCGCGCGCTTTCCGGGTCGCAAGGCGCTGATCGTAATCAACCGAACGCTCATGGGCGTGCCTCCGGTCGTCTGCGGGCTGCTCTGCTACCTGCTGTTCTCCGGCGTGGGGCCGCTGCGGCATCTCGAACTGCTCTTTACCGTAAACGGCATGATCGTAGCCCAGGTGCTGCTGATCACCCCGATTGCCGCGGGCAATATGGAAACGTATCTTTCCGGCGTGATTGGAGAAATCCGCGAAACCACGCGGGGACTGCGCTTAACGCGAAGCAGGACGTTTTTTGTTACGCTCGGCGAGAGCCGGTACGCGCTGGTTTCCACGTACCTGTTCGGCTTTGGCCGAGCCATGGCGGAAGTCGGCGCGGTGTCCATGGTGGGCGGCGCAATTGCGTTTAAAACGAACGTGATGACCACCGCGATTATGATGTACACCAACCGCGGGGACTTCACGCTTGGACTTGCGCTAGGCGTCCTGCTGCTGCTCATTTCGCTGCTGGTCAACGTGCTGGCGCATCTTCTGCAAAGGAGGCGCGCATGATCGAACTCATCGGTATCAAAAAATACTACGAGAGCAGGCTGGCGCTGGACGTACCCGCGTTTTCATTTTCGCCGGGTGCTCGGTATGCGCTGGTCGGCCCGAACGGAAGCGGAAAAACGACGCTGCTGCGCATTCTCGCGGGAACGCTCAAGCAGGACGAAGGCACTGTGAATTACGGCGGCGCTGCCTGGGGCGAAATCGGCTACCTGCCGCAGAAACCCTACGCGTTTGACCGGAGCGTGCTGAACAACGTCCTGCTCGGACTGCAAAATGAGCCGAATGCAAAAGCGCTTGCGCTTGATGCGCTGGAGCGCGTGGGAATTGTTCATCTATGCAAGGCGCGGGGAAACAGACTTTCCGGCGGGGAAACGCAGCGCATGGCGCTCGCCCGGCTGATTGCCAAGCCGCGCAAGGCGCTGCTGCTCGACGAACCGACGTCGTCGGCGGACATCCTGGCAAACGACCAGATGGAGCGCGCGGTGCTCGATTACGCAATGGAGACGGGCTGTACGTTGATCTTTTCCTCACACGCGCCGTCGCAGGCGATGCGGCTTGGCGAGTTCGTTCTCGCGCTGGACGGCGGAAAAATCGGCGAATTCGGGTCGGCGGAGGAAGTGCTCCAAAACCCGAAACAGGAGAGCACACAGGCGTTCCTGCGGCACTGGAAGATATAGCTGAATGGAGGCACCGCCTCCAAAACGTCATCAATGAAACAAACAACAAATCCCGCATTTTTCATGCGGGATTTTTAGCGCTGGCTTTTATCTGTTTTTGTTCAGTCGAGCGGAAGATACCGATCTTTCTGATGGGTTTAGAACCACATCGAACGGACGCACCAGACGATCAGAATGGCGGCCGCGCTCATGACGAACAGCATAATATACGCCGCCGCTTGCGCGGCTTTGGTATGCCGAAAGCGCTCGTAGATATGCGTCCGGATGAGATACTGCGCCTTGTTGAGCAAAAATCCCGCAAGAAACCCGCTGATAAGAGAACCCACAAGCGCCAGCGGAATGATCCAAATCTGGCTGAATCCGGGCGAAAGCACAACGCCGAACAATACGCCGGAAAGCAAAAAGGAAAGAGAAATGCGGTTCCAGGTGCGCTCGTTGTCAAGCGCCGTTTTCAGGCGCTCAATCTCCGCTTTCAGCGCATTTTTCCGCTCCAGCAGATGCAGCACTTTCTCAATGAGCGCGGCTCTGGTTTCCTGTTCGAGCTGAAGTCTTGCGTCTTCGCGCGCGGCCAGTTTCGCCGCCACAGCCGGGTCGGCGTTTTGATGAAAAAGATCCTCCTGACGCATACGTTTTCTCCTCCGATGTAAGCCGGGGTAAAACAGGAAGGTACAGGTGGTATCGGATGCGAAATCGCTATAGATTTAAGCGGGAAAGAACAAGCGGTATCAGTGATAAAGTTATTATATCAGTTCTTGCACGTTTGTGCAAATATTCGATCAAAGCCGGGCAGCGCGCGAACAATGGTGTCGTACGCTACGCAGTAGGAAATGCGCACATAATCCGGGCACCCGAAGCCACTGCCGGGGACGATGAGGATATCCTCCTGCTTGGCGAGCTCGCAAAACGCGTCGCCATCTCCATTCGGCGCTTCAACAAACAGATAAAACGCTCCGTCAGGGGGCACGCATCGGTAACCGATCTGCGTCAGTCCCTGGTAGAGCGCGTCGCGGTTCTTTTGATAGCTGCTTAAGTCGGGCATTAAATCGAGCTGCGAACAGCGGGCGACGACGCGCTGGAGAATCGACGGCGCGCAGACATACCCCTGCATACGCGCGCTGCCCGCGATGGCGTTGCAGACGTCGTCAAAGTCCGGCATTTCGTCGCCAACGAGCACGTAGCCAATGCGGTCGCCCGGAAGCGAAAGGCTCTTGGAATAGGAGTACGAAACGATGGAGCAGTCGTACAACTGTGTGATAAACGGGACGGTTATGCCCGTATAGTTGAGCTCGCGGTACGGCTCGTCCGAAATCAGGTAAATCGGGTGGCCGTATTCCGCGCTCTTTTGCCGGAGCAGATCCGAAAGCTTTTTGAGCGTAGCTTCGGAATAGATCACGCCGGAGGGATTGTTGGGCGAGTTGACGAGCACCCCCTGCGTATGGAAGGACAGCGCGCGCTCGAGACGGTCAAAGTCGATTTGAAAACCCGCCGCATCCGCTTCCACCACGCGCAGACGCCCGCCCGCCGTCTTTGCAAAGCAGGCGTATTCCGGAAAGTACGGCGCAAATGCGATGAATTCCGTCAGCGGTTCGATCGTCAGCGCACGGAAAATCGAGGTCAGCGCGGCGGCGGCGCCGCAGGTGAGGTAAAAATTTCTGCGCGAAAAGCTGGTGCCAAACCGACGGTTGAGAGAAGCGGCAATGGCCTCCCGCGCTTCGTTGCTGCCGGGCGCGCTGGTGTAGCCATGCAGAAACGTAGGGTCGCTATTTTGGAGCAAATCGAGAAACGCCGCGGTGACTTCCGGCGGCGGGGGAACCGAAGGATTGCCGAGCGAAAAGTCGAATACGTTTTCTTCGCCAACCAGCAAGGCGCGGTGGCGGCCGTATTCGAATACTTCGCGGATGGCGGAGCGGACACGCCCCGCTTCCAGCATCTCCTGCGATACCATGTTGTTTCCTCAGCCTCCGTAGGCAGTGCCTGCCTGAAATGCCGTAAGGTTCAGCGAAAGCGCCTTTGACGGGATGCACGATTCCAGCGCAGCGTTCCAGTCGATGTGCTCGAGATGAAACGCTCTCACCAGCGCGCCGAGCAGAACGATGTTCATGCACTTCGGGTTGCCCAGACGCGCGGCTATTTCACTTGCCGGAATCACAAGCACGGAAAACGCCTTTTGCATGGCTTCGATCGTGCCTTCGGGGTACTCCGCCATCCCGGTGGCTACCGGAAGCGGCATGATTGCAATATCGTTGATCACGGCGGTTCCGCCGGGCTTGAGGAACTCCGAATAGCGAACGGCTTCCATCTGTTCAAACGCGACCAGCACGTCCGCTTCACCCCGGCCGATGATGGGAGAGTAGACCTTTGCTCCGTAGCGCACCTGCGTGGAAACCGAGCCGCCGCGCTGCGCCATGCCGTGCACTTCGCTCATCTTAACGTCGTATCCCGCCTGGACGAGCCCCGCCGTCAGGACTTTGCTCATCAATATCGTGCCCTGCCCGCCGACGCCAGCCAGCAGGATGCTTTTTGTATCATTCGTCGCCATATCTGCTCACTCGCCTTTCTGGTTAACTGCGTCTTTAAGCGAAATCGCGCCAAAGGCGCAAACCTGCGCGCAAACCCTGCAGCCGACGCAAAGATTGCTGTCGATTTCCGCTTTGCCGTTATGGAGGTGCAGCGCCGGGCAGGCAACCTTTAAGCAGAGTTTGCAGCCGCGGCACGTTTCGCTGTCCACCACGCACTTGCCGATTTCGTGCTTCATGCGCTTGATCAACAGGCAAGGCCGCCGCGCGACGATTGCCGCAGGGACGCTGCTGCTGAGCGCGTCATCTACGGCCTGCTGCATAGCCTTGAGATCCTGCGGATCGACGACGATGACGTTCCGGTAGCCGAAACTCTTGAGCACTTCCTCAATGGGAACGCGCGCGGCGATTTCACCCGAGAGCGTATAGCCCGTGCCGGGATTGTCCTGATGCCCGGTCATGCCGGTGATGGAGTTGTCCAGCACGCAGGGGATGACATTCCCCGCGTTATAGAGGATTTCGACTGCGCCGGTCATCCCGCTGTGGAAAAACGTCGAATCCCCGACCACGCCGAAGACCTTTTTGCCGGTCTGGCCGCTCTGTTCAAAAGCTTTCGCCATACCCATGGCGACGGAAAACCCGCCGCCCATACAGACGACCGTATCCATTGCCGAAAGCGGCGCGGCACACCCGAGCGTGTAGCAGCCGATATCGCCCGCGATCACGGCGTCCTTGCGCTTGCTCAGCACATAGAAAAATCCCCTGTGCGGACAACCCGGACAGAGCGCCGGGGGCCGCGGCACCACATTGCAGTCCACGGGGACGATCTCCGGCTCCGTGCCGAATACCGCGTGGCGGACGACTTCCGGGTTAAGCTCGTACATATTCGGGATCACGCTCTTGCCGATGCAGGCAATCCCCGCGGCTTTGATCTGCTCTTCCAGAAACGGGTCGAGCTCCTCGACGACATACAGCGTTTCCACCTTTGCGGCAAACGCACGGATGAGCTTGATGGGGAGCGGCCACGTAAAGCCCAGCTTAAGAAACGACGTATCTTTTGGGAAGGCTTCCTTTGCGTACTGGTAGGCGATGGAGGACGTGACCACGCCGATCTTGCCGCCCTTGATCTCCATGCGATTCAGCGGGCTGGTTTCGGCGTATTCCGCCAGAGCGCGGAGCTTATCTTCCAACAGCGGACGGTGACGCTTGGCGTTGGCTGGCGTGCAGACAAACTTTGGGATGTTGCGCGCATACGGCTGGACGGTGCGCTCCTCGCGTTCGCCAAAGCAGACAAGGCTCTTGCTGTGGCAAACGCGCGTGGTTACCCGAAACAGCACGGGCAAATCGAAGCGCTCCGATATTTCATAGGCTTCCTTGATGAAGTCCTTGCATTCCTGCGAATCGCTCGGTTCTACGAGCGGTATCTTGGCAAAGGGCGCGTACCGGCGGTTGTCCTGTTCGTTCTGGGAAGAGTGCATGTCCGGATCGTCCGCACTGACGATCACAAACCCCGCGCCAATGCCGTTGTATGCTGCGGTAAAGATCGGGTCGGCGGCAACGTTGACTCCCACGTGCTTCATAGCCGAAAGCGAGCGGACGTTTGCCATGCTCGCGCCGTATGCAACCTCGACGGCGACTTTTTCGTTTGGCGCCCACTCCGCGTAGAGGGAATCTTTGTACTGCGCGAGGGTTTCGAAGATTTCCGTGCTTGGCGTGCCGGGGTAGGCGGAGCAGACGACGACGCCCGCTTCATACGCGCCGCGCGCGATGGCCTCGTTGCCCGTGAGAAGATGTTTTTGACCGGATTCCATTCAGGTAGTTTCTCCTTTCGCCGCGATCGTGCCAAGCGCGAGGGACGATAATTTTGCGTCCGCCGGGTCCGCGCGGGATACCAGGACGATGGGGCACCGCGCGCCGACAACAAGCCCCGCCGAACGTGCATGGGCAAAATACGTCAGCGCCTTGCCAAAGCAGTTTGCCGCCTCGTAGTTTGGCATGAGCAGGATATCCGCGTTTTCGGCGTCGGGTTCCCGGTAGCCCTTATGAACGCGCGCCTGTTCGCTGATGGCGAGGTCGAGCCCGACGGGACCGTATACTTTCATATTGTAACGCGACCAGTCCATCTCCGCGAGGGCTTTTGCGTCCGTTGTGGAAGGAATTTTTTCGCTCACGATCTCGCTGCCGCTGACGCACGCGGCGGTAATCGATTCGTAGCCAAGCGTACGGAGCAAACGCGCCGCGTTTTCCAGTATCGCTTTTTTACGCGCGAGGTCGGGTGCGGGGTTCATGCCGCCGTCCGTGTTGACAAGCAGCTTACCGTACGAGGGCAGTTCCGAGAGCATGACGTGTGAAAGAGGAGTACCTTTAACCAGCGGCGAACGCACAACATGCCTGAGCAGATCGGACGTACTCAGTGCGCCTTTCATGAGGTAATCCGCTTCGCCTTCGACAACGGCCTGAATCGCGGCCAGCGCGCAGGCTTCCGTGCTGCCGTCGCCCGGCTCGACGATCACAAACGCCGATTCGCTTCCGCCAAAATCGTGCAGCAGCGCGCGGATTCTCCGCTCGTCGCCATAAAGAATAGCCGAGCAGATACGCGCCTCCGCCGCGAGCGTGACCGCTTTGAGCACATCTTCGTCATGCGCGCAGGCAACCGCCACGCGGCGATTCAGCCCTTTTGCGCGTTCGGCTAACGATTGGAGTGTGATGGTCATACCAGATACTCCTTTGCTGGTTCGCCCCTGAGTACCCGCAGCGCGCCTTCGGCAAGCGCGCGCATTTCCTCTTCGCCGGGGATGCGGATGATGGGAGCGATTTTTTGCACATAGCCGGCGAGTTCGTCGCAGAACCGGCTCGAATACGCGATTCCGCCGGTGAGCACGATGGCGTCGACGTCAAAACGAAGCACGGCGGCCAGCGCGCCGATGTCCTTTGCGTGTTGATATGCCATGGCGCGGAAGATCAGTTCGGCCTGCTCGTCCCCGGAGAGCATGCGGGCTTCGACTTCTCGAAAGTCCCGTGTGCCAAGGTATGAAAATACGCCGGATTCGGTGCCGAGCTGCCGCTTGATCTCCTGCTGGCTCAGCCCGGAAAAGCAGAGCCGCACAACGGCGTTCACCGGCAGCGCGCCGCCGCGGTCCATGGAAAAACTGCCGTCGTCCTTGACGTTATAAAGGTCGATCACGCGGCCCTTTTCGTGCGCGGCAACCGATACGCCGCCGCCCATATGCGCAACGATCAGGTTGACGTCTTCATACGCTTTGCCCATCTGCGCGGAAGCCTTGCGCGCGACCGCTTTTTGGTTGAGCGCGTGGAAAAAACTCTCGCGCTCCATGCCGTTATAGCCGGAAATACGCGCGAGCGGCGTCATTTCGTCCACGGAAACGGGATCGACCAGGAAGGCGGGGATCCCCGCGAGGTCGGCGAGCTGTCTGGCAATCACGGGGCCGAGCGAGGAGGCGTGCTCGCCGTAGGGCGGATGGTAGATATCATAAATCACCGCGTCGCTGATGCGGTAGGTGCCGGAAGGGATGTGCCTGAGCAGACCTCCGCGGCTGCAGACGGCAGCAAAGTCCGCGCGGGAAAATCCGTGCGCGTGGAGCGTCGTCATCACCAGTTCCCTTCGGAAGTCGAGCTGGTCGATCACATGCGAAAATCCGGCGAGTTCTTCCTGAGAATGGCGGATGGTTTCACAAAAAACCTCCGACTCGTCTTCGTAAACGGCGACCTTGGTGGAGGTTGCGCCCGGATTGAGAACGAGTATCTTCATGTTCGGGCCTCCGTTTGGAAATTGCGTTCGCTGTTTGATGCGTTGAATGATGAGTGTATGTTACTTACAATACCATCGTAGGTTTTCCGAGGGGGAGTGTCAATGCGCGGCGGACAAATATATAGTATACTTGTTTTGGATATACATTCCGAGCGGCCAATCTGAGCGGCGGGAAAGGCATGACTTTTCTCGACCTTGTCCGCCGCGGTCAAGAACCCGGATAAGAAACGAGGTATTCTACCCTCATGAAGCAGCCATCCGAACAACGGATACAAGCGGAACAGAAGATCGAAGCGGTGAGAGCCATGCAGGAATGCATCCGGCAAAACGCCGTGCGCGCGGAGTTCACGCCCGAGGACGTTTTTGCCAGCGTCCACTATTCGCCGCGCCATGCGGAGCGGATGTTTCGGGCGCTGACCGGCAAATCGATCGGCGAGTACCTGCGGCTGGTGCGCCTCTCAAGCAGTGCCGAACGCCTGCTGGACACGCGGGACGCCGTTGTGGAGATAGCCCTGGACGCGGGGTTCGACAGCCACGAAGGGTTCAGCCGCGCGTTTTTTCGCAGCTTTCGCATTGCCCCGCGCACTTACCGCAAAGACCCGCCTCCGATTCCGCTGTTCATCCAGTATCTGGTCGGCGCGGAAGGGCTGCTTCTCCATCAAAAGGAGGGATCAGAAATGGAACAGAAATCGACCATCATCACCGTTACCCCGATTGCGCGCCCGAAGCGGAAGCTCATCGTGCTGCGCTCCAAACACGCGGAAGATTACCTTTCGTTCTGCAACGAGATGGGCTGTGACTGGGCGGGGCTCTTCAACAGCATCCCGGAAAAGATCGATACCTGCGCTCTGGTGGAGCTTCCGGCGCGCCTCGTTACGCCTGGAACCAGCGCGGTTTGCGCGGGCGTCGAGGTGCCGTTTGCATACAACACAGCAAAAGTGCCGCAGGGTTACGAAGTGCTCGAACTGGAAGCGGGAGAACTGCTGTACTTCCAGACGGAGCCGTATGAAGACGAGGAAGCCTTCTGTGAGGCTATCGACGCGGCATACGAAGCTGCCGAACGCTACGACCCCGCAAAGATCGGGTACGTGTTCGATCCCGACGCGCCGAAATTCAACTACGGCGCGGAGGGCGCAACCGGCGCCAGGATCGCCCTGCCGATTCGCAAACTGCGGTCATAATTCAGAAACACTGTTTTTACTCGCGCCCGCCTTTTTGGCGGGCGTTTTTTCGCCTGCATGCGCAGTAAAAATGAAACTGACTGTGAAAACCGCGCAGTTTGCCGCGCAATGCTTGTCCTGCAGGATAAACGGGTGTATTATTCTGATAGTACAGTAACCGTAACCCGTTTCGTGCACCGGCCTACGGAGCGGATAACAGGCAAAGGAGCGTTGGATTTCGCATGGTTCGTATTTTCATCGTAGAGGACGACGAGGTGATTGCTCGTTCGGTAGCGGAAACGCTGGGCAA
Organism: Clostridiaceae bacterium; assembly: GCA_039683415.1. Taxonomy (GTDB): domain Bacteria; phylum Bacillota; class Clostridia; order Christensenellales; family CAG-138; genus UBA7703. The sequence goes on from JBDKRL010000016.1 coordinate 81,274, forward strand.
ATGGGGCTTTGAAGCGCTGATTGCCTCGGATTTTTCGGATATCCTCGGCGCTTTTCACGAACTCGCTCCACAGCTTGTAATCATGGATATTTCGCTGCCGTACTACAACGGCTATTTCTGGTGCGAAAAGATCCGCAGAGAATCCAGCGCGCCGATCATCTTCCTCTCCTCTCGCTCAGACACGGCGGACGTCGTGATGGCAGTCAACATGGGCGGGGACGATTATATCTATAAACCCATCGACCCGGAGCTCATGATTGCCAAAGTGCAGGCGGTGCTGCGGCGCGCGTACGATTACGAGCCTTCCGCGCGGACGCGCTTCTGCGGCGCGGAGTTCGACGCGGGCGCTTCTTCGGTTTTATATGACGGAAAGCGTTTCGAACTGACGAAAAACGAAAGCCGCATCCTTGGTCTGCTGCTTGGCAAACGCGGCGGAATCGTCAGCAGGGAAGAACTCATGCTCAAACTCTGGGACAGCGACGAATTTGTGGACGACAACACGCTGACGGTCAACATCAACCGCCTCAGAAAAACACTCGCTTCGGCGGGGCTGGGCGACTGCGTAAAAACACACAAAGGGCAGGGGTACTCCATCGATGCGTAAAATTGTTTCGTACCTGAACGCCCGGCGCGCCATGCTGATCTTCTTTGTGCTGACGATTCTCGTCATCCGTCTATTGGGGTATCTCGCGGCGCAGGACACGGTGTATGTCAAATACGAAACGCTGCTGATTTCGTTTGCGTTCGTCTGTGTTACATTGATCGACGGCGCACGCTACCGCAGAAAACGCCGCCAGCTCGAGCAGATCGGACGCAGAACGGAACTGCTGCCGCGCGAACTGCCGGAACCCATGGACGCGCTGAGCCGGGACTACGACGAGCTGATAAGGACGTTCTGCCAGGAGAGCGAGCAGCTCAGAGCAAAATACAATACCGAAAGCGCCGAGCAGGAAGAATACTACACGCTCTGGGTGCATCAAATCAAAACGCCGATCTCCGCTATGCGGCTGCTGCTGGATAACCGGGACGACGAAAACGCGCGTCTGCTCAAGCAGGAACTCTTCAAGGTGGAGCAGTATGCCGACCTCGCGCTCAAATTTGTCAAACTGGGCGACCTTTCGGGAGACCTGGTGATTGAGCTTTGCGATCTCAACGAGATTGCCCGCACGGCGGTCAAGAAATACTCACTGCTGTTTGTGTATAACAGGCTCACCGTTGCCATTGACCCGCTGGTTCACGAGGTCGTTTCCGACGCCATGTGGCTGGGGTTCATCCTCCAGCAGCTGCTCTCCAACTGCGTAAAATACACCCATTCCGGCGGCGTGCGCATCTATATGGAGCGGGGCGAGCTGGTCGTGCGCGACACGGGCATTGGAATACGCAAAGAGGATCTGCCGCGCATCTTTGAAAAGGGCTACACGGGCTACAACGGGCGCATGGACAACCGCGCCAGCGGAATAGGACTGTACCTTTCCAAGCGCGCGGCGGACGTATTGGGAATACAAATCCGGGTGGAGTCCGAACTGGGCGTCGGCACGGCGGTGTATCTGCGGTTTCCCGTGCGGGACGAGTTTATGCAGATGTGACAAAACCGTAAGGCACGCGCCGGAGATCGTAAGGCCGTTCGATGGCTGACGGTCTCCGTTTTTTTGTACAATAGCCGCATCATGGAACGACATTGGAGGATACAACATGGCTTTACTGCAGGTAAAGGGACTTGGGAAGGTCTATAATACAAAACTCGGCATGCGGCAGTGCGTGGCGCTGAGAAACGTGAGCTTTGAAGTGATCGAGGGCGAATTCGTCGCCATCATGGGCGCGAGCGGCAGCGGCAAAACCACGCTGCTCAACATCCTGGCTTCGCTGGACAAACCGACGTCAGGGGACGTTTTGCTCGACGGGACAAGCTTTTCTTCCATTCCCGACCGCGCGCTTTCGGAATTCCGGCGCAAGCACCTCGGGTTTGTGTTTCAGGACTTCAACCTTCTAGACACGTTTTCGCTCAAGGACAACATCCTGCTTCCGCTGGTGCTGATGCAGACGCCCGTGCACGAGATGGAAGAGCGGCTCATGCCGGTCGTGCGGCAGCTCGGCATTACCCAATTGATCAACAAATACCCGTTCGAAGTCAGCGGTGGCGAGAAACAGCGCGCGGCCATCGCGCGCGCGGTGATCACCGACCCGCGCATCCTGCTGGCGGACGAGCCGACCGGCGCGCTGGACTCCAAGGCTTCGGCAAGCCTGCTGGCGCAGTTTACCGACCTGCATGCGATGGGCAAGACGATCCTGATGGTCACCCACAGCGCGATGGCGGCAAGCTACGCCTCCAGGGTGCTGTTTATCTCCGACGGCGCGCTGTTTTCGCAGCTCTACCGCGGGGAAGAGACGAACCGCGCGTTCTTTGAACGGATCGTTTCCAACCTGTCGATTCTCGGGGGTGCGGACATTGCGTAAGATGTTTTACTTCCGGCTCGCGCTGAGCAACGTCCGCCGCAGCCGGCTGACGCACCTGCCGTATTTAATTGCAACGGCGGTGATGAGCGGCGTGTTTCTGCTGATTGCGGGGCTTATGTTTTCCAAGAGCCTGACCAACACGCCGTCCGGCAGCACCGCTTCCATGCTTTTTGGGCTTGGTCTCGTGGTGTACGCGCTGTTTACGTTCTTTTTCATGATGTACATCAACAACTTTTTGATCAAGCGCCGGAAAAAGGAATTCGGGCTCTACGGCATCCTTGGCCTCGACAAGCGCCATATCGGCCGCGTGCTGATTTGGGAGAACCTGTTCGTCATCGGCGGGGGTATTCTCGGCGGCGTCGTTGTTGCGCTGGTGTTCGGGCGGCTGCTGTTTCTTGTGCTCATCAAACTCATCCATGCAGTGCCGGGCAGCACGTTTTCCATTGCGCCGATTGCGTACCTGCTGATGCTCGGGCTGTTTTTCGTGATCTTTGTCGTGACGAACATCATCAACCTCGTCCGGATCCATACGGCCAGCCCGATTGCGCTGCTCTCCAGCGAAAAACGCGGAGAAACGGATAAAAAGGGTCTTGTACCGCTGGCGATCCTCGGCTTAATCATGCTGGGCGCGGCTTACTATTTTGCCGCGACAATCGAAGTGCCCGGCCTTGCGCTCGGCGTGTTCTTCCCGCTGGCAATATTGGTAATATTTGCAACCTACCTGCTGTTTTTATGCGGCAGCATCGTTATACTGCGTCTGCTGCGGTTTAAAAAGAGCCTGTATTACAAGCCGGATCATTTTGTAACCATCTCCGGCATGTTCCACCGCATGCGGCAGAATTCACGGGGGCTGGCTACCATCTGCATCCTCTCGACCATGCTGGTGGTCACCATCTCCGGCACGCTCTCGCTGTACCTGGGGCGCGAAGAGATGACAAAGGGTATGTACCCCTACGACGTGGAGGTGACTGTGCCGGACGAATCCACCAAGGAGCAGATTGCCGCGTTCGACGGAGCAATACAAAAGATTGCCGCCGAGAACAACGTAACTCTCAGCGCGGACAAGTCGAAGCTCGTTACCGAACTGCCGGAGGGCGAGGAATATCGCCGCAACAACTTTGTCTGGGAAGAAAGCGTGTTTGTGGAAACGCCGACGCTGATTTTTTTTGACGGGAGCTTCCTCTTTGACGCTTCGGGTTCGGACGAGGACTGCCTTGCGTTTGTGCAGGCGGTCAGCGACTACAAGGATTTGTCGGTCAGCCCTGATCCGATTATGCACGTTTCGGATTTCTTTACCGCACGGGAAGACGGCTACGGAATGTACGGCGGACTGCTGTTTCTGGGCGCGTTCTTTGCGGTATTGTTCCTTGCCGTTGCGGTGCTGATTCTCTACTTTAAGCAGGTGACGGAAGGCTATGAGGACAAGGAGCGTTTTTCCATTCTGCAGCAGGTGGGCATGGATGACCATCAGGTGAAAAAGACCATCAATCGCCAGGTGCTCTGGGTGTTCTTTCTGCCGCTGGCGGCCACCGCGCTGCATATGGCATTTGCTTCCAAAATTATGGCGCAGATGCTTAAAACATTCATGCTCTACGACTGGGGACTGGTGCTCAGCTGCATCGGCGGATCGCTTGCCGTGTTTGCGCTGCTGTACTTTGGCATCTACTGGCTGACAGCACGGACGTATTATCGCATCGTGCGCAGGTAGTGCGGTTCCCTTGCGGGCTGACCCGCTTTTCGATATAATGTGGAATATGGAACAAACAGTGAAAAAACCTGACGAAAAACCGGAAAGCCGCGCGGTTGCCGCGCTCAAAGCGCTCGGCTCCGCCGCGCTGGGCTTTGGCAAAGCGCAGCTGATCCTCTTTGGCGTGAACTTTCTCGTGATTACCACGGGAATGCTCATCGCCGGCATGAAGTGGTGGTCGCCGCTCATCGCCGTCGGTGTGAGCCTGCTCGACCTGCTGCCTGTGATCGGTTCCGGTATCGTGTTCGTGCCCTGGGCGGTCATTGCGCTCATCCTCAAGAACACGCCGATGGCGATTACCGTAGGAGCTACGTATATTGCCATGGTGGTGCTGCGGATGATCCTCGATCCGATCATCACGGGCAAGAACATCGGCCTTTCACCGTTGATTACGCTGTTGGCGTCCGTTGCCGGGCTGATTGCGTTCGGCGCAGTGGGTGCGATCATCGGACCTGCGATCGCGGCGGTGGCAAACATCATTTACCGCGTGCTGTTCAAAAAGAAAGCCGCAGCGCAGCAGACGCAGAAGACCGCGGATCAACCGGCGAAGGCGGAAAACGAACCGCCAAAGGTGTAAGCCGGGTTTTTCTGAGGAAGCGCTGCAAATTGAATCATTCCGCATTATTCGAAAAGGGAGAATAACACTATGTTTTGGCATACCATTGGGTTGCTGTTTCTCGGGGCGCTGATCGGCTGGCTTGCCAGCAAGATCATGCACGGCAAGGGCGGACTGATCCGCAACATCATCGTCGGCATCGCGGGCAGCGTGCTTGGCGGATGGCTTGCATCCTGGCTTGGCATCGGTTCGGGCAACATCTGGTCGATCGGCGGGTTCTTGATCGCCGTCGGCGGCGCCTGCCTGCTGATTCTGGTCAGCCGCATGATTTCAGGAAAGCGAGCATAATTGAAAGTGAAAAAAACAGCGTCCGAAAGGGCGCTGTTTTTTGATGCGCAGATTGGTTACTTTGCCCAGCGGGAAACGATTTGGTGCAGTTCGTCCCAGTGCGTTTCCATCTCCTCAACGAGTTGAAACTGCGTCCGTGCGCGGTCGAGATTCTGTCCGGGGCGGGAGATGTGAAAGTAAGTGTCCCCCGCGATATGGTCGGCGAGGAACCGCATGCCGCACTCCAGCGTCATCATTTTCGCCCCCACGGGCAGCATGGCAATCTCTGTTTCTGTCAGAGAAGCGCCGCAGGTGGAGAGATACCCGCGTGTATAGGCGCTGTACAGCGCAAGGTCAAAGCGTACGTGCGCGAGATCCGGCTCGTCCTCGGCCGCGGTGGAAGCGCCGTAACGGATGGCGTCGCCAAAGTCGTTGACGGCGAGCCCCGGCATGACCGTGTCGAGGTCGATTACGCAGAGGGCTTTTCGCGTTTTGGCGTCAAAGAGGACATTGTTGATCTTGGTGTCGTTATGCGTGACCCTGAGCGGTAGTTCGCCGCGGGACTGCAGATCGACCAGCGTATGGGTAAACGCTTCGCGCGCGCGCACAAAACCGATCTCCGGCTCCACTTCGCTTCGCCTGCCGGAAGCATCCGCCAGCGCCGCCGCCTCAAACGCGGCAAAACGAGCGGGCGTATCGTGAAAATGGGGGATTGTTTCGCAGAGCTGTTCCGCAGGGAAGTCGGACAGTTCGTTTTGGAACCGCCCGAACGCGACTGCGCTTTCGTAAAAGAGCGTTTCATCCGCCTGATCGAAACAAACGCTGCCGGGCACCATATCATACACGCGCCAGTATTCGCCGTTTTCCACGGCAAAAGACGCGCCGTCGATGGTTGGAACCAGCGTGAGCACGCCGCGCGGATCGGCGGACTTACTTCTCAGGTGCGCGGTGACGAGCTCGATATTGCGCATCAGTAAAACCGGCTCGCGAAACACACCCGTATTGATCTGCTGGAGGATATAGCGCGCGCCGTTTTGGCAGGTGACGAGCCGCGTGCCGTTGATATGGCCGTTGCCATACGCTGCGCAGGAAACGGGTTCGCTAGAGAGTTGAAAACGAGACAGGACAGAGAGCAAGAATCAGTACCTCCGATCCGGCGAAGAGCGCGGATTTGGTTTTTTACGCGCTGGGATGATTCCTTTACGAGACGATATCAAGTCGCCGGCAATCCGGCAAAAGGCGCGGATTTGGTTTTCTATCTGCCGGAGTTATTTTGAATAGCGCTGTTTTCTCATGTGCCAGAGCCCGCGGAAGAATTTTCCGTTGAGCATCGTCACAAACGCGTCCACCTGCTTTGGCCCAAAGCCGCCGCCGCTCATGGTCAGCATGCGTAGTGGGGATTCGAACAAGAGGTATTCGATCATCTGGCCGACTTCCTCGTCCGCCTTCATGCGCTTTGCCGCCTGCCTGCCAAACAGCACCAGCAGGCCGCCCAGCGGCGTGTGCTCGGCTTCCCGCAGGGTGGAGTTCGGCGTAAACAAGTCGCCTTTCTTGTGTTCGCGCTGCGGCAGCGGATATCCGAGCAGGGCTGCAAACGCTTCGTCCGGCACGGTGATTCCGTTGGAAAAATCGTAATAACAGGGCGCGGTGCTGCGGTAGTCCGGCAGAAACTGACCGGCGTCGGCTTCGGCCTGAACGCTTGCCGAGAGACGGATATCCCGGCTGGAGGCCGAAACGCGGACTTCATATGCGCCGCCTTCCACACGCCAGTCGGACGCCGCTACGCTAAAGTAGCTCAAATCGCGGCGGGTCAGCGTAAAGGTTATCGTTTTCGTTTCGCCGGGGGTAAGCGCAACCTTTTCGAACCCCTTGAGCTCCTGCGAAACGCTCATCATTACATCCGAACGGTGGGAAACATAGAGCTGGACGATTTCGCTTGCGGCAACGCGCCCGGTATTGGTTACATCGCAGGAGACTTCCAGCGTTTCACCATTGTTGAGCGTTTTCCCGCTGAGCCGCAAGTTGGAATAAGCAAAGCTGGAATAGGAAAGCCCGTAACCAAACGGGTAGCGGACGGGTTTGCTCGCGGTGTCGTAATACCGGTAGCCCACAAAGATGCTCTCGCGGTATTCCACCGTATGCGGAAAGCCCGGGAAGTACGCGCTGGAAGGGTTGTCCTCCAGCTTGAGCGGCCAGCTTTCGGCGAGCTTGCCACAGGGGACAACTTTGCCGGTCAATAAATCCGCCGCCGCGCCGCCGACCGCTTCGCCGCCAAGATACATCATGAGGATCGATTTGGCGTGTTCTTCCCAGTCCATATCGATCACCGAGCCGCCCATGAGCACGACGACGACGTTCGGGTTGACGGATTTGACGCGCTTGACAAGCTCGATGTGACTTTTCGGCATATTCAGTTTTTCGCGGTCGTACCCTTCAGACTCGTAGCGATCCGGCAGGCCGAGGAACAGAACCGCGGCGTCTTTACCCGCGGAAACGCGGCAGGCTTCGGCCAGCAGTGCTTCCTCCGGTTCGTCGGATTCCAAGTCGTACCCTTGCGCGTACTCTGCGTCGAGGCCGAGCGCTTTGATTTCGTCAAACGGAACGTCGATGGTGTACGGAACGACTTTCGAGCTGCCCGCGCCCTGATAGCGTGGTGTTTTGGCAAACGCGCCGACGACGGCAATGTTCGCGCCGGGTTTGAGCGGCAGCAGGGAATCTTCGTTTTTGAGCAGCACCGCGCTCTGCGCCGCGGCATTCCGCGCAAACACGTGGTGCTCGGCGTGCTTTTGTTCCAGCGGCTGACGCGCGCGCGCGCGAAGCGCCAACTCGCAAACGCGCTCGGCACAGCGATCCACTTCGCTTTCGTCCAGCTTACCGCTCAACACGGCCTGCTCAACAAGATAATCGCGATACGGGTCGATATACGGCATCTCTACGTCCAGACCGGCGGAAACGCCCTTGACGCGGTCGTATACCGCGCCCCAGTCGGACATCACGAGGCCGTCGAAACCGAAGCGGGTGCGCAGTACGTCCGTCAGGAGCCAATGATTGTCGCTGGCCTGTACCCCTTTGACGCGGTTATAGGAGCACATCACCGTCCAAGGGCGCGTTTTTTGAAACACGCGCTCGAAGCCCGCGAGGTAAAGCTCAAACATGGCGCGCTCGTCCGCAACGGAATCGACGATCATACGCCGTATCTCCTGATTATTGAGCGCGAAGTGCTTAACGGAAACGCCGACATTCTGGCTCTGAACGCCTTCTACATACGCCGCGGCCAGCTCGCCGGAAACGACGGGATCCTCGCTGAAATACTCAAAGTTTCTGCCGCAGAGCGGGCTGCGCTTGCAGTTGAGCCCCGGCCCCAGCAGAATATCGACGCCTTCCGCGCGGGCGGCTTCGCCAAGCGCCGTTCCAAGACGGCGCAGCAAATCCCTGTCAAACGAACAGGCGGTTGCGGAGGCGGTGGGAAAGCACACGGCGGGCAGCGTCGTTTTTTCGCCTTTCTTGCCGGAGAAGACTTCTTTTCTGAGCCCGTGTGGGCCGTCCGCCATGGAAACGGACAGCAAACCGAGGCGTTCGACCGGCTTTGTATGCCAATAGTCCGCGCCGCTGAGCAGAGAGACTTTTTCCTTGAGCGTCATTTGAGAAACCAGCGATTTTGCTTCGTTCGAATAATCCATGCTGCGCCTCCGGATATCGGTTAGAATGATGTGTTTTCCGTTATTATACCATGCCGTTTCTTCGCGGGAAACCGCTTGTTGTGGTTTTATCGTGTTTTTACGCTAAATACCAGCAAAAACGGCCGATTCGGGAGCGCCGGGTAACGGCACCAAAATTGTTACAAATTAGATACATAATGGTCCATATTTGGCCAACATTTTGCAACAATTTGCTTGACACCCTTTGTTTTGTATGGTACGTTTATCCCGAGGTTCGCGAGAAGCTCCCACGAAAAGGCAAAACCCGTGAAAGCGGGTGACGCAAAGCTAAAGGGCCTAACAACGCATCTGCTAACAGCGGCGTTCATGGCAGCCAGTTGCCGAATTGAGTATCCAACCGCATAGCATGATTCGTTTAGCGGAGATCGTACGATTTTTGGCAGCTTGGCAATTTGAAAAAGCAGGCTGCTTTTTTCGTTGCCGATAGCGCGGGACACTCCGAATTCTTGCCAAATTAATTAATTTCGGGAGGAATCGGATCATGAGTAAAAAGGTACTGAGCATTCTAATCGTCGTTATGCTGGTGATTCTGATGCTGCCGGGCGTCGCGAGCGCAAAGGGCAACGGCCCCGAATTGGTCGCGGTTGCAAGACACGGCCATCATGAAACAAACGCCCAGCTCAAAAAACTCCAGAACATGGTGGACAAAGCCAACCGCGATATCGAGCGTGCCGTAGCAAAAGCGCAGCGCACGCCTTGGAACGACGTGGACGAGCTGCTCGCCAAAGTCGACAGCATCGTTTCGGGCGTCAGCGCCTATGCCGCTTCTATCGGCTACAGCGTTGCGTGCGATTACGTAACCTATTATATCGACGGGCAATACGTCATGGTTGACCCGCTCCGCATTATTCCGCTGTAAGAGTATACGGCAAAACCAGCGTTTTACCGAAAGGAACGAGCTTGCATGCTTCGGGTTTGTGAGGACTTATCGCGCATTTTCCCCCAACATACGAAAGTGATGGCGGAGGTTTGCGAAAAGGTTTCCAAGCTGCCCGGTGTAGAAAAGATCGTTCTTTTTGGTTCGTACGCAAAAGGAACCGCCGAGCCGGAGAGCGATGTCGACCTCGCGGTTTTTTTCAACGCCGAGGAGGAATGCCTGGTTTCGCAGTTTCGCGCACTGGTGCGCATCTGCTCCAACCCGGAATTGGACATTCAAGCCCAACCGTTCCACACCTATGAATTGCTGCAGCCATGTGGTATCATTGAAGAGGTTATTACTTACGGCATTGAGCTGAGCGCGCAGTAAATCGGGCTAAAAAGGCGCTCGTAAGTGGGTGTTGCAATGGAAGGAATCTTGTTTCATCGCCGCGGCCTTTCCGCCGAAGAAGGCGGTGGCAGCGAATCGATTACGGCTCTCCTGGCAAAACAGGGGAACCTTGAGATTATGTCGCATAAAATCGGCGGCGAGTATGTTGTCTGGCTCATGCCGGCGAGCGATCCTTCCGCAATGGAGTTTTTCTTTGTGCACGAAGGCGGTGTGGAACTGGCGCTGGACGACGGAGTTGTTTCCCTTGGTCCGGGCGAATCGTTTACCGTTTCCGGGCTGACGCGGGATGTACCAGTTAAACTGCTGGGGGATACGAGAATCCTCTATGTGACCAATTGCCCGGCGTATGAATCCGTGGCGCAGTTCGAAGAGAGCCTGATGGCGCTGCTTGTACGGATCAACGAAAAGGATCACTATACCTACCGCCACAGCGGTTCGGTGCTGAAATATTCGCTCTGCCTGTTCGACGCGCTGGAATCCCAGATGGAGCAGGTGTCCAGAAATGATATGGCGGTTGCCGCGTTGTTTCACGACGTTGGCAAGTGCTTTGTTCCCGTGGAGATCCTGCAAAAACCGGAAGCGCTGGAACCCGCGGAAACGCGCTATATTTTGCGGCATCCGGTAGACAGCGGCAGGATGCTGAAGGCGGAGTTTGGCGACGCGGTTGCGCAAACCGCGATGAACCACCATGAGCGTCTCAACGGCAGCGGATATCCCAGAGGGTTGATGGCGGAGGATATCTGCCTGCCCGCCAGAATCGTTGCCGTGGCGGATGCGTTTGACGCAATGACGACCTACCGTGGCTACAACACGGTTAAAACGTTTGAGCAGGCCGTGGACGAACTCTGTTCACTGGACGAATTGTTCGATGGAACGGTGACGGAGGCGCTCAGGCAGCTCATTTTAAGCGGAGCGATCAAAAAAGAGGAAAAAGAGGAGACAGAGCCGAATGAATAAGCTCGACAAATGCGGGTATTGGCTGATGCTGTCGGACTATGACCTTGGCACTATCGACGCGCTGATTGCGGGCAAGCGCTGGGTCTACGTGGCTTACCTTTGCCAGCAGGCAGCCGAACGGCAGCTCAAAGCGATGTATGTCTACTACATCGACGCCGAACCGCCAAAGACGCATAACGTCAATTTCCTGTTCTCCAAGGTGGTCGACAGCGAACCGTTCAAAGCGGAAGCGGATCAAGCCCGTTTGGCCGCGGGGCGGAATGCCTGCGAAGATTACCTCATGGACGCGATGTTCTACTACATGTCCGACTATCCGTTTTCCTACAAAAACATTTCGGGACGGTTTGTCGGCGAAAATCTCGCGCTGGAGCTGCATCAAAAGACGAAAGAGTATGTTGCATGGCTGCGCGGGTTTTTACCGAGCATCGAAATTCCGCAGATCCCCGAACGGTAAAACAGCCTGTTAGTAACAGAGAGCAAGTAAAAGCGCTTCCCAAGCGGGAAGCGCTTTCTGCATAATCTGTTAAATTGCCGTCAGCCGATCACGATCGGTGTAACCGTGGGTTCGGGCGTTGGCGTTACAACTGCGTCGGTTCCGGGCTTGCTGGTGGTGTGTGGTTCAACGGATTCCCGCAGGAACTCCGCCCCCTGATCGAGAAGTCCCGCCGCGTCCTCGGTGATGCCGGCATTATCCATAAAGTACCGGATTTCGACCCAGGCTTGCTGGCTCAGCGATTTGAGCGAGTTGATCAGCTCGTCGAGCTTGCCGCTGAGCAAGCCTTTTCCGCCAAGATAAAACAGCACCGCCATCACTAGGATGAGCACTACAACGAGCACACCGATGAGCTGAAAGATAAATTTCATTTAATATCGTCTCCTCCGTTGGTGAAAAAAGCACGAACTTGGGCAGTTCACTTCACAAGCGCATTATATCATGCGCCTTGGGTACGCGCTGTGAATGTTGTGTGAATTTGAGAATCATTCATTTTTGCCGTAATCTGGCAATAAATTCAAAATTTCTCAACGTGCAGATGAATCGTATCCGCAATCGCTTTTTTAAATCGAAAGCTATTCGGCAGCAGATTCTTCAACGTGCAGATGAATCGTATCCGCAATGGCTTTTTTAAATCGAAAGCTATTCGGCAGCAAATTCTTCAACGTGCAGATGAATCGTATCCGCAATGGCTTTCGCCATCATCGGCTCAAAATCCACAAGTGCTTCGCTGGCGCGAATCTCCGCCAGTTTCGGCTTGGTAACCGGATGCTGGGGAACGAACACCGTACAGCAGTCTTCAAACGGCAGGATGGAGGTTTCGTACGAACCCATCGCTTTGGCGCGGTCGACGATTTCCTCTTTATCGAACCCGATCAGCGGGCGGAAGACCGGTAAGGTTACGGCGTCCCCGGTGACGGTAAGGCTCTCGATGGTCTGGCTGGCGACCTGACCGATGGACTCCCCGGTAACGAGCGCCTGCGCGCCGCAGGAAAGGGCGATCCGCTCGGAGAGCTTCATCATGAGCCGCCGCATCAGAACGGTCGTTTCGCTCTGCGGGCATTTTTCGTAGATGGCAAGCTGGATTTCCGTAAACGGCACAAGGTAGAGATCGACCGCGCCCGCGTATGCCGCGAGGATCCGCGTGAGATCGACAACCTTGTCGCGCGCGCGTTCGCTCGTGTACGGATAGCTGAAAAAGTGCACAGCGGAGATGCGCACGCCACGCTTGGCGATCATGTGCCCTGCCACTGGGCTGTCGATGCCGCCGGAGATCAGCAGCATGGCGTGACCGTTGCACCCAACCGGCATGCCGCCCGCGCCGAGCAGCTCGTCGGTAAAGACGAACGCCTGATTCTGGCGAATCTCCACACCGACGTAACAGTCAGGCTCATGGACATCGACCGAGAGGGCGGGGAAGGCATCCAGCAGCAGTCCGCCGAGGGTTTGGTTGATCTCCATGGAACGCATGGGGAAGCGCTTGTCCGCGCGGCGCGCAAAAACCTTGAACGTCATATGCGCTGCGCCTTTGATGCGCTTTTCAACCATTGTTTTTACCGCTTCCACGATGACCGGCCAGTCTTTCTCCGTTGCCAGCGCGGGGCTTACCGAGTGGATGCCGAACACGCGCGTGAGCTTGTCCGCCGCGCTGTCGAGCTCTTCCGCCGGGATGCCGAACACGAAGATTCGCCCCTGTTCACGCACGACTTCCGCTTTGAGCGGCTTGAGCGCAAGCTCGATGCGCTTGACCAGGCTGCGCTCGAAATAGGGCCGGTTGAGGCCTTTTAAATGAATTTCCGCGTAGCGGACGACCAGTGTTGGTTCCATCTTGTTGTTTCCTTATCCGTATGTAATCTTACTTTGTTGTCCTGCCGTCAGCGGCGTTGAAACCGCCGCAAAAACGCAATCTGCTCGGCGATGACGGAAGCGGTTTGATCCATCTCTTCCGGCGTGTTGAAGGCACAGAGGCTGAAGCGGATTGCGCCTTCCGCCCTTGCGCCCGAAATGCCCATTGCGCTGAGGATCCGGTTCTTGCCCTTCTGATGGGTCGAGCAGGCCGAGCCGGTGGAAACGTAGACGCCGCGCTCCGCAAGCGCGTTGAGCAGCACTTCGCCCCGCACGCCCAGGAACGAAACGTTTAAAATATGCGGCGCGCCTTCTTCCAGAATGGGGCCGTTGACCGCTGTGTCCGGCAGGGATAAAAGCGCGGTTGCCAGCCGGAGCTTGCACGCGCGCATTCGCTCCAGCCATTCCGCCTGATGTGCGTGGTACGCAGTTAACGCCGCGTCCATAGCGAGAATGCCGGGGACGTTCGTCGTGCCGGAGCGGAGGTTTTTTTCCTGCCCGCCGCCGATCTGCCCGCCCGCGAATTTGAATCCATTGCGGACAGCCAGCGCGCCGACGCCCTTTGGCGCGTGGAACTTATGCGCGCTGATGCTGTAAAGGTCGCAGGGCACGCGCGTAAACGGCAGTTTGCCAAACGCCTGCACCCCGTCGGAATGAAAAACGGCATTTGGCGCGCGCTTTTTAAGGATATCGGAGACGGCGGCAAGATCGTTGACTGCGCCGACTTCGTTGTTGACGTGCATGAGCGAAACGAGTGCGGTTTCGTCGGTCAGCGCCTGTTCCAACTCACCTAGGTTTGCCGAACCGTCCGCGCTGCAGCCGATCAACACGACTTCGGCGTCCGCGGAACCTTCCAGAGAGCGGAAGGTTTCGTAGATCGAGGGGTGCTCGACAAGGCTCGTAATGATCCTGCGCTTGCCCCGCAGGGGCTTGAGTGTGCCGAACACGGCCATGTTGTTGGATTCCGTACCGCCGGAGGTGAAGATTATTTCATCCGCCGTACAGCCGAGCGACTGCGCAAGACGCGCGCGCACGCCGTTGACCGCGCGTTCGGCTTCGACGGCGGGCGGGTACGCGCTGGCGGGGTTATAGAATTGTTCGGTCATCGCTTCCAGCGCGGCTTTTGCCGCTTCCGGCAAAACGCGCGTGGTTGCGCTGTTGTCGAGATAGATCATGTCGACCGCTCCCAGTCTTTTTTAAAGGGATAGAGCCGCTGTAAACGGCACGTTGGAAGTATAGCACATTTTCGGGCGGTTTTTTCGGCAAGTTTGCGCTTGCCCCGAAAATCCGCAGAAAAACAGCCGGAACGGCACATTCCGGCTGTTTTAACGGGAAAGCGCAAAGATGAGGAACGGTTTCGAGGGCTCTGCCCTCGAGCACCCGCTCAAGGGAGGTCTCCCTTGAGAATCCCTTTCTTATTTCAAGAACTTAGCTTTAAGATAACCGTAACCTTCTTCGTCGAGCTTGTCGTAGGGGATAAAGCGTAGCGCGGCGCTGTTGATGCAGTACCTTACTCCGTTTGGCGATTCGGGGTCGTTTTCAAACACATGGCCAAGGTGCGAATCTCCCGTGCGGGAGCGCACCTCCACGCGGAGCATCCCGTGCGCCCTGTCTTCGCGTTCAACGACGACCGCGCTTTCTACCGGCTTTGTAAACGCGGGCCAGCCGCAGGAGGATTCGTATTTGTCCTCTGAGGTAAAGAGCGGCTCACCGGTGACGACGTCCACATACAGCCCTTTTTCCTCATGACGGAAGAACTCGTTTTGAAACGGGTGCTCGGTGGCGCTGCTTTGGGTAACGGCGTACTGTTCCGGCGTCAAGCGGTTGACAATTTCCGCCTCGCCGGGACGGGCATAAACTCCAGCGTCGATGACGGCGCCGGAGAGCCGCGCAATCTCCGCAAACGGGATATGGCAGTATCCGCCGGGGTTTTTATCGAGATAGTCCTGATGATAGTCCTCCGCGGAGAAAAAGTTGACCAGCGGCTTGATCTCCACCGCAAAGCCCGGCGTGCGCCCGCGCTCAACCGCGGCGACGCGCTCGACAATCTTTTGGGAAGCGTCGTCATTGTAATAGATCCCCGCCTGATACTGCGTGCCGACGTCGTGCCCCTGGCGGTTGACCGCTGTTTTGTCCACCACGGCGTAGTAGGCAAACAGGAGCTGGTCGAGGCTGACGCGCGCGGGATCGTACGTCACCAGCACGGTTTCGCGGAAGTTCGTCTTTCCGCCGCAGACGGTTTTGTAGTTCGCGTCCGCTTCGCTCGTGCCGTTGGCGTACCCACTGACGGCGTCCAGCACGCCGGGGATCGACTGCATGAGTTTCTCCAAACCCCAAAAGCAGCCTCCGGCGAGATAAATCTGGCGTTGTTCCATTTTTTGCTCCTTTCGGTTGTGCGGGATTCAGGCGGCGGACGGTGAAGAACGCCGCTGCTGCAGTTTGGCTTCCGCTTTTTTAAGCAGACGGTCAATCAACACAAACAGGTAGCCAAGGGCGATGAAGAAGGCAAGCATGACGGCGACGGTGACGAGTACGCGAACCAAGCCCTGCGTTTCGACATTCATGAACGGATAAGGATAAAACGGCACGCCGCTGCCAAAGTATGCCAGCGCCATGACGACCGCAAAGTACCCCAGCGGAAAGGCTGCCCAAAGCGGCGGCGCGGAGAGCTTGATTTGGCCTTTTTGGTCAAAGAGCAGCCAGTCGAGTATGGTCATGATGGGAACCACATAGTGCACAAGCCGGATGGAAACGCGCAAACTCGGCCCCATCGTGAAGCTGCCGAGCATGAAGTGCGCAACGAGCCAGGTCACGGTAATGCCCATCATGGCGATGCCCTTCAGCGTGGGACACCAGCTCAGCGATCCGTCCCGTCTGCGGCTCGAAAGGAGCAGGATCACGTCGATGAAAAAGTACGCCATGCAGAGGAGGTTACTGATGTTGGTGAAATACTTAAAGCTCGAAAGATGCAGTTCGCCTTTAAAAATGCCGATCTGCAGCCCAAGGCCGACGAATGCGCTGAGCGCGATGGCGGCTTTCCAAATAACGGACAGCGCTTTGCTCCTGATATGCATGCTGTGGACGGTTCCTTTCATTAATAAAAACAGTGTTTTGCTACTGGTATGTATATGGGGAAAATGCTTCCCTTCATACTCTGTGTGCCGGCTCATTCGGCCAGCCGACTGACAAATCCATCATAACACCACAACGGGACGCTGTCGAGAGATTGCCCAAATGCGCAGGAAATCCCGCTTTTTTGCCGCGCTGAAAACAGAAAGCACCGCGCAGGAAGCAACTTCCGCGCGGCGCGAGTAAGGCGTTGATTGAGAATAAAATGCTACTGCTTTTTTGCCGGTGATTCGGCCGAAATTTTCGCTTTTTTCGGGTTGACCTTTATAAGCAGCAGGATGGAGAGCACATACAGCGCAAGAATGCAGGCGTACATCAGCAGATACAGAACCAATCCAACCGGCGTGGCTGAGGCGCTGGAAGCGGTGCTGGTAAAATTCTCCAAGGTGACGCCCTCTGCCGTAAACATGGCGATAAACGGCAGCAGCAGCACGCCCAGCGCGGTAAAGCCGATCCACTTGGGATAGCGCTTGCTCATGATGGCGGCGACGAACAGGCACGCAGATCCAATCAGGATAGGAACGCGCAGCATGGTGAATACGAGAAACGCATAGAACAGCGCGTATGGAGTCTGCAAAATGGCGATGTACACCAGGTACGCAAGCGAGAGCAGCAGCGGGAGCCAAACGAGAACCGTGCCAATCCACGCAAGAACGCGCGCCCACGTTGACTTACGGTGAACGGCAGCTTGCTGTTTGACCGGATCGACGGGCGCATCCGTCAGGACGGGGAAGACGCTGGGTTCCTGCGACAGGTCTGGGCGACGCCCGATTGCCTTCTGAGTCGAGATTTTGAGTTGGGAGTTCATGCGAATGAATCACGCTCGGCAGGACGCATCCAGCCGATCCTTTCAAATGATAGTTAGATTAAAACGGAGCGCCTATACGGCGGGCGCTTCGACGGGCGCGGGTTTTTTGGAGTAGAGTTTGCCAATGAGCATGAGGCCGAGCACGCCGATGGCGGCGACCAGCACATTGTAAACGATAATCAGCCCTACGACCAGCGCAAACTGCCATCCGGTTGCGGGGACATCGCCGGAGGCAAGCCCGGTTACCTGCGCAAGCAGCAAGGCGCCCGCCAGCACAATGAAGATGACGGCGCCGCAGAGGCCGATCCACTTGGAAAGCGCGTGCCCCAGCAGGCTCGCCGTAAACAGCAGCACGACTCCCGCGAGGATGACAAGGAACAGCTCGGCGAGCATCAGGTAATCGAACAGAAGCTGTTTGGCATAGATAGAGCCGATCGCGGCGGTGATGAGCATGAACAGAATCGGCGCCCAAATCAGCACGCTTCCAACAATGGCGAACACCTTGGCGAGAATGGTTTTCGTTTTCATAAAGCAAACCTCCAGTTCGCAGGTCGGCAGGGGGAGGAAGAAGGGCATACTTTCATCATTAGAATCTTATATATATTATACTCAAAATTGAAGTGAATTACCACTGATTATAAAAAAACGAAGGGGAATTACGGTCTTCTCCAGAAAATAACGCAATCTTCGACATTGAACGACGAAAAGCGCGCGGCCTGCGGCGGATTTCGTTGAGTTCCGGCACATCCTCGAATATAATACAGGATGAACTGGTGCTTAATCGCCTCTTTAAGCGAAGAAAGGCGGCTGAAGAATATGACGGCAAACGAACTGGAAATACTGTGGAACACCCGCGACCGACTGGTCGAGGAACTCGGAACACGCGACTTTTTGCCGGAGCGCTCGCTCTACATCCGCCGCGAGGATGGCGGCGTGTTTGCGCTTGCGGTTCGAAAAGACAGCCCGCGCGTGCTCTCGTTCGACTGGGACGGCGTCTGCTGCCGCTATGGTGCGCTGGAGCGGCCTTCTCTGTCGTTAACCGCGTACGACGTCCAGCCCGGCGGCTTTGGCGGCATGTTCGGCGTGGGCGAAAAGGGCGCGCATGGCTGGATGCTCCGCGTGCTCGACGGTCAGACGCTCGTTTGGCAAGCGCCCGTTCTGCCGGGTATGACGGCCATAGCCGATTTACTTTACAAGGAAGACCGTTTTTTGAACGGCAGAAGAAAAAAAGCCACCATTCCGCACTGGCAGCTCACGCCGGAGGACAGCGAGCGATGCGGTGAGATTTTCGCGGTGTGGCAGAAGATTTTAGGGGATATGAAATCTGACGAGCAATAAGGCAGTTCACCTTCATCAGGCGGAGATGCATTTGCATAAATTCTATCCGACAGATCAGCTCGCGCGATTAGTGCGGCGCTCTTGTCAGTGCTTTCCCGAAATTCTCCGGCAGCGGGGGCAGGTACTTGGAAAACACCTCGACATACCGCGAACCAAACGTCACGCTCGTAATTTCGGTATAAGGTATTTCGTACGGTTCCTCTTGCCAGAGTCCATCGCCGTCGAAATGGCGCAGGTACAGATGCTTTGCCGTGACGCGCTCGATCCGTCCGATGGCGAACTGTGGTTCTGCGGCGTCCGCGCGTTCGCCTTCCACGATGATGTTTTTCTGCCGTTGCTCCAGGCTCAAAAAGATCGAACGCCAGTTGGAAAGATCGATGTCAGGATCGGCGAGCTGATCAAGGATTCCCTCTCTTCTTGCAATGTCGAGGCAGATATCGTTTTTGACTACCGCCTTTTTCACATCGCGGAACAGGCGGATACTGAACCCGTCCAAGAGAAAATCGTCCTCTTCCGCGCCGAGAAAGAACCGCTCGTTCATTGCAAGCGGGATATAGTAACGATAGAAGTCGTCGTACTTCATGAATGTGCGGCAGAGCATCCGCTGCTCCATGCAAGCGCGGAATGCGTCTCTGATTTCCTGTTTTGTCATGGGGGTTCCTCACATAATTCAGATATAGTTTAGTATAGCATACCGCAATTCAATTGGGGAATGGATGCCGAAGGCGCGCCTTTTCGCTCAAACTTCCCTGCACAGGCGGGGAAGTTGAGACGCTGAAAGACAAATTTGGCAAACAGCGTCAAAAAAGCTAGAGAGTGTGCCGCCAGCACACCTTTTTTGTTCTCTGGTTGGGTAAAATTTTAATATAGAAAACGTATGATATCATAATCGCAAAATTGACGAGAGGAAGCTAATATGAAGAAAACCGAAGCCAAACCAATAGAGGCTCCAAAGCCGTTTACGCTTACGGAATACACCGTTATTTCGCCCTGCACTTGCCCCGCCTGCGGCGGCAAAATGCTTCCGGCGGAGTATTACATTGCCGTCAAGGGAGATGTGCACAGCAAGCAGGACTGGTCGCAGTCCGGCAAGGTGACCACGACGACCACAACACATTACCACAATGTTCGCCAGAAAACCGGCGGGTTCTGCCCCAAATGTTATACAAAGAGCCGGAAGTCGGTTCGGAACTCCAATACAATTCTAACTGGAGTCGTTGGCGCCATAGCAATCGCCTGCATTGTGCTGTTTATACTGTTTCAGATTTCGCCGTCATTTAAGGAAACAGCACCCGGAGCCGGTGCTATCGGGTTGTTCGGAGGCTTGATTGCGCTGTATTTTACCGCAAAGCACTTCATCAATGGATCCGGCATCCGCTCGCATCTAAAACAGATCAATAGCAGTATCGATACATCGCTGCGCTCCGACCATATTTCCGAAGCCTTTGTTGTAAGTGTTCAGATTCCACTTGAACCGGGCGAGGTGATTTTGGGCAGAGAGTCGGTGCGTAATATGCGGTTGTATGGGCTGTGAGTTGTTCTGCCGAAGGTGGGACTCTCCGCTCAAACCTTTCGCCGCTTGCGCTCCGCACTGGCGCGGCTGCGGGTTTTCGCTCCCCGGCCGCTAAAAACGATCCGCCGGATCGTTTTCTTTACGCGGCTACGTGAGAAATTCTGAATCATAGAAAATGCTTTGCATTTTCAGATAAGGTAATTTCTCCGAGACGATACACCTTCGGTGCATCGTATACTGGTCCTCCTGAACGATAGACCAAACAAAGAACCACCCATTTGGGTGGTTCTTTGTTTGGTGCCGAAGGTGGGACTCTCCGCTCAAATCTCTCGCCGCTTGCGCTCCGCGCTGGCGCGGCTGCGGGCTTTCGCTCCCCGGCCGCTAAAAACGATCCGCCGGATCGTTTTCTTTACGCGGCTTCGAGTCCCTCTGAACAACAGACCAAACAAAGAACCACCCATTTGGGTGGTTCTTTGTTTGGTGCCGAAGGTGGGACTCGAACCCACACGTTGTCGCCAACAACGGATTTTGAGTCCGTCACGTCTGCCAATTCCATCACTTCGGCTCAGCGTGACTATTCTAGCATATGCCGCATGGCGTTTGCAAGCGGTGGAACGCAGAAAACCGCAGATATTCCGCTGCAAAACCACTACGCCGACTGCGCGAAACTGCGAAACATTTGAAAGAAATTGGTACTGATGGTATACTGTTTTTCGAGAAACAGAATTTATACTATTCATTTCGTAAAAAATTAACTTTGAACAGGGGAATCGCAATTGAAAAAGTTTTTCAATGAATTCAAGACGTTTATCTCCAAGGGCAGCGTCATCGACCTCGCAGTCGGCGTGATCATTGGAGCCGCGTTCAAGACCATCGTGGATTCGCTGGTGAACGATGTCATTTCGCCCTTGATCGGCCTCGTGGCGGATACGAACTTTTCCGACCTCGTGTGGCAGATCGGCGGGGTGAGCATCGGTTACGGCGCGTTCATCACGGCCATCCTCAACTTCCTCATCATGGCGCTCGTGCTGTTTTTGATCGTCAAGGCATTCAACGCCACCCGCGCCATCGGCGGCAAGCTCAAACGCGGGGAATCCGCCGCGCCGGAAAAACCGACGGAGAAGGTCTGCCCATATTGCAAAATGACCATCAACGTGGAAGCGACGCGCTGCCCGTACTGCACGTCCGAGGTGAAAGAATGAGCCAGCAGCAGAACACCAATCCCGAAGAGCAGGCAATCGATCAAGCAAAAGACCCCATCGTTCTGCAGCCAGGCGAAGGCGGCACCCCGCCGGAAGAGGAACTGGACGACCTGCAAAAGCGCGTCCGCGCCTTCTCCGAAAAGAAGTGGAACATGATCCTCTATATCTGCGGCGCGCTCGTCGGCATCCTCTGCGGCGCGTTGCTGACGTACTTTTCCGCGATGGAGTCCATCGGTATGTACGGCACAATCGGCGCGGTGCTGATCGCGCTTCTGCTGCCCAGATTCGCGGAAAAACGCGTGAAGCGCTCCGTTCAGAAAGGGCGCGTTGCCATGATGATTTCGCTCGCGGTTTGGCTGGGCGTTACCGCTCTGGTGATGATCGTCAAAGGCGTGCCGATCTTTACAAAATAGCTTCCTGTGAAACAGCCACCCATTTCGTTTCGAGTTTGAATCGGCCTTTCGAATATCGGTAAGGGAGAACAATTCATGGCGAAAAAACCGCTGGTTTCCATTATTTGCCCCTGCTACAACGAAGAGGCGATGCTGCCGATCTATTACGATACGGTCAAAGAGGTCGTGTTCGAACGTTTGACAGGGTACGACTTTGAGCTGATCCTCGTCAACGACGGCTCCAAGGACGGCACGCTTGCCATCCAGCGCGACCTTGCCGCACGGGACGAGCGGGTCAAGTACCTTTCGTTTTCCCGCAACTTCGGCAAGGAAGCAGCCATGTATGCGGGTTTGAAAAACGCAAAGGGCGACTTCGTCTGCGTGATGGACTGCGACCTGCAGGATCCGCCGGAGCTGATAGAAGAGATGCTCAAGCGTCTCGAAGACCAAGACTGCGACTGTGTTGCCACCCGCCGCGTGACCCGAAAGGGCGAGCCGAAGATCCGCAGCACGTTTGCGCGGGCGTTTTACCGCGTCATCAACCGCATCTCCGAAACGGAGTTTGTAGACGGCGCGCGGGATTTCCGCATGATGCGGCGGTGCGTCGTGGACGCGGTGCTGGAACTGAACGAGTATCACCGCTTCTCCAAGGGGCTGTTCATGTGGGTCGGGTTCAATACCGTCTGGCTGGAGTACGAGAATATCGAGCGCGCCGCCGGGGAGACCAAGTGGTCGTTCTGGAAGCTCGCAGCCTACGCCGTGGAGGGCATCGTTTCGTTCTCCACCGTGCCGCTCAGGATTGCGACCGTAACGGGCTGCATCGTTTCCGCAATGGCGCTGGTCTACATGGTCGTGCGGGTGGTAATCGCGATGATCTGGGGCAACCCCGTCGCGGGTTATCCTTCACTTTTGGCCATCATGCTGTGCCTGGGCGGGTTCATCCTGCTTGCGCTCGGCATCATCGGCGAGTACGTCGCGCGGACTTACATGGAGGCCAAGCGCAGGCCGATCTATATTCAGAAAGAAAGTAATATAAAGTAATTTCTTCTTTTCTTCGGAAAGAAAAGAAGCAAAAGAACCTCGTTTATGAGGTTCCTTGTTATGAAACAAGAAGAATATTCTTTTTGTTTCTTTTTCTTTTTAAGAAAAAGAAAATGCCTCTATCTTTCCAGCCAGTAGAGCACCTTGTCGGAGAGCGTAAAGCCGAGCTTTTTCTGCAGCGCAAGCGAAGGGGCGTTTTGCAGTTCCACCTGACAAAACGGCAGCCGCCCGATGGAGAGCAGGTGGTTGACCATCACCGCTTCAAGGGCGTAAGCAAGCCCAAGCTTTCGATACGCCGGAAGAACGTATAACAGCCCGATGGAGAGCTCGTCGTGCGTGCCGATAAAGCCCGCGCACTGCCCGCGGACGAACGCGCCGAACATGCCTTCTTCTATGCGCTCGCGGATGTAGCCGATATCGTCCACCGTGTGGTAGTTTTCGTGGACAAAACCGACATGACTGCTATCGAGCCGCCGGATTTCCGTTTTCTCCGGCAAGGAAAACGGGATGGGCGTACCGATATCGTAAACGCAGTGACGGCAGTCCATAATCGTTTGGTACCCGTGCTCCCGCTTGAGAATACCGTTCAGCTCAACGCTGTGCAGCACAACCAAAGAGGGCTTGTCTTCCGGCAGAACGCCAAGCAGCATCGGCAGGAATTTTTCCCCGGTGCTGTCTTCTGCAGAGAGCAGAAACAAACCGTCGTGCTCCAAAAGCACGCCGTCGTCTCCGGCATAGTGAACCACGATCGAAGGCAGGAGCAGAAGCTCCAGCATGTCGATGTTCTTCAGCCGGTCGTGCAGTAAATAAGCATTCGCAATGGCTTTCATGACGTGCAGTTTACCACAAATTCCGCGTTCGGACAACCTGAATCGCGCGTGATTTGACGGCTTTTTGCAGGACGGTATTCCAAGGAGCAGCAATCGCATTTGAGTTGTGAATCTTGCGTGAAGAAACGCGCCAACACCCCGCGCGCGTTTGACAGAACAAGGGTGGAATGGTACACTACGATAGGTATATTGCAGTATAAAAACAGGGTGCTTTTTGCCCCGCACACGAAAGGAAAAATCGCTACATGGCGGACGTAACGGCGATTGTTCTGACGTTCAACGAGGAAATGAATATTGAAAACTGCATCCGCTCGCTTGCGGGTTTCTGCAAGCGCGTGGTGGTTGTGGACAGCGGCAGCACGGACCGCACGCTGGAGATTGCAAGAAGTCTCGGCGCGGACGTTCTGCATAACGAATACATTTACTACGCTCAGCAGTTCAACTGGGGCGTCGACAACGCGGGGATCACGACCCGCTGGACGCTGCGGCTCGACGCGGACGAGCGCTTTACGCCGCAAGTCTGCGCGCGCTCGGAGCAGGTGCTCATTGAGCACGAGCAGGACGACGTTAACGGCGTGGTCATGGAAAGCGACTTTTTCTTTCTTGGCCGGCAGATGAAGCACGGCGGCAGCAAAAAGCGTAAAATCATGCTCTTTCGCACCGGCGCGGGCAGGATTGAAAACCGCCGCAGGGACGCGCATACCATCCTGTTTTCCGGGCGCACCGTTGCCATAAGCGAACGCTACTTGCACTGCGACTACAAGGATTTATCCAGCTATATCGACCGCTACAATAAATATGCCACGCGGGAAATGCTCGACTACCTCGACTTTGAGCAAGGCACGGGGTTCGACGTGCAGACCGATGAAAAGCTCCGCAAACACCGCAAAAAGAAGTTTACGTTTTATTACCGCGCGCCGATGTTCTTTCGCGCATGGCTTTGGTTTGTGTTCAACTACTATTTGCGGCTTGGGTTTCTCGACGGCCGCGAAGGGTATTTATACCACTTTTTCGAAAGTTACTGGTATCGTTTTTTGGTGGACGCCAAGATTTATGAACATCGAAAAAATGCGCGCACGGAGGGGAAGTAAGCGGATATGCTGGAAACCCCCGTACGCGTTTTGCAAGTATTGACCGTGCCGTTTACGCAAAACGGCATTACCAAATGCGTCATGAACTACGTCTCCCGCTTCGAACCGACGCGGGTAAGATGCGACCTTGTGACGCCGAACGAGCCGGACGCGGAGTCCGCCCGGATGATTGAGCGCACCGGCGGGCAGGTGTTTGTGCTGCGGCATCGGAACGCCGACCCGCTGAGCTATCTCCACCAGCTTTCGTTGATCGTTTCCGAACGGAAAGAGCAGGTTGTGCACGCGCATGGAAACAGCGCGACCCTCGCACTGGAAATGCTCGCGGCCAAGTTCGGCGGCGCGCAGATTCGCATTCCGCATTCGCACAACACCACCTGCAAGATGAAGCTGGCGGACAAAGCGCTGCGGAGAGTATTTCGCCGCAGCTACACCCACGCGATGGCCTGCGGGGAAGCGGCTGGCAAGTGGCTCTTTGAAGACAAGCCGTTTACGGTGCTCAACAACGCCATCCCTGTGGATCATTTCCACTTCGACGAGAACAAGCGCGCGTTTACGCGCGGGGAATACGGCATTCCTTCGGACGCGTTCGTTGTTTGCCATATCGGCACGTTTAACGAGCAGAAGAACCAGCGCTTTTTAGTGGAAGCGTTCGCGGAATTGCTCAAGATCAAACCGAACGCCTTTTTGCTGCTCGTTGGCGAAGGCAAGCTCAAACCCGCCTGCGAAGAGCAGGCAGAAACGCTCGGTTTGCGCGAGTGCGTCCGCTTCACGGGCGCGCTGGCGGACGTTTCCGGCGCGCTGAGCGCAGCCGACGTATTTGCGCTGCCATCCCTGCACGAAGGCTTGCCGCTGACGCTCATCGAAGCGCAGTGCGCGGGGCTTTGCTGCGTTGTGTCTGACCGGGTAACGCGCGAGTCCGCGCTGACGAGCCTTGTTTCGTTTTGTGAAATCGAGAAGGCGGAAGCGTTTGCCGAGGCGCTGGGCTGCCCCAATCCCACCGAGCGTGATGCGGCTTCTGAGGATGCCATTGCGCTGGTTCGCGCGGCGGGGTACGACGTGACCGGAAACGCCGAGACGCTTTCCAAATGGTACGAAACGCTGATTCGCGAGGCGAAAGCCTGAGCGCTTTGATCGTAAGGGAATTCGCAAAACGCTGATTCGCGAGGCGAAAGCCTGAGCGCTTTTGATCGTGAAGGATTTCACGAAACGCAGTTTGCAAAGTAAGGGTTGACGGATGAAGAAACTCCTGATTGTAACGCATAAAATGAGCGGCGGCGGCTGTGAGCGCGTGATTGCGCAGCTGCTCTCCTGCTATGCGCAGGAGGGCGTGGAATGCCTGCTCGCGACCGAGTGCGGCGTGCCTTCGTTTTATGATCTGCCGGAGCAGGTTCGCCATATCTACCTTTCGTTCGATAAAACACTGCGCCCTTCCAGTATTCCGCGGGCTTACCAAAAACTCCGGAAACTCGTTTTGCAGGAAAAACCGGACGTCGTTCTGGCCATGCCGGAAAAGGTGAACGTCTGGACGGTGCTGTTTTTGCTCGGCACGGGCGTTCCCGTCGTGGTCAGCGAGCGCAACGACCCGCATCGTCACCCGGAAAGCAAAATTAAACGCCTGCTTCGTTGGCTGTTTTACCCGTTTGCGAAAGGCTTTATCTTTCAAACGGAGGACGCGGCGGCGTTTTTTCCAAAGAAGATTCGTTCGCGCGGGGTCGTGCTGGATAACCCCCTGGATATTGCCCGCATTCCCGCGCGATTCGAAGGCGCAAGGAGGCCGGTTGTCGCGGCGGCGGGGCGGCTCCACCAGCAAAAGAACTTTGCCATGCTGATTCGTGCGTTTGCGCGCTTCTATAAAACGCATCACAGCTATTCGCTGGTCATCTATGGCGAAGGCGGCGAAAAGCAGGCGCTCATGCGCCTTGCCAGCAGCCTCGGTGTGGCGGGCTCGGTGGAATTCGCCGGGCAGTCCAAAACGCTGCTCAGCGAGATCAACGACTGCGCAATGTTCGTGCTGAGTTCCGATTACGAAGGAATGCCGAATGTGCTTATTGAAGCGATGGCCTGCGGGCTTTGCTGCGTGGCTACGGACTGTCCCATCGGCGGCGTGCGCTCGCTGATTACGGACGGCGAAAACGGGCTGCTGATCGGCGTTGGGGACGAGGACGCGCTGAGTTTTGCCATGTCCGCCATTGCGGACGATTCGGCGCTGGCGGAGCGTTTGGGCAACAACGCCGCGCAGATCCAGTCCCGGCTGGACGAAGCGGTCGTCGCCGGGCAGTGGATGCGGTATCTGGAACAGGTTGCCGCAAAATAAGCGGCGCAACTTTCTGCATATGTGTTTACCGGAGGAAAAGCCGACAGATGTACTTTAGCATCCTCGTTCCCATCTATAATGCCGAAACCTATCTGGAGGAGTGTTTGGAGTCCGCCCTAAAGCAAACGGAGCGGGATTTTGAGCTCATCCTGGTTGACGACGGCTCAAGCGACGGAAGCGGCGCAATCTGCGA
The DNA here is from genome assembly GCA_039683415.1 of Clostridiaceae bacterium. Classification (GTDB taxonomy): domain Bacteria; phylum Bacillota; class Clostridia; order Christensenellales; family CAG-138; genus UBA7703. The sequence goes on from JBDKRL010000016.1 coordinate 108,490, forward strand.
CCGCTGGCTAGCGCGGTTTCCGGAGCGGGTACGGGTGGTGCACCAAAATAATCGCGGCCTGATTCTCGCGCGGCGCGCGGGCGTTGCCGCGGCAAGCGGGGATTACTGCGTGTTTCTGGACGCGGACGACACCATTGCGCCGGACACGCTGGAAACGGTGAAAAAGACCATTGAACGCGAAAAAGCGGACGTGGTGATCTATAACTTTTACAACCGCTACCTGCCGGACGAGACGCTCGATATGGCGACGCCCGTATTCGCGGATGGCACGGTGTTTCGCGGCGAAGGCAAGCGGAAACTGTATGAAAACATCATCTCCTCCTGGCGGCTCAACAATATCTGGAGCAAGGCGATTCGCACGCCGCTGGTCAAAAACGACGATACGCCCTTTGAACAGTACGCGTTCAACCCGCATATGGAGGACCTGCTGCAGTCGCTCTACCCGATCACGCACGCGGATTGCGTGGTGTATTTATCCAAGCCGCTGTACTATTACCGGCGGAATTTTCAGGGTATTTCGGGCAATGTGGTCGCGGGGCAAATCGAGCGGCAGTTCAGCGAACCCGTGATGAAGCAGCTCGAACGCTATATGGCCGTCTGGGGCATGGATACGCCGGGCGACCGCGTAAGGCTGAATATCCGAAAGATCAAAAAGATGCTTACGGTGTTTTACCAGCATTACCGGGCGGCAAAAACGCATCGGCAACGGCGCGAAGTTGCCGCAATCCACTGGGGCGATTATATCGACTGGGAAGGGCAAACCGTCGTCGGCATGCGAGCGCTGAGCGTTTCCCAGCGCGTGCAGTTGGGCGCGGTGCTGAAAAAACGCCTCTGGCTGCTCGATCTGTTCGCCCGGTTCGGGCAGTTCAAACTCAAACGGTTGCACGGGGATTAACGCGGATCATCCGGCGAATAGGCGAAATCCCGTTCGGACACGCAAACAATCGGTTCAATATAAAAAATAAACGCAGGCGCTGCGATGATTGATTACTATTTGGAGGAGCAGGCATGAGCTTGAAGATTCTTGTCGGGGCGGACGTTGCTTCGTCAGCGGCAAACACGAAGAAGTTTCAAATAACGGCGGACGAGCTGATGGAAGGCCAGCTGCGCACGGCTTGGGAAAGCGCGGACGCGCGGTTGTTCAGCCTCGACTGCACGCTTTCGGACTGCGTGGGCGAACCCGCCCGCTCGCAGGAGAGCGCGCCCGTATGCGCACAGGGCATTCAGCGGCTGAAACCAGTCGCTGTTTCGCTGTTTTGCCGGAATGCGCCATGCGGCGGCGAGGAGGAACTGCGCCGTACGCTGGCCGTACTGAAAACCGCGGGCATCCCGTACTTTGGCGCCGGGTCGGATCTCGACGAAGCGGTAAAGCCGTATTATTTTGCAAAGAACAATCTCAGAGTCGGCGTTTACGCGGTGGGCGAACACGCCGGCTGCGCCGCCACCGAGCGGTCGGCGGGAATCAACCCGATCGATCTTGTGGAGCTGGGCGACCGCATCCGCGAACTGCGCGGCAGCTGCGATAGGCTGATCGTCTTTTACCGCGGCGGAAACGAAGCGTATCCATACCCTTCGCCGGAAGCGCAGAAGATCTGCCGCAAGATCGCCGAGTGCGGCGCTTCTCTCGTGCTCAGCCGTCAGGGCGACTTGACCGGCTGCTACGAAAAGTGGGACAATGCGACCATCGTCTACGGACTGGGCGCGTTCCTCTCCGAAACGGGGGAAACCCTGGCGGAAGGGATTCTGGTTCAGTACGAAATCGGCGATTACGGCACGGAGCATGTGTCGTTTTTGCCCATCGAAGCTTCCGCGGACGGCGCGCTGCTGGCAGGCGAAGAACGCGCAACGCAGATACTGGAAGCGTTTGAAACGCGTTCGCGCCGCATCCGCGTGCAGGGTTTTGTGGAGGCGCGGTTCCGCGCCTACGCCGCAGCAAACCGCGACCGCATTGTGCACGTGCTTGCTGGCGGTGGTTCAGGCAGGCGCGCGGTGGATGCGCTCATGGACAAGCACGCTTCGGACGGATATACAAAACAGGACATTCAGGCGCTGCTGGGCGCGCTGGAAAGCGAGTCCGCGCGCGAACTGCTGGCGGAAGGCCTGCGGCACGATGCGGTATAGCGCGCCGTTGACAAACTCACCAACAAATGCCGGATCGGAGGTACCGTATGGAGCATAACGCGCCGCTCGTTTCCATCGTTTGCGACACGTATAACCACGCGCCGTACGTACGCGCCGCGCTGGACAGCTTTTTGATGCAGAAAACGGAGTTTCCGTTCGAAATCATCGTGCATGACGACGCTTCCACGGACGGCACGGCGGAGATCATCCGCAAATACGAAGCGGCGCATCCCGATTTGTTCCGCTGTATCTACCGCACGGAGAATATCTACCGCAAGGACCCGAAGATTCTGGAGCACTATGTGTTCCCGCTTGCGCGCGGCAAATACATTGCCATCTGCGAAGGGGACGACTACTGGACGACGCCGGACAAGCTGCAACAGCAGATTTCCTATATGGAAGCCAACCCCGACTGCACGCTCTGCGTCTGCGGGGCGGATACCGTAGACCCGCAGGGAAACAAAACCGGCACGCTTTCGCCGTATGATACGGATACCGATGTGCCGATGGACGACCTGATCCGCGGCAGCGGCGGGTTTGTGGCAACGGCGGGTATCGTGGCGCCCACGGAACTGGCAAAAAACCGCGCGCCGTTTTGCGATCTTTCGGACGTGGACGACGCGGTGCTGCAGATTTGGTTCGGTATGAACGGAAAAACGCATTACTTCAGCGAACCCATGTGCGTTTACCGCAAGGCCGTGCCCGGCTCCTGGACGGAGACGTTTTTTTCCTCAAAGCATGCCGAACGCGTGCTGCATCACAAGGCGATGATCCGCGCGCTGGAAGCGTTTGATTTGGAAAGCGGACGCCGCTGGCACGAATCGGTTGATTTTTGTATCACCCATCAGCAAAAATTCGAAATTTACCGTCTGCAAAACGACTGTGCGGCATTACGCAAACCGCCGTTTCGCAGTCAATACCTCGCGCTGCCCCTGCGCCGCCGCATCCGCATGCAGCTGACGCGCTGGGGGATTTTTAAGGAAAGGAAGAAATGAGCATGGAACCGCTTGTCACCGTCATTCTGCCAACGCATAACCACGCGCCATTTATCGCGCACGCGATCGAGAGCGTACTCATGCAGCAAACAAGTTATCCCTTCGATATTTTGCTGCATGACGACGCTTCCTCGGACGGCACCGCCGACATCTGCCGCCAGTACGCGGCAAAGTACCCGGAGAAGATTACGCTGATAGCGCAGACCGTGAACCAATACACGATCGACAGGCGAATCCAGTCCCATATTCTCATTCCGCGCGTCAAGGCAAAGTATACGGCCATCCTCGATGGGGACGACTACTGGATCGATCCCGGCAAACTCCAGCGCCAGCTCAACTATCTGGAATCGCACCCGGACTGCACGCTCTGCATCGGAGCCGCCGATCTGGTGGACGTCAAGGACCGCGTCATCGGGCACGTTGCGCCGTATTCCGTCAGCCGCATCGTCGACCCGGCGGACATGATCCGCGGCGGGGGAGGATTTACGGCGACCAATACGATCGTGATGCCGACCGCGCTGTTAAAGGATCTGCCGAAGTTTGCGGATCAAATCGAAGCGGAGGATATCCCGTTTCAGCTGCTCGGCGCGCTGAAAGGATACGCCTGGTACGACGCGGCAACGCTGATTGCCTACCGGCTGACCGTGCCCGGCTCGTGGTCGACACGGCAGTACGCTTCCTCCATGGAGACGCGGATCAAGACGAGCCGCGACATCATCGCCCTCAACGAAGGGTACGACGCGTTTTCCGGTGGCAAGTACCACGAAGCGTTTACAGACGCGATTCGCTATCAGGAGTTTTTGATCCTCTGTTACCGGCATAAACTCCGCGAAGCGATGCGCCCGCCTTACCGCGTGTTTTACGACAGGCTGTCGACCAACCGAAAAATCCGGCTGAGATGCGAAAAGTTCTTTCCCCGCATCACCGCGCGCGTCGTCGCCGCTCTCCGGAGATACAGGAGCAGGAAAGCATAATTGGATCAATCGTTTAAAAACAAGACAATATCAGGCATGATCTGGAAAGCCATCGAAAGCGGCGGCTACCAGCTGGTTCGGCTTGTAATTTCCATAGTCCTTGCCCGCATACTCGACCCCGCGAACTATACCACGCTGGCGCTGCTGCTCATTTTTGTAAACCTTGCGGATGTGTTCGTCAAACGGGGGTTTGCTACCGCGCTCATCCAAAAAAAGGATGCGGACAACGTCGACTTTTCGTCTGTCCTCTGGGCAAGTCTCGCGATTGCGGGCGTGCTCTACCTCGTACTGCTTTTCACAGCGCCTGCCATCGCTTCGTTTTATGAAGAGCCGGTGCTCACAAAAGCGCTCCGCATCCTCTCGGTCATCCTTTTTTCCGGCGCGTTCAACTCCGTTCAGAGCGCGATTATCACGCGTAAGATGGAGTTTCGAAAACTCAGCGTAACGACCCTGGGAGCGACGATCTTTTCCGGTATCGTCGGCATCTGGATGGCGTACGCGGGGTACGGCATCTGGTCGCTGGTGGTCAACCAGCTGCTTGGCTCAGTTGCCACAATGCTTCTGCTCTGGGCGCAGGATCGCTGGAAGCCGATGCTGACGGTTTCCCTGCCGCGCATCAAATCCCTGTTTGGCTACGGCTGGAAACTGCTCGTTTCGTCGCTGCTGGACACAGGCTATACGGAGCTATCCTCGCTCGTCATCGGCAAGCGGTTTATCGGCGATTCCCTTGCGTTCTACAACCGCGGGCGGCAGTACCCGGAGATGATCGCCAACAACTTGACCAGCATCGCGCTGGCCGTGCTCTTTCCGGCTTATTCCAAAAAGCAGGACGATCAGCCGCTCGTGCTCGAAATGGTGCGAAAGACGAACCGCACCACCGCGCTGATGGTGTTTCCGATGATGACGGGCATGGCGATGGTGGCAACGCTGCTGATGCGTGTGCTGCTGACCGAAAAATGGGTGCCAGCCGCGCCGTTTTTGCAGGTGCTGGCCGTGGTCTATGCGCTGTATCCCATCGAGGCGGCGGACCTGCAGGCGATCAACGCCATCGGACGAAGCGATCTCTACCTGAAAACAGAGATCATCAAAAAGATATTCGGCATCCTCGCGCTGGCCGCGGCGGTGTTCCTCTATACGACGCCCCTTGCCATTGCGTACGCCGTGGCGCTGACCGCGGTGTTTTCCATGTTCGTGACGATCATTGTGATGAAGCGGCTCTTTTCTTACCGCGTGATCGACCAGATTTGGGATATGCTGCCGCCGATCTTGCTCTCCGGCGTGATGGCCGTGGGCGTTTGGGGCGTTTCGCTGATTCCGATGAGCGATTTGGCCTCTCTGATCGTACAGGTCGTTTGCGGGGTTGCGGTCTACCTCGGTTTGGCGGTATTATTAAAACTGAAGAGTCTGGATTACCTCCGGGCTTCGATGAAGGATTTTTTGAACAGAAAAAAGACGAAACAAACGGATTAGAACCGAATCCTGCCGCGCGGGAAAGAAGAATGCGCGGCGGGAAAAACGAGGAGGATTCTGCATGAAACTGGCGGTTGCCGGAACGGGATATGTCGGGCTGGTGGCGGGCGTCTGCTTTGCCGAAAAAGGCCATACGGTCACCTGCGTGGACGTGGACGAGCAGAAAGTTGCCATGATGCGCGGTGGAGAATCGCCCATATACGAAGTGGGTCTGGAAGAGCTGCTCAAAAAGAACATTGCGGCCAGCCGCCTGTTTTTTACGACCGACTACGCCAGCGCATACGCGGACGCGGACGCCATCTTCATCGGCGTGGGCACACCGGAACTGCCGGACGGCAGCGCGAACCTTTCTTATATCGCCGCGGTCTGCCGGGAGATTGCCGAGAGCGTCACGCACGACTGCCTCGTGGTGGTCAAGTCCACCGTGCCGGTCGGCACGAACGATAAGGTCGAGCAGTACATCAAGGACAACCTCATCCGTGACGTCAAAGTCCGCGTGGCGAGCAACCCGGAGTTTCTGGCGCAGGGCAACGCGGTGCACGACACCATGCACGCCACCCGCATCATCATCGGCACCGAGGACGAGGAAGCCGAGCGGATTCTGCTCAAGATCTACGCGCCGTTCGACCTGCCCATCGTTTCTGTTTCCCGCCGTTCGGCGGAGATGATCAAGTACGCCTGCAACAACTTCCTCGCGCTCAAGATTTCGTATATGAACGACATCGCAAACCTCTGCGAACGCGTCGGCGCGAGCGTGGACGATGTGGCTGAAGGCATGCGCTACGATCCGCGCATCGGGGCCAAGTTCCTCAAAGCGGGCGTCGGCTACGGCGGGAGCTGTTTTCCCAAGGACACCAAAGCGCTCTGTTTTTTAGCCGAACAGCACGGCTACCACCTGAGAACCGTGGACGCGGCGGTGGCGATCAACGCCGAGCAGAAGACCAAGCTCTTTGAAAAAGCGAAAAAGCGGTTCATGTCGTTTGAAAACCTCCGCGTGGCGGTGCTCGGCCTTGCGTTTAAGCCGGGAACGGACGATCTCAGGGAAGCGCCCGCCATCGACAACGTCAGGCTCCTGCTGGAGCACGGCGCGCAGGTGATCTGTTACGATCCGGTCGCGGGGGAGAATTTTAAAAAGAAGTTCCCGAACGTTACCCTGGCCGCTTCTGCCGAGGAAGCTCTCCAAGGCGCGTTCTGCTGTTTCGTGTTTACGGAGTGGGAAGAGATCGTCCGGCTTTCGCCGGAAGTGTTCCGCTCCAAGATGCATGTGCCGCTGGTCTACGACGGGCGGAACATCTTCGATACGGATACCATGCGGCGCGGCGGCGTGGAGTATTATTCCATCGGACGATAACGCCCTAGTTTTGCCATGCCCGCAGGGTATGATTTTTTACACCAGATAAGGCGGAAAAACAGTGTTACTGCAAAGCGAAAAACCGATTCTCATCACCGGCGCCGCCGGGTTCATCGGCTACCATCTGGCAAAGCGTCTGCTGCTGGCCGGGTACGCCGTGGAGGGAATCGACAGCGTCAACGACTATTACGACCCCGCGCTCAAGCGCGCGCGGCTTGGCGAGCTTGCGCCGTTTGAACGGTTTACGTTTACGCAGGGCGACCTTGCGGAGGAAGCGGTCGTGGAAGCGCTGTTTTCGCGCGTTCAGCCGGAAATCGTCGTGCACCTTGCCGCGCAGGCGGGCGTGCGCTACAGCATCGACCATCCGCGGGCGTATATCGAAAGCAATATCCTCGGCTTTTTCAATATCCTAGAAGCCGTGCGGCGCTATCCGGTGAAGCACCTGCTCTATGCTTCCAGTTCGTCCGTCTACGGCGACCGGGAGCAGACGCCGTTTTCCGTTGAAGACCGCGTCGACCAGCCGATTTCGCTCTACGCCGCGACAAAAAAGAGCAACGAACTGTTTGCCTACACCTATTCGCACCTTTACGGCGTTCCTGCCACGGGACTGCGGTTTTTCACCGTGTACGGCCCGTTCGGGCGGCCGGACATGGCGTATTATAAGTTCACCAAAGCGATTCTGGCGGGCGAGACGATCGACGTGTTCAACAACGGTGAGCTTTTGCGCGACTTTACCTACGTGGACGACGTAACCGCCTGTGTACAAGCCATGCTCTTTTCGCCGCCCAAACCGAACGCCGCGGGCGACCGGTACGCGGTTTACAACATCGGCAACAACAAGCCGGAGCGCCTTATGGACTTTATTCAGGCGCTGGAAACCGCGCTCGGCGTTGCCGCGAACAAGCGGTTTTTACCGATGCAGGCGGGGGACGTGACCCAGACCTACGCGGACATCACCGAAACGACGCGGGATTTCGGCTTTGCGCCGACCACGCCGATTGCGGAAGGTCTGAAACGGTTCGTGGACTGGTACAGGGCTTATTACGGAGCCGAAAAAGACTGACAGCCGGTCGGCATAAAAAAGCGCGTGAAGGGGAAGGCACAGCCGAACCCCCTTACTCTATAGGAAACGGGATGGAATTGGATGATTGGCATTTATAACTACACGGTTCTGATGACCTATTTTGGCGTGGTCAGCGCCGTCATCGGCGTTGGCCTTGCAATGTACGGGCGCACGAGCATGGCGATTGTCTGCCTGATGATCTCCGGCTTTTGCGATCTGTTCGACGGGTCGATTGCCAAAACGCGAACGCGCAACGAACAGGAAAAGAAGTTTGGCATACAGATCGATTCTCTGGCGGACATGATCTGTTTCGGGCTGCTGCCGGCTGCCATCGGCTTTTCCATCGGGCTGACGCACTGGTACGAAACCGTGGCGCTGGTGCTGTTTGTACTCGCAGCGCTGATCCGGCTGGCGTACTACAACGTGACCGAAGACGAGCTGCAGTTCAGCGAAAAGACCTCGCGCCAGTATTACGACGGGCTGCCGGTGACAACGGTTGCGCTGCTGATTCCGCTGATCTATACGCTGCGCCCGGTGATGAAGAGCGGGTTTTTACTGCTCTACGCCATCTGCCTGCTGCTGACCGCCGTTGCGTTTTTAACCAAGTTCAAGGTGCGAAAGCTCGGCATGAAGGGCATGATTGTGGCCGCGTTCTGCGGCGCGGTGGTGCTGGTGTTTTTAATCATCGGCTGGAACACCGTCGGTTCGGCGCTGTAATTTCGGCAGATTTGACGAAAAACTTAGTAAATCACAAAAATCCGGCTTGCGCCGGATTTTTTGTGTTTTGGTGTTGTATAAATGCTGATATTTCAGGAAAACACTTCCGTAAAGAAATCTTTCACCGCCGAATACGCGATCTTCAGCGCGGAAAGCGCCTGCTCGCGGGCGGAATCGTACACAGCCAGCACGTCCGGACTGACGGCGTTGCGGATGCTCGAAAGAATCGCGTAGACGCTCGCGTGGGCGGGATCGTGCGCATAGGTGGTGCTGTCGAGAATCGCGATGGCGAGAACAAGCACAACGCAGAGGGCAATCATCGTAAACACAAACCGCACCAGCCCCAGCAGCATCCCTCCGCCGGTGCTCATGCGGCGCGCGCCGTATTCCGCCCCGCAGTAAGGGCAGTACTGCCCGTGGAAACGGGTCTTGCAGCGTTTGCAGATATGCGGTTTTTTATGCGGTTTCGTCGGCATTCCTATCCGCCTTCCGTTGGGTGTTCGTCTATTGCCTGACTTCCTTTGACGCGTGTTGGAGCAGCTCGAGCGCGTCCTTTTTGCGGATCACATGGCAGGCGGGGTTTTGGAACTCGTTTTCCGGGCAATACCCCAAGGATACGCAGTTCGGACCCGCGTCTTCAAACAGCGCGGGAGAGGCTTCTTTGCAGAGCCGCAGCATTTTCCAGGCGAGGTCGCGGATTTCTGCCTGCGCGTTCATGCAGCAGCGAATCTTGAACCAGTCCAGCAGCGCGTGCGCGTTCATGCCGATGAGCGCCTTGAACTCGGTCGCCTGCGGCTTTAAGTAGCGCAGCTCTTCTTCCTTATAGCCCGCGTCAACGCCCGCGTCGTACCATTCTTCGAGCATGTTCAATAGATCGACCGCGGAAAGTTCCACCTGTTCGCCGCTCGGCAGGGTGCAGTTGGCGCGGTGGGGCAGGATACCATCCGGCAGGACGACGTCGTAGGAGCGTTTGCCGCGCTTATCCACGCGTCCGCTCTTGATGAGGTAGCTCGCGAGGCGCTTGCGCACCAGCTGCACTTCGGTCACGCGCGAGTAGCCTTCCACGCCGAAGAGAAAATAGTCGAACTCGGTGGCGGCCAGATGGCCTTTTTCCACGATGCTGCGCACGAGCTCCGCGTTATAAGGGGAAGCGATGATCTCGTCCAGACCGCGTTCGCTGCGTGTAAAGCGCGCGGCGACGTCCGTATAGACTTTTCCGCCGCCCGCAAGCAGCACAACGGTGCCGTCGCCGACCCGCATTTGATTCATAGTATGATTTCCCCCTGATGATTGATGACTCTGGCTATTCCCGCGTTCTTGATCATGCGCGTGCACATCACGCAGGGCGCGGGCGCTTCGATGGGATGGTCAAACCCTTCGAATCCGGAAAGGTAGAGCGTGCTGCCGATCATTTCGTTGCGGCTCGCGCTGATGATGGCGTTGGCTTCCGCGTGGACGGCGACGCACTTTTCGTACTGCTCGCCATGGGGAATGTTGTTGCGTTCCCGCCAGCAGGAGCCTTCGTCGCAGCAGTTGGGATCGCCGCGCGGCGCGCCGTTATAACCGGTTGCAACGATTTCGTCGTTTTTGACGATGACCGCGCCGTACTGCCGTCTCAGGCAGGTGGAGCGTTTTGCGACCTCCGCCGCAATGGAGAGGTAATACGCTTCTTTTCCGATTCGTTCCATGTTCTCACCCCTTTAGGGTATTCTCGCATAACGGCATAGCATCGTCAAGAAGAGCGGCTGAAAAAGCGGCTGAAAATAAAGCGCCGCTTGAATAGCGGCGCTGAGAAACGCAAGTCGCTGCGAACTAAAAGACAATCTCTTTCGGGATGCATTCGCAGGGGGCGGCGGTTGTAAGCGGCTTGATCTTTGAGCGGTAGACCGAGACAAACAGCGCCACACTCAAGAACACGCAGAGCACTTCCGCAATGGGGAACGCCCACCATACGGCGGTGACTTCCCGGGTCAGGCGAGCAAGCAGCCACGCCACCGGCACGAGTAAAACAAGTTGACGCGCCAGCGAGATATACATGCTGAACGAACCTTTGCCGATTGCCTGAAACATCATGGAGCAGCAGACGCTGACCACCGCGATGGGAAGCCCAAGCGGGATGATCGTCAGCGCTGATTTGCCGATGCGCAGCATATCCGCCGAGGCGTTGAACATGCCGAGGATCTGATCCGGCAGGAGCAAAAAGACGCCCGCCATCACGGTCATGAGCACAAGCCCCGCTATGAGAGTCAGTTTCCAGGTGCGCATGACGCGCTTTTTGTTGCAGGCGCCGTAGTTATAGGCAATGATGCTCATGGCGGCGTTGGTCGTGCCAAACAGCGGCATGTAGGCAATGGACTGCACCTTGAAGTACGCGCCGAACACCGCGACCGCCGTTTCGCTGAATACGATCAGTATGGCGTTGAGCGCAAGCGTCATGACCGTGCCGATGGCCTGCAGGACAATCGTCGGGAAGCCGACTTCGTAAATCCCCTTGATGCTGGCAAGATCCGGCTTAAATCCCTTAAAGGTGAGACGCACTTCGTTCTTTTTGCCAAAGATCACGAGGAGCGAAAAGACCATGGAAGTCATTTGGCCGATGACGGTGGCGATGGCCGCGCCCGCCACGCCGAGCTTGGGGAAGCCCAGCAGGCCGAAGATCAGGATGGGGTCTAAAATGATGTTGACCACCGCGCCGACGAGCTGCATGAGCATGGCATATAGATTCTTGCCCTGGCTCTGCATGATGCGCTCGCAGAAGACCTGCATGAACAGCCCCACGCAGAACGTGGAGACTATTGAGAGGTAATCCGCTCCGTAAGCCGCTGTCTCCGGCGTGCTGGTATAGGCCGCGATGAATGGCTTGGCAAAAAAGAGGCCAAAGACGACAAACACCAATGAAGAGAGCAGCATCAGGAAGAACCCGTTGCTGGCGGCAAGCTCCGCCTCGGCAAAGCGCTTTGCGCCGAGCCTGCGCGAAATCAGCGAGTTGATGCCCACCCCGGTGCCGACCGCGACGGAGATCATCAGCATGAAAATCGGGTAGCTGAGCGTGACCGCCGTGAGCGCGCTTTCGTCGATAAACGAAACGAAGATGCTGTCCACGATGTTGTAGAGCGCCTGCGTGAGCATGGAGAGCGCCAGCGGCACGCCCATGGAGAACAGGAGCCTGCCTTCCGGCAAAACGCCCATTTTGTTCGGCTGCACGGGTGCGCAGGGACGGTTTGAAGTTGCTTCTACTTTTTGTTCCATAATGGTTACGAATTATACCACGATATAAAATAAACTACAATCAAATAAATGTTCCGAAAGAACAGGCGAAGTAAAAACAAGCCTGCCAAAAGGCAGGCGAGGCAAACCGGCTTTTCGCAGAGTTTTTTAGTTAAGCGCGCTGCATAAATAAGGCCAGATTCTCGACGGGGACGTCGTTTTCCAGCGCGTAGTTGACCGTGTAGAGCGTGCCGCCGTGCATGCGCTTCAGGTACGCAATGCACCGGGTGGAATGATCGACTAAATAGCGGTTGCGCTTGCGCATGGAGTCCGGGCTGCAGCATGCGGCCGCGTACCAAACACGGTCGCCCGCGGCGGCAAGGATTGCTTCGTACCGCAGCCGGTCGCCTTGCGGCCAGTCCTGCGCCTGATCCTGCCCCGGCAGCGCGAGACAGAGGCGCACCTCCGGGTTATTCTCGCTAAGGCGGAGCACGGTTTCCGCGGCGAGCGTATCGAACCCGCGCGCGCCGCCCGCGTAAAAGAGCGTTATGCCCTCGTCCAGCGCGCGGAAGACGGCTGCTTCGAGCAGGGCGCCGAGCTCCCGCATGCCGCGTTTCTCTTCGTTTCCGCGATCCGGCAGCGCTTCCGGACGGTGACCGGTAAAGCAGCAGGCGCGCTCCGGCATGGACGCCAAATTAAACGGGTCTTGCATCCATCCTCCTGGGGCCAATCAGTTCGAGCGCTTCGGTTGTGCTACCGCTTTGCATGGCGGCGTATGCGGCGTTCATGAGCGGGGTAGCTTCGGCCACGGCGCGCTCGAACAGGTCGGGAAACGACTCCGTCCTCGCTTGATCCGCCGCCCAGGGTGCACGCCACTCCCAGTGAGAAAGGTTGAGCCGGTCGTCCGGGTCGGGATGGCGGGCAACGAGAAAACCGGTCAACGTTCCGCTGTGGTCAAAGCGGTTAATGAGACGCAGTTTCCGGTTGTGCGGATCGTAGGAAACCGTGTTGACAGCGATCCACTTACGCAGGCTGCGTAAAAACGCGCCGCTCGTCTCCATGGCAAAAAGCTGTTTGGAAAGGCTCGCGTGCAGCGCGTCCAGCGCCGGGATGTCTTTGGAACGGTAGAACCGTGCCGGAGGCTGCGGAACGCCGGGGCGCTTGATCCGGTCGGCCATCATCAGGTCGATTTGAATCTCCGCGGGCGTATGTGCCTTGCCGGAAAATCGCGCTTCGATATAGGGATGTGCGTTGGTATCGAGCAGAAAATGGCATAAAAAACCCAGCGCGTACGCTTGGTTCGCCGCATTTTTGGCGGCAAGAGGAAACAGCGCGCCAAAGAGGAACCGCGCGTCGAGTTCGTGCAGTTTTGCCGCGAGTTCTTCCCGGCAGGGAACAAACAGCGGCTTTGGCCGGGAGTCTCCAAAGTACGGATCCGGCCCCATGGTGCCGATCAAAAACGCGCCCCGATGCTGAGCAGCGAGGGCTTTTACGGCTTGGTTCGCGGAATCCAGAGCGGTGAGTCCGACCAGCGCATGCGTAAAATTATAAGGCATGACAACATTATACGTTCAACCTGGGCGGCGGTTCAAGCCTTCCATAAAAAACAGTTTGAAAATGTACAAACAAGTGCAGAAAGGCAGACCGCGACAGGATCAAACACGGCTGTTATCTTGGCGCGCACGCCAAATACGGACGCGGCAAGCCCGTATAATCTCAGCGGATCAGAAGGGAAAACACACAGAAAAGCGACTGTGGTATCGGTAAAAAATCACGCAAATGCACTGTATCGCAATTCGTTCAAAAAGACATGAATTTTTTCTAACGAAAACGTGTAAATTTTGAAAATCTTATGTTTTTCTATGGTACATTCTCTAACGCGCGTGTTACAATACCCTTGATAGCACGACTGAGGTGGAGAGCATGAAAAAGATTGTCAAGCGCAGGAGAACGTTTCGTATTAATAACCCGCTCGCATTCGGAATTCTATGCGCTATGATCCTCATTATGCTCATCGGCGTGAGCTATGCTTTGGTTGCAGGCGTTATTTCACCCGCTATCGTGAAATATCAAATCGCCAACGCCACCCCAACGCCCGCTCCCACCGTAGCGCCCGTGACGGCAACGCCTTCTCCCACCGTTGACCCCGCGCTCCCGACTCCGACGCCTTCGCTGGAGCCAGGCGCAACCCCGACGGCAACCGTTCCGCCCGCAGGAAAACTGGACGGACACGTGATCGGCATCGATCCCGCGCGCGGTTACAGCTCCAAGATACAGGGCGTTTCCACCAAGATTTACGCCAACCGCCTGAATTACGCCGTTGCCACGCTGGTCAAGGAAAAACTTGAGCAGCAGGGTGCAACCGTCGTCTTTTCGCTCAGCGACGTCAAGGACGATAAGACCTCCACCGAGCGCGCGGCCATCTTCAACAGCGGCGGCGTCGAGCTCGTACTGCGCATAGAATGCAACTCGGTCAGCGCAACGGATACGCGGGGCGCAATGGCCTGGATACCGGAAACGCACGACCAGAAGGACGCCTGCAAGAGCCTTGCCAACGCCGTACTGAGCGCGTATATCGACGCGACGGGACTTTCCCTGCGCGAGGTAAAGGGCGAATCCATCATAGAAAAATCGGACGAGACATTCTTCGACAAGACCGAAGCTCCGGTTTGCACGCTCTTTATCGGCCACATCAGCAATGCCGAAGAGGACAAAAAGATCAACGACGCGGACTTCCAGCAGACCATGGCGGAAGGTATCGTAAACGGGATTCTGAGTTATCTGGGTATCAAATAAGTTGGAGGGCATCGTAAACGGGATTCTGAGCTATCTGGGCATCAAATAAACGAATAATATCTTTCACAGCCGCCGGTATTCCGGCGGTTTTTTCTTTTCAGCGGAAAACGTGAATGAACAAGAAGCGTTTTTCATGTGTGACGGCGCTTTCCGCTCCGGCGCGCTCTGAAAAAAACGCTGAATTTTTGTCTCTGTTTGACAGCGGCACTTGTTTCGAAGAGGTAAAAGCCTTATACTGAGTGAGGTTTCGAACGGGCAATTATCCTATCTTATGCCCGATTTTTACAAGGCAGGTGGAATCGATTGAAAAAAACGTTTCGCGGCGGTGTTCACCCTCTCCGGCACATCGGAGAAGGAAAACCGCTGACCAGCGCGTGCTCCGTACGCGCTGTCGTTCCGGACGTGGTGGTGATCCCGCTGGGGATGCATCTTGGCGCGCCGGGCGCTGCCTGCGTACAAAAAGGGCAGCGCGTCAAGCTGGGTGAAGTGATTGCAACTCCCGTTGGCGGGCTGGGTCTGCCGGTACACGCGAGCGTTTCGGGCGAAGTGCTCTTTGTCGAGCCCCGCCAGCAGCTGAAGGCTGCGCCGGAACTCTGCGTCGGCATCAAAAACGACGGCCTGGACGAATGGGTGGCTCTGAGCCCCGCGGGCTCGCTGGAGTCGGTCACGCCGGAACAGATCGTTTCCGCCGTAAAAAGCGCGGGCGTCTGCGGCATGGGCGGCGCTGCGTTTCCGACGCACATCAAGCTTTCGATTCCGGAAGGCAAGCAGGCGGACACGGTGATTCTCAACGGCGCGGAATGCGAACCGTACTTGACCGCCGACCACCGGCTCATGCTGGAAACACCGGAGCGCATCATAAACGGATTAAGGCTGATTCTTAAGGCAACGGGTGTCAAGCGCGGCGTCATCGCGATTGAGACGAATAAACCGGACGCAATCGAATCCATGCGGGAAGCCGTCAAAGCCGATCCCGCTTTGGAAGTACAGCCGCTGACGACGAAATATCCGCAGGGCTCGGAAAAGCAGATCATTCATGTCGTGACCGGGCGCGAAGTGCCGCGCGGCAAACTGCCCGTCGACGCGGGCGCGCTGGTGTTCAACGTCAGCACCGCGGCGGCCATTGCGGACGCGGTACTGCTCGGCAAGCCCCTTGTTGAGCGGATTACGACCGTAACGGGCTGCGTCGGCACGCCTTCGAACCTCCGGCTCCGTGTGGGGACAACCTACCAACAGGCAATCGATGCCTGCGGCGGGCTTTGCGGCGATATCGGCAAGATCTTTGCGGGCGGCCCGATGACGGGTCTCTGCTCGGCCGATACGAGCGTTTCGATTACAAAAGCCACCAACGGAATTGTGGCGTTTGATCGAAAGCAGGCAAAACAAGTCGAAGAAAGCGCCTGCATCCGCTGCGCAAGGTGCGCGCATATCTGCCCGATCGGGCTGCATCCGTACCAGATACGTGCGGAGATCGACAAACTGGATTTTGAAAGCGCTAAGAAGCACGGTCTGATCGACTGCGTGCTCTGCGGTGCGTGTTCCTATATTTGCCCCGCGCGCAGATACCTTGCCTCGTCGTTCAAAGCGGCGCGGGAAGAACTTGCCGCAAAGGCGAGGAGGTGAGCAGTATGGAGCAAACAAAACGACTGACCGTTTCCGGCGCGCCGCATATCTTCTCAAAAAACACGACCGCCGTACTGATGCTCGACGTCATCGTGGCGCTGACGCCCGCGATTGCCGCCGGCATCTGGCTGTTTGGCTGGGACGCCGCGCGCGTCATCCTCATCAGTGTGGCGAGCTGCGTGATTCTGGAGTTCCTCTGGGAAGTGCTGCTCAAAAAGAAGATCACCGTTAACGACCTTTCCGCCGTCGTCACCGGCATTCTGCTGGGCTTGAACCTGCCTTCCACGGCGCCCTGGTGGATGATTTTCATCGGCAGCGCGGTGGCGATTCTGCTGGTCAAGCAGCTCTTTGGCGGCATTGGCGATAACTTCGTCAACCCGGCGCTTTCGGCGCGCGCGGTATTGCTTGCCAGCTGGCCTGCGTTCATGAGCGGCAGCAGCGCGTTTGTGACCCCGTTCGACGCGGTGTCCAGCGCAACGCCCATCGACATCATCTCGAGCGCGACGGCGCATTCCACGGCGTATCCTTCGAACCTCGACCTGATAGTCGGCTGGGTTCCCGGCTGCATCGGCGAGGTCAGCAAGGTCGCCATTCTGCTGGGGCTTGTCTACCTGCTGATTCGAAAGACGATATCCTGGCACATTCCTGTGACCATGATCGCCTCGTTCATGCTCTGCACATACCTCTTTGGCGGAGACCCCGTGCAGAGTGTATTGACCGGAAGCGTGCTCTTTGGCGCGGTGTTCATGGCAACCGATTATGTGACCTCGCCCATGACACATCCGGGTCAGATGATCTACGCGGCGGGAGCGGGACTGATTATCGCGCTGATCCGCGCATTCGGCGGGTACCCAGAGGGCACGACTTACGCTATTCTCCTGATGAATATCGTAACCCCGCTGATCGACCGCGCAACACGCGGCAGAATTTACGGGGAGGTGAAGACCCGTGCGTGATAAAGTTTGGGTACTGGGATTAAAGCTCTTTGCCATCGCGGCGGTGGCGGGGCTAGCGCTGGGGGCTACCAACGCGTTAACGGAAGGGCCGATTCAGGAGCAGGCAATCATTGCCGCGGACGCCGCGCGCAGAGAGGTTCTCTCGAGCGCCGATACGTTTACCGAACTCGCCGCGCCGGAAGGCCTCAGCGAAGCACACGCGGGCTACGACGCAAACGGCAAGCTCGTCGGCAAGACCGGCAAGGTCGTGACCAAGGGCTACGGTGGAGAGATTGAAGTAACCGTTGGCGTCGATACCGAAGGAACCATTACGGGCGTGTTCGTCGGCGGGTCGAACTTTGCGGAAACCGCAGGTCTTGGCGCGCGCACCAAGGAAGCCTGGTTTGGCGAACAGTTCATCGGCAAGCTTTCTCCCGTTTCCCTCAAAAAGGACGGCGGGGAGATCGACGCGGTGACCAGCGCGACCATCAGCTCAAGAGCGGTGACCAAGGCGGTCGATCTGGCGGCAAGCCAGCTTGCCTCGCTCAGCGCGCCGACGGAGGGATAAACAATGGAACAGAAAATGACGCTAAAAAGTGTATTTCTCAACGGCCTGATCACGGAAAACCCGACCTTCCGGCTCGTGCTCGGCACCTGCCCCACCATGGCAGTCACCACGAGCGCGACCAACGGAATCGGCATGGGGGCGGCGGCAACGTTCGTGCTCGTCGGCTCCAATATCGTGATTTCGCTTCTGCGGAACTTTATACCGGATAAAATCCGCATTCCGGCGTTCATCGTGGTCATCTGCACGTTCGTGACCATGGTGCAGATGTTCATGCAGGCGTTTCTGCCTTCGCTGTACTCGAGCCTAGGCATCTTCCTGCCGCTGATCGTCGTCAACTGCATCATCCTTGCGCGGGCGGAAGCGTTTGCCAGCAAGAATACGGTGCTCCACAGCGCGGCGGACGGAATCGGTATGGGTCTCGGCTTTACGCTGGCGCTGACGCTGATTGGCAGCATCCGCGAGATCCTCGGCAACGGCACGATCTTTGGCGCTTCCGTATTCGGGCCTTCCTATCAGCCGATGCTGCTGCTCATCCTGCCCGCCGGCGGGTTCATCGTGTTTGGACTTCTGCTCGCGCTGTTTAACGTCGTGAGTACGAAAGCCGCCGCAAAGAAGGAGGCGAAGAAGCAGTGAATCCAATCGTTAAAGTTCTGCTGTTCATGTTCAGCTGTGTGCTGACGAACAACTATATCTTCTCGCGTTTCCTCGGATGCTGCCCGTTCCTTGGCGTTTCCAACAAGGTGGAAACCGCTGTCGGCATGGGAGTAGCGGTTACGTTCGTCATGGCGCTTGCGAGCCTGTTTACGTATTTTGTGTATTACTACGTGCTTGTGCCGCTGTCGCTGACGTATTTGAGCACCATTGCGTTCATCCTGGTCATCGCGTCTCTGGTGCAGGTTGTCGAGATGTTCCTCAAAAAGTCCGCCCCTTCGCTCTACGGCGCGCTGGGCATCTACCTGCCGCTGATCACCACCAACTGCGCGGTGCTGGGCGTGACCATCCTCAATATTACGGATGGCCACAACCTGCTTTACTCCGTTCTCAACGGAACGTTCGGCGCGCTGGGCTTCCTGCTTGCCATCGTGCTGATGGCGGGTGTCCGCGAGCGGCTTGAAACGGCAAAGATCGCCGTTCCGCTTAAGGGCTTTCCGATTTCGCTGGTCATCGCGGGGCTCATGAGCATTGCGTTCCTCGGCTTTTCCAACATGTTCGCGGGGGTGATGTGAGGATGGATACGCTGGTAAAAGTCCTTTACGCCGTCGCCGCGCTGGGCGGGCTTGGCATACTCTTTGGCATCGTGCTTGGCATCGCGGGTAAAAAGTTCGCCGTCGAGGTGGACGAGCGCGTGCAGGCCGTGCGCGCGGCGGTTGCGGGCGCGAACTGCGGCGCCTGCGGTTATGCCGGGTGCGACGCGTTTGCCGAAGCGGTCGTCCGCGGCGAAGCAAGTCCCAGCGGCTGCACGCCGGGCGGATCAAAATCCGCCAAAGCGGTCGCCGACATCATGGGCGTCTCCGCAACGGCAATTGAGCCTATGGTAGCGCGCGTGCGCTGCCAGGGCAACTGCGAAAACGTCAAACCGCGCTTTGACTACGCGGGGATTCCTTCCTGCCGGGCGGCGAGCTCCATCTCCGGCGGGCCGAACGCCTGCGAATTTGGCTGTGCCGGACTGGGGGACTGCGTAGAGCGCTGCCCGTTTGGCGCAATCAAAATGGAAAACGGCGTTGCGGTGGTAGACGACAACGTCTGCACCGGCTGCGGCGTCTGCGTTGCGGTCTGCCCGCGCGGGCTGATTCAAATGTACCCGCTGGATCAAACGGTCGTCGTCATGTGCCGCAACAAGGCCACCGGACGCATCGCGGCGCTGCAGTGCAAAACCGCGTGCGTAGGCTGTAAGCGCTGCGAAAAGCAGTGCCCCACCAACTCCATCGTCGTCAAAGACGGTGTTGCGGAAATTGACGAGACCACCTGCACCCGCTGCGGCGCCTGCATCCCGGTCTGCCCGATGCACTGCATCGTCAACTTCTATGAGAGCAAGGACGAAGAGGTTCTCAGCGAGCAGTTTGCAGACGAAGCGTAAGAAATGAACGATAAAAACAGGAGCCGGCTGACGCCTGCTCCTGTTTTATTCTTTGAGCTGTAATCCGCTATTTACCGGCCGGTTCTTCCGGCTTCGGCTCGGCAGGAACTGTTTGCGCGGCGGCGAGCCTGCGCTTTTTATTGCGCTTTTTGAATGCAACGATTAGAACGACGATGACCGCGATAAGCAGAACCAGAATCGCAATGGCGATCTTCGCCATGCTCGGCAGGCCTTTGAGCCCGATGGTCGTGGTGAAGAAATACCGCAGGTAGCCGAAGCTCGCGGGGGAGTTATACTCATTGTAGCGCACATGCAGGGTTTCGTAATTCTTTACGTTGTCCTCGGTAAAGCGAAACAGCCGCACGCCGCGGGTATCTTCGTCGCCATAGCTCGTAAAGGAGCTGCCCGGCGCGTTGGCAAGATCGATGCCGTGCAGACTGCCGATATACGAATTGGTGTGGTCGTGGCCGTTGACGGCAAGGAACACGTCGCCATTATTCAAAAACGCGTCGAACAGGCCGTTGTTCGAAGAGGAAGGGCAGGGCGGCTCACTGACGTCGCCGGTAAAAATCGTGTCAGAATCCGCAAGGTAATATTTGCCTTCGCCGACGCCAACGCCTTCAAACGATCCCGCGGTGCCTTCTTCTACTTCGGTGAGCATGTCGTACACTTCCGGAAGCGGAATATGGAAAAACGCGACGGCGGGCAGCGCTTGATTGTCGTTTTCCGTGTGGAGAAGCGCGCTCTGCTCGTTGTACCAGGCGACCTGTTCGGCGGAAACCGTGTCGTAATCGCCGTTTGGCAGGTAGCAGCCGGAATCGAAGAAGTAGAGCTCCAGCGCTTTGGCCGTGCCGTCGGCTCTGTAAACCGGCAGCGCGAACGCACCGGTATCGGATGTTTCGCTGCCGTAGTTCACGCCGATGCAGGTTTCGTAGGATTCGTAAAACGCGACCTGCTGTTCAATAGAGATTGGCGCGTCGTAATCGTGGTTGCCAAACACGACCGCAAACGGTATCCCGCTCTCCGCGATGGGTTCCAGCAGCGCTTTGAGCGTTTTTAAGCAGTTCTGCTCGCCGTTGCCGAGGTGCATAATCGGGTTTGCGCCGTCCATCTGGTCGCCCAGCAATACGATCAGGTCGGCGGAAGTGTCCGCAAGGACGCTTTTTTCGCCGCTGATGATCTGCTTGGTGATGAACTGCGTATCCTGCAGGTCGGCAAAGAGCAGAATGGTAAAAGTGCCGTCCGCGCCGAACCGGAGGTCGGCAGTTGCGGACTCTTCGGCCAGCGCGCTGGGCTGAAACGGCAGCAGGCATACGCCGAGCATCAAAAAGCAAACTAAAAGCGTTAAAAAATGTTTTTTCATTCGTCAAGCGTAAAGCATTTGTAAAGGATCTGTCAAGAAACATTCGGCGGAATCTTGATATATGATCAGCTTTGTTATTTTTTACGCTTCGGCAGGATTCTCAAAATTCGCCATGATTGCGCTTCTTACCTGCGTGTTATAAAATAATATGTACGGCGTGGTGATATCACCGCCCGCCGGGGGGGATAGGGGAGAAATGCTGCAATTTTTAACGGACTTAATCCATAACAAGCTTCTGGTTGCGGCACTGTCCGGCTGGGTGATTGCGCAGCTTGCCAAGGTGATTCTGTATACGATTGTAAACAAGCAGTTCAGCTTTGAACGGCTGACCGGCAGCGGCGGCATGCCCAGCTCGCATGCGGCCACCGTTTGCGCATTGACAACCGCGGCGGCAAAGGAGTTTGGCGCGGGGTCGTTTGAATTTGCGGTTTCGTTTGTGCTGGCTTCCATCGTGCTCTACGATGCGCGCGGCGTGCGTCTGGAAACGGGCAAGCAGGCGGTGACCATCACGGCGATCATCGACCACCTGCTCAACGAAGGCAAAATTCTCAAACTGCCGGAGTATAAGCTAAAGGAACTCATCGGCCATACGCCGTTTCAGGTGCTGATCGGCTCGATTATGGGCATTGGTATTGGACTCTGGCTGGGTTGAGACTGATCAGAACTCTTATGGGTATCGGCATCGGACTCTGCTGGGTTAACCGAACACCGAGCGAAAGACATAAAGAGCAGGGGGAGCGCTTATGTGCGGCAGGTTTTACACGGACGATGACGACGCGCAGTACCGCGCGGTGCTCGCGCTGCTCTATCAGCGCAATCCCGACGATACGGCGCTGCTGCTGCGAAAGTCCGGCGAAATCTTTCCAACGGACAAGGTGCCCGTGCTGGACGCTTCCGGCCCGCGGCTGATGGAGTGGGGCTTTTCCCGCTTCGACGGCAAGGGGCGCGTGATCAACGCGCGCAGTGAAACGGTGCTGGAAAAGAGCATGTTCCGAACGCCGATGGCAAACGGGCGCTGCCTGATTCCCGCGGCAAGCTACTTTGAATGGGAAAAGCGCGGCAGTGAAAAGATTAAATACAAGCTTCGCCCCAAAGGGGAGGGGATGTTCACCTTTGCGGGGCTGTACCGCGCGGAGTCCGGTTCGCAGCTGCCGCTGTTTGTGATTTTGACCGCACCCGCCGCGGAAGGCATTTCGTTTATTCACGACCGCATGCCGCTGATGCTGCCCGTAAATGCGCAGGAGGACTGGCTGAATCATGCGGATCGAGCCGCGAACCTGCTGGAGCGCGGAAATACGGAGATCGAATACGAAATCTGCGGATAACCGCCTTGATAAAAACATCGGTGAACAGTCCGGGTCGGACGGGGCGGACAAATCGTGACAAGAAATGACAGGACGCGAGCCCGCTTCTTTGATACCATCTACCCGCAAGGGCAAGCTGGCACACGAAAAGAGAAACGGAAACGGCAGGTGAACAACGTTGGAACTGGTGGAAAGCTTAAACGCCGCGCTTCTCTATATTGAGAAGCATCTGCTGGAGGAAACGGACAGCGCGCTCGCGGCAAAGAGCGTCGGACTCTCGCGCTTCTATCTGGAACGGACGTTTTCCGCGCTGACCGGCATGAGCGTGAGCGAATACATCCGCGCGCGCAGGCTGTCACAGGCGGCAAACGAACTGCTCGCGGGCAGTGCCAAGGTGATCGACCTGGCGCTGAAGTACGGTTTCGACACGCCGGAGAGCTTTACCAAGGCGTTCGCCCGCTTTCACGGGGTGACGCCGTCCAACGCGCGCCGGTTCAGCACGCTTCTCAAGTGCCAGAATCCCCTTGCAATTTCGATTAAGCTGGAGGGTTTTACAAGAATGAACTACAAAATCGAACAGATGGAAGCGTTTACGGTTTACGGTGCGGAGCGCGCGTTTCACATGGACAGCAGCAAAGAGGAGATTCCGAAATTCTGGGATGAGTTTTTCCAGAAGGGTCTGCACGAGAAGGTTTGCCCGATGTTTGGTATCTGTTTCGACGCGGACGCAAACGGCAACTTTCCCTATATGATCGGCGAACCGCTCAAACCGGGCATGACGGTTTCGGAAGGGCTCGTCAAGCGCGAAATTCCGGCGCATACTTGGGCGCGCTTTGCCTGCGTCGGCGCCATGCCGGGCGCAATACAGAACGTAGTGAAACAGGTTTATTCCGAATGGCTGCCGACAAACGGCGTGTACGAAGTTGCGCAGTACATGGAGATTGAGCTGTATTCGGAAGGGGATACCGCCTCGCCGGAATACTACAGCGAAGTTTGGATTCCAATCCGCAAGAAAGCGTAACGAACAGCATAAAAAAACGGAACCTAGTGGTTCCGTTTTTTTGTGTTGAGATGATTTTTATCGCCCGTACATCGCGGTCATCGCGGCAATCTTCTCAATCAGTTCGTCGGTAAACTCGCCGGGGAGCAGCCGCCAGCGCCAGTTGTTGCCGCCGAGCGTACCGGGCGTATTCATGCGTCCCGCTGCATCGAGACCGATATAGTCCTGCATCTGGGCAACAAAGAGATCGGAAACCGACCCCATGCCGCCGCGCAGGATGCCCCAAACGTAGCCTTCGCGCTCGTTCAAGCCAAGGTATTTTACCGAGAAGGCGACGTCCAGCGGATCCGCTTCCGTAAACCATCCTGCGGTGGTGGTGTTGTCGTGTGTGCCCGCGTAGCAGACGCAGCGGCGGCTGTAAGTATGCGGCAGATAGTTGCTTGGCTCGCGCGCGTCAAACGCGAACTGGAGCACCTTCATGCCCGGAAAATCACTGGCGGAGAGGAGATTGCGCACCTCGTCGGTCAGATACCCCAGGTCTTCGGCAATGACCTCCAGCTGCGGGCAGGCAACCTTGATGGTGTCCACAAAGTCGAGCCCCGGCCCTTCGATCCAAACGCCGTTTCGCGCGGTTTCCGCGTCCGCAGCCACGCTCCAGTAGGAGGAGAGGCCGCGGAAGTGGTCGATTCTCAGGCAGTCGAACAGCGTGGAAGCCGAGCGCATGCGCCGGATCCACCATGCGTAGCCGGTCTGCTTCATATAATCCCAGTCGTAGATCGGGTTGCCCCAGAGCTGGCCGTCTTCGCTGAAGTAGTCCGGCGGCACGCCCGCCACACAGCGCGGACGGCGCTCCTCGTCCAGCTGAAACTCTTCCGGCGCGCTCCAGACGTCCGCACTGTCGAGCGGGACGTAAATAGGCAGGTCGCCGACAATTTGGACGCCGTGGCTGTTGGCGTAGGCTTTCAGCTTTGCCCACTGCTCAAAAAACAGCCATTGAATGAACTCGTAGAACCGGATGCTCTCACCAAGGCGTTCCCGCGCCGCCTGCAGTGCCCATTCTTCGCGCATGCGCGTTTCATAAGGCCATTCGCTCCAGGCAACGCCGCCGTTTTCGTCCTTGAGGGACATAAACAGCGCGTAGTCGCTCAGCCAGTCCGCGTTGTGGCGCGCGAATTCGTCCAGCGCGCGCATCCGCCCATCATCGCGCACGGCGCGGCGAAACGCGTTTTTGAGCACGGCAAAGCGGTTGAAATAAATCTTTCCGTAATCGACCTGCCGCGCGGGGGAACCCCAGTCGATGGCGGCCAGTTCGCTTTGATCCAGCAGACCGTCGTTTGCCAGCGTATCAAGGTCGATAAAATACGGATTGCCCGCGAACGCGGAAAACGACTGGTACGGCGAATCGCCGTAACCCGTCGGCCCAAGCGGGAGCACCTGCCAGTAACACTGACGGGCGCGTTCAAGCTGGTCGATAAACGCGTACGCTTCCCGCCCGAACGAGCCGATGCCGTAGGGGGAGGGAAGAGAGGAAATATGCAGTAGAATGCCGGAAGAACGCTTCATATTAACACCAGATTTCACGGAATTCAGGATTAAATATCAACCGTATTATACATGAAAATGTTCCGCCGCAACAGAAAGATTATTTCAATCAGACCAGCGGTCTTTTGATCAGGATGATCTGCCGCTCATAACGAGAGAGGAAAAACAGTCGCTTCGGATGGAGCGAACGGTTTCTTCCACGGACGAATTCAACGTTTCTGCCGCTGCCGGGAAAAGAGCGATGCGCAATCGAAAAAGTTTGCCGAAATTTCACTTGAGCGCGGAATGAGACTGATATAATAAAATCGTTAACAGAATTACCATTTGATGATTCCAAATCCAGTTCAGCATGATTGAGCTTATTGCTTGCAGGCAAGCAGACAAAAACGGCTGAAAAAGGCGCCGGAGCGCGCAGATTACCGCGCGCATGCGCCAAAACACGAGGGAATTCAATGAAATCAATGCTCTATCGACTGATCTGCGGGGTGGCCATCGGAATTGGCGGCGTGCTCCCGGGCGTTTCCGGCGGAATCCTGGCCATCAGCCTGGGCGTCTACGAAAAGATGATGCTCGCCATCGGAGACTTTTTTCGAAATGCGAAAGCGAACTTCAAATACCTGCTGCCGATTGTCATTGGCGGCGGAATTGGAATCCTTTTAACCAGCAACGTGCTCAGCATTTTGATTGAAAGGTATGAAGCGCCGCTTCTTGCGCTGTTTTCCGGGCTTGTGCTCGGCAGCGTGCCGGGACTCTATTCGGAGGTGCGTCAAAGCGGCCCGATCAAGGCGCGTCATATCGTTGCGGCGCTGCTGGGTCTTGGATTCATCCTCTTGTTTGCGTTTGGCGAAACCAGCGTTGCAGCCGGCGGAGCAATGGCGGAACTGACGATTCCCGTTTCTATCCTCGCCGGTGCGGTGCTCGCGTTCGGGGTCGTCATCCCCGGCATCAGTTCGTCGTTCATCCTGATCTATATGGGGCTCTACAGCGCCGTACTCGGCGTCATCTCCGGCGTGTTTGACCTCTCCGCGCTTGCCACGGGCGGGATTTCCGGCGCAATAGACAGATTTTTGGAAATTCTGGTGCCGCTGATCTTTATTACCCTCGGCTTTGGCGTCTGCGCGCTGATCGTCATCAAGATCGTCAACCGCATGATGAAGCGGCACCACGCGGCTTCCTACGCGGCGGTGATCGGGTTTGTCGTAGGTTCGGTCGCGCTGATTCTGCCAAAGGCGTTCGCTTCGTTTACCTGGGGCTGCGCGGGCATGCTGGCCGTCGGGATTGTGCTGAGCTACCTGCAGAACCGCTACCGCGCAAAGTTTTCGCAAAAGGAAATCGCCGTGCAGCTGCCTGCGGCGCGCGCGGCAAAGGCTCCGGTGAAAAACGCAAAAGAGGACGACTGAACGGCATGCGCCGCATTCCTCGGCGTTTGACAATCCTTGTTCGCGCGTGCTACAATCGTCTCGGCGGCGAAGTATCCGGCGCGTTTTTTTGATACGCTCCCGCGCTGATTTTTTTCCAATGAAAGAGGAACGCAGGGTGTCGAAATATTCACCAAAGCGCTTCAAAGGTTCGCTGATTCTGTTTTGTAAACTGGCGATTACGGCTGTTACGGCCGGCGCCTTTTTGTATTTGGTGCTGAAATATTACCCGGAGACCGACTTCTGGTTCAAAGGGTTCGTGGTGTTCGTCTTTCTGTATCTGGTCGTATTCCTTGCGTTCGCGGCAACATACCACTGCTTCAACATTGGCACCATGCGGTACCGCGAGCTGACGTTTACCTATATTTTATCCACGTTTCTGACGAACTTCATCTTCTATTTCATCCTTTCGCTGACCGCAAAAGCGATGCTGCCGGTTGCGCCGCTTGCGCTGATGACGCTTGTACAGTGGGGCATATCGCTGCTATTGTACTTCTTTGCCGACAGACTGTACGACCTGCTGTACCCCGCGAGGAAATCGGTCGTCGTCTGCTCAAGAAACAAGCACGAAATTGCGACGTTCAAAAAGATCGATTCTATGAAAGAACGCCACGAAATCTGCGCCGTCGTAACGGAGGCGGAGGACGTGGAGTCGATTAAGCGCTGCCTGGAACCGTATTCCACGGTATTTATGGGCGATATCTCGCGGGATCTGAGGCTGGAGCTCACGGAATACTGCTTTGAGCACAATAAACGGCTCTTCGTGCTGCCGACGGTGGAGGATATCATCTTTCACAACGCGCATGAGAACATCATCGGCGATTCGCTGGTGTATCAATGCAAAAACCATGCGTTCTCCGTTGAACAGCTCGCAGCCAAACGATTGATGGATATCGTGCTGTCGCTCATTGGCATCGCGCTCTCCAGCCCGCTGATGCTGCTTGCCGTGATCGTTATCAAGCTCCAGGACGGCGGGCCGGTGCTCTTTCGGCAGGAGCGCTACACGCGCAATCTCGACCGCTTCACGCTCTATAAATTCCGCAGCATGATCGTGGATGCGGAAAAAGACGGCGCGCAGTTCACCCGTCCGCATGACGAACGGATTACGCCCTTTGGCAAGTTCCTGCGCGCTTCCCGCATCGACGAACTGCCGCAGCTGTTCAACATCCTCCACGGGGAAATGTCTCTGGTCGGCCCGCGCGCGGAGCGCATTGAAAACGTCGATTTTTACTGCGAACGCCTGCCGGAATTTCGCTACCGCATGAAGGTCAAGGCGGGGCTGACGGGCTATGCGCAGATTTACGGAAAGTACAATACGAACTTTGAGGACAAGCTCAAGCTCGATATGCTCTATATCGAGAACTGTTCGCTGATTCTCGACTTGCAGCTGATCTTTATGACCATAAAAGTCCTGTTTATGCCGGAAAGCACAGAGGGATTTGACGTTGCCAGTCTGTCGGAGCTCGGCACGGCGAGCTGCGACGTAACGCAGGGGAGCGTTTCTGCCGAAACGCAGGCGGAGCAGGAAGCGCATGATGCGCAATATGACCCGCGCGAAAAAGAGTTTGCGGCTAACAAACCGGGAAAAGTCTGTTACAAGGGAATTATCCTCGCGGGAGGGAGAGGCACGCGCCTTTACCCCAGCACAAAGGCCGTCAGCAAGCAGCTGTTGCCCATCTACGACAAACCGCTGATCTACTACCCGCTTTCGGTGCTGATGCTCGCCTCGATCAAGGACGTGCTGATCATCTCAACGCCGGAGGACATCCCAGTTTACGAGCGCCTGCTCGGAACGGGCGAACGGCTCGGCATGCGCTTTTCCTACAAGGTGCAGAAAACGCCGCGCGGACTGGCGGACGCGTTCATCCTTGGCGAGGAGTTCATCGGTTACGATCCGGTTTGCCTGATTCTCGGCGACAATGTGTTTTACGGTCAGGATCTCACCGCAACGCTGCAGGCGGCCATGCGGCGCGAACGGGGCGCTACGATATTCGGTTACCCGGTCAAGGACGCGCGTCCCTTTGGCGTTGTGGAATTCGACGCGGAGCATCGCGTGCTTTCCATTGAGGAGAAGCCGGAGCACCCGAAGTCGAACTACGCCGTTCCGGGGTTGTATTTTTACGACAACCGCGTGGTGGAGATTGCCAAGCATATCCGCCCTTCCGCACGCGGCGAAATCGAGATTACGTCGGTCAACAACGCATACCTGACGCTGGGCGACCTGAACGTTGAGCTGCTTGGCCGCGGCATGGCCTGGCTCGATACCGGCTCGCCGGAGGGCATGCTCAAGGCCGCGGAATATGTGGAAGCCATCCAGTCGCGCCAGGGCTTCTATATCTCCTGCATCGAGGAAATCGCCTGGAGGCGGGGCTTTATCACCACCGAGCAGCTCTATGCGCTTGGACAGGAACTCCAGATGACCGAATACGGACAATATCTGCTTGCGCTTGCAAAGGAGAAACAGCTATGAATCTGTTGGTAACGGGCGGCGCCGGGTTTATCGGCGGCAACTTCATCCGCTGGATGCGAAAGAACGCGCCGGGGCACCGGATTGTCAACGTCGACGCGCTGACTTACGCGGGCAACCTCGAAAGCCTGAGCGATATCCCGCAGGACGAGACGTATACGTTCGTGCGCGCGGATATCCGCGACCGCGTAAAAATGGACGAAGTCTTTGCGCTTTACAACATCACCCACGTGGTGAACTTTGCCGCCGAGTCGCATGTCGACCGCAGTATCGTCGATCCGGAAGTGTTTTTAACCACCAACATCGTCGGCACACAGGCGTTGCTGGACGCGGCGAGAAAGAGCTGGAACCTTGCTCCAACGGATAAGTATTCGCGCGCGTACCACGACGGCGTGCGCTTTTTGCAGGTTTCAACGGACGAAGTGTACGGCGCTCTCGGCAAGGAAGGCAAATTCACCGAGCAGACGCCGCTTTCGCCGAACAGCCCGTACTCCGCGGCAAAAGCGGGCGCGGACTTTGTCTGCCGCGCGTATTACGAAACGTTCGGCCTGCCGCTCAACATCACGCGCTGCTCGAATAACTACGGCCCGTTCCAGTTCCCGGAAAAGCTGATTCCGCTGATGATTCACAACTGCATGCATAATAAGCCCCTGCCGGTCTATGGCGACGGAATGCAGATTCGCGACTGGCTGCATGTTTCCGATCACTGCAGCGCCATCTATACGGTGCTGACCCAGGGGATTCCGGGCGAGGTTTACAACATCGGCGGCAACAACGAATGCGCCAACGTGGAAATCGTTCACAAAATCCTGAGCGCGTTCGGTCTCGACGATTCGCTGATTCAGCATGTGAAGGATCGTCCGGGACACGACCGCAGATACGCCATCGACAACACGAAGATCACCACGACGCTCGGCTGGGCGCCGGAATATACCTTTGAGCGCGGCATGGACGAAACCATTGCCTGGTACCGCGAACATACCGACTGGATGGAGCGCGTCATCTCCGGCGCGTATACGGAGTATTACGAGCGCATGTACGCGCAGTAAAAAACAGTTTACTGTAACCAGGGTGAATACGTTTTTTAACAGAGCGTGACAAGTTGTCGCGCTCTGCGTTTGTTTGCATGTAATACATAAAATTGATGTTTAAGCGATATTCACTGTATATGTCCTGAATTATGTGCTATATTTTGTATGAATAAGTCGCCGAATATGAAATTTCGTTACATTTGATACTAGCGGTTGTATTCCTCTAACCGATAGTGTAGTATTGTGAGTGATAAAAAATTCGATTGTTGGAGACCATGCGGGCTGTGAGAGATATCATAGTTTCGGAATTCCTCTCCTGTATCATACTGGCAGTCATTTGCGTGTATTCGCTGATGGGCAGGAACCGGGCGTCCTTTAAGCAGGCTGCGTTTCATGGCAGTGTCCTGATTTCATTTGGGGCATTGCTGATTACCATATTCACATTTTTCCTGACGAATCAGGGAAGCAAAGTACCCGCGATTCTGCAGATACTGACCGGTTCGCTGTTTTATCTCGGCATTTCCATCGCGGTTGCTTCCATCACCGGGGCAATGTTCACCACCATGTTTGAAAACCGGCTGCGTTCTCCAATGTTTCGTGTAGCGACAATCGTCACTTTTACGCTGCTGCTGCTTCAGGTGCTGATGGTGATTGCCAATCTGGCAACCGGGTGGCTGTTTACCATTTCGCCGGAGGGAATATACACCCGCGGCTCGCTCTACCGGATCGATATCCTGTATTTAGTCCTTTCGTACTGCAACGTGCTGGTCTTTTACCGGCTGGAGCGCAAACGGGTGAAAAACGCATTCCGCCTGATCATGTACTCCATTCCGATTCTTGCCGTCATCATGGCCGTGTTCCAGTATTTTTATATGGATACCATTCTCACGGGAACGATACTCTGCGTGTCGCTTCTGATTCTGTTTATCTATGGTCAGCAGCAGCGGCTCCATATTGACTCGCTGACGGAGATTTCCAACCGGGAAGCGTTTTTTCAGTCGCTGATGCAGCTATCCGCTCATGACACGAGCTTTCGCGTGATCTTCGTTTCACTGATAAAATATAAACTCGTGAACAATCAATTCGGCCAGCGGATCGGGGACGAGTTTTTACTCGAAATCGGGCACTTCTTTGCCTCGCTGGACTCCAAAGTAATCCCTTACCGGTTCTCCGGTGTGGAATTTGCGCTGGTGGAAGCGCATATGGCAACGCCCGCGTACGAGGTGCTCTTTGCCCGCGTCAGGGAGCGGTTTGAAAAACCCTGGTTTGTGGAAGGACAGTCGATCATGATAGGCGCGGCGGTTTGTGACATACGATACTCCGACCACGCAGCGGATATCAACGAGCTCATCGCGTCCCTGGAGTATGCCATGCGCCTTGCCAAAAGCGACGTCAACAACAAGCCGGTACGCTTTAACGGCCTGCTCAGAAGCGAATTTGGACGACGGAACTACGTGATCCTGCAGATGGAGCGTTCGCTTCGCGAAGATCGATTCTTTCTCTTCATTCAGCCAATCTACGACTGCGCCCTCAAACGCTATATCGGCGGCGAAGTGCTGCTGCGCATGAACGAAGAGAACGGCCGCCCGATTCCGCCGGGCGAGTTCATTCCGCTAGCCATTGAAACCGGTTCAGCCACCGAACTTGGCTGGATGGTGCTGGAAAAGACCTGCCGGTTCCTCAGCGCAAACAGGGACGTCGGCTGGCTTTCGGTCAATATATCATCTCAGCAGAATGAATTCGACGAAACGGTGCGCAGGCTGGAAACCCTTTTGGAAAAATATGAAATCCAGCCGGAATGCATCAAGCTGGAGATTACGGAGAGTGTGCTGTTTGAAGATTTGGAACGGGCGCGCGCTACCATGGAAGAGCTCGGGCGCAGGGGAGTCGGCGTTTTTCTGGACGACTTCGGAACCGGGTATTCTAATCTCAGCAACGCGATGTCTCTGCCGTTTGAGTGCGTCAAGATCGACAAGGGCCTGATCGGTGGCGCCAAGCAGAACCCGAAATCCTACGGGTTGCTGCAAACGGTGGTCAACGGGCTGCGGTCGATGAACATGCTGCTTCTTGCGGAAGGCGTTGAAACGCTGGAGCAGAGCGAACTCGTCCGCCAGCTGGGCATCGATCTGATTCAGGGCTACTATTACGCGCGCCCGATGCCAAGCGAGGAGTTTGCCTGGCAGGTTAAAAAAGCGCCGCAGACCGAAACGGTAGCCGAACACACGTAAACGTTTATTCAATTAAAGAGAGCAATCAAAAACGCCGCGAACGGAAATGTCGCGGCGTTTGTTTGCTGCTGGAGCATTATGCTGTTCAGTTGCCGACGACAGCCAGCGGCATTGTGAAGGTCTCCAGCGACGCGTCGTCATAATAGTTATAGTCGTCGTGAATAGGCGAATACGCGGTCACGCGGATGTCCCGCACTTTGGGATCGAAAGTCAAGAGCACGATATACCCTTCGCCGCCGTGGTCAAAGCCCTGATAGTCCGCCATAATGGCCTGTACGCTTCGTTCAGGAACGCCGTCGCCATCATCGTCAAAGAACTGCGTTTCGCGCTGGAGCGCGTGCATATGCCCGCAGAGCACGTAACGCACGTTCGGGTGACGCGCGATGACGCCTCGCATCAGTTCCGCGTCCTGCTCCATGGGAACTTTCTCGATCGCGAGGTAGTGGTGCGACAAAACGATGGCGGTGCGGTCGGCGTATTGGCTCAGCACCTTGTCGAGCCATTCGACGTCCGAAGGCATGATGGAATACCCGACCCCGATGAGCAGAAACGGATCATTCCCGATGGTGACCAGATCATACCGCCTGCGCCCGCCCGCTTCCTCACCGCCGAAGGTCGGATAACTCTGGCAGTTCTGGCGCTGCAGCAGCGCGGTATAGTCGGTATAATCGTGCATCATTCCGCGGATGTCATGATTCCCGGCAATGGCAAACACAGGCAGTTCGCCAACGAAAACGTCCATCGCTTTGGTTGCCACGTTCCATTCTTTTTCGCGCAGAGAGTCGTTGACAATATCCCCGGTATGGAGCACGTATTGAATGTTCCATTCCGCCTGGTTGTCTACGATCCACTGCGTCATGGCATAGAACGTATCCGGAAAGCTGGAAGCATACCCCTGCGTATCGCTGATCCAGGCATAGGTGACGGGCGCCATCGCGGGATCGGGCGTGGGGGAAGGGGTGGGCGAAGGAACGGGGGTGAAAGCGGGCGCATCCTCCGCCGCGGCGACGACAGGCGCGGCATGGGAACCGCCTTGCGCACCGATGGACTGAGAAACCGAACACCCTGCAAAGAAAAGCACGATGGCCGCGCACACCAAAGGTGTGCGCAGCCATGCGAAAACAAGCTTTCCTTTGTTGTTCGTTTCGGTCACAGAGTATCCTCGATCGCTTGAAACAGTTCCGCTTTGAGCGCGAGCACGGCAGACAGCGCTTCGGCAACGGGCACCTGACGCTTGACGCTCTTATCGCGCGTGGTGAGCTCGACCATGCCGTCCGCAAGATTCCGCGGGCTGACGGTCAGGCGGATCGGCGCGCCGATGAGATCGGCCTCCGAAAAGACAACGCCTGCACTGACCGGACGATCGTCGATAATGGTCTCAACGCCCGCTTTCGTGAGCGCGGCATAGAGTTCCTCGCCAATGCGTTTGGGTTCTTCCTGATCGGCACGGAGCACGCAGATCTGCGCTTCCCACGGCGCAATCGAAATCGGCCAGACGGGGCCGTATTCGTCGTGGCTCTCCTCGCAGACGGAGGCGCTGAGCCTGCCAACGCCGATGCCGTAGCATCCCATGATGGGGTACTGCAGCTCGCCGTTTTCGTCAAGGTACTGCATATTCATGGTCTTGGTGTACTTGGTGCCGAGCTGGAAGATATTGCCAACCTCGATGCCGTTGCTGATGCGGAGCGTTTTTTTGCCGCAGACGGGGCAGATGCCGCCCGCCACCGCCCTGGCGACGTCCAGATAGCCGACCTTGCCGTAGTCGCGCTCCATGTTAAAGCCTGTGTAGTGGTGATCGGCTTTGTTCGCGCCGCAGACCAGCGCGCCGATGCCCTCCAGCGAGCGGTCGAACACAACGGTGATCTTTTTTGTATCGAGTCCCATGGGGCCGATGAACCCGGCGACGATGCCGCTTTCGGGCGTGACGCAGCCCGCGTGGATCTCCGCGCCGATGGCGTTGCGGAGCTTGGTTTCGTGAACTTCCAGATCGCCGCGCAGAAAGACGATTACATACGAATCGTCCGAATTCTTCTGGTAAACGACCGCTTTGCAGGTTGCCGCGTGCGGCTTATGCAAAAAGCCCGCGACTTCCTCGATGGTCGCCATTTCCGGCGTGGGAACCAGCATCAGCGGCTCCGTTTCGGCAAAGGCGGAATTGTCCACCACGCTGGGCGCCGCTTCGAGGTTGGCCTTGAAGTCGCAGCTGTCGCAGAGCACCAGCGTATCCTCGCCGATGGCGGTGAGCAGCATGAACTCGTGCGAAATCTTTCCGCCCATCATGCCGGAGTCGGAGAGCACGGCGATGACGTTTTTGCAGCCAGCGCGCTTAAAGATGCGCTCGTACGCTTCGTAGCAGCGCGCGTAATACGCTTCCAGATCGGCCTGCGAGGTATGGAAGGAGTACGCGTCCTTCATGGTAAACTCGCGCACACGGATCAGACCGCCGCGCGCGCGGGGTTCGTCGCGGAACTTCGTTTGAATCTGGTAGATCATGAACGGGTATTTGGCGTAGGATTTCGCCGCGTCGCGCGCAAGATGGACGGCGGCTTCCTCATGCGTCATGCCGAGCACCATATCCGCGCCCCAGCGGTCGGTCAGGCGGACAAGCTCCTTGCCGACGCTCGTAAAGCGGCCGGACTCCTTCCAGAGGTCGGCAGGCAGCACGACGGGAAAGAGCACTTCCTGACCGTCGATGCGGTCCATCTCCTCGCGGATGATGCGCTCAATTTTCTGGGTAATGCGCCGTCCTGGCGGCAGGAGCGTGTAAACGCCGGTGTTGACCTGTTTCATGTAACCGCCGCGCACCATCAGCGCGTGGCTCTCAATCGTACAGTCGGCGGGCTTTTCTTTATAACGCTCGCCGATCAGTTCGCTCATTCTCATAGTTATTCACCTCATCCAAATCAATAAACAACTTATTATCGCTTAGAATGCGAAATTTGACAAGGGCGGAATCCGCTTTCGAACGAGGATTTTGCGAAATATGGCGGAGAACAGCGCTTTTTGACGCGGGAACGCAGAATGCTAAAAAGTGGGAAACAGGCTTGACAAAACTTTGGGCAATCACATACACTGTTAAATAAGCATAGAAGAAAAAGGCGCAGATTGGGAAAGAGTACGCGCGTTGCATTCGCCCCAAGAGAGGATCGGTCACCGGCTGAAAGCCGATCCGGGCAAAACGAGCGGAAGTGCCTCCCAAGAGCCGCTGCCGACAACGAACGAGATCCTTTTACAGCGGATTCGTTTCAGTACCGGCGGACGATTGAGCCGCGTTAAGGCTTTGAGCGGGGGAGGATTCTCCCCAAGTAAAGTGGGACCGCGGAGCGCATTCGTCTTTATCGATGGGTGCGCCTTTTTATGTCTAAACCGCCCGGCACGCGGATAACCAAAGAGTAATCAGAAAACAAGGGAGAAACGACTATGTTTCGAACGTTAAAAAGCGATATTCAAGCGGTGCTGCACCGCGACCCAGCCGCGCGTTCCGCGTTTGAGGTCATGCTGTGCTATCCGGGCTTCCGGGCGGTACGGATGCATCGCAGGGCGCACTTTTTCTACTCGCGCGGCATGAAGCTGCTGGGCAGGATGATTTCCGACTGGTGCCGCTTTCGCACGGGCATTGATATCCACCCGGCGGCGACCATTGGCAAACGGCTGTTCATCGACCACGGCATGGGCGTGGTCATCGGCGAAACCGCCGTCATCGGCGATGACGTAACGCTCTATCAGGGCGCGACGCTGGGCGGCACCGGCAAGGACACCGGCAAGCGGCACCCGACCATCGGCGACCACGTGACCGTTTCCGCGGGCGCCGCGGTGCTTGGCCCCGTGACGGTGGGCAGCCATGCCAAGATCGGCGCGGGCGCGGTCGTGCTCAAGGACGTTCCGGCGTTTTCCACTGTGGTTGGCGTGCCGGGGCACGTGGTGCGGCTCTACGGCTGCAAAGTGCCCTGCGAGCGGATTGGCAAGTGCGACGACGGACAGTGTGAGTGCGTTGGAACCGAACTCTGCGTGCGTACGCGCGAGAACCTCGGCGGCGAAGCGGGGGTCGATCTTGACCAGACCGACCTGCCCGACCCGATTGAATTACAGCTTGAATTGCTGATCAAACGCGTGGAAGCACTGGAAAACGAAGGCAAACAGAAAAATTCAGGCGACAGTCCGAAAGACGCAAACAAATGACAGGCAAATTGTGATATAGTTAACGAATACTGAGGAGAGAACACAATGCAGATCTACAACACAATGACGCGAAAAAAGGAAGAGCTTGTTCCGCTCGTACCCGGGCAGATTTCCATGTACGCCTGCGGACCTACGGTATATAATTACTTCCATATCGGCAACGCGCGCCCGTTTATCGTGTTCGACACGATGCGCCGTTACCTCGAATACCGTGGATATCAGGTCAAGTTCGTGCAGAACTTTACGGATATCGACGACAAGATGATTCGCCGCGCCAACGAGGAAGGAACCACCGTCAAGGCGCTTGGGGAGCGGTTCATCAAAGAGTATTATCACGACGCGGACGCCCTTGGCGTACAGCGCGCAAGCGTCAACCCGCGCGCCACCGAGCACATCGGCGAGATTATCGCGCTGGTTGGTACGCTGGTGGAAAAAGGCCATGCCTATGTAACGCCGGAAGGGGACGTGTATTTCGCCGTCCGCAGTTTTCCCGGTTACGGCAAACTCTCCGGCCAGAATATCGACGATCTGGAAAACGGCGCGCGCGTCGATCCCGGCGAAGCCAAGCGAGACCCGCTCGACTTTGCGCTCTGGAAGGCGGAAAAGCCCGGCGAACCCAGCTGGGATTCTCCCTGGGGCAAGGGCAGGCCGGGCTGGCACATCGAGTGCTCGGCCATGAGCATGTCCATCCTTGGCCAGACGTTCGATATCCACGCGGGCGGGCAGGATTTGATCTTTCCGCACCATGAAAATGAGATTGCCCAGAGCGAAGCGGCAACGGGAAAGCCCTTTGCGCGCTACTGGATGCACAACGGCTATATCAACGTGGACAACCAAAAGATGTCTAAGTCGCTCGGTAACTTCTTTACCGTACGCGACATCGCAGTGGAGTTCGATCTGGAAGCGGTGCGCATGTTCATGCTCAGCGTGCAGTACAGAAACCCCGTCAACTTTTCCCGCGAGCTGATCCAGCAGGCGGAAAGCAGTCTGGAGCGTCTCAAAACCGCGCGTGCGCGGTTGGAGGAAGCGCAGATTGCGCCAGCCGGCACGCCGGAGGACGCGGCTTTTACTGCGTTGCTCGACGAGATCAAAGTCCGCTTCTGCGACGCGATGGACGACGACCTCAACACCGCCGACGCGCTGGGCGCGCTGTTCGATTTTGCGCGCGCGGCAAACACGTTCGTTACCGAGCCGCGCGGGAAAACGGCCGTCGACAAGGCAAAGTCGCTCTTTGACGAGCTGACGGGCGTTCTCGGCCTGCTGGTCAACAAAAAGG
Organism: Clostridiaceae bacterium; assembly: GCA_039683415.1. Lineage (GTDB taxonomy): Bacteria > Bacillota > Clostridia > Christensenellales > CAG-138 > UBA7703. The sequence continues at coordinate 146,195 of JBDKRL010000016.1, forward strand.
CGGAGGAGTTCCCGGCGGAAGCGCTCGACCTGCTGGATCAGCGGCAGGCAGCGCGGAAAGCAAAGGATTTTTCGCGCGCGGACGCCATCCGCGACGCGTTGAAGGAGATGGGTTTCGCTGTGGAGGACACGGCGGCAGGCCCCAAACTAAAAAAACTGTCCTGAACAACACAAAACGAGTCCGCGCCGGAACACGGAAGGCGGCACACCCGAAATAAACCGTAAGGAGATTTTTTAAAATGACCGATTCGTTTTCCCTGTTTGACATGATGCTGCTCGCGATTGCTGTGTATGTTCTGTACGCGGGCATCGTTGGCAAGGGCCGCATCTACAGCCTTGAAAACATCAAGGAGGGCATGGAGGCGCAGTATATCGCCATGTCCCGCAAATTCTACATTGCGCTCGGTATTTCCATGCTCCTCAACAGCGGCGCTTCGCTGCTGCGCGGCGTGTTTTACGAGCAGGTCGTCACCGCCGCCACCGAAACCACCGCGGCATCCTCCGTCTGGGAAAACAAGATAGAGATGGGGCAGTTTTCGTTTATGACGCCGGAAGTATTCAACATCATTTCGTATGTGGCGCTCGGCATTACGCTCGTATTGATCGTGCTGCTCGTCATTTTGATGCGGAAGTACATGGATAAAGACGCCGCCAAAAAGAAAGCTGCGGCCAGCGGCGCACAGCGGCAGAACCCGAACGCGCTGCCGCGTTCCGCGTTTGAATTTGACGACGAAGAAAAGAAATAAATTATCCCGAAGAATCCAAAGAGTTGGTCGCGGCTCAAGAATGCACGATCCGTTCAGCCACCCGTTAAAACGGGTGGCTTTCTCGTTATTATCAGATTTATAGCGTAAAATTTGAATTCTTGCAATAAGAACTGCGGCGTGATAGTATGCGTTAAAGCATTTCGATATAAAGTTGCTTGTCGGCGACGGTGCTTGAAACCGAACAAATCAGGTTAAACTGAGAAAGGGAAATGGTAATGAAAAAATTCATTCTGGTTGCTCTGCTGATGATTTTTGTTGTTACTGTCACTAGCGCCTGCGGTCAGCAACCCGCAGCGGCGAGTGATACCGGTTCGGCAGAAGAACAGGAGACTGTTTCCACGCAACAAACGCTGATCACCAGTCTTGTTGCAAACCCGCAGGTTGTCTCCGAAGAGAGCAAGGAGGCTTTGATTGCCAACAGCGGCGAGTACATCTCCGTGGACACGGAGAGGGAAGTAACGGAAGACGGCATACGTTTTCATGCGGGCAGCGACGAAAACCCCTTTATGGTGTTTACAAAATCGCAGGCAGGAACGACGGGGAATCAGGCGTTTTATGCAATGTGCCTGCCGTCGGCAAAGGATTTCGGTTTCATGCTCTCAGCGGAGACCGGAGTAGGCATTACGATTGGCGAGGAAAACGAACCGTGCTACTTTTTACAGAACGGCGCCAGCATCGTGCCAATTTCCACCGACCTGAGAATTGAGCCCGGCAACTGGTACCATGTGGCGCTGGCCATTGATGCAACCGGCGCTTTGCAAGGCGTGATCTGCAAAGACGGCGCTCTGGATCAGGCGGCGTATTTCAGCGTCAGCGCTGACGATACGGAAGGCGAAAACCGCGTTGATCAATCCTGGCAGCTTTACGCAGGATTCCACGGGGAAGCGACGCTGACCATACAGAGTTATTGCCTTTATACGTTCGACAGCTTCGTCAAATAACAACCAAATATAAAAACAAACGACCGGAGTTGTTCTCCGGTCGTTTGCTAGATACGGGGTTCTTAGGGGCAACTCCTAAGTTGGGGGTTTGGGGGCGGAAGCCCCCATTTTAGTTTCTCAGGGGTTTGGGGGTGGAAGCCCCCATTTTATTTTCTCAGGGGTTTTGGGATGAAATCCCCAACAGTCTCCTCAGGCCAATTCAAACATGCCCATATAGAGCTGATAGTACTTGCCCTTTTGCTCAAGCAGGTCGTCATGGTCGCCGCGCTCGATGATCTGGCCGTTTTCCAGCACAAGAATCGCGTTGCTGTTGCGTACGGTCGAGAGCCGGTGGGCGATGACGAATACCGTCCTGTCCTTCATGAGACGGTCCATGCCCTTTTCGATGAGCAGCTCCGTGCGGGTATCGATGGAGCTGGTCGCTTCGTCGAGAATCAGCACCGGCGGGTTGGCGACCGCCGCGCGTGCAATGGCGAGCAGCTGGCGCTGACCCTGCGAGAGGTTCGCGCCGTCGGCGGTGAGCACCGTATCGTAGCCCTGCGGCAGGTGGCGGATGAACGAGTGCGCGTTGGCGAGTTTGGCGGCGTCGATAATCTCCTCGTCGGTCGCGTCCAGACGGCCATAGCGGATGTTGTCGCGCACGCTGCCCGTAAAGAGGTGCGTATCCTGCAGAACCATGGCGAGCGAACGGCGCAGATCGTCCTTTTTAATCTCGCGCACGTCGATGCCGTCATAAGTGATCGACCCCTTCTGCACGTCGTAAAAACGGTTGATCAGGTTCGTGATGGTCGTTTTGCCCGCGCCGGTGGAACCGACGAACGCGATCTTCTGGCCGGGTTTGGCAAACAGGTTCACGTCTTTGAGCACATCCACCTTGCCGTCGTAGCTGAAGGTGACGTCGTGGAAGCGCACGTCGCCTCTGAGCTCAATCAGCTCGAACCCGTCCCCGTTTGTACGGGCGCGTTTCCAGGCCCAAACGTTGGTGCAGCAGCCGACTTCGGTGAGCGTGCCGTCCCCGGCTTTTTCAACGTTCACCAGGGTTACCGTGCCGTCGTCCACTTCCGGCGTGGAATCGACGAGTTCAAAGATGCGCTCTGCACCCGCAAGCGCGCTGATAAAGCCGTTAAAGAGCTGGCTGAGCTGCGTGAGCGGCTGGCTGAACGAACGCGTGTACTGTAAAAACGCCGCAAGCGTGCCGATATCCGCGCGTCCCACGATGGCCAGCGCCGCGCCTGCGGCGGCCGCCGCGGCATAGAGCGCATAGCTGATGTTGCCCATGATGGGCATGAGGATCATGGCGTACGTCATGGCGGAGGTGGAGGTTGTACGCAGTTCCTCATTCTTTTGGTCAAACGCTTCGGCAACGCTCTTTTCGCGGCAGAAGACCTTGACTTCGCGCTGGCCTTCGATCATCTCTTCGATATAGCCGTTGACGGTTGCCAGCGACTTCTGTCGTTTGCCAAAGTAGACGGCGGACTTGCTGCCGAGACTTTTGACGATCAGCAGCATCAGCGCAAACACAACAAGCACGAGCAGCGTTAAAAGCGGGGAAAGCACCAGCATCATCACCAGTACGCCGATGACGGTGATGCCGCTGGAAATCAGCTGCGGCAGACCCTGACTGATCATATCCCGCAGCGCATCCGTATCGTTGGAAAAGCGGCTCATAATTTCGCCATGCGTTTGCGAGTCGAAATACTTGAGCGGGAGCTTTTGCAGCTTGGAGAACATGTCCACGCGGACGGCTTCCAGCGCGCCGGTGGCAACGTTGACGATCATCCGGTTGACGACGTAGCTTGTGATCGCGCCAAAGCCGTAGACCAGCGCGAGGATGACCAGATACGTCAGAAACGTGGTCAAATCGGTGGATTGCGTTTTCACCATTTCACTGATTTGGTTGATGATGGGCTTGAGCAGATACGTTCCCGCAACGCCCGCGCCCGCGGAAACGAGCAGACCGATGACGATGACCACGACCTGCCAGCGGTAGTTCTTCAGGTATTGGAGCAGTCGGGCAAACGTTTTGCCCACATTTTTCGGTTTTGCGCTGGCGTGACCATGCGCGCCTCCCATAGGACCTGGCATGTTACGCCACCCCCTTCTGCTGCGAAGAATAGACTTCGCGATAAATTTCGTTTGTTTCGAGCAGCTCGGCATGTGTGCCGAAGCCGTCTACCTTGCCGTCCTGCAGCACGACGATGCGGTCCGCATCCATGACGGACGTAATGCGCTGGGCGATGATAAACGTCGTGGCGCCGCCGTGATTGCTGCGGAACGCATCCCGTATGGCCGAATCGGTCGCGGTGTCCACCGCAGAAGTCGAGTCGTCCAGAATCAGGATCTTCGGGTTTTTCACCAGCGCGCGCGCAATGCACAGCCGCTGTTTCTGCCCGCCGGAGACGTTCACGCCGCCTTGACCCAGCACCGTGTCGTAGCCGTCCGGGAAGGAGCGGATAAACCCGTCCGCCTGCGCGGCGATGCAAGCCGCCTCAACTTCCGCATCCGTCGCGTTCGGGTTGCCCCAGCGCAGGTTTTCCTTGATTGTGCCGGAAAAGAGGACGTTTTTCTGCAGCACCATGCCGATGCTCTCGCGCAGCGTTTCGATGCGGTAGTCCTTTACGCTGTGGTCGCCAACGAGCACGTCGCCTGAGAGCACGTCGTAAAGCCGCGGAATCAACTGCACCAGCGTCGATTTGGCCGAGCCGGAACCGCCGATGATGCCGATGGTCTCGCCGGAGCGGAACCGGAGATTGATATGCGAAAGCGCGAGGTTTTCCGGATCGTCCGCGTAGCTGAAGCAAACATCCCGGAACTCCACGTTCCCGTTTTCCACCTTGAGCTCGGCGTTGGCGCCGTCGTCGTTGATGGCGGGGGTTTCGTCCAGCACTTCGATGATGCGCTTGGCGGAAGCGCTGGAGAGAACCAGCATGACAAACACCATCGTAATCATCATCAGCGACATCAGAATCTGCGTAATGTAGCTCAAAAAGCTCATCAGTTCACCCGTCATCAGGGAGCCGCCGAGGATGTCCATGCCGCCGATCCAAAGAACCAGCAGGATGCAGGCATACATCGTGAGCTGCATGACCGGCATGGCAAATACAAGCACCTTCTCCGCCTTACGCTGGGCGTTTTTCAGCGCGGCGGCGGCGTCGGCGAATTTTACGTTTTCATAATCCCCGCGCACAAACGCTTTGACCACGCGGATGGCAACCAAGTTTTCCTGCGTGCTGGCGTTCATGAGGTCGTATTTTTTGAGCATGATTTCAAACCGCGGGAACGCAAACTTCGCCAGAACGACCATAACGATGGAAAGCAGCGGGATTGCGGCCAGGATGACCATGGAAAGCCGCGTGCTGATGCGGATTGCCATCACGGTTGCCAGAATCAGCATGAACGGCGCGCGCGCGAGCATGCGGATAATCATTTGAAACGACTGCTGAATGTTGTTGACGTCGTTGGTCAGCCGGGTGATCAGCGAAGGCGTCGTGAACCGGTCGGTGTTTTTAAAGGAAAACGACTCAATCCGGTCAAACAGCCCCTTGCGCAGGTTCGTGGCGAGGCCGTTGGAAGCGACTACCGCGTATCTTGCGCAGAGCGAACCAAACAACAGTGCGCCGATGGCCATCAATACCATCAGACCGCCCATTTTGAAGATGTAGGCGTAATCGTTGTTGGGGATGCCAACATCGACGATGCGCCCCATCAGCAGGGGAATAAACACCTCAAGCACCACCTCGAAAAATACGAGTATGGGCGAGAGGATGGCGTATGTCTTGTATTTGCCGATAAACGCCGAGAGTTTCTTAATCATTTGCATGCGCGTTTCTTCATCCTTTATCTTCAGTTTGTAATTTTGGGTGCTTATAACCCGGTTTTTTTGACCGTTTGTGCTACGTGATGATGCGTGTGTGCACCTTTGGGGCAGGGTCCCGGGTGAAAGAGCGCGCCCGGCTCAGGCGCGCCGCGTTCTTCCATTGCCCGCAGCATCGCGAGATCATCCTCGGAAGCCAGGTTGATGATCATGCGGTCGAGCATGGCGCTCAGGGTATCGAGCTCTTGCTGGCTAAAGCCGTTGAGCACGCGTTCATCCAGCGAATCGATCACCGAGCGTACGGAGTTGACGGCTTCCTGACCCGCGGCGGTGACACGGAGACGGTTTTTGCGCAGGTTCTCCGGATCGCTCTCTTTTTCCAAAAGCCCCGCTTTTTGCAGGCGTTTGGTGGACTGCGCAACGGACGCGGGGGAGACAAAGAGCATGGTAGCCAGTTCCTGCTGCGTCGCTTCCGGGCTGCGGCTCAGGTAGTTGAGCAGAGGGTACTGCCCGGGCACGATCTCCTTGGCAAAGCATGATTCGTGCATGCTCCTGCGCCGGAGCATCTACAAAAGCATCATACGCTTACCGATAATATGTGCGTCCATTAGTATTTTCCTCCGCGGTGATTGTAAACTCGTAACATAAACGGAACATGAACTTTTTTAACGTTTTGCAGCGTTTGAGCAAACCGTTTAAAAGGTTAACCGATTAACAGTTAAGTGGTTATCAATATAGCAGACCCGTTTTTCATTGTCAAGCGTCCGATTGGATGGTATGATGATGCCAAACGAAAAAAAGGCCGTCATTTCGGCAAAAAATGAGATTGTGAAGAATTGGAAACATTCGAACATAACATTGGATTTTGCCGATTTCTAAAAAAGACTGAGAACAGTAAGAGAACAGGAATACAAAATAACAGATGAAACATGAGATACATGGCAATATTGCGGGCATCCGCGATATCACACTGAACGAAATGCTGGGGCTGTACGAGCTGACGATGTCCGCGGACGAATTCCTCTCGGACGAAGTCTGCGACCAGCTCGTGCGCTTCACTTCACTGATCAACCGCGAAGTGCTGGTTTACGTTTCGCGCGCGGGTTCCATTGAGGACGTCCGCGTGGGGGACGATCACTCCGTTCATATGGAAGAGATGCGGCTTGTGCGCAATATCGACCGCCTCAGCGGCGTGCGGTGCATCCATACGCACCCGAACGGAAATGGATTGCTCTCGGACGTGGACATCGGCTCGCTCAACGCACTGCGGCTCGACGGCATGTGCGCCATCGGCGTCAAGGACGGCCTGGCAAGCAGCGTGTATGCCGCGTTTATCGGGGATATGGAAGGCGAGGAGCGCATACCCGTCTGGTTCGGGCCGATGCGCGCGGGCCGCCTGCCGCAAAAACAGCTCATGGACGCGATTATGGAGGCGGACAAGAGGCTGCTTTCGGATACATTCAACATTGTGGAAATTAAGCCCGACCGCGCGGTGCTGTCGGGAATCGAATCCTCGGATGGGTACGATACCATTGCGGAACTCGCGGCGCTCTGCGAAACGGCGGGCATCAAGGTAGTCGCGCGCGAGCAGCAGCGCCGCCGGTCGGTCGATAAAACCACGTATATCGGCTCCGGCAAGGCGGAAGAGCTCGCGCTGACAGCCAGCGCCTGCGAAGCGGATATCTTCGTGTTTGACGACGAGCTTTCCGCCGTTCAGCTGCGAAATCTCGAAGCCGTGCTGGGGCTGCCCATCATCGACCGCACGATGCTGATTCTCGATATCTTCGCGCAGCGCGCGCAGTCGCGCGAGGGCAAACTGCAAGTGGAGCTGGCTCAGCTCAAATACCGTCTGCCGCGGCTGTTCGGCATGGGCAAAGTGCTGTCCCGTCAGGGCTCGTCGGGAGTGGGCATGCGCGGCCCGGGCGAAAAGAAGCTGGAAATCGACCGCAGGAGAATCAAGCGGCGCGTGTTTGAACTGGAGCAGGAGCTCGGTGAAATTGAAAAACAACGGGGGTTACGTCGCGCGCGCAGATCCGCCAATTCGACTCCGGTCGTGGCGTTGGTTGGCTATACCAACGCGGGCAAATCGACGCTGCTCAACCTGCTCTCCGGCGCGGACGCGCTGGCGGAAGACAAGCTGTTTGCCACTCTCGATCCGATCGTACGCAAGCTAACGCTGCCAAACGGCACGGAATGTTTGCTTTCGGACACTGTCGGCTTCATCAACAAACTCCCGCATGATTTGGTAAACGCGTTCCGCTCCACACTGGACGAAGTGAGCGAGGCGGATTTGATTTTGCACGTGATCGACTCTTCCAGCGACTATTTCGAAGTGCAGAAGCGCGTGGTGGAAGAAGTGCTCGGCTCTCTTGGCGCTCTCGAAACGCCGATGATCGAAGTCTACAACAAGATTGACAAACCGGAAGCAAAACCACGCAGGGATGCGGGCATCTGCATCAGCGCAGCAGATCATACGGGTATTCCCGAACTGCTCAAAGCCATCGAAGAGGCGTTGGGTAAAACACAGGTGAAAATCGAGCTGGTGGTGCCGTACGATAAATACGACGCCATGCAGGAGATCCGCCAGGCGGGAACGATCCTTTCTGAAACGCACGAAGACGACGGCACGCACATCACGGTCATGATGAACGAGAGCGAGATGTGGCGCGTGAAGAAGGCGCTGAACTGAGTAGTTTACGCAACGAGCCACCCAACCGGGTGGCTCGTTTTTAGAAAATAACTCAATTGAACGCGTCCGGCTGCGCGTCGCTCGGCATGCGCCAGTCGCCGCGCGGAGAAAGCGCCACGTTGCCGATGCGCGGTCCATCCGGCATGCAGCTGCGTTTGAACTGCTGGGAGAAGAACCGGCGGATGAACAGCGCGTACCAGCGGGCAATGGTCTCCTCGTCGTAATCGTTCTGGAAGGCGTACTTGGCAAGGCGCAGGATTTTATCCTTGCCCGCACCACGCCGGAGCAGGTGGTAGAGGAAGAAGTCGTGCAGTTCGTAAGGCCCGATCAAGTCCTCCGTTACCTGCGAAATGACGCCGTCCTTGGCGGGCAGCAGTTCCGGGCTGACGGGGGTGGCGACGATATCGAGCAGAACGTCCCGCAGAGCCGGTTCGGACTTACCCGCGAGATAGCGCAGAATCGCGCGGATCAGCGTTTTTGGCACGTCCGCGTTGACGCCGTAGTTGGACATATGGTCGCCGTTATAGGTGGCAAACCCAAGCGCGAGCTCGCTGAGATCTCCCGTGCCGATCACAAGTCCGCTATACATGTTGGCAAGATCCATGAGCACCTGCGTGCGTTCGCGCGCCTGCGCGTTTTCGTACGCCGCGTCGTGCAGCTCAATCGGGTGGCCGATGTCGCTGAGGTGCCGGGTGACGCTCTCGCCGATGTTGATCTGCTTGAGCGGCACGCCCAGCGCTTCGCAGAGCGTTTCCGCGTTGCCCTTGGTGCGGCTGGAAGTGCCAAAGCAGGGCATCGTCACCGCGAGGATATCCGTCTGCGGGCGGCCAAGCAAAGCGAGGGCGCGCTTGCTGACGATCAGCGCCAGCGTGGAATCCACGCCGCCGGAAATGCCGAGGATGAGCTTCTTGGCGTTGGTGTGCTTGATGCGCTGCTTGAGGCCGTTGCTCTGGATGGCGAGTACCTGCTCAAAGCGCGTGGCGCAAACGGCCGCGTCGTCCGGAATGAACGGCGTTTTCCAGAACGTGCGGGTGAGCTTGGTTTGCGTAATGTTCATCGAAAACGGAATGCGCACGATATCGTTGTTGGAAAAGAGCTTTCTGGCAAAGCGCCTGCGCTCGCGCGAAAGGAACTCCAAATCGACCTCGCTGACGCAGTACCCGGTGGTAAACGGTTCCGCTTCCGCGAGAAACACGCCGTTTTCGCAGATCATGTCGTGACCGGAAAAGACCACGTCCGTGGTGCTCTCGCCGTCGCCCGCGCTGCAGAAGACGTAGGCAGAGCAGGTGCGCGTTGCCTGGGACTGCACGAGCATCCGGCGGAAGGCGGGCTTTGCCACCGCTTCGTCGCTGGCGCTGAGGTTTAATAGAATGCTCGCGCCGCAGTCCGCCAGCAGGGTGGAAGGCGGCACCGCAGCCCAAAGGTCTTCGCAGATTTCAACGCCCATGGCAAAGAGCGGCATCTCGCGGCAGGTAAAGACGAGGCGGTTGCCAAAGGGCACTTTGTCGCCGCAGATTTCCATCATCTCGGTGGTTTCCAGCGCGGCGGCATAGGTGCGCTTTTCGTAAAATTCGCCGTAGTTGCCAAGATGCGTCTTGGGAATCACCCCGAGCACGCGCCCATTCTGCACCACCGCCGCGCAGTTATAGAGCAGATGGCCGTAAACGATCGGCACGCCGACGGCAACGAGCATGTCGCTGCCTTTCGTGGAGGCAACGATGCGCTCCAGCCCGCGCATGGCGGCTTCCGTGAGCGCGCTGCTCAGCACGAGATCGCCGCAGGTATAGCCAACCAGCGTGAGTTCCGGCAGAACCAGCACCTTGACGCCGTCGCCCTCGGCACGCCGGATGAGCGCGATGATGGCGTCCGCATTGTATTCGCAGTTGGCAACCTGAATGGTCGGCGTACCCGAGGCAACCTTGATGAATCCGTCTTTCATATGGCATCTATCTCCAATCGGTCTAATCGTACTGATGCAAATTGATTCAAGCGCATGCTGTCTTAACCCATTCAATCCAGACTCAATCTGTTCAACTCATTTTATTCAAACCGGGGGGTTCTGTCAATTCAAGCGACTTCGAGGCAAGCAAACAGTGTTTTTGCATATTTCACTTCCGTAACAGGAATCCAAAAGGCGCAAACAATCTGCGTGTTCCGCACGGCGGCCCCATTCGGATTCGTTGATTTCCACAGAGGAAATGGAAAAGAAAAAAGCCAGGAAGTATGCCGTTTCACAAGGTTTTTACAAGAATGACACAGGAAGTTGGAAACATACAGGATCTTTGCATATTTTGGTGCTCTACGTATAGCAACAATAGACCCGCAGCTATCAACAATCACAATTTTGTGTGATATAATAACACAAAAATTGCCCATCCCGCATGTTTGCTGCGCGGAGTGGGGGGGAACGCAAGGAGAAAAACATGCTTTCAATTGAACATCTGGTCAAAACATATGGCGGAGACGTCCGGGCGGTGGACGACCTCTCGATCGAAGTGCTGCCGGGCGACATCTACGGCTTCATCGGCCATAACGGCGCGGGCAAAACCACGACGCTGCGCGCGGTGGCGGGCATCCTCTCGTTTGACAGCGGAAGCATCCGCGTCAACGGCAGGAGTATTCAAGACGATCCGATCGCCTGCAAAAAGGACATGGCGTATATTCCCGATAACCCGGATTTATACGAGCACCTCACGGGCATCCAGTACCTGAACTTCGTTGCGGATATCTACGGCGTAGGCAGCGCCGACCGCGACGCGAGAATCAAAAAGTACGCAGACGCGTTTGAGATGACCCCGCGTCTCAACGACCTGATCGGCTCGTGCTCCCACGGCATGAAGCAGAAGATCGCGGTGATCTCGGCGCTCATTCACACGCCGAAACTGCTGATTCTGGACGAACCGTTCGTTGGCCTTGACCCGAAGGCGGCGCATACGCTGAAGCTCTTTATGAAGGAACTCTGCGACGGCGGAAGCGCCATCTTCTTTTCGACGCACGTACTGGAAGTTGCGGAAAAACTCTGCAACAAGATTGCCATCATCAAACAGGGCAAACTGATTGCCGCCGGCACAATGGATGAGGTCAAGGGCGACGAGTCGCTCGAAACACTGTTCCTGGAGTTGACCGACAATGCGTGAATTCTGGATTTTAACGAAGCTGCAGGTCAGTTCCCTTTTCGGGATCAATAAAATCCTGCATATGAAAAGCTCCGAGGAAAAGAAGCAGGGTAAGCGTGCGCTCGGTACGCTGATTGCCATGGTCTTCGCCCTCGGCTACATGTCGGTGCTCTACAGCATTATGCTGGCGAGCGCGTTCGACAGCCTCGGCATGCTGCCGACGCTGCTTGGCCTGATGGCGCTGGCCGCCAGCGTGCTGATACTCGTTTTTTCGATATTCGAAACCAAAGGTGTTCTTTTTGGATTCGGCGATTACGATATCGTGATGAGTTGGCCGGTGGACGTACGCGCGGTCGCGGCGAGCCGGGTATTCAGCATGTACGCGTATAACTTTATTTACGCGGTGCTGCTGCTCCTGCCCGCGGGCGTCATCTATGCAATCAAGGCTTCGCCCGTGTGGTGGTTCTATCCTCTGTATCTGGTGCTCATGGTACTTATTCCCGCGCTGCCGAGCATCATCGGCGCCCTGCTGGGGACGTTGCTGACCGTCGCCACCGCGCGCATGAAAAAGAGCAACATCATGAGCATTGTTGCGCAGATGGCGTTTGTCATTGGCATTATGTTCCTTTCGATGAAAGGCAGCATGTCCATCACCGATCCAACCAAGATCGCGGGCAGCGCCGATGCGCTCAAGGGGGTGGTTTCCGCCATCTATCCGCCCGCGCAGTGGTTCCAAAACGCACTGACGGCAGGTTCGCTCGTCGATATCCTCTGGTTGGTGCTTCTTACCCTCGTGTCCGTTGGCATTTTGATGCTGTGGCTTGGCAAAAACTTCGTCGCCATCAACTCCCGCATCAAGAGCAAACCCCGCGGCGAAACCTTTGTTATGCGCAGCCAGGTGCGCTCCGCCAAGATTACCGCGCTCTTTAAGCGCGAAGTGGCGCGGTATTTCAGCTCCAGCCTGTATGTGGTCAACACGGCGTTCAGCTACGTCATGCTGCTGGCTGCCGGCGTTCTGCTGCTGCTGAAAGCGGATGCGGTCGCGGCGTTTTTCGAAATGCCGGGTCTGGATTCCGTCAAGTCGGTCGTTCCGTTTGCGCTCGGCTGGATCGTCTCCATGGGCACGACCACGGCAAGCTCCATCTCGATGGAGGGCAAGTCGCTCTGGATCATCAAGAGCCTGCCGGTTTCCGCGCGCGAGTGGCTGGCCGCCAAGCTGATGGTGACGCTGATGCTGGCCGTGCCGAGTATTCTCATTACCAGCACGCTGATCGTTATCGGCCTCGCGCCGTCCTTGCTCGACGCAGTCTGGATGTTTGTCATCCCGCTCGTGTTCGCGGTGGCGTTCGGTGTGTTCGGCTTGTGGCTGAACATCCGCATGCCGCGCCTGGACTGGCAGAATGAAGCCGAGGTGGTCAAGCAGGGCGGTTCCATCATGGTCTGCATCTTCTCCGGAATGGGCGTCGGCTTCGGCGCTGCGATTCTGGCGGGCGTCACGGGCAGCGCACTCGTACAGCCGATTGTGACCGTTGTGCTGCTCATCCTGACTATCTGGATGTGGCGTTCGCTCGTCAAGAGCGGTGAGCGCAGGCTTTTGCTGCTGCACTGAGATCAATTCGAATAAAACAAACATCCCGCGGTATGCCCGCGGGATGTTTGTTTTTAAACAGGGCTATTCGCGTTCCCAGGCGTCGCTGATGGCGTTGAGCTCGCTGGTTACGCTGCGCAATTGCAGGTTGCTGCGGCCTTTGCTGCGCTTGATGACGTTGGTGAGCCGCTCCAGCGCTTCGAGCAGTTTGCCGTAAGGCGTACTGGTTTCCGTGACCTTCGGCGGGATCGGCCTTGCTTCGCGGCGTTCTGCGCCTTCCGCCGGGATAAACCGCTTTTCGGCGGCTTCCACCGGCACGGGACGCGTTTCGGTTACGTAGGCGTTTGCGATTAAATCGTACACGGAGCCGCTGTAAGGCGGGGTGGCGGAAAGCCCGAACTCGTCATGCAGGCGCTTGGCAAACAGGTCGCAGACGGAAGATTCGCCGTGGTTGACAAACACCCTGCGCGGTTTCGGCGAAAAATGCGTGACCCACTTGATCAGCATATCCGCGTCGCCATGCCCGCTGATGCCGGGTAGCTGGGTGATCTCCGCGGCCACATGAATCGTTTCGCCAAAGAGCTTGACCTTGTCCGCGCCTTCGATGAGCGCGCGGCCAAGCGTTCCGTTTGCCTGGAACCCGACAAAGAGCACGGTGTTGTTTGCGTTCCAGAGCCCGTGCTTGAGGTGATGCTTAATTCTGCCCGCTTCGCACATACCGCTTGCGGAAAGGATGACTTTCGGCCTCGGGTCGGTGTTGATGCTCATGGACTCCTGGCTGGACTGCGTTATGGTGAGCCCTTCGAAGTCCAGCGGGTTGACTCCCGCGTCCACGAAGGCTTTTGCTTCCTGATCGTAACAGAACTCCGCGTTTTCGAGGAAGACGCGTGTTGCCGCGCTCGCAAGCGGGCTGTCCACAAACACGGGGAAGCCGTTGTGGCCGTGCACAAGCCCCTCGGATTTAATGCGGCGGATGAAATACAGCAGTTCCTGCGTGCGCCCGACCGCAAACGAGGGGACGATCACGCTGCCGCCGCGGTCGAACGTCCGCTGCAGGACGTCTGCCAGCGCTTTTGCGTAATCCGGCGGCGCATCGTGCAGGCGGTCGCCATAGGTGGATTCCACCATGCAGTAGTCCGCTTCGTCCACCAGCGAAGGATCGCGCAGCAGCGGCTGGCTGATGTTGCCGATATCGCCGGAGAACACCATTTTGCGGGTTTCTCCGTTTTCCGTCATCCAGAGTTCAATATACGACGAGCCGAGCAGGTGCCCGGCGTCCGTATAGCGCACGTCAATGCCGTCAAAGAGCGTAAAACGCGTATCGTAATGGTGCGGGGTGAACTGCTTAAGGATGCCCTGCGCGTCTTCCATCGTATAGAGCGGCACATACGGCGCTTCTCCGCTGCGCTTACCCTTGCGGTTGCGCCATTCGGCTTCAAACTCCTGAATATGCGCGCTGTCGCGGAGCATAATGTCGCAGAGGTTGCAGGTGGCGTCGGTTGCGTGGACGGCGCCGCGGAACCCCTTTTTATAGAGCAGCGGCAAAAGTCCGGAGTGGTCAATATGCGCGTGGGTCAGAAGAACCGCGTCAATCTCCGCGGGCAGCACGGGCAGGGGCGCGTTTTCGTAAAAATCCTTGCCCTGCTCCATGCCGTAATCGACGAGCAGGCGTTTGCCGCAGGCTTCGATATAGGTGCAGCTTCCGGTCACCTCGTGATCGGCTCCGATAAAGGTCAGTTTCATACTAATTTTTTATCTCCGTTCTGCGCGCCGCAAGCTTTTTTCACGGCGTGGAAAAAATAGATCGCGAATGAATTATTGTGGTATTACAGCACCGGATACTGCGCAATGGCCTGCAGAATGCCGTCGTGCAGGTAGGTGTTTTCGTATTCCCCGCCAAAGAGCTCCTGGCCTACGCCGAGAGCGAATACCGGAACGTCCAGATCGCTGTGCGACCCTGAACCAAAGATCAACCCCGCGCGCTGAGCGACCAGCTTGGCGCAAGCCGAGGTGATGGGCTCGTAAACGCCGTATTCTTCGTTGGATTTGTCGCTTGGCAGATCGCCTTTGAGCGTATGGGTATAGGCGGTTTTGAGGTAAGCCGTCTCTTCCGCCGTCAGCGCATCAAGCCCGAACGCCTCCGTAAAGAGCGGCAGCGCGGTATCAAAGGGCGTCTGCGCGGCAATGCACTGCGCCGCGAGCGTATCGTCGCATTCGTCGCAGGAGATGGTTTGCTTCATTAGCGCCGCCCGGTCGCCTTCGGTAAACGAAACGCTGCCGGTTTCATGGTCGCCTGTGACCAGTATCAGCGTTTCGGTCGGATGCGCCTGGTAAAACGCAATGGCGGCGGCAACCGCCTCGTCAAAGTCGAGCAGCTCGGCAACAAACGAGCCCGCGTCGTTATAATGGCAGAAATAATCGATCCGGCCGCCTTCGACCATCATGTAAAACCCCTGCGGCGACGTCAACCGGTCGATGGCCAGCGTTGTGACGTCACGCAGAAAATGCGCCCGTTCTCCGCCGTCAATGGCTGGCAGCACGCCGTAGTCGCCAAAGATCAGGCTGGACGACACAATGAGTTTTCCGGCTGTGTCGGTGGGCGCGTCGGCGGGAGACTGGATGAGCGAATAGCCGTTTTCAGCGGCAAGCTCCGCGGCGTCCGGCGTATCGTGAAAACCGCCGCCCGCAAAAAAGTCAAATCCGCTGGCAAACAGATCGTCGGCAATGTCCGTATAGGTTCTGCGGGAATCCACGTGCGCGTAGAACCCGGCGGGCGTCGCGTGGTCGAGCGAAACGGTGGTGAGGATGCCGACTTTCCGCCCGCTGTCGCGCAGCAGTTCGGCAATACTGATGAGGCGGTTGCCGTCCGGGTCTAGGCCGAGTGAACCGTTGGTCGTCTTTTTTCCGCAGGAAATGGCGGTTGCGGCGGCGGCGGAGTCCGTTACTTCTCCCTCGACATTTTTCGTATGCGCAAACCCGCAGACGGGAAAATCGACAAACGAAAGCGGCGCGCGGTTTTCCGCCGCCAGCGCTTCCGAAGCGGCCTGAATCTGCGGCGTGCTCATGCCGTCGCCAATGAACAGAAAGATATATTTCAGCTGCGGAACCGGAACGGGCGAGACGGTTGGCGTGAGTTCCGGGGAAGCAGTGGGCGCTTTTGTGGTGATCAGCTGCGGGGTGAGTTCCGCTTCAACGGAAGCGCCGCCGTTTTTTGCGCAGCCGAGCGACGCCGCGAGCGTGAACGTCAGCGCCAGTACAAGCAGGTACGCAACGACTCGGTTGATTCGAATGATTTGATTAGTGGTAAATTTCATGCGCATACGTCATTCTAGCACGATTTTGGGGTGCATACAACTGGACGCAGGGGCGCGCGGATGGTAAGATAAAAACAAACAGGGCGTAACGCCGTAACGGCCCGGCCGTTCGGACGCGCGGGCCCGCGAGTAACAAAGCAAAGGACGAACGACTTATTATGTCTTCCAGACGAATTGCCGCCGCAGCGCTCAGCATTCTCTCCGCTCTTGTGCTCCTGTGCGCCTGCTCTCCCGCGGCGGCGCCTGCCGCAACGCAAAGCCCGGAAACAACGAAAGAATCCGTAACGCAACCGCCTGCTTCCACGCCAGCGCTTTCGCCAACGCCGCTGCCCGAACCGACTCCGTTTTCCATTGCCTGGATGACGGATACGCAGGAATACGCCGCCAATCACAACGAAGTGTTCTGCGCCATGACGCAGTGGGTTGCGGATACGCAGTCGCAGTACAATACGGTCTTAACCATACATACCGGCGATATCATCCGCGGTTCCTATCGCGATTACCAGTGGCAAAATATGCAGCAGGCGTTTTCACTCCTGCCGAGCGACATGAAAATCGTTACCGTTGGCGGCAATCACGACATCGCAAGCTACATGCCGGACTACACGCCGTATCTCGCGTTCCGGCCGGATACCGACGCCGCCGCGGAACATTCGATTCTGGACGGGTACGTGTACTACACGACGTTTGAGGCGGGGGATGTGCCGGTTCTCGTCATTTCCATCACCTATGGCTACGAGGTGGAAGCGGAAGACTGGATCAACAGCGTCTGCGCCGAGTACAGCGACCATTACGCAATTCTCTGCCTGCATAGCTACCTCGATCCCGGCGGTTTTTCCTCCGTTGGCGACTATCTGTTTCAAGACGTGGTGGAAAAATCCCCCAATGTGCGGCTGATTCTCTGCGGACATGAGCCGGGGGTGCGCTATCAGCCCGACGCGGTGGACGACAACGGGGACGGAACACCCGACCGCACCGTGCAGCAAATGCTGTTCAATATGCAGGAAGAAAACAAGGACGGCGTCGGCTTTATGCGTTTATTGGAGTTTGATTCTTCTAAGGATACGATCAACGTGATCACCTATTCGCCGTATCTGGACGTCTATGGCTACGACTGGCCGGGCGGGGATCATTTTGGCGCGGAACACCTGATTACCGACGCGGGGATTGCGGCGTTCCGCATCCATCCCGCGCAAACGGAAGGCAACTAAATATCAAAAACGCAGCGCGTAATGAACAAGAACCGATCAAAACGAATATGATCTACGGAGGGATTGCACATGAGCCCAGATAACCGCCCAGGTGGCAGATCAAAACGAACCGTCAGCGGAGGCGGCAACGCCTATCGCAGAGGCAGCGGCCTTGGAACCGGCAGCGTCGGCGGCGGACCGAGAGGGAGCTCGTCCGGCGGGTCTTCCGGCGGCGGCGTGCGCGGCTCGTCCGGCGGAGGCGGCCTGCTGACCGTCCTGCTCGCGCTGCTCATCGGCGGAGCAACCAACAACAACGGCACGAACGGCACCAGCAAGCGCGGGTGCCTGGGGCGCATCCTGATTCTGGCGTTGATCGTGGTCGGCGTGTTCTTTTTGCTCAACTACTGCTCCGGCGGTTCCGCTGGCAGCTTATTGAGCGACCTGACAAGCGGATATCTCTCCTCGGATACGGACAGCACCGGTTCGAGCGGCTCGCTGAGCGATTTGACCGGGAGCGACACGAGTGATTCCAGCTCTTCCGGCTCGCTGCTGGAAACATTGCTGGGTTCCTACAGCGGAACCAGCGGCCAGATCAGCGGAGTGGACAGCACGGACAAGGTCTATTCTCCGCACGAGCCGGATACTGCGGTTGCGGCGGGCGCACGGGATAAATTTACAGACGTCGGCAGCGCCGAAACCGTAACTCTCATGGTCTATATGTGTGGAACCGACCTCGAAAGCAAGAGCGGCATGGCGACCGCCGACTTGGAGGAGATGGCCAGCGCGACCCTGAGCGACAACGTCCGCATCATCGTTGAAACGGGCGGCACCTCCAACTGGCAGAACAATGTGGTGCAGAGCGGAACGAACCAGCGACTCCGCGTCAAGCAGGGCGGCCTGCTGATGCTGGACAACAGCGTCGGTAAAAAGTCCATGGTCGAGCCGGACACACTTTCGGACTTTATTCAATACTGCAAAAGTGAGTTCCCGGCGGATCGCTACATGCTCGTCCTCTGGGATCACGGCGGCGGCTCGCTCACGGGCTATGGCTACGACGAGCTCTTCCCGAACGGCTCGATGAGCCTGGACGAAATCAACACAGCGCTGAAAGACGGCGGCTGCAAGTTCGATCTGATCGGCTTTGACGCGTGCCTGATGGCAACGATGGAGACCGCGCTGGTTACCGCGCAATACGGCGATTATCTGATCGCTTCCGAAGCCACGGAGCCGGGTACGGGCTGGTATTATACCAACTGGCTCAGCGAACTCTCCGCCAATCCTTCCCTGGCGACGCTGGACGTTGGCAAGACGATTCTGGACGACTATATCCAGATGAGCTCGTCTTCGAGCCAGACCACGCTTTCGCTGGTCGATCTTGCGGAGTTTTCACAAACCGCGCCGGAAGCGTTTTCCGCATTTTCCACTTCGACCAAGGAGCTGATCGCCAACGACGGCTATTCCGAAGTGGCAAGCGCCAGAAGCGGCGCGCGGGATTTCTCCGCGGGTTCGAAGATCAACCAGATCGACCTGATCCATTTTGCGGAAAACCTTAACACGACCGAATCCAACGCGCTGGCGCAAGTGCTGCTCGGCAGCGTCAAGTACAACCGCAACTCCACGAATATTTCGCACGCAAACGGACTTTCGATCTATTTTCCGTATCAATCGCTGGGTAAAGTCAGCGCGGCGCTGAAGACCTACAGCGCCATCGGTCTGGATCAGAGTTATTCCGAGTGCATCAAGAGCTTTGCTTCCGTTGCTGCGGGCGGCCAGGTCACGAGCGGATCGAGCGAGAGCGCGCTGGGCACGCTGCTTGGCGACAACACCGGCAGCTTATTGGGCACGCTGCTGGGCAGCGATACCACCAGTTCCGAAACCGCGAGCGCTTCCAGCGACACGGTAACGCAGCTGCTTGAGCTGTTCCTATCCAACCGCAGCGTCGTCACGGGGGACAAGGATTCCAGCTGGGTGGACGAAGCGCTGGTGCGCGATTCCGCCGCGGCGTATGAAGCTTCCAACGCGGGCTTTGCCGATTTGATGCTGACTTACAAAGGCGACATACCGACGCTGGTGCTCACCGAAGACCAGTGGAGCGCGGTGGTCACACTCGAAATGAATGTTTATATCGACGACGGAGAGGGGTATATCGACCTCGGCCTCGACAACGTTGTTTCCTACAACGAGGATAACGACCTCATCATGGCGTACGACGGCACATGGCTTTCGCTCAACGGGCAGAATGTCGCTTACTACATGGTGAGCGAGGATCAGGTGGGCGAAGACTACACCATTCTCGGCCGCGTTCCCGCGCTGCTCAACGGAGAACGGGTGAACATCATCCTCCAGTTTACGAGCGTGGAGCCTTACGGCGTCGTGCTCGGCGCGCAGACGGACTACAACGCCACGACGGAAACGATCATGAAGGGGCTCGTCGAGATTCAGGCGGGGGATACTATCGACTTCCTCTGCGACTATTATAATTACGACGGAACCTATTCGGATACCTATTACCTGGGCGAGCAGATGACCGCAACCGGCGAGTGGGAAGTTGGCAACGCCACGCTCGGCGATGCGAACTGGCAGATGAGCTATCGCATCACCGACCTGTACGGCGGGCAGTACTGGACGCCTGCGGTTAAGAACTACTAAGGTTTCATAAATCACAACGCAAACGCCGCCTTTCGGCGGCGTTTGCGTTGTAAGGTTTTTCTTCGGCTCCCTCTGACGAGGGAGCTGTCACCCGCAGGTGACTGAGGGAGAGAAAAAGAGACAGGTTCGCCCTCTCCGGGCTGCTAGATAATCGGCCCGGCGTAGGAGCATTCGTACTCCGGCTCGCTGATAAACCGTTCCCAAACCTGCGGCATCGTTCGCTGCACAAAGGCGGCAAACGCATTCTCGCGGGTCTGTGCGCAGGCCGCCCGGAGGTCTTCCAACACTTTGCCGTGCCAGGAGGCGAGCTCAAGCCGTGCGACCGTTTCGTACCGCTGGATCAATAGCGCGCCATCGCACTCCCGCTGGAGAAACCAGTCGTGGAGGTTCTCAATGGGACAGCTGCGCGTGACCTGCACCGGTTTTGCCGAAAGCCGCGTAAAGGGGTTGGAAGGGAAGCGCAAAAGCGCGTCGTCCGCAACCTCGCAGATATAGAGCGTACCGCTTTTCTGGTGGTAGGTTTGATGAAACGCTTCAGGATACGTTTCCGTATAGACCGCTTTGCAGGCGGCGTCGAAACTGTAGGGGAACCAGTAATAGGGGCGTTCGACGGGGCCTGCGGCATAGAATGCGGCGGCGGTTTCGTTGGTGGAAAAATAGACGTAAGGCTTTCCGTGATCCGCTGTAAAGGGCTGAAGGGTTTGCAGCCCGCTTTTGGAAGACCCGTGGTAAAGAAGCATGCGACTAGTCCTCCCCGATGATGAACGTATCAGTCCATGATGAATCGTGTCAGTTTATGATAAACCCGATGATAAACGGATCAGTCCTTATGATACCGGAAAATGAATGATTCCGGCAAAGCCGGTCGGCGGATTATAAGAACCAACAGACGAAATGAGCGGGAGACTTGCGCGGCTAAACGCCGCCCTGCATATGAATTGTACCACGCTCTGTCTAAATGATGAAGAGCATTGCGTGATTTTTTCCGCAAACCACGCAAGAATGCAGCGCGCATACAACAAAAAGGAACCAAAATGCGCTGACAATACGGGTAAAAAGCGTATAAAATGCAAAATATGCCACGAAAAATTCATATTTGCACTGCCGGATTCATTGGAGCGTATGTTATAATATCAGCATTGGGCGGGGGAATGGAACATGAAAACAAAAGTGCGTAAGCTTGACGGCCTGCCAATCGAAGAGCCGGTTCTTGACGACGAGGGACAGCGCAGACAACGCGAACTGTCCGAACTTGCCGTAAAGGAATATGAAGAATCCGGCACGTTAACGGGCGGCGCTCTCAACGAAAAAGTAATCGCATACGAATCAGACATTGCGGGCCATGTGCTCGACGAGTAAGCCGTCGCGCATTCCGGCGCTTCATCCTGAGAAAAAATCGCTTATACGCTGATTTATAAATCGCTTATGCGCCGATTTAAAGAAGCGCTCAAGCGCTGATTGATTGGTTAACAAACTTGCGCTCGGCGCGCAAAATAAACGCGAAAGGAGATCCGGAACGTTGTCTTTTACGAGCATCACAAAAACGCTGGCAAGCGGTTTCACGCAATTTACACTACTGGATCTTCTCGACATCTTCATCATCGCCATTCTGATTTATAAACTGATCATCTGGACAAAAGAAACCCGCGCCTACGAAGTGTTAAAGGGCATCGGGCTGTTGTTTTTATGCTCCATCGTCAGCCAGCTGCTTTCGCTTTCCACGCTGAGCTGGCTGCTGGATTCGGTGTTAACCTCAGGCTCGATTATCATCGTGCTGGTGATCCTCTTTCAGCCGGAGATCCGCCGCGTGCTCGAAAAGCTCGGCCGCAGCGGCAAGCGCCTCGGTAAAGCCTGGTTCGACGCTTCCGCCATGAAAAGCGGGGAGCTGGTGCACGATATGCACGTGACTATCCTTTCGCTCTCTCACCGGCGCGTGGGCGCGCTGATTGTGTTTGAGCAAAAGACGGGGCTTGGCGATATCGTCGGCACCGGAACGCGCATCGACGGCATCCTTTCCGGCGCGCTCATTGAAAACATCTTTGAGCCGAACACCCCGCTGCATGACGGCGCGGTGATTGTCCGTGGCTCGACCATCATCGCCGCGGGATGCTTTTTGCCGCTTTCGGACGACCTTTCCGTTTCCCGCGAGCTGGGCACGCGTCACCGCGCGGCACTGGGCGTATCCAGCGTTTCGGACAGTGTAACGATCATCGTTTCCGAAGAAACGGGCGCCATCTCCATTGCTCGCGACGGCAAGCTCGTGCGCTATATCGACGCAAAAGCGCTCCATAACGTGCTCGAGAGCCTGTTTTTACAGACCGGCTCTACCGCCGCGTTCGGTTGGACAAAACGAATTCGAACGGAGGGATCGCATGAAGATTCGAAAACTCGATAAAAAAGCGATTCTTGCCGGATTGAAAAGCTTCTGCACCAAGAACGTAGCGCTCAAAGCCATTGCGCTCGTGTTCGCGGTATTGCTCTGGGGCTATGTGCTGACCGATCAGAAACCGTTGCGCACCAAGATCATCCCGCAAGTGGCAACGAGTTTCGACGGCGAGGCGGAATTGATTGCGCAGGGGTTCTGCATTCGCGGCGACCGCGAGGAAATCCTGCAGGACGTGTCCGTTACGGTGCGTACGCAGATTACCAACTATGCGTACGTCAGCGCAAGCTCGATCAATGCCACCATCAGCCTGCGCAACATCAGCGAGGCGAGAGAATACGAAATACCCATTCAGGCCACGGTGAGCTCCTCGCTTGGAGTCGTGCAGACCGTCGCGCCCGCAAGCGTCAAGGTGCAGATCGATACACTGGTAACCAAGACCATTCCCGTGACAACCTCGTTTACAGGCGAGCTGCCGGACGGATACTGGGCGGATAACGACGCGCTGACCTCGACCACCCGTCTCGACGTGACGGGAGCCAAGACCGATATTTCAACCATCACGCGCGCGGAGTGCGTGGTCGATCTGAGCGACCGCACCAGCACGATTTACAGTACGTTTGACGTGACCATGTACGATAAGGACAACAATGTCGTTTCCTCCGATATCCTCGTTGGAACGCTGCCTTCGTCCACAGTACGCCTGCCGATTTACCCAATGAAAAACGTACCGATCGACGTGACAGACTCGCTGCTGGGTGCGGACGATCTGGCGCTGAACCATGAAATCGTCAACGCGGTGGCAACGCCCGCTTTCGTGCGAATCGTCGGCGAACAGGCGGTGCTCGACGAAATCGACAGCATCCTGCTCACCCCGATCGCGGTCAACGGACTGAACTCGACGGCAACCGTGGAATCCGAACTGATCGTTCCCGACGGCATCCGGCTGCTGGACAGCGAAACGGTTTCGGTGTTGATTGAAATACGCGAAATGCAGATCAGCCAGCTGTTTGAACAGCTGGAAGTGCAGGTGGTGGGAACGCCCAAACACACGGATGTGTCGCTCGACGTTACCGCAGTCGATCTCACGGTCGAAGGCCGGTACAGCCTCGTGAGCATGCTCATGCGCCGGGATGTGACCGTGCAGGTGGACGTAACGGGGCTTGCGCCGGGCGTTTACAAGCTGCCGCTCACGGCGATTGTGCGCGACCCCGAAGCAACCGTGGAACTGACCACAACGCTTTCGGTTGCGGAAGTGACGGTCACGATTACCCAGCAATAGACAAACGAGAAACACGAATCCTTCGGCGGAGCGTACGGCTCCGCCTTTATCGTAAAGCAAAGTAAAATAAAACCGAAGCCGTCTGGAGCAGCAATGAAGATTCGAGTACAGAACATCAAGCAGCCGTTGTCCGCGGGCGACGAGCAGATTGCGCGTCTGATTGCCGCGCAAACCGGCCTTGAACAGGTCAGGATTAAGAACGCGCGCGTCATGCGGCGTTCGCTGGACGCGCGGAAAAAACAGGACATCCACTTTTTAATCAACGCGCTGATCGAGGTAGACGAACCGACGGGCAAAGCCCTGCTTACCCGTAACGAGGCGCGCTTTGAACCGTATGCCGAGATTACACCGGAACCGCTCACGCCGGGTAAAGCGCCGCTGCGCGGGCGCGTGGTCGTCGCAGGGTTGGGTCCCGCGGGGCTGTTTGCGGCGCTGCTTCTGGCGCGGCAGGGGTACGCGCCGCTCGTGCTGGAACGCGGCGAGCCGATCGAGCGCCGCGCCGTTGAAGTGGAACGCTACTGGCGGACGGGCGAGCTCAACGAGGAGTCCAACGTGATGTTCGGCGAAGGCGGCGCGGGCACGTTTTCCGACGGGAAACTCACTTCGCGCAGCAAAGATTCGCGCGGCGATACCGTGCTTAAAACCCTGGTGCAGTTCGGCGCGCCGGAGGAGATCGAGGTTTCGGCAAAGCCGCATATTGGCACCGACCGTCTCAGGAGCGTCGTTTCCGGCATGCGCAAAGAAATCGAGCGGCTCGGCGGGGAAGTGCGCTTTGGCGCGCGGCTCTGCGGAATTAAACGGCAGGACGGCGAGCTGAGCCGCGTTATGGTTACCCAAAGCGGCGCGGAAGAGACGATTGACTGCGCGGCGCTCGTGCTGGCCATCGGCCAGGGCGCGCGGGACACCTATCAGATGCTCTTCGATTCCGGTGTGATGATGGCGAAAAAGCCGTTCGCGGTGGGGCTGAGGATCGAGCACGCGCAGAGCATGATCGACCGCGCGCAGTTTGGCGAGTTTGCGGGGTATCCGCGTCTGGGCGCGGCGGAATACCGCCTGACGGCGCAGAGCGGGGATCGAGGCGTTTATACCTTTTGCATGTGCCCGGGCGGCAGTGTGATTGCCAGCGCGTCTCAAAAAGACGAGGTTGTCGTCAACGGCATGAGCAATTTTGCGCGAAACGCAAAAAATGCCAACGCCGCGATTGTCGTGCAGGTGCGCGAGAGCGACGTTCCGGACGATCCACTCGCCGGGCTTCGCTTTCAAAAAGAGATGGAACACGCCGCGTTTCTTGCGGGCGGCGCGGACGGCACTGCGCCCGCCAGCACGGTTGGGGCGTTCCTGCGCAAGACCGCGCTTGCGGGGCTGGACGGCGTTACGCCGTCGTACCGGCCGGGCGTCAAGGCGGTGAATCTCTGGGATATCCTGCCAAACTTCGTGTCAAAAGGGATTGCGGACGGGATTCACGCGTTTTCGGGTCAGCTCAGAGGCTTTGACGATCCCGAAGCCGCGCTCACGGGCGTGGAAACGCGTACCAGCGCGCCGCTGCGGATCCTGCGCGGAGAAACCATGGAGAGCGTCTCCTGCGCGGGGATGTACCCCGTCGGCGAAGGCGCCGGGTACGCGGGCGGCATCGTTTCCGCCGCGATCGACGGCATGAAGGCGGCGGAGCGGATCATCTCGCTCTATGCGCCACCCAAAAGACAGATATAGCAAAACACCGGGCGTACGCCCGGTGTTTTGCTAATAATTTTATTTGTGATCCCGAATCGAAAGCGCGAGGTCGGGTCTGTTGCTCATCAGCGCAAAGATGTTTTTTTGCGCCAGCAGGTAGCGCATATCGCCTTCGTGATCGACCGTCCACGGGCTGGTTTTGACGCCCGCGGATTCGTATTTTGCCAGCTCCACGTCATTCAAAAAGCGATAGTCCGGGTGCAGATACTGCATGCCGAGACGATTGCAGTAGTCCTGCGGCTCGGCAATGCGGCACTCGTAGAGGATGCCGCAGGGCAGTTCGGGCGCGATGGCTTTGCACCGCAAAAGCGAATAATGGTTGAAGGAGGACAGCACGACGCGCCTTTCGAGCCCATGCGCGCGGACGAGGCCGATCACCTTTTGCTCAATGCCGTCATACTCGTAGATCGCGGTTTTAAGTTCGATGATGTTCAGAAAATCGCGCTCTTTTACAAGCTCGAAATACTCCTCCAGCGTCGGGATATGCTGAACGGGGCACTGCCCGCGAAACTTGTAGGAAATATCGAACGCGCGCAGTTCTTCGAGCGTTAAGTCTTTGATCAGCAGATCGTTGCCGGTGATGCGCAGCAGGCTTTCGTCGTGAAAGACGACAGGCACGCCGTCGGCGGTGAGCTGGATGTCGAACTCCGCGCCGTCCGCGCCGAGCGAAAGCGCTTTTTCAAACGCGAGCAAAGAGTTTTCCGGGTAGCGGGACGAAAATCCGCGATGCGCAATGACTTTAGCCAAGGAGATACGCCTTCTTTCTGATGCTTATCGAGTAAATGTTTTCTGTTTATGATATTCCTGCAAAAACAGCAAATCCTGCTCGACGGCGCTGAGGTCGGGCTGTTCGCCGCGGGATTTTGCCCGATTGACCAGCGTTCGCTTCAGCCGGCGGCAGGCGCGTTTGAGCGCGGGAACTCTTACCATATGCGGGCTTTCGCCGGCGAACGCGAGGAAGTTGTTCCGGCAGATTTTTTCGAGCAGTTCCGTGCCGAGCCCAAGCCCGCGCAGCACGAACGGCTTTGTCCGGATCAGATACCGCCCGTCCGCTTCGATCAAGCGCTCGCCATTGCCTTCGAGGAACGCGTTGATGATTTCGACGCGGCGGAGGCTTTCGGCTTCGTCCAGCGCTGTAACGCTGCCGCCCAACACCGCGCGACCGCCAATATCCGTGCCAAGCTGAATGCGATCGGCAAAACGAATAAAAAACGCCCGCGTCTCTTCCGGATTTTTCGAAAGGTTTTCATACAGCTCGATGCCGGGTGTCAAGTCGACGCGCATGCTGGGGAAACGGTCCAGCCATTCCGCCAGACGCGGCAGGTTTGCCGAGAGGAAGAACAGGTGCGCAAACGTAACGGAAAGTTTTGGATGCCGCTCCAGAACCGCGCGTACCTGACGGTACTGCTGCTCGTTATTGACGTCTTGTTCGCCATATCCCCAGCCGGAGGATTTGGCGTAGTCGGAGATGGCTTCCGGATTCCAGTACTGCTCCGGGTCGTTGACATGCCAGAGGATGGACAGGCGCGTTTGCTCCGCGTATGCCCAGAAGGGTTCCCAACCGGGCGAATCGAAATCCGGAATCGGAAACACGCGGCGCATGGTCGGCTTGCCTTCGAGCAGCTTGACGCCGTCGCAGCCCATGGCGAGGAGCTGCTTGGCCCGCCGGACAAAGCGCCGCCCGCAATGGAGCGGGTCGCGCTCGTAAACCGTGCAGTCGAGGCAACCGAAGGCGTATGTCGTTTCGGGGTGGAGAAGCTTATAGCAGAGTACGTCCGGCGTCGGATCGAGGCGCGCAGTTCCCGGTAAAGCAAGAAGACACACCGCGTCCGCGCCGGTCTGCCGCAGGATCGATTCGAGACTCTCAAATTGGATAGGCCGCGCAAAGTGGACGTGGCCGTCGATGCGGCGGACGTTTTCGTTCAAGCTGGCATACTCCTTGCGCAAAAGACTCCGCTCAGTTGGATTTCTTTTTCGCGCGTTTTGCTTTTTCTGTTTGAACAGGTGGTTCCGGCGCGGGCGTTTCGCTTGCCGGGTCAGTCGGCGTTCTCCCGTCCGGCGATTCCGGCGCGGGCGTTGCGCTTGCCGTTTCAGCAGCCGTTTCGCCCGTTTTGTAAAGGTGGATAACGCCCTGCTTATTCAGGCTCTGGATCAGAGCGAGCGTAATCGGCAGCCCGAGCAGGCCGATGCCGCCAAAGAGGAACGTGCCGACCACCATGGAAAGCAGCGTCACAATAGGGTGCAGGCCGACGCGGTCGCCAACGATCTTCGGCTCCATGATGTTTCGCACGATGATGACCACGATATACAGGACTCCAAGACCGATGGCATGCGCATAATTGCCGGAAACCAGAGAAACGATCGTCCAGGGCAGGAGCACAAGCCCGCTGTCGACCACGGGCAGGATATCGAACACGGCGATGGCGGCTGCCACGGCGAACGCGTTTTCCATGCCGATGATGAGCAGCCCCAGCGAGATTTCCACAAATGTGATGATGAGAATCAACGCGTAGGAGCGTGTATAGCGCCAGAGCGTCTGGCCGAGGTGCACACGGATGTTATGCACAAGATCGCGGTTTTTCTCGGAAAGCTGCAGCAGCAGAAACGCCTTGATCTTTGGAAAATCGATGGAAAGAAAGAACGTTGCGATCACCGCGATCAGTAAATGCAGCAAAAACGCGGGCGTTCTCAGCGTAATACCGGTGACCCAGCCGACGACCTGCTTGGAGATGTTCGCAATCGTCTGCCCGAGCGTATCCGTCACGTTGGAAGCGACGATATTGTAAGCCGCTGCGGTTTCCGGGTCGAGTTTTGCCACAAACGCCTGCAGGTCGGCAAAAATCTGCGCCAGCCACGGCGCGATGGTATTGGTGTACATACCGGGCAGTCTCATGAAAAATGCTTTTGCGGTGGAAAATACCTGTACGCCAAGCACGATGAGCAGAAACCCGACCAGCACATAAAAGACGAAAACGACGATGCCACCGGCAAGACCTTTGTGAAAATGAAACCGATCCCGCAGCAGCGTCACCAGCGGCTTGAGCAGCAGCGATACCACGAGCGCCACAAGGAACGGCGTCAGCATGACAAGCGCGTACCGCGTGATGACCATGATGATGCCGAGAATGACGGCAAAATACAGAAAATTGACGATGAATTTCTTACGTTTTTCCAGTTCCATTGATAACCTCGCTTCTGCCAAATACTGTATCATGTGCCGGAAAACTTGTAAAGCGGCTCGCTTTCCATTATAATACTGCCCATGAGTCAAAAAACCGCCCTCAACCAACTGAGTGAACTGCTCGATCCCGGCGACGAAGCCGTGACCACGCTTGCCAACGCAAGCGCGTTTCTTGGCGGTCAGCTCGAAAACGTCAACTGGGTCGGTTTTTACCTGCTTAACGGCGAAACGCTCTATCTCGGCCCGTTTCAGGGCAAGCCCGCCTGCACGCGCATTGCCGCTGGTAACGGCGTATGCGGCACGGCGATACAGCAAAACCGCACGCAGCGCGTGGACAACGTACATGAATTCAGCGGCCATATCGCCTGCGACAGCGCCTCCAACAGCGAACTCGTTATCGTGCTGCATGGCGAACACGGCGAACCGATTGGCGTGCTCGATATCGACAGCCCGCTCTTTGCGCGCTTCTCGGCGGAGGACGAGGCGTTCCTCACCGAGGCGGCGGAAATCGTCTCCCGCGCGGTTGCGCAGAAACTGTAACAAGGGATTTTTAGTTGTATGACGTTTGTTGAACTGCTTCTCACCGCGGTTGCGCTCTCGATGGACGCGTTTGCCGTTTCCGCCTGCAAGGGCTTGAACATGCGAACCGTCAACTGGAGACACGCGCTGATCATAGGACTCTTTTTCGGCGGGTTTCAGGCGGCAATGCCCCTGCTCGGCTGGCTGCTGGGCAAGCAGTTTGAGCACTTGATCACGAACTATGACCACTGGGTCGTGTTTGGGCTGCTTGCGCTGATTGGCGGCAAGATGGTCTTCGACGCGCTCAAGGGCGGCGAAGAGGAAGCCTGCAAACCAGAAGAAAAGCTCAACTACAAGGAACTCGTCGTGCTGTCGTTTGCAACCAGCGTTGACGCGCTGGCGGTCGGCATTTCGTTTGCGTTTCTGCAGGTCAGGGTGCTGCCCTCCGTGGCGTGTATCGGGGTGACCACCTGCCTGCTCTCCATTCTGGGCGTTGCCATCGGCCAGAAGTTCGGCGCAAAATACAAGGATAAAGCCACGCTGGTCGGCGGCGTGGTGCTGGTTGCCATCGGGCTGAAAATCCTGCTCGAACACCTCGGAATCTTTGCGTAACCGCCGCATGATAGAATTTGCCTCGCCGGAATTCGGCGGGGTTGTTTTTTTCGTGCAAAATCCGCTTGACACAGCAGAGAAAACGGGATATAACATTGCTGGTAAGAAAAGTATGAAAAGTCATACCGACAACACGGGAAGGAAAAACAATGGCAGCACCGAAGGGGAAACACCTGTTTGGAACCGTCAAGGTGGGCGAAAAAGGCCAGATCGTCATCCCGAAAGAAGCGCGGGATATTTTCAACATTCAGCCGGGGGACAGCCTCGTGGTGCTTGGAGACGAGGCCACGGGACTTGCGATCATGAAGAACGACGCCTTCCTCTCCCAGGTGGCGGACGCAATCTTTAGGCAGAAACAGCCGCCCGATCCGGCGGCGGAACAATGGCCGCCCGCCGACGATTCGACGTTTGAGAATATTAGAGAGCTCGCTTCGAAAAAAGCGGATGAGTAAAACTAGAGAACAAACAAAATACGCCAACAGAATGGCGGAGGAGCAATCAGGAAACGAATATGGAATACGCAATTCAAGCGCGGGGACTGACCAAGGTTTACGGCGCAAAAAAAGCCGTGGACGATCTGCATCTCGACGTAAAAGAGGGCGAACTCTTCGCGCTTCTCGGCGTCAACGGCGCAGGCAAGACGACCACGATCAAAATGCTCGCGGGGCTGGCGCTGCCGACCAGCGGGGACGCGCTGCTGCTCGGTGAAAGCATTGTCAAAAACCCGCAGGCCGCCAAACAGCAAAACGGCATTTCCCCGCAGGAAACGGCGGTTGCGCGGAACCTCACCGTACTGGAGAACCTCGAACTCATGGCAAAGATCTATGGCGCAAACCGTGCCGACGCGCGTCAAAAGGCGCTCGCGCTGCTCGAACGCCTTTCGCTGAGCGATGTTGCAAAGAGCAAGGCAAAGACGCTCTCCGGCGGCATGCAGCGGCGTTTAAGCATCGCCATGGCGCTGATTTCCGAGCCGAAGGTGCTCTTTCTCGACGAACCGACGCTGGGGCTGGACGTGCTGGCGCGCCGCGAGCTCTGGAAGCTCGTGCTTTCGCTCAAGAGCAAGGCGACGATCCTATTGACCACGCACTATCTCGAAGAGGTGGAAGCCCTCTCCGACCGCGTTGGCGTCATGAACAAGGGCAGGCTTGTTGCCGTTGGAACCGTGCAGGAACTCATGGAGCAAACAAAGGCAAAGACCTTTGAGGACGCGTTTGTCCAACTGGCAACGGAAACGGAGGCGATCGCATGAACGGCACAAGAGCTTTTGCAAGCCGGACGGTCAAGGAACTGCTGCGCGATCCGCTGAACCTTGCGTTCGGTCTGGGATTCCCGCTGGTATTACTGCTGCTGATGACCGCGATTCAGGCGAATATCCCCGTGAGCATCTTCGCGCTGGATACACTGACGCCGGGCGTCGCGATCTTTGGGCTTTCGTTTATTTCGCTGTTTTCCGCTACCCTGATCAGCAAGGACCGCACGACCTCGTTTTTGATGCGGCTGTTTGCCTCGCCGCTCAGCGCCTCCGGCTTTATCACGGCGTATACGATGCCGATGCTGCCCATGGCGCTGGCGCAAACGGTGGTTTGTTATGTCTGCGCGGCCGCGCTCGGCATGCAGATGACGCTCAATGTGCTGCTCGCCGTTGTGTCGACCATTCCCGCGGCGCTGCTGTTTATCGGCATCGGGCTGCTTTGCGGCAGCGTGTTCAACGACAAGCAGGTGGGCGGCATCTGCGGCGCGCTCCTGACCAACGTCAGTGCCTGGCTCAGCGGCACGTGGTTTGACCTTGACCTCGTCGGCGGCGTGTTCAAAAAGATTGCTTACGCTTTGCCCTTTGCGCACGCGGTGGAAGCCGGGCGCGCGGCGGTGACGGGGGAGTATGGCGCGATCATGCCGCACCTTTGGTGGGTCATTGCGTACGCGGCTGCGGTGTTTGCCATCGCGGTGCTCGTGTTCCGCAAAAAGATGCACCGGGACAATATTTAAGGAAAGAACGCAAAAGGCGCGGGAGACCGCGCCTTTTGGCTTTCTTCTTTCTTCTTTCATCTTTTTCTTGAAAGAAAAAGAAGCAAAAAGAACGACTCTCTTCTTTTTCTTGTAAGAAAAAGAAGCAAAAAGAACGATTCTCATCTTTTTCTTAGTAGAAAAAAGAGCAAAAAGAATTCTATTTGTGAGAGCAGTAGTACGCAATTGCGCTGCTCATGAGTTTGGCGGTGCCTTCGCCGAACTGGTCGATGTTCTTGGTAAACCGCTCGTCGACAACATACATTTCGCCAAGACCCGCGAGGATTTCGTCTGTGCAGACATAATAACTCTCGGTAATCAGCGCCTGCCATTCTCTGACGAACTCCTGTACGCGCGTATCCGACGGATCGGACCCGATGAGAGCTGCAAACCCGCGTGTGACTTCCGCGGAGCGCTCCTGAATGCGCGCGAACTCCTCCGGCGTATACTTTGCGGTGCGGCGCGCGCTCTCGCGGTAAGCCTCCGTGCTGCCCCAGCGGGCTTTCGCCTCCTCGGCGTACTGATCGCGCAGTTCGTCAATCCTGGACGTATCAAATGGTTTGAATTCCATTGCTGTTTCTCCTTTCAGTGCATTGGAAACGAGTGTAATGAGCCCATCCAGCCGCTCGCGCTTCTGCATGAGCAGCGTTCGGTGTTCCGTCAGCGCGCGCGCACGGTCGAACTCCGGCGAAGCGAGGATACCGGCAATATCGCTCAGCGGAAAATCCAGTTCCCGGTAGAACAGGATCTGCCAGAGCCGCTCGATTGCCGTATCGTCGTAATACCGGTAGCCGGAAGCCGCGATTTCGCTCGGGCGCAGAAGCCCGATCTCATCGTAATAGTGCAGCGCGCGGATGGAAACGCCCGAGCGCCTGCTCAGCGCTCCGATGGAGAGTTTCATGTTTCCTCACCTCCAATACAGATGGTAAACCATACCGTAACGTCAGAGTCAAGCACTTTTTTCTCAGCAAAGAATTTGTTGCTTGTTTTTTTTGCTGCCGGTCATTTGCTGAACCCGCGATTTGTGGTATGATCGGTTTTATGAAGCAGAGAGAATTACTGGACTTTTTACACGCGCTGGAATGCCTCAAAACCAACGGCAGGCACAGCGTCACCTGCGGGGGAGTCACGGAAACCGTTGCCGCGCATTCCTGGCGGCTGGCGGTGTTTGCCATGCTGATTCTGCCGGAGTTTCCGGAGATTGATGGCGACAAGCTGATCCGCATGTGCCTGATTCACGACTTTGGCGAGGCGATTACGGGCGATATTCCGTCGTTTTTGAAGACCGACGCCAACGAAGAAACGGAAACGGACGCCGTAGGCACGCTGATATGCCGCCTGCCGGAGCCGCAGCGGGGGATGTTCTCCGCGCTGTTTGCGGAAATGGACGCCATGGGGACCAAGGAAGCGCGTCTCTATAAGGCGCTCGATAAAATGGAAGCGGTCATTCAGCACAACGAAAGCGACCTTTCCACGTGGATTCCGCTGGAGTACGAGCTGAACTTGACCTACGCGGTCGAAAACGCGTCGGAGTTTCCCTATTTAAAGGAACTGCGCGCGCTGATGCAGGAAGATACGCGAAAGAAAATCGCCGGTCAATAAAACAAAACGAAAAAGCAAGCAAACAAAATCAACCGAATTGCTGATCAAAGGAGAAATCATCATGAGTAATTATTTGGATCTTGTCAAACGCCGCGAAAGCTGCCGCAATTTCGACCCGAACAGGCCGGTGGAAAAAGAAAAGCTAGCGCTCTGCGCCGAAGCGGCCTGGCTTGCGCCGTCCGCCTGCAACAGCCAGCCCTGGCGGTACTTAATCGTAACGAACGCGGAACTCGTCGAGAAGCTCCGCCCGCTCATGCAGGAGTTCGGCATGAATAAGTTTGTCAACCAGTGCCCGGCGTTTGTAGTCGTGCTCGAAGAACCGACACGGCTGAAGGTTTCCGTCACGTCCAAGTTCAAGGATCAGGATTTTGCGCCCATCGACGTTGGGCTTTCGACTTCGCAGTTTTGCTATGAAGCCACGGAGCTGGGACTTTCCACCTGCATCATCGGCTGGCATAACGAGCCGAAGATCAAGGAACTGTTCCAGATTGACAAGGTATCGCGCGTGCGTCTGGTGCTCTGCGTGGGCTACGCCGCAACCGAGGAACTCCGCAAAAAGCAGCGCAAACCCATCGAAGACGTCATCAAATATTACGAATAACAAACGAACTCAACAAATCGGCGCGCCGCATGGCGCGCCGATTTGCGTTCAACAGCAGAGCGATAGGCTCATATTAAATGAAACTGGGGTTACTTCTTCGCCGTCAGCGTCACAACCACCAGCTCCGGCGGGTTGAACACGCGCGGCAGCCAATACGGAACCTTTGCAAGGCCGCGGCTGATGATCAGCGTTTGCTTGCCAAAGTCGTACCGCCCGCCGCCATACTCGGGAAACAAACCCTGTCCGGGCGCGTACAAGCCGTTGAGAATGCCGGGAATGCGGATCTGCCCGCCGTGGGTGTGCCCGGAGAGCATGAGGTCGAACCCCAGCGGGAGGATGGCTTCCACGTCGTTTGGCACATGGATGGCGAGGATGGAATACACGCTGTCGTCGCGTTCGTGCCCCGCCTGCGCAAGCTGCGCGCGCTGGCGGCTCTTGCCGCCGTGGCCGTCGTCGATTCCATACAACCGCACGGTGGTGGCTCCGGCGGTGATATCGACCGATGTGCCGTCGAGTATACGGATTCCAGCGTCTTCAACCTGCCGCTTTACCCAGGCAATCTGCTTGGTTTGGTACTCGTGGTTACCGAGGATGAAATAGCAGGTAAAGCGTTTACTCAGCGCGTTGAGCAGCGTGACGGCGTTTTTGTTACTGCCGTGGTGATGAAAAATATCCCCGTCGAGCAGAACGACGGCGGGGTCGATTTCGTCAATCGCCGTGACGAGGTCGCTTTGTCCCGCACCATAGAGCGCGGAATGCAGGTCGGAAATCACGACGATGCGGACGTCGTTCTGGATGCGCGCATCTTCAATTTGATAATTCTGCACGATAAAACGGCTTTTTCCGAACCAATTCACCACTAGATACAACCCCGTTGTCGCAATCAGCACCCAAAGCAGCACGCGCTTGCCGGAGCGCTTCTTTTGTTTTTTCTGCGGCGCAGGATCGTCCGCTTGCGTAATCTGCGCCGATTGATCGATCTGTTCCATGCAATTCAGTATAGCAAAGCGGCGCGGCGGAAAAAAGACGAATAGGCGAGAATCTACCAAAAGGACACATTGCCGGACGATCTTCGCCTTACCGGATGGCCGAGCGTTTACAGGGAGCGGAAGAAATATCAAAAAGGACAGAGCAGAATGAAAAAACGAGAGCCGCTTTTTTGAGCGGCTCTCGTCGTATGACAGGATGTGTACTTTGTTAGCTGAGGCTGCCGAAGGTGTTGTAAACGTACCCGACGGTCGTCGTGGTGTACTGGATCTTGTACCAGTCGCCTTCCGTTGCAAGGTAGGTATAGGTAACTCCCAGAGAAGCCTTGCCGAGGCGCGTGCTGGTTGTGCTTGCGCTGGTGCGGACGTTGACCGCGTACAGGCAGTTTACGATGGTCACCTTGGTGGGCGTCGATGTCGGGGTAGTCGTGCCGCCCGTGGTGCTGGTCGAAGTAGCTGCCGAGGTGTACCCCGCGGAGGTCTTCGTAGCCTTGAGGTAGCTCGACCAGATATAACCCTTGGTCGTGTTGTTGTACTGGATGTAATACCAGCTGCCGGTCTTGCCAAGGATATGGAAGGTATCACCCACATAGGCGTATCCAACCAGTTTGCCAAGGCCGCTCGCGCTTGCGCGGACGTTGACGCGGCGTTTGAAGTTTGCCGCGACGCCGTAGTTATACTCGGTGTTCGTCACGGTAACTTTGATGGTGACCGATTTTCCGCTGACTGTTGCGGTAATGGTCGCTTCCCCAAGGGCTACGCCTTTGAGAAGTCCGGTTGAGGCGTCGATAGACGCGACAGCGGAATTCGAGGTAGTCCAGGTGACCGTCGTGTCGGTTGCGGTAGAGGGCAAAACCGTCGCCTTGAGGTAAGTCGAGTCGCCATAGAGAATATCAAGCGATGTACCGTAGTTGATCGTGATGCCGGTGACGGCGACTCTCGCTTGCGTTATGACGTAGCATTCAGCGTATTTGCCGCTGCCGTCGGTGGACGAAGCAGTGATGATGGCGTAGCCGCTGAGGCTTTTTGCGGTGATTTTGCCGGTCGAGTCAACCGTTGCGACGCTGGTGTTGGAACTCGTCCACTTCAGGGTGGGCACGGTTGCGTTGGTCGGATAGATGCTTGCGGTCAGCGTTTCCGTATTTCCTTCGACAAGCGTCAAGGACGATTTGTTGAGGGTCACGATTAAAACATTGACCGTGCTTACGCTGACGTTGCAGGAAGCGGAAAGACCGCTGCCGTCCGTAGAAGCCGCTTTGATCACGGTGTAGCCAGCGGTCAGAGCGGTTACTTTGCCGGTCGAGTCAACCGTTGCCACGGAGGAGTTGCTGCTGGTCCACTTGAGCGTTTTGTTCGTCGCGGTGGTGGGATTTGTCGTAGCGGTCAGCGTGAGCGTATCGTTGACGTTGATCGCGGCGGTGGTCTTGTTGAGGTAGAGCTGCGTCAGCATCGTGGGATCCTTGAGCGTGATCGTGCAGGTTGCGGACTGCGATCCGGCGGTCGCGGTGATGTTCACCGTCGTGGGATACACAGTAGCAACCAGATCATAGGTTGTCACCTGACCGTCGACGACCGTGGCAAGAGCATTGTTGCTCGAAGACCAGGTAACGGTCGGATTGGACGCGTTCAGGGGCATGACGTTTGCATTCAGCGTCAGCGAAGTACCCGCATACAGCGTTGCCGTGCTCTGCGAGACGACGATGCTGTCGACGGGAATGTCGATAACGGTGACTTCGCAGGTAGCGGTAACACCGGCGATGACCGTGTCGGTCGCGTCAAGCGCGTAAGCCGTGATGGTTGCCGTACCGGCTGAAACACCCGTGATAATGCCGGTGTTTTCGCCAACGGTCGCAACGGCGGGAGTGGAGCTTACATATTTCACTTTCGTGAGCGTTGTGTTGGTTGGTGTAAAGGTCGGCGTTAATTCGTCAGTGGAGCCGATGCCAAGAGTCGTCGTCGTTTTGTCGAGG
This sequence comes from Clostridiaceae bacterium, assembly GCA_039683415.1. GTDB lineage: Bacteria > Bacillota > Clostridia > Christensenellales > CAG-138 > UBA7703. Next base: position 183,133 of record JBDKRL010000016.1, read on the forward strand.
GCGATGTGGGTCGCTTCGACCTCGTTGTCCTCAACGATGATGGCGCAGATGGCTTGCGCGCTGGTATACGTAATCGGGGAGGCGTCCATATCGAACCCAAGCCCGGTCACGGTAATCACCACGGAGCCGGGGCTGACCGCGGTAACGATGCCGTCCTGATCGACCGACGCAACGGCGGGATTGCTGCTGCCCCAGCTAACGTCCGCGCCGGCGGGGGTAATGGTAAGCGCCGTGCCTACATCGAACGTTGTGCCGATCTGCGCATAAGTAAATGTATGCGTTTGGCTGGCGGGGGCGATGGCAAGGCTTGTGGCGGCTTCGTTGACGATGAGATCGAAAGCCTGCGTAAAGACGAGCGTCTGCGAGGGATATATTTTCGACCAGGTGATAACGGCCTTGCCAACGCCGCTGTCCGCTGTGGTCAGCAGGTAATCGCTTGCGGGCGTGATGACGACATCCGTCAGCGCCAAATCGGGGGTGGAGCCGTTCAGATACGTCGTGCGCAGGGTTAAGCCCGTCGTATTGAGCGATTCGCCTTCGGAATACGTTGTGTTGGCGGGTTGCGTTAAAATGGTGAATCCGGTCGGATAGCTCACGTCGGCATCCACGACTGTCACGGTGAACGTGGTGGTCGGCTTCTGCACAACGGAATCCTCGGTCACACCGGAGTTATACGTGATGGTGATCGTTTTTTCACCTACATCGGTCGACTTGAACACGTAGCCGTTGACAAGGCTTGTCATGAACTTGCCGGCGGCAGGGTCGCTGGTGACATAGGCGGTTAAAGGAACGGCGGTAGGTGCTTGAACAAGACCATTGTAATAGTCAAGAATCAAGCCGGTCAGGTTGAGCGCCTCGCCGACGGCATATACTCGTTTTGTAACCTTTGTGTTGATCGCAATGCTCAACGGGGTGATCTCTTCTGCTTTCGCGCTGTTGTATGCCGGCAGCATAGTCAACACGAGCAGCAGGGTAATCACCCAAGCGATGGTGCGTTTCATTCGGTACACATCCTTTCTTGCATGAAAGACATTCTGTCGGGGAAATTATACATGAGCAGTATATATATGTAAACAGAACAGGCAAATATGTTACGGATATTTCACACATAGCGCGTTTATGAGCGTTCTATGTGCCATAACACGCCCCAAACATACCATGATTTGCCAGCCTTTGTACTGCTTTTCACAAATCGTTTGAATTTGATTGACATTTTCCAGCGGTTTGTGTAACAGAAAAGCGATAAAATCCGTTCCGTTGCACAAAAATACGTCTCCGGGTTCGGCGGCGGAACAAAAATAAAACCGGAATACAGCGAATTTACATTTTTGAACGCAATTTAGAATAAATATGCAGATTTTACTTCGGAGGCAGCGTGCGCAATCCAACAGCGCAAAACAAGAGCCGCAAAAGCGGCTCGATAAAGAGGAGGCGGTAGAGGGTTTACCAGCGGTTCACCGCGTGTTCGGCAAACCCGACGACGTGATCGAACGAAACGGTCTCTCCGTCGTTTGTCACGAACGAACCCGCGAACGTGCCGAACAACTGATGGCAGCGGTTGTTGACGACAAAGAGCTTTGTAATGGAATCCCGGTCGTAACGCGGGGTCAGCACGGCGGAGAAACGCCCGTCGTTCGATTCCAGATGCCAGGGAATCATGGGATCGCTCTCGGAAGTGATGTTCATCCAATTAAGCTTGACGTACGAATCCCCGTAGTAAACGATGTTTTCCGTTCCGCGCATCCGCTCGTTGTCGCCAAAGCCGCAGCCGAGATTAAAACCGAACGGTTTGCCGTTTAAAAGCGTGCTGGCGCTGCTCCAGTACCAGGAATGATGAAACGGCCATACGCCGCGTCCCCAGTCCATCAGCGAAAACGTGCGTTCCGGGTCGAAGGCATACTGCGTTTCTCCCACGCGGGCGGAGACTTCCGCTTTGAGCAAATTGACTTTTTCGTTGTAATAGAATTCGTTCCGTTTTTCAAACGGCGTGCAGACCGTTGCGCTTTCGTGGAATACCGGCGTAAGCTTCACATCGCAGGAAAATTCGCCAAAGCGCGCCTGCAAGTGCCGAATGCCGTTTTTTGTTTCAAACGAAAGGGTTGCTCCGTCGCGGTCAAACGTCACAAGCGAATTTTTTCGCGCGCTTTCCGGCATATGCATGCTGGCAAAGGGCAGTGGGGTCACGACGCCGCGCTCAAAGTATTTTTCGCCCGTCTCGTGGTTAAAGAGCGCGATGTTGCAGTTACCCGCGTAGGATACATGCCCGATCACGAGCTGGAGGCAGAGACGGTCGTCCGAAATCTGGTAAAAGTCCCACTCTTTGAGCCGCCAGGGCGCGGCGTGGATGCGGCTTCTGCTGTAAACGGCGGAACCGTCCAGCGAGTAACCGGGAATGGCGCGACCGCGCGGATCAAGCACATGCTCGCCGGGGGCGAAGAGATGCGGCGTAAAAGAAGGCATATCCGACATGGCTGTTTCCTCCTGTTGGAATGAACTTATAAAACAGTTTCATTGCGCCCAAAGCGCGTTTCACAGAAAGAGCGGCTGAGCGCAGAGTGCTTAACCAAGCGGCTCCGGCTTTGCGGCGGACAGACGCAGTTTGTGCAGACGATCCGCCTGAATCAGCGGCAGGATGGTCAGCGCGGTCACCGCCGCGGATACGAGAAAGAGAGAAGGCGTCGGCACCATGCCGGTCACGCCGTTGACGACCATTTCCTTGCCCCAGTTGTTGATCACGGGGGCGGCGATCATGGGCCCGAACACCATGGGCAGAGCGACAAAGAACACCTGTTTGATGCCCTCAAACTGGCCGCGCTGATCCTCCGGGTAAAGGTTCTTAATCCAGGCCGTCAGCGACTGCAAAGTGAGGATATAGCCGCAACCCGCAAGGAACATGCCGATGCAGAGGATAACAAGATTGCTGGCAAACGCTACGCTCAGCAGGCCGACCGTATTGGCAATGAGCGCGTAGAGCACGACCCGGGAGAGTTTTCCCTGGTCGATCAGTTTTGCGGCGGGGACGGTCATAAACGAGGCAACCACCAGCGCGCCGCCCTGCAGGGCGCCGGCGACGGTGTAGTTATACCCAAGATAGTTGACGAAATAGATCGTGATATACGAAAAATACACGTTGAAACCGATAAAGTAGACCACCATGACGATGAACACCCAGAACAGCTCGCGGTTATCCCGGACGGTGCGCCAGTTGAAGACTTTGAGGAGCTGCTTGAGGTAAGTGGGTTCGTCACGGCGGGGTTTGAGATCCGGCGCGTCCTTCATGGCAAAGAGCGAAACGAGCCCAAAGAGGATGACCATGGAACCCATGATCACAAAGAATGGCAGGTAGTCGAGCTTTTCGACAATCACGCCCGAAACGACGGTTCCGAAGATGGTCGCGATCACCGGCATCACGGCAAGCGCGCCGCCCAGACGCCCGCGGTTATGCTCGTTGGAAATATCGGTCGTCCAAATGGAAAAGCCCGCATCATAGCCGAACGAACCGAAAAAGCTCATAATCGCGTCCGCCAACACGACGAACGTCGCAACCAACGTCAGCGGCGTCTTGGGCATGAACTCGCCCAGCCCGAAGACGATGGTGAAAACGCCCCAGAAGATATACCCAATCGAGACGAAGGGCTTTCTGCGCCCGATGCGGTCGCTCCACGTGCCAACAAGGAACGTGCAGAACGTCGTGACCACAGCGCTGACGCCGACCATCCAGCTGATGATCACGGGGTCGGGCGCAACTTTGTTGTAAACAAACGTGCTGAACCACGAGTTTTCCACATTCCAGCAGATCTGCCCGGCCATGCCGAGCACCCAGATGAGAACCCAGTTCTTTTTACTGATGTCGTTTTGCATGATGCGGTGACTTCCTCTCAACAAAATCCGGATTTGTTTGATATCACAATGCCGAAAAGACACGGCACGAAAGCACGGAGCGGGTCGGAAAGGAAAAAAGGAACAACGGGCTCGATTATATGGGGTTTTAGCCGTTACGAACGAGAAAACATACACCGTGTCTATTATAACGCGCATGCAGGGCGCGCGCAATGCAGGTAAATTGTAAAATCCTTGCGCTCAAAAAACCCTGTCAAACGGGTCAAATCCGGCCAAGCGCTCTCGACCGCCGGAAGCGGAGTGTGATATAATCACGGTGCAAACACGGCATGTTTCGTAGAATCGAAACAATACTCCGTCCCGCAATGCAGATTCTTTACCGGCAGTCAGCCACCACGCTCGCCGCGCGTTCTATTTGCTGCAGCGCGGCGCATTCGGCAACGGAACAGGAAAGGATGAAACATACCATGCAGAAAACGACGAAAAAATGGTTCGCGCTCGTGCTGATGAGCGCGTTGATTATGGCGCTCGCACTTACCGCCTGCACGCCCGCGGCGACAACCGAAACAGACGACGAAGGCGACTTTACGTTTTCGCTCACCACGTTGACCGGAGAGACGATTGACGACTCGATCATCTCGAACAACAAACTCACCATGGTCAACTATTGGGCAACCTGGTGCGGGCCCTGCGTGGGTGAAATTCCCGATTTGCAGACGATCAGCGAAAACTATGCGGACAAGGGGTTCTCCATTATCGGCGTATTGGTTGGCGACGAAGATTACGACGGCGCGCGGACGTTTTTAAGCGATAATGAGGTGACCTATCCCGTCGTTCTGCCGGAAGGTGTGTTCCAAACGCTGGCCAGCGACATTCAGGCCATTCCTACCACGATGTTCTTCGACTCCAACGGCCAGCAGGTGGGCGACACTGTTGTTGGTTCCAAGAGCTACGACGATTGGGCGGGTCTGATCGATCTGCTGCTGGGGCAGGTTTCGTGAAACGCGCCCTGCCGTATCTCCTGCTCGGAGCGGGCGTGTTGTTTCTTGTGCTCGGAATCTTCGGGGACGAGGTAAAAATCGTCCTCTCGCGAGCGGCAAATATCTGCTTGGAGTGTATCGGCATTGGCTGACAAGACGAAACGAAACCGGCTCAGAGGCTGGATACAGGGCGCATGGACACTGTTGACCAACGGTTACCTGCTCGGATTCGTCAAGGGGCACATCTGGCAGGGCGGGTCAAAGGCGGTCTGCGTGCCGGGACTCAACTGTTACTCCTGCCCGGGAGCATGGGGCGCATGTCCCATCGGTTCGCTGCAGGCGGAACTTGCGTCCAGAAACGTAAAATTCCCGTTTTACGTTACGGGGTTTCTGCTCGCAACCGGCGCTCTGTTCGGGCGATTCGTCTGCGGGTTCCTCTGCCCGTTCGGGTGGGTGCAGGATTTGCTCTACAAGATCAAAACGCCCAAGATCAAATCGTTCAAAGGCGACCGGGCGCTGCGGTATCTCAAATATGCCGTGCTGCTCGTGATGGTGATTCTGCTCCCGTCGCTGATTCGAAACGATGCGGGAACGGGCACACCCTGGTTCTGCAAGTGGCTCTGTCCTTCCGGAACGCTGTTTGCGGGCATCCCGCTGCTTGCGCTCAATGAAAACCTGCGCGCACTGGCGGGGTATATCTTCAACTGGAAGGTCGGCGTGCTGGTCGTGATCCTGACGCTCTCGGTGTTTCTCTACCGGCCGTTCTGCAAATATCTCTGCCCGCTGGGCGCGGCCTACGCGCTGTTCAACCGCGCGTCGATCTACCGACTGCGGCTGGAAGAGCAAAAATGCGTCCACTGCGGAGCCTGCAAGCGCGTGTGCCGGATGGGGGTGGACGCTTCTCAAAAGCCGGACGACATGGAGTGCATACGCTGCGGGGACTGCGTGAAGAACTGTCCCACGGGTGCTCTCACCGCAGGATTCTGCAAGAAAAAACCAGTTTCGCCGCCGGAGCAGGAAACGCCCGCGAAAACAGAATAACAATACTAAACAAAGAGCGCCGCGTACGAAGCAAATCGTAAGCGGCGCTTTTATCATGTGCATTTCAGTCGCTGCGCGAGCTGATCATTTCGCCATAGGGCGAAAACAGCGTCACGGTATTCTGCTTTTTTTTACTCAGCGGCTTGTTCTCGTTTGCAAACTGCAGCGCGCCTTTGCCTTCCGAACCGGAGACGGTCAACAGCGCTCCTGCTGCCAGCAGCGTCCCTTCCGGAAACCGAAGCGCGGCTCCCGAACGGTCGCAGGTCAGCACGCAGCCGGAAAGGTCGGCGTCTTTGCCGGAAGGGTTGGAAAGCGTCACGGTCTGGCTCGCCGCGTCGATGGAGGAAACCTGCACGGAAACGTCAGCCGCCGGACGTGCCGGGTTGGTGATCACGGGTTTGCCGTCCTCATTCAATGTTAGCAGCACGCCAAGCGGAAAGCCCTGCGTAATAGAGACGCTCGCGGGTTCCAGCGCGGAGATTACGCTGCCGTTGGCGGAATCCAAATCGACGCTCGTATCCGTCGAAATCACCGCAAACGCGGGGGAGACGGCGCGCGCAAACTGCTCGCCGGTGGCGTCCGGGTTGCCGTGATTGCCAACCTTCAGCACATCCGCCGAAAGATCCGCGCCGGAGTCGAGCAGCGTCTGCTCCTCGCTGAACTGCGCGTCGCCAACGAAGAGAAAAGTGGTTTCTCCATACGTAAAGCGGAGGACAAGAGAGTTGTCGTTGTCATCCTCCTCGTTTAGTGCAATTGGCCCCAGCACGGCAAACGAAACCGTATCCGTAACCGCGATTGTCTGACCTGCGGTTAATTCGGTATGCGCGAGGTTGAGTTTATCGCAGAGCTTGACGATTTTACCGATGCCTTCCTTGTTCTGTTCACTCAGAAGCGGGGAATACACCATCGGGATCTGGTAATTGGCGCTGAGCGCAGCAAGCCCGCCGGTGTGGTCTTCGTGACTGTGGGTGAGAAACACCGCGTCGATGCTTGCGATATGCAGCAGGTTCAGCCCCGCGATCAGCTGAGGCACGGACTCTTCCGTCCCGGTATCGATCAGCACGCAGGTCTCGCCAAAGCGCAGAATCGCCGCGTCCGCCCGGCCGACGTTGACAAACAGGATCGAAAACGCGACCGTCTCCGGCAGCGCTGCGCTCTCCGGCTGAACGGCGGCAGCTGACGGCGCGGTCTGCTCAGCAGGTTGGGTCTGCTCTGTCGGAGCCTGACAGCCGCCGAGCAGCAGCTGGGCGGCAAGCGCAAAAAGAAGTGCCTTTTTCGTGAATCGAAGTTGTTTCATATGCCGATTATAGCGAAAGCGGTTAGTAAAAAGCAAATGTTCCTGCGGAGCGCGAGTGAAGTCATAGAAACAAAACTCGATTTTTGCTGAAAGATAAAAATACGTAAAATTCGCAATTATGGAATAGGATTCCACCAAAATTCGTGTTATACTGCTTCGGTTGGGTTATTTTGCCGCGCAAGCAGCGCGAAATCAATTCCCGGAGGACAGGACATGCAGTACAATTTCATGAACGACTACAACGAATGCGCCCACGAGCGGATTCTCGACGCAATTGTTCGCGCAAACCGCGAGCAGGACAACTCCTACGGGCTCGACACGCGCTGCGAAAAAGCGCGCGCGCGCATTCTCGCCGAGCTGGGCGGGGCAAACAGCGCGGTGCATTTTCTCGTTGGCGGAACGCAGACCAACACGACCCTGATTGCCGCGGCGCTCCGTCCGCACCAGGGCGTCGTTGCCGCGAGCACGGGGCATATTAACCATCACGAGTCGGGCGCCATCGAATCCACGGGGCATAAGGTGCTGGCCATTCCCTCGGGGGACGGTAAGATCACGGCGGAACAGGTCGAGCGTTTGGTTGCCGCGCACTACGCGGACAGCACCGCTGAGCACATGGTGCAGCCGGGCATGGTGTATCTTTCGCACCCGACCGAGCTTGGCACCGTGTATTCCAAAGCGGAACTGATTGCCATCAGCGCGGTTTGCAAAAAGTATGGCATGCCGCTGTATATCGACGGCGCGCGGCTTGGCTGCGCGTTTGCCGCCGCGGGGAACGACCTGACACTTGCGGATCTGGCGAGGCTCACCAGCGCGTTCTCCATTGGCGGCACAAAGCTCGGCGCGCTCTTTGGCGAAGCGCTTGTGCTCAACGACGACAGCCTGAAACAAGACTTCCGTTACCTGCTCAAGCAGCACGGCGGCATGCTCGCCAAGGGGCGGCTGCTCGGCATCCAGTTTGAAACGCTGTTTACCGACGGGCTGTATTTCGAAATCGCACGGCATGAGGTTTCGCTAGCCCAAAAGCTGACCGACGGCATCCGCGCGCGGGGATATGATTTCCTCGTTGAGTCGCCGACCAACCAGGTGTTCCCGATTTTCTCCAAATCGCTGATTCAGTCGATCGGGGAGCGGTTCGGCTACGCGTTCTGGCAGGAATACGACGAGACGAGCGATGTAATCCGCTTCTGCACTTCCTGGGCGACGCCCCCGGAGCAGATTGAAGCGCTGCTGGATGCGATTCCCTTTAAAAAATAAACGCCGCATTTCGCGGTGCGCCAGTATGGGCGCTTTCAGCGGACAACGGTTCGCTTCCAAAAAAAATAAACGCCGCTTTTCGCGGCGAGACAATTTGGTGTTTTCAGCGGGGACGGTTATGTCTCCGCTTTTTTTATGCGGCGGAAGCGTGTACGGGGCGCGGTTTGCGCCTGCCGAAGATGCGCCAGCTCAACAGGATCAACACCGCGAGGGCGAGAATAAGCTTGATTCCGATGCTGATGGGACGGTAATCGTCCCAAACCGCGCGGAGGATTGCGTCCGTCGTGGCAAGTACAAGAGAGCCGATGGTAAGCAGGATGATGTTTCGTTTGGTGAGCAGATCGCGCAGGCGTTTATTCGGAAATAGTAGCTTATAAACGAGCGCGAACAGCCCAAAGAGAAGCAGCGCGTTGAGCAGCACGCCAAGAATGATTTGCCAGACGGGAGCGAGCGCGGTAAAGAGCAGGGAGAACAGCGTGATCAGCGCTTTACCCGCCGTCCAGAACGGCAGCAGGATGATACCGCGTAAAGCGGAAGGCTGCGCGAGGAACAATCCGCGCAGGCGTGCGCGGAAGCGATCCAGCGCTGAGGCATTGGCGCTGGAAGCGCCGGCCGAACGCAGGTTCGTGGTGGATTGCTGCTGCGTTTCCGTCGATGGCGCGGCATTTCCGTCGAACAGCTCATGAACCGAAGGCGCAACATAAGCCAGCGCCATGGAGCAGGCGGCAAGCGCGCCTGTCACAACAGCGGTCACTTTTCGTTTTCGATTCCGGTTTTTTCCGGCGGTTGGTTTTTGTTCCATACAGGAATTATAACATGATTTGAAAACGATCATCCACTTTTCGCACTGCGCGTAGATTCGCCGTCCTCCCAAAGGCAGGCGACGCGGCTTTTGACGGCGCCACGGCAAATGAAAAGTCCCGCCGTTTCCGGCGGGACTTTGTGTTCGGTAAGCTGTGTTCGCAAAAGAGATTATCTCTTGCTGAACTGGGGCGCTCTGCGGGCTGCGTGCAGACCGTACTTTTTACGTTCCTTCATGCGCGGGTCGCGCGTCAGGTACCCGGCCTTTTTCAGGGCGGGACGCAGCGCGGGTTCCGCGATAAGCAGCGCGCGGGCGATTCCGTGACGGATTGCGCCGGCCTGGCCGGTATAACCGCCGCCGTACACACTGACGAGCGCGTCGAACTTCGTCAGCGTGCCGGTGAGCACAAGAGGTGCGCGGACGATCATCTTGAGCGTTTCCATGCCAAAGTAATCGTCGATATCGCGCTTATTGATGGTGATTTTGCCGCCGCCGGGGAGTAACCGAACGCGGGCAATGGACATCTTCCGTCTGCCGGTGCCAAGATATTGCGTAACTGCCATGTTCCGTTTCTCCTTTCGTTATTTCAGCGTGAGCGGCTCGGGCTTCTGCGCGGCGTTATTATGCTCGCTGCCCGCGTAAACGCGAAGCTTTTTGAGCATTTTGTCGCCAAGCGGACCCTTGGGCATCATGCGGCGAATTGATTCGTAAACGGCGAATTCCGGCTTGGTGGCCATCAGCGTGCGATAGCTGACTTCGCGGATGCCGCCCGGGAATCCGGTGTGATGGATGTATTTCTTTTGGTCAAGCTTTTTGCCCGTCAGGCGAACCTTGGCGGCGTTGATGATGATCACATGATCGCCGGTGTCGACATGCGGGGTGTATATTGGCTTATGCTTCCCTCTGAGGATGGCTGCTACCTGGGATGAAAGACGGCCGAGAACCATGTCCTGTGCATCCACAACGTACCAGTTGCGCTCGACGGTTTCGCCCTTTGCCATATAGGATTTCATGGCGATTCCTCCAATAAAATTTCGAATCTGGCGTGTTCTTGAGCGCGTATCGCCGGGGCTGTGGCAATTCTTGACCCAATGGCACATCGATTAGTTTAACAAATGCGAGGGGGTGGTGTCAACCCATAATTCCCGAAAAAGCGGCTCTTTTCCGCTGAACAGGTATGAAAAGTCAAAGAAGTTTGACCGATTCCTGATTATTGGCGGACAATGCGTCGTAAGCACGCAAAATCGCCTTGCCTGATCTACGATTGACGATTGGCAAACATGGCGTCATAAGCGCGCAGAACAGACTCCGTCCACGCCGAAAGCGAATAGGTCTGTACGGCTCGCTCTTTTGCTGCTTCAAGCGCGATATCTGCAGTATCCTCCTGTAAAAAGCCAAGCTGCAGCAGGATTGCTTCTGCCAGAGAAGGCGCGTCGCCCGGAATGCAGAACGCGTACTCCGAAAGCTGCAGATCCTTCTGCGCGTCAATGGCGCTGCCGACGATGGGCGTTTTGCAGTACGCCGCTTCCACCAGCGCGTAACAGAACCCTTCCTCGCGGCTGGGGGAAACGAACACGTCCGCAAAGCGGTAGTAACTGCCAACATCGCTTCTCGGCGGCAGCAGCAGGATCCACTCCGGCAGGACGCTTATGCCGAGCTGGGCGAGGATGTTCCGTTCCGCTTCCTCCTTGCGGGAAGAGAGCACGACCGCAAGCACAAAGTCTTTTTTGAGCCTCTCGCGCAGCAGCCGCACGGCGTCAACAGCGACGTCGGCGCCTTTTCGGTAGAAGTCGAAGCCGAACATAAGCACGATCTTCGCGGCTTCCGGCACGCCGAGAGAGGCGCGTTCAAGCGGGACGAACGCGTCCAGCCGCTCAAACGCGATGGCGTTCTCCGCAATGTCCACTTTTTTTGCGGGGATGCCGTCCGCAATCAGTCGCCGGGCAACGGAACCGCTGCAGCAGACAAAGCGATCCGCCTGCGCAAGGTACAGCCGCTGGGGCAGCGCGCGCAAAAAGGACTTTGGCAAATCAAGGTGGTTATGAAGGTGCACGACCAGTTTGACGCGGTGGCCGCAGGTGCGCGCGGCGAGCAGGGAAGCGATTTTTTCGCGGTAGTGGATAAAGTGCACGTGGAGGATATCCACGCTGTTCTGCTTCAATAATCGGCGAATCCGGCGGACATAGGAGAAAAAGCCGCCGCACTCGATGATAAACACATTGTCCTTTTCACGCCGCATGTCCTGCGCCCAAGGCTTTTCCGCGGCGCGGGGAGGGAACACGTAGGTCATGCCGTGGTTTCCGGCATTTAGCTTTGCTTCCAGCGCGCGGAGCGACGCAACAAAGTTGCCCTCGTACGGCGCGCCGTAGTCGGTCAGGTGCAGCACATTGCGGTAGGAATCCTTTTGGCGCATGGCAGGTATCCTCTCCGATCAGTAATCCGGGTGCAGTTGTTATTCTATATAAAAAACAATAAAACAGCAATCATGCAATTGGATATTCCGATGCCAATCAAGAATTCGGCTTCACCCGCGAACAGGAGCAAGCAGGAAGGGATGATAAACGCAAAATCGGCGCAGAGCCGCGCATTGACTTAAAACCTCGATCTAGGGTACAATAACGCATAGAAATCGTATACACATTCAGAATCTAGGAGAGTAAGGGGCGTAGTCATGCGGGAAATCGCGAGTAAAGAAGAAGAAAACGTGTATCTTCACTACCGAAAAGAAGCGGCGGCGGATCTGCCCGCATTATCAAGCCGCGAGGGCGCGGCGGAACTGCTCGGCATTTCACCGGAGTCTCTGCGGGATTATGAGCGAGCGGTAACCAAAACCGTTCCGGCCGATATCGTGCTCAAGATGTCCCATATCTACAACGCGCCGGAAATCCGGAACTATTACTGCCGCAGCGTCTGCCCGATCGGGGAGAAATATACGCCCAAGATCGACGTCGACCAGGTGGAGATCGACCGGCTCACGCTCCGGCTTTTGAGCGCGTTTCGGAATATCTCCGCCATCAAGGATACGCTGGTGGAGATCGTCGCGGACGGCATCATCAGCGAGAGCGAACGCCCCGCGCTGGCGGAAGTGCTCGAAACGCTGGACGCCATCTCGGTGCATGCGCAGGAACTGCGCGTCTGGGTGGAAAAACATTTGAAGTAACGGCAATTTCATACTGAACCTAAAAAATCCTCCGAAATCAATCGGAGGATTCTTTGATTTGCTTACAGCGTTTTTAGCAGGTCGAGCAGCTTGTCAAACGGACAGACGATTCGCTCGACCGCCGGATGGTGGTAAAACACGCAAAAGCCGCTGGTTCCGTCGAACGGGGCGGACGTTTCCGACCAGAGCAGGATGCGCTTATTGGCGCAGGTTGCGATGGAGATTCCCAGCTCCGCGTGCGTGCCGAACCGTCCCGGTAAAAGCAAAACGACCAGCTCGGCGTCCACGACGGCCTGCGTCTCGGTTAAGGCAACAATGCGCTTTCGCTCCGGCGATTCGGCGGAAACGTCCCCGTGCCGCGTCCAGTCGTAAGTGCGTTCATGCCCGCGGGACGAAAGCGCGTCTGCGGCAAGGTTGACTTTTTCGGCGTTCGGCACGCCGCTGGCCACATAAAACTTCATATCCGCTCAGTCGTCAAAGTCTTCGTCGCAGGAGCAGACGCCGGGAACGGCGCCTTTTGCAAGGTCTTCCGCACGCAGCCCCGGGCCGGGATCGCCGATCATCCAGTGCTTGCGGCAAAGGCCGATGTATTTGTCTCCCGCGCCCAGTACGACCTGTTCACCGACCTTCGTGATGCCGCCCTTGCCGTCGAGGCGGGCGTTGTTGGTCGCCTTCTTGCCGCACCAGCAGATCGTTTTGACTTCCTCTATGGTGTCCGCGCGGGCAAGCAGGCGTCCGCTGCCGGGAAAGAACTCGCCGCGGAAATCCGTTTTGAGTCCGTAGCAGATGATCGGGACGTCGTAGTCGTCCACAATGGGGATGAGCATGTCCACCTGCTCGACGGAGAGAAACTGCGCTTCGTCAATGATGATGCAGTCGTATTCATGCGCGCGCACCGCGTCCCAGTCGATCTGGTCAAACAGGATGCACTCCGCAATCAGACCGCTGCGCGAGCGGATGGTGTAGGTGCCGTCGCGCGTGTCCACGCCGGGCTTAACGAGGAGCGCATTTTTACAGCGTTCCTTGTAGTTGTACCAGACCATAATGGCGTTGGCTGTCTTGCTGGAACCCATCGCGCCGTAACGGTAGTAGAGCTTTGCCATCTTGGGTAAACCTCCGTTGAATCAATAAATGGTGAACCGGGAGAAATGGAATCAAAAAACGGTTTTTTGTCTGTTGAAACGGATTCCGGCGCCGCGGCTGGCGGCGCCGGATCGTTTGAGTGCTTAGTTGAGTACGGCGAGCGTTTCGCTCTCAGCGGCGGCCTTTGTCATAAGGAATGCCTTCCGACTTCGGCGCGCGGGATTTTTTGCTGGTGAGAATCAGCAGAATCATAGTGACGATATACGGCACCATCAGGTAGAGATATTCGCTCTGCTTGATATTCTCAAAGCTCGGCAGAAACGGCAGGCTGCTCGAGTAGGAACCGATGATCTTGAACAGCGCAAAGAACAGCGAAGCGCCGAGGATGTTCCAGGGTTTCCAGTTGCCAAAGATCATGACCGCCAATGCTAAAAAGCCGTAGCCGGCCACCGACGACTGGAAGGTCGAACCCGCCGCAACCGTGTAGGCAACCCCGCCGATACCCGCCAGCACGCCGGAAATCAGTACGCCCGAATAGCGCATGCGGTAAACGTTGACGCCAACGGAGTCCGCCGCCTGCGGATGTTCGCCGCAGGCACGCAGGCGCAGTCCGAAGCGGGTTTTATACAGGATGACGACCGCGATAAAAAACAGCAGCAGCGCAATCGGCGTAGTGAGGTAAAAGCTCTTAAACAGGAAGTTCTGAAAGAACGTATCCTTCGAAGCGATGCCGAGCGTTTCCTGCGTGATGCGCGCCCAGGTGGGGATGATGATGTTGGTCTGCCCCTGCCCCTGAATAGCCCAGGTGATGGCGATGGCCATGGCGGGCGCCATCATGTTGAGCGCGGTGCCGCCAATGGTCTGATCCGCTTTCAAGCTGACGGAAGCAAACGCAAGCAGCAGTGAAAACAGCGCGCCGGCAGCGGAGGCAACGAGGAGGGCAATCAGCATGCCGAGCTGCGGCGCGGTTGTGCCGATGGTGGTGTTTTGATCGAGCGCGCGAAGCGTCAGACAGGCAAAGAGCGCGCCGATAACCATGATGCCTTCGAGGGCGATGTTGATGATGCCGCTTCGTTCGCTGAACATGCCGCCGAGGGCAACCAGGAGAAGCGGAACGCTAAACAATATAGTTGCGCTGAGAATATCGGCCAGGACTTTCATTTACCTTTCGCCTCGCTTTCGACACTGGTTTGATCCGCGGACGGCTTTGCGGCGGGAATATCGTGCATGCTGAAATCTTCCTTGGGACGGATCCATTTGGCAAAAATGTTTTTCAGCAGCAGGGAGAACGCGGAGAGATACAGGATTGCAGCCACGATAATATCGATAATCTCGCGGACAAACTCCGGCTGCATGGCGTCCCCGCCAACCTGGATATACGAGATGAACAGCGCCGAGAAGATCGTTCCGACGGGATCGGAGGAAGCAAGCAACGCAACGGGTATACCGTTGAAGCCCATGGACAGCAGCGTTTTCACGAGCGAATACTGACCCGTGCCGGCGAGGTAATACAGCCCGCCGCCAATGCCGGCCAGCGCGCCGGAGATTACCATGGAGAGCACGATGTTGCGTTTGGCGTTGATGCCCGCGTAGACGCTTGCGTTGCGATTATAACCGCAGGCTTTGAGTTCGTAGCCGAACACCGTTTTGTGCAGAACGATATACATGATAATCGCAATGGCGATGGCGATGAAAATGCCTATATTCATGTAGCTGGACTCCATCAGCGTGTCGAGTCCGAGCTTTGGCAGAATCGCGGAAGGATTTGCCGTCGCCAGAGGCGCGGTGCGGTCCATCTGCGCAAGACCCCAGTCCTTGGCGAGCATTTGCGTGAGGTTGACGATAGTCAAATTGACGGCGAACATGCCGATCCAGTTGAACATGATCGAAGTGATAACTTCGTGAACGTTGAACAGCGCCTTGAACAAGCCGGGGAAGATGCCCCAGATCGCGCCGCCGATCATTGCCAGAACCAGACAGAGATACCAGGGCAGCTGGAACTCGATCGCGCCGATGAGCGCGAACGCGGCGCCTACGGTGTACTGACCCGTTGCGCCAATGTTGAACAGGCCGGTTTTAAAGGCAAATGCCACGGAAAGACCGGTCATAACCAGCGGCGCCGCCTGATAAAGCACTTTGGCGAATTTGTCGCTGGAGCGGAATCCGGCGGAAATCAGCGATTTGAAGCCGGAAATCGCAAACGGCGGGTTGAAGCAGCAGAGCAGGATGAATCCCAGCAGCAATCCGAAACAAATCGACGCAATGCTGGCCAGCAGACTGATAAAACCGTTGCTGTAGAGGAGACGTTTCAGTTTCATGCGCGTGCTACCTCGCTTTCCCGGGTTTGGCGCTTGGCCCCGGCCATATATAAGCCGATCTCCTGAACGGTTGTCGTCTTGGGATCGAACTCGCCCACGATCTCGCCTTCGTACATCACCAGAATGCGGTCAGAAACATTCATGACCTCGTCCAGTTCCAGCGAAATCAGAAGCACCGCTTTGTTTTTATCGCGTTCGGCGATGAGCTGATGATGGATGTATTCAATCGCGCCTACGTCCAGCCCGCGCGTCGGCTGGACCGCAACGAGAAGCTCGGGGTTCTTGTCGATTTCGCGCGCGACGATCGCCTTTTGCTGGTTTCCGCCGGACATGCTGCGCGCGGGGGTGACCGCGCCCTGACCGCTGCGGATATCGTACTGCTTAATCAGCTTTTCGGCATATTTGCGGACATTGTCCCTGCGGATAAACCCGCTCTTTTGAAACTCCGGCTGCCAATAGCGCTCCAGAACGAGGTTTTGTTCGAGCGTGTAGTCGAGGATGAGGCCGAATTTATGCCGGTCTTCGGGAATATGGCTCATGCCGAGCTTGCTGCGTACGCGGATGGGGGAGCAGATGCGCCCCAGCGAACGGTTCAGCTTGTCGGTGTTTTTACTGACGGCATTGACGCTGCGTTCGTGCTTGCGCGGAACGAGATTGATAATCGTTGTGCCGCAGAGCGAAACGGACCCTGCGGCGGGATTTTCCAACCCGGTCAGAGCCTGTACGAATTCCGCCTGCCCGTTGCCTTCGATGCCCGCAAGGCACACGATTTCTCCCGCGCGAACGGAAAACGAAACGTCCTTGACGGCATTGTTGCGGTGGAGCTTGCTTGCCACCGTAAGGTGCTCCACCGAGAGCACGGTTGCGCCGGGTGTAACATCCGCCTTGGAGATGACGAAATCCACATCGCGCCCAACCATCATGCGGCTGAGCTCCTGCTTGGTGGTGTCCTTGACGTCCACGGTGCCGACGCATTTGCCCTTGCGAAGCACGGTGCAGCGGTCGGCAACGGCCATGATTTCGTTGAGCTTATGGGTGATAAAGAGAATAGACTTGCCCTCGCGCGCAAACGAGCGCATAATCTCCATCAGTTCGTCGATCTCCTGCGGCGTTAAAACGGCCGTGGGCTCGTCGAAGATGAGAATGTCGTTATCGCGATAGAGCATCTTTAATATTTCAACGCGCTGCTGCATGCCAACCGAGATGTCTTCAATCAGGGCGTCCGGGTCGATCTTCAGCCCGTAGCGTTCACTGAGTGCGACAACTTTTTTGCGCGCTTCTTTCTTTTCTATAAAACCGAGCTTGCTCGGCTCGACGCCGAGAATGATGTTGTCCAGGACGGTAAAAATTTCAACCAGCTTGAAGTGCTGATGCACCATGCCGATGTTGAGGGCGTTGGCGTCGTTCGGGTTTTTGATTCGAACGATCTGGCCGTCCTTTTTGATGACGCCCGCTTCGGGCTGATACAGTCCGAACAGAACGCTCATGAGTGTGGACTTACCCGCGCCGTTTTCGCCGAGCAGAGCGTGAATCTCGCCGCGTTTGAGGCACAGCGTGATATCGTCGTTTGCGCGGATTCCCGGGAAATCTTTGGTAATATTCAGCATTTCGATGACAAAATCATCCATAGAGCCTATTCCTCCCAAACGATCTGAACAAAATTGGAGATGATTCTACGATGTGGCAACGGGGCCGAGCATTGAACCCGGCCCCGTTTGATGTGGCGATAAATGAACTAGCTCAGGTACTCGACTGCGATTTCCACGGTGGGGGCAACCGTCTCGACGTTGGAGACAACGAGCGTTCCGTCAAGAATCTTGGCAAACAGCGCGTTGTACTGATCAACGGTGAACGTGGTGAACCTCCAGGAGCTCGCAGTGGTCGGAAGACCAACGGCCTTCGTTGCGGCGCCGAGGAGGGCATACTGACCGGCAAGATCTGTGGGCCAGGTGCCGCCGTTGTCATACAGCTTGGTCAGATAACCGGTTGTGGTGTTCGGCAGATCCTTGTAAGCGGAGATGATGAAGCGATCAGATTTGTTGGCCTGGTCAACGTCAACACCGACGACCCAGCCCTTGGGGTTGGCTTCGTCAGCAGCGGCAACAACAGAGGAGAACAGACCACCGCCGCAAGCGAACACGACTTCGGTGCCATCGGTATACCAGCCGTCCATCTTGATCTTGATTTCATCGGTGGGCCAGAAGGCCTGCGAATACCAGAACTTCACGGAGACATCCGCGACTTTACCCAGTTCGACAGCGGCAGCGTTTGCGCCCTGCACGAAACCGTAGCCATAGCGAACGACGGCCGGAACAGCCATGCCGCCGCAGAAGCCGAGCTTCGTGTAACCGTCCATGACAACCGCGTAACCGGCAAAGAAACCAGCGATCTCTTCCTGGAAAGAACAGATTGTGGTGTTGGCAGTCGGGGTCATGTCCTTCATGGTCAGGTCAATGCCGAGGAACATGACGTCGGGATAGAGCGCCTGTGCTTCCGTGATGGAAGGCCCGAACATGTAGCCGGGGCAGACGACGACTTTCGCGCCCTTTTCAATGGCGGTCTTCATGGCTTCCACGCGGGCAGCGTCGGAGTCTTCGGTCGGACGGTAATAGTTGTAGGTCTTGCCGTTTGCTTCTGCGAAAGCTTTGCAGGCTTCCCATGTGCTCTGGTTGAAGGACTGGTCGTCGATGTTGCCGACGTCCGTGACCATCGCGATTTCATAGGTGCCTTCCGCAGCGGGTTCTTCGGTTGCTTCCACCACGGGGGCTTCCGTCGCTTCGGTTTCCGGCGTTGCGGTCACTTCAGCTGCGGGTTCCGTTGTTTTGCACGCTGCAAACGAAAGAACCATGGCCAGTGCCAAGAGGATAGCTAAGACTTTTTTCATGTGTTTTCCTCCTCGTGTATTTGCGTTTTTTACGACGCATAGTCTGCTAAGAGTATACCACATCTCAAAAAGTGATACAATGAAATACGGTCAGTTCAAAAGAATATTTTTACGGTCTCATGGTATATGATATATAGAGAATTCGGCTTTTTACGGGGACTTTTATTAAGACTTGAAGAAATAATTTATGATTTGAAAACGAGTCTTGCTAAAAATTTTTTTATGAATAAACGAATCGACACGTCGAAAAAGCAAGAACGCGCAACGCAAATGTTTGCGTCAACACAACCGCAAGAACAGATGAATCCGCATGGCTTACGGCGGTATCCGCCGTTGCTCTCCGACCGGGCTGCACCCGAAACAAAACAAAAGAATGACGTTTATTTTCTCCAAAAAGCGCGCACAAAAAAGGTTGACTTCATTTGCCCCCTCGCGTATAATGTCATCTAGCGTCTTCTAGAGAGAAGATCTTGAAGGAAGAGTCGTATAAGAGGGGAGGGGAGAAAAATGGAAATTCGCGTAGGTGAAAACGAGTCCCTGGAGAGCGCTCTGAAACGATTCAAACGCAAATGCGCGCGCAGCGGCGTCTTAGCAG
>JBDKRL010000017.1:0-217844 GCA_039683415.1 Clostridiaceae bacterium
CGAGGCCGCGCTTCTCTATCTCAACAAGCGCACCGAAGACCGTGCGGATCGCGGTGTGCTCGGTACGCAACAGGCGTAGTTCGGTAAAAGAAACGAAAAACAGGCGGGATGTATGAAACATCCCGCCTGTTTATTTATACAGATAAATTTTGACATCAGTCGTGCACTTTTTTTGACATCAGTCGCGCGCCGCTACAGCAGATGCTGCGGATGGAGGAAACGTCCGAACTCATCAGTTACTGGGCAACCGTTCAACCCGACGCCTCCAACTATTTCCGTCAGCGCAAGGCGGTTCGCGCCATGCTTGCCTGCACGGTCGGCAACGGGGTTCTTCCCGTTGGGCGAGAGGGAATTCAATTTCAGCCAGACCCCGAAGTGCCTCTGATGGAGGACGGCGCCGAGCTTTTTAAAGGCGTGGATTACAACACGCGGGGTTCTATTTATACCGACAGCCCGCTGACCAGCGTAACCGCCGCGATGATCTCGCGCGGCGACGGCAAGAGCGAAGAGCAGACGGTAACGTTTGACCCAACCGAAAATATTTACGACTATTCGCTGGATACCAAATCGGATCACAGCGAGCGCAAGGGGCTTGGCGATTTGTTCGACACCAGTTCCCTGTCGGCCGGGCGGTATACGTTTACGCTGACCGCCACCACCGTTGCCAAGCCGACGCCGGTGACGCTCTACAGCGCGGAGTGCTCCATATCGGACACGAAGGACATGTTTTTAACCCAGAATAAATTCGACGACAACTATGCCGAAGTCTACGCCTTCTTCAAGGGAGATACCTCGAAATTCCTCTTCCAATACTGGATTCGGGACGGGCGGAGCATTTCCACCGATACGGAATGGCGCGAGAATACGCTTGTGGAAAGCAGCCTCGGACGCGTCAACAGCGCGGCGGTTGCCTATTTTGAGCTGGCGAACTACTATATCGATCACACCTATGTCAGCGTGACCATCGTTAACAGAAAAAACAACAAGCAAACCGACGGGCGCGTTACACCGCTGAGAAAACTGATTTCGAAAGAAACCACGTATGTTCCGCGCTTTCAGTCCAACCTGCAGTACGTCAGCCACCATACGCTCGGCCTCGCCATCGACGTCAACGACGATATGTACCCGAACAAAAACATTGAAACGAATCACGAACTGATCGGCACCGACGTTCGCGACCATCTCGTTTACAACGGCATCAAAACGGATGAAAAGGGTCAGCAGTATTACGATTTCACCTACGACGGCGCCTACTCCGCGCGCTTTGAGCGCGTACCCAAGACGATTATCAACTACCTGCTCTATGAACTGGCGTTCTTCCGCGCCGGGTTCCAGTGGGGCTATTATTACGAGAGCGCCTGCGACGGCATGCACTTTACGCTCGCGGAGTTCGATATCAACCGCCATATGTATTCGGACGTGGGCTTACGGAAGATCTACGAGTACATCGAGGATGACAACATCCCCACGCTGGAATCACTCAAAAACGGTCTGCCTTCCCCGACGCCCGAAGGAATTACTCCAACGCCGGAAGCAGCAACGCCGACGCCGGAGGGCTAACGAAGGACTTCTTTTTCTCGAGAGAAAAAGAAGCAAAAAGAGCTTTAACCTATATCTATTTACAAAAAGAAGCAAGTTTTTCTTGCTTCTTTTTATCATTTTTGCTGGAACTTTCCCTTGCGTGTATATCGGCAAATCAGTATCATGTTTTTTAGTAAGTCATTTTATGGGGGGAATTTTTCGTGAAACCAAGTCTGTCGATTCTTGTCATTCTTATGATGCTTTTTTCTTTTACAGCGTGCAGCGCCGCTCCTGACGCGGCGGCGGCGACCGAATCGCCCGCCGAAACCGCCGTTCCCACGGCGGAACCCCCGGCAACTCCGTCGCCTACGCCGGAACCAACGCCCACGCCCGAACCAAAACCGGGACAGCCGGAATATGAAGCCGGCTTACTGCTCTTTGAAGAAGAAAGCATGGAGGACGCGATCGCTTCCTTTACGGCTTCCGTTTATCTTGGTTACGCGAAAGCCGCCGAGCAGCTCGGCAGCATGTATTACGATGGCTTTTACATGAACAAAGACGATTGGGGTTCCTGGAAAAACGACTTTAAGGAGTCGAAGAAATGGTATGCCAAAGCTATGGAACTCTGGCAGACGCAAGCGGATCAGGGCGACGCAGACGCGCAGTATAATCTGGGCAGGCTGTATGATTATGGTTACGGTGTGCCGCGCGATGCAAAAAAAGCGGCGGAGCTGTTCTCTCTTGCGGCGGCGCAGGGACACGCCGGAGCGCAGAAGCGGCTGGCAGTTTACACCGCGCCAACGGGGAGCGATTTGGAAGCGGAAATCGCCAAGCTTCCCCTGAGAGAGTTTTATTATATTCCTCAGCTGGCTCAAATCCATTTTCTCGTCTACCGCAACGGTACAGACGTGAAAGTTGCGATGACGGAGAGCAGCGGAAAATCCTGGACGGTCAATGAGCAGGGTGTTGAAATCCCCTTCGAAATTTACGAAGGCTTCGACGAATTCTTTTACGGAAGCAGAATCGTCAATGTCCCCGGTTATGAAAGCACGGACGGCAGCAAACCCGGCGATATTCTGAAATACCCCATGGAAGCTGCCGAGGATTACAAAGCTCTGGAGCTTTTGAAGATCATTCCGTCGTACCAGCTCAACGACCTCTACGATTATCTGGATATCAGCGTTCCCGAAGGCGGGCTGTATGAAGAGCTGTTCGGACAGGACGGGCGATACGGCGTTTCGAACGGAGACCAGAGAGCTTATTACCAGTTTTGCTTCAATGAATATCCGATTGAAATGTACCGAACCATCTACATCGATCTGATTCCCGCGGAATACCGCGTCAATCAGATGGATTGGACGAATCTGATTTTCCCCGGCGGCGGCGACCCACTAGCCGATGTTTCTGCGGAGGACACTGTAAAACTCGGCGTGGTCACCCCCGATACGATGTACAATGCCATGAGCGAGGCTGTTGTTTTTTCCAGCAGCACTGTGGGGATGCGCATTATGTATACCTACAGCGTTGATACCGGCGAAGAAATCGAAGTATACGACCGCTTTACCGAGAAACTGCTCTTCATCAGCGGAAAAGATGAGTCCAACGAGTTCAGCGTCGATATCAACAACATTCATGACAACGCGCCATTCTTGGCGGGTGCTAAAATTGAAGACTATACCAACATGGTTATGATCACGAATTACTGCAACCCGGATTATGAGATTATGCAGGGTGTATTTTCAATTTCCAGCGACGGCAGCATCAATCCGGGCATGGTACTTTACTCAAACGCCGACTGGGCAAAAATCTATCTTCTGCTTACGCCGGAAACCATGCGCGTATATGCCGCAGATATTCTGAACTGAATCGAATAACGAACAAAACCTTCCGGCTCAACCGGAAGGTTTTTTGTTTCGCTTCATTTCGCATCGTATAAAGAAAGTTCTCTTGCTTCTTCTCTTTCAAGAGAAGAAGCGTCCCCTCCCTACTTCCTCGAGCGCCCCTTATTGCGCTTTTTTGCGCCGATCGTGCCGGGCTTGGGTTTGGAGGCGCGTTCCAGCGCTTCCTCGCCTGAGAGCTTCTTGATCTCGTCGCGGAGCTTGGCCGCGCGCTCGAACTCCAGTTCGCGGGCGGCGGCACGCATCTCCTCGGTGAGCAGTTTGAGGCGCGCGGCTTTTTCTTCGACGGTGTAGGTATCGTCCTCTTCGTCGATCTTGCGCGTAATGACCAGCGTCGTGCGCACGGCTTTTTTGATGCTCTGCGGCGTGATGCCGTGCTCGGTGTTGTACGCGGTCTGGATGCGGCGGCGGCGGTCGGTTTCGTCCATGGCGAACTTCATGGAGGGCGTGATCACGTCCGCATAGAGGATTACCTTGCCTTCGACGTTTCGCGCCGCGCGGCCGATGGTCTGCACCAGACTTGTGGAGGAACGCAGAAACCCTTCTTTATCCGCGTCCAGAATTGCAACCAGCCCCACTTCCGGCAAATCCAAGCCTTCTCTGAGAAGATTGATCCCCACAAGCACGTCAAAGTCACCCAGCCGCAGGTCGCGGAGGATTTCCATTCGCTCCATGGTGTCGATATCCGCGTGCATGTAGCGCACCCGCACGCCCATGCCGTCAAGGTACTCCGTCAAATCTTCCGCCATGCGCTTGGTCAAAGTGGTTACCAGCGTGCGGAAACCTTTCTTTGCCTGCAGGCGAACCTCCCCAAGCAGGTCGTCGATCTGCCCTTTGACGGGCCTGACCTCCACTTCCGGGTCAACTAACCCCGTCGGGCGGATGATCTGCTCCACAATCTGTGTGGAACGGCCGGTTTCGTACTGCGCGGGCGTTGCGGAAACGCAGATCATCTGCGGAATGCGTGCCTCGAACTCCGGGAACTTGAGCGGTCGGTTGTCGTAAGCCGACGGAATGCGGAAGCCGTAGTCCACCAGCGAGGTTTTGCGCGCCAGGTCGCCGCGGAACATGGCTCCGATCTGCGGAATGGAGACGTGGCTTTCGTCCACAAACAGCAGGAAATCCTTTGGAAAATAGTCGATCAGCGTAAACGGCGGCTGGCCGGGTTTTCTGCCGTCAAAATAGCGCGAATAGTTCTCCACGCCGTTGCAGTAGCCGATTTCGCGCATCATCTCGATGTCGTACTGCGTGCGCTGCTCGATCCGCTGCGCCTCGATAAGCCGCCCCGCGGCGGTGAATTCGTCCCGGCGTTTGAGCGCGTCTTCCCATATCTGTTCGATGGCGGCGTCGATCTTTTCGCGGCTCGTAGCATAGTGCGACGCGGGAAAGATTGCAACATGCGCCCGCTCGCCCAGCAGTTCGCCGGTAAGCGAGTTGACGTCCATAATCCGCTCGACCTCGTCGCCAAAGAACTGGATGCGCACGCAGGTACCCGCGCTGGAAACGGGAAAGATATCCAGCACGTCCCCGCGGACGCGGAACGTCCCGCGCGAAAAGTCGATGTCGTTGCGCTGAAACTGGATGTCGACCAGCTTTTTGACGACCTCCTCGCGTGGAATCGTCATGCCTTTTCTGAGCGAAACCGAGAGCCGCATGTATTCTTCCGGATCACCCAGCGCGTAGATGCACGAAACGGAGGAAACGATAATCACATCCCGCCGCTCGTTGAGGGCGCTGGTTGCGCTGTAGCGCAGGCGGTCGATTTCCTCGTTGATATCGATGGTTTTTTCGATATAGGTATCCGAAGCCGGAATATACGCCTCGGGCTGATAATAATCGTAGTAACTCACAAAGAACTCGACTGCGCTGTCCGGAAAGTACTCCCGAAATTCCGAGCAGAGCTGAGCTGCGAGTGTTTTGTTATGCGCAATCACGAGCGTCGGCTTCTGCACTCGCTCGATTACCTTTGCCATGGTATAGGTTTTGCCGCTGCCGGTCACGCCCAGCAGCGTCTGCGCCTTATCCCCGCGCAGCACGCCCTCCACGAGGCGTTCAATCGCCTCCGGCTGGTCGCCCGCCGGGTTGTATTCGGATACCACTATAAATTCGTTCATCGGTTCACTTCACCATTGCCGTTTGGTACTTCCTGCTTTACTCGCTTTCGTATACCACCGTTTTGCCGTCGAGCCGGTGCGCGTAGATATACTCGCGCGCCTCCTGATGCAGCGGGTGCTTGTCGTAGGTTTCGATGGCTTCCATGTTTGCAAACGTACAGGTCAGCGCGAGGTCGTAGCTCCGTTCGCCGTTGTGCCAAACGTCCGCGCCGGTCTCCATGGAGAGGATCTCCGGAATCCTGCCCATCATGCCGTGGAGCTTTTCAATCACGGTCGGCAGGCAGTCTTCCGGGTCGCGGAACTTGAACAGGACGATGTATTTAAGCATTCGAAAGCGCCTCCCCTTCGTTTGGCTAAAGACCGGACGGAATCAAAACTCAAAGTCCACCGTCGCGGTGGCCGTGCGGTGCGCTTTGATATACAGGCGGACGGCTTCGTGCTCCGGATGCGTGTCGTAGATTTTGAGGTCCTCGCGCGTCTGGAACGTCACGATCAGCGCCAGATCAAAGCTGCGTTCGCTGTGCAGAAAGTCCGCGCCGGTTTCTATGGTGACGATCTGCGGAATCTTGTCCTTGAGCGCGAGCAGCATTTCGCTGGCAACCGACGACTGCTCGGCGGGGTTTTCGAATTTCGTAAAGACAATGTGCTTGATCATACTCTATGTGCTCCTTATGATGTTATTTAAAAATTCTCACAGCAGGCCAGCACCAGCGCGTCCTCCGCTTTGGCAAGCCCCTGCTTCTGTTTCCAATCGATCAAGATAAACGCTTCCAACGCATCGTTCAACTGTTTTAAAGTGCGTTTTTTTGCGTTGCGGACGGCCTTCTGCGCAACAAATGGCTTGACGCCGAGGATTTCCGTAATCTGCGCCTCGGTTTTGCCGCCGAGCAGGAGCTGCTTGGCGTTGACGACCACGCGCACGTTCCGCTCAAACAGCGTCGCCAGCCCCATGGCCGATTCCGTCGGACTGCTCACCAGCCCTGCAAGCTCCGCAATTCCCTTTTTCTTGTTGCCTGCCCAAAGGTCGTCCAGAATCGTAAAAACCTTGTATTCCGCCGAAGGGTTGACGCAGGTTTCCACCGCTTTTCTGGTGACCCGGCTGCCAAACCCGACATATGCCCCCAGCATGAGCAGCGTGTTTTCCAACGCGCCCAAATCGACGCCCAGATACAGCACCATCAGGCTCGCCGCCGCCGCGTCCAGCGGAATTCCGTTGTCCCTGGCGCGTTTTTGCAGAAATGCTTCCGTCTGTTCGGGGCTCAGCGGGTCAAACGACACCGCGCGCCCAGCCTTTTCCAGCGCCTTATACAGCGGGTTCGCCGCAGGCGCTTTTCCCGGGCGCACAAACACGAGCACCGTGGTCTCCGGCGTGGTCAGCGCGTAAGGTTCCAGCGCGTTTGCGGTATCCGCGTCGAATTCGGTCACGACCACCACGCGCCGCTCGTCGAAAAACGGCAGTGTTTCCGCCGCGTTCTGCACGTCGTTCGGCGCGGGGCTTCTGAGCACCTGCGTGTTCATATCCCTTAACTCGGGGTTCGTGCGATCCAGCACCGCGCGGATTCCCTTATTGAGGCTGTAGGGGTCCTCGCCGCAGAAATAATAAGCGCCGCCGAGCGCTTCGCCGTTTGCTGTTTTTTTAAGAAACGTCATTCCATCCATTGCGTGTATTATACCATCAATCCCGTTTCTTGCAAACAAATGTTCACAAATTGAGGGGGTATTTCTTCTCTCTTCTTTTCTTGAAAGAAAAGAAGCAAAAGAACTTTTCTCTACAAACTAAAGTGGGTTTCCAAAGGGCGTGCCCTTTGGCGGGGTTGGGGGCGGAGCCCCACCTCCTTCTTTGGCCTTTTATCCACCGGAGTTATCCACACTATGGGGATAGTTTGGTGGATAACGTGGATAAGCACCCCGTCATATGTGTCTTGCATTGTTGCTTATCGTTCGTTATGCTTCTGTATGCCGTCTAATATTGTCAGCGCATCACAAAAAGACCCACATGACCACCGCCAGCATCGTGAGCAACCCCGCATACAACGCGCGGCGCTTCGCGTTCCAGAGGCAGTACCGCGAGGCGAAAAACATCGCAACCAGCCAGAGCAGGTACGCCATCATCGGCGGCGCGGAAACGGTGAGCGAAAGTTTGCCTCCGTAGGACGCAATGGCGAGGATAACGTCCAGCGCGAGCCGCGCAACGGCGCAGACGGCGTTGCCAAGCGGGAACCACACAAACGCGAGAATCGTGCCGATGAACGCGGGAATTAAAAACACCGCCGAAATCGGAATGACGAACAGATTCGTCACGAGAGATAGAAACTGCGCCTGCTCGAAGAATAGACACGTCGTAGGAAACGTGCCTATCACAACCGCCGCGCTCGCTCCGACCAGTCCGCTCGCGCTGGAGCCGAGGCGGGCAAGCGGAGAAGCAAACAGCGGCGCAAGCAGAATCATGGAATACACCGCGACGAACGAAAGCTGAAACCCGGCGTTCCAGAGCGCATAGGGGTTGTAGAGCAAAATCAGCACAAACGCCGCGCAGAGCGAGCTCAGCGTGTCCAGTCTGCGCCGGAACGGGAACGCAAGCAGCGCTACGAGCAGCATGATGGCCGAGCGGACGACCGGCGGCGAAAACGCGGTCAGCGCCGAATACAGCAGTAAAAACAAAGCAACCGCAAAGAACCGCACCCAGGCGTTTCTCCGAAACAGCAGCGAAAACGCCGCCGCGAGCAGCGACACATGCAAACCCGAAACGCTCAACAGGTGCGCTATCCCCGTGTTCCGAAACGCGGTGAGCATGTCGTCGTCAATATCCGTAACATCCCCCAGCAGCATACCTTTGGCTTCCCCGGGACTGTTCGGAAACAGCGCGGCAATCTTTTCGCCCGTGATCTCCCGCAGTTGCAGCAACCGCCCGTAGAGATCGGTTCGCTCCTGCGAAAGCACGCTTGCGCTCTCCCGCCCGAACGCCACGGCATACACGCCCTGATAGCGGTCGTTTGCTTTGTACTTTTCGGAAGACAAGACCACGCTCGCAATCACGCGGATGTTCTGCCCGTAAGCGGGAGCTTCGGCAAACGCTCCGTAGAACCGGAGCTTACCTTCAATTGCTTCCCCGTCAAGAGAAGCGTCTTTTAAATAAACGCGGTAGGTTCCGTCGTCGCGCAGTTCCGGCACTTCGCAGATCGTCCCTGTTACAGCACCTTGTCCGGTCGGGGCGATCCCTGGAGCGGCGAGCGCAATCCGTAAAAAGCCCGCCGCCATGGCGAGAAGAAACAGCGACCACATAGCGCGTTTGGTCAGCCTCGCGCCAAGCGCGGCAAGCAGCAGCACGAACGCTGCAACCGCGGCATTCAAAAGAGAAAACTGCTCGCCCAGATACAGCCCCAGCAGCAGGCCGAACGCCAGCGTCAGCATCGGGCGCGCGTGAAACGGCGCGTCGTTCGTACGCGGCGCGTCCGCTCCCGCAGCATGTTCCGGCGAGGTAGAAAAAAAGTATTGATTTGTCGAATCTTTGGACTGCATCGGTTCGAGTAAAGCACACGGCAGTCGGGTTGTCAACCGCATAAACGGACAAGTTTTTCGCCGCCCTTTCCGGATGGGCACGCGCGGGATTGTGCCGGGCGCCGTCGGGGTGCTATACTTGAGAGCGAAACAAAGAATCTAGCGTGCCGCAAGCGATTTGCTTTGGCTGCGGGATGGAGATAGCACATGAAATGGCTGGAAATTTGCGTCTATACGACCGACGCGGGACTGGACGCCGTCTGCGAGGCGCTCTCAGGCGCGGGGCTGGATCAAGTCAGCATCGAGGAGAGCCACGAAAGCGCCATGGCGTTTTTGAGCGAACGCGCGGTGTATTGGGATTTCGCGGACTACGACAAGGTCGGCGTGGACGAGCCCTGCGTCAAAGCGTATGTGGCCGACGTGCCGGAAAGCGAAGCGGTCGTTGCGGAAGTGAAACAGGCAATCGCGATTCTTCGTAAAGGCGCGGACGCAAAGGAGTACGGCACGCTTTCCGTCGTGGTGACCCGCGTGGACGACGCGGACTGGGAAAACGGCTGGAAACAATACTATAAACCGTTGCTCATCGGCGAGCGGCTCTATGTCACCCCCTGTTGGATTGAGGAACCTATTCCGAAAGGCCGCGTCAAACTCAAGCTCGACCCGGGCGTTGCGTTCGGCACCGGCGAACACCACACCACGCGCATGTGCATGGAACTGCTCGAAAAAGCGGTTCACCCGGGCGACGATCTGCTCGACCTCGGCTGTGGAAGCGGCATCCTCTCAGTAGCGGGCATCCTGCTTGGCGCAAACGACGCCGTCGCGGTGGACATCGACCCGGTTGCCGAGCATGTCGCGCTGGAAAACGCGAAGATGAACGGGCTGGACGAAGCGCGTTACCATGTTTTGATCGGCGACGTGCTCACGGACGAACCCCTACGGCAAACCATCCGGCGCGGGTACGACGTCGTGGTTGCCAACATCGTGGCAAGCGTAATCATTGCGCTCGCCCCTTTTGCCAAGACCTGCTGCAAACAAGGCGCGCCGTTTATCATCTCCGGCGTCATCGACGAACGCGAAGACGAAGTGCGCACTGCCGTGGAACAGCAAGGCTTTACCGTAAACGAGATTCTGCGCAGCGAAGGCTGGGTCGCTATGCTGCTCACGGCGAACTGACGCCAGCAGCAGACAGACTACCAGAAATATATGAGACGATTTTTCTGCGACAACATAAAGGGTAATATCGCCGTACTTGCGGGCGACGACGCGCACCATATTGCGCGGGTTCTTCGCATGCGCACGGGCGACGCGCTCTCGCTCTGCGACGGTGCGGGGCGAGAGTTCGACGCGGTCATCACCATTATTACGCAGTCGGAAGTCGTCTGCGCTATCGAAGGCGCGCATGAATCCGGCGCGGAAAGCCCCTGTAAAGTGACGCTGTTTCAGTGCCTGCCCAAGACCGGCAAGTTTGAAACCATAATTCAGAAATGCACGGAACTCGGCGTATTCGCCGTGGTTCCGGTGTTTTCCTCGCGCTGTGTGGTCGTGCCGGACAAGGATTTCGACAAAAAGCGGGAGCGCTACCAGCGCGTGGCTCTCGAAGCCGCCAAGCAGTCCCGCCGGGCGGCGGTGCCGGACGTGCTGCCGCTGGTCAAGATCGGCTCCATCGACCCCCAGAAGTTCGATCTGTTTTTGATCGCTTATGAAGAAGAGGAGGCGCGTTCCTTAAAAACCGCGCTGAAACAATCCAGTTCGCCGGGATCCATCGGCATCTTGATCGGCCCCGAAGGCGGGCTGACCAGCGAGGAAGTCACCCGTTTGACGCAACTCGGCGCGGTTTCCGTTTCGCTTGGCAA
Organism: Clostridiaceae bacterium; assembly: GCA_039683415.1. GTDB lineage: Bacteria > Bacillota > Clostridia > Christensenellales > CAG-138 > UBA7703. The sequence continues at coordinate 10,885 of JBDKRL010000017.1, forward strand.
GCGGATTCTGCGCACGGAGACGGCGGGTATGGCCATGCTCGCGCAGACGCTCTACGAGGTGGAACCATGAGCGCAAAAAAAGCCGCTCTCACCACGCTGGGCTGCAAGGTGAACCACTACGAAACGGAAGCCATGCGGGAGCTGTTCGTGCGGGCGGGCTGGGAGATCGTTGACTTTTCGGATCTGGCGGACGTCTACATCGTCAACACCTGCACGGTCACGCAGACCAGCGACTCCAAGTCCCGCCAGATGATCGCCCGCGCGCACCGGAACAATCCCGCAGCTCTCGTCGTCGCCGTCGGGTGCTACGCGCAGGTTTCGCCGGAGGTTGTCTCCGCGCTGGAAGGCGTAGGCCTTGTGCTCGGAACGAGCGGGCGAAAGGAGATCGTTTCCCGCGTGCAGGAAGCGCTCCAACACCGCGCGGCTGAGCCGGAAATCATGCCGCTGAGCGAGTTACGGGAGTTTGAGCCACTCTCCGCCGTCCGCGATTCGCGCACGCGCGCCACACTCAAAATTCAGGACGGGTGCGTCAACTACTGCTCCTACTGCGTCATCCCCTACGCGCGCGGCCCCTTGCGTTCGCGCCCGCTGGATGAAATTGCAGCGGAAGTGAAGACGCTGGCCAGCGAAGGCTACAAGGAAATCGTGCTCACCGGCATCCATCTGGCGAGCTACGGGCGAGATTTAGGCGGCGGAACGCTTCTGGACGCGATTGCCTGCGCCAGCCAAACGGACGGCATTTCGCGCATCCGGCTGGGGTCGCTCGAACCGCTGTTTATCACCCGCGAAACGGCAAAAACGCTTGCGGAAAACCCCAAGATCTGCAGGCAATTTCACCTTTCCCTCCAGAGCGGGTCGGACGCGGTGCTTCAGCGCATGAACCGCCGCTACACGAGCGCGGAATATTTACACGCGGTGGAGTATCTGCGCGAAGAGATGCCGGAGTGCGCCGTCACTACGGACGTGATCGCCGGTTTTTGCGGCGAAACGGAAACGGAACACCGCGAAACCCTCGCGTTCTGCGAGCGGGCGGCGTTTGCGCGGATGCACGTGTTCCCCTTTTCCGTGCGGGAAGGCACCAAGGCGGCCTCCATGCCGGGGCAGCTGCCCAAGGCGGTCAAGGACGCGCGCGCCAAGGAGCTCATCGCGCTCGGCAAGCGCATGACGGAGCAATACCTCGCTTGCCAAATCGGCAGCGTCGTGGACATACTGGTGGAAAGCGACGGCGGCGGCTACAGCGGCAACTATATCCGCGTGCAAACGAACGCGCCGGAAGGCGAAATCGCCCGCATCCGGCTCGACGGATTTTCTGGCGAAACGGCGTTCGGCACGCTGGTTTAGCAGTGTGAATCATCGTTTTATTTGCCGAGGGTTCGGCTTTTTTAAAAAAAGGACGAAAGGAGTGGAACGAACATGGACGATTGTATCTTCTGTAAAATCGCCGTAGGCGCAATCCCGTCCAAAAAGGTCTATGAGGACGATCAGTTGATCGCTTTTCACGACATTGCGCCGCAGGCGCCGGTGCATGTGCTCGTCGTGCCGAAAAAGCATATTAGCGGCGTCAACGAGCTCACCGACGACGATTTGGCTCTGGTCGGGCACGTTTATTTCGTGATTCAGCAGCTTGTACGCGAACTCAAGATTGACGAGTCGGGTTACCGCGTCGTGGTCAACAGCGGCAAGGACGGTTCGCAGAGCGTGCCGCACCTGCATTTTCATGTGCTCGGCGGGCGACCGCTTGCCTGGCCTCCGGGCTGAGCGATTGTTGCAAGCAACCGGCATGCGTGCCCAAACGAACGAGTCAAAACGAGGGGAAGCGAATGATTCGCTTTCCCTCGCTTACTTTTTATAGGCGTTGGTTGGCATGCTGAAAAGTTCCTCGTTTTTTCACAAACATCCCGCGACGCGTTGACCCTGACTTGACGAAACAATTAGATAATAGCTTTGTAAAAAATATACAGGAGCGTTTCTTTTGCTTCTTATCTTCTCAGAAAAGATAGAAGAAGCAAACGTGTAAAAGTTTCTTTTACTTCTCTTCTTTCTAAAGAAAAGAAGCGTGAAAAACGCCTCCTGATTTATATTTCTTTCATTCTCCGCAAAAGAAGCGCATAGTAGAAAGGACGAAACGACAGCAAACTATATGATAGAATAGAGTATCGTTTCACGAAAGGAACCTTACACATTTGCTTAGCCTCAGCGCGCAACTACTGAAAAGCCAACTCCGTTTGGCCAAACCGCTCGCGCGGTTCACCACCATCGAAGCAACGCGCTTGGCGCAGGATCAACTGGGACGCATCACCTCGCAGCTGCTCAAGACGAAGGTCACTTACGAGGAAGTTCCGTTTGACAATTTTCAAGCTTGTTTTGCCGTGTCGCACGAGTGCATCGCCCCTTGCGACCGGGTGGTGCTGTATCTGCACGGCGGCGGGTATACCGCAGGTACGCTGGACTACGCCAAAGGTTTTGGCGGACTGCTCGCGGCGGAGACGCGCCTCAGCGTGTTTTGCGTGGCATATCGGCTCGCGCCGGAGCATAAATTCCCCGCCGCGCTGGACGACGCATTGGAAGCTTACCGCTACCTGCTTGATCAGGGGTTCCAACCGGAGAATATCGCGTTTGCCGGTGAAAGCGCTGGCGGCGGACTGGAATACTGCCTGCTGCTGCGCTGCAGGGACGAAGGGCTACCGTTGCCAAAGTGCGTGGTTGCGATTTCACCCTGGGCGGATTTAACGTTTTCCGGCGCGTCGTATTCCAACAATGTCTTTCGCGACCCCTCGCTGATTCGCGAATCGCTGGCGTATTATGTGCTGGAGTATGCCGCGGGACACGAAGGCGAAGCGTATGTTTCGCCTGTGTTCGGGGATATGACCGGCATGCCAAGCTCGCTGATTTTTGTCGGCAGCGACGAGATCTTGTTTGACGATGCAAAGTCGCTGGCAAAAAAGCTCAGCGCCTGCGGCGCGAACGTCGAACTGGTGATCGGCTCCGGCCTATGGCACGTTTACCCGCTCTATGGCACGCCGGAGAGCAAGCGCGCGGTGGCGAAGATGTCCGGCTTCATTTTAGCCGAACTTGGCCTGACCACAGCACTGGAATCCAAATAGCTGCCGTTTTTCCTGCCGCAGGCCTGACGCCGTCACCGGCAGAACGGCTGAACCACAGACTAAGACCAAAAAGGAGCGCGCCGGTTTGCGGATTACCGCAGCAGCGGACGCGATCACGCAGCCTATGCAGAAGAACCGAAAATCGAAACCCTGGATGAAGCTGGACAACTCAGCGCTGATTTACCCGGCAACGATGAACCGCAACTGGACAGCGTTGTTTCGTCTCTCCGCCACGCTGACAGAACCCATCGACGAGGACATCCTCGAGGTGGCGCAAAAGCGGACGCTTCGGCGCCTGCCCTGGTTTTCTTACCAGCTCAAGCGGGGATTGTTCTGGTTTTACCTCGACCACACGGACGACGATCCAAAGATTCAGCCGGACGTCGGCAACCCATGCGTGCGCATCCGCCTCAAGGAAAGCGGCGGCTTTTGCATGCGCGTTCGGCACTATCAAAACCGCATCGCGGTGGAGTTTTTTCATGTTCTCACCGACGGCACGGGCGGGCTGGTGTTTTTGCAGACGCTGGTGGCAGAATATCTGCGCCTTTACTACGGCGCAAAAATTCCCCGCTCCGATCGCATTTTGGACTGCTCGGAACCACCCAAGCCGCAGGAAGCGGAGGATAGTTTTTCCTCCTATTCAGGCACGGTCACCCAGTCCCGCAGCGAACCCAAAGCGTTTCACATCAGCGGCACGGACGAGCGCGGCGGCTTTGTGCATATCATCACCGGCTCGATGGACGCGGAAGCCATACTTGCAAAGGCGCGCGAAAAGGGCGTAACCATTACAGAATACCTTACTTCGGTCATGATCCTCTCCGTGGACGCGATTCAGCGACGGCAGGTTGCGCATGTCCACCGGCTCAAGCCGGTTAAAATCAGCGTGCCGATCAATTTAAGAAACGTCTTTCCCTCCAGCACGCTTCGGAATTTTGCCAACTATGTCAACCCGGGTATTGATCCACGGCTTGGCACGTATACGTTTGACGAGGTGCTCAACCTCGTCCACCACTTTATGGGCATGGAAGTCACCAAAAAACTGCTCAACGTCAAGATTACAACCAATGTCCGCACCGAGCAGAACCGGCTTCTGCGGATCATGCCGCTGTTTATCAAAAACATGGCGATGAAGTACGTGTATTCGCAGGTGGGCGACGCGCTTTCTTCCACAACGCTGACCAATCTGGGCGTAACCAAACTGCCGCCGGAGATGGCGCAGTACGTCCGGCGCATGGACTTTATCCTTGGCCCGCTGTCCAACAACCGCGTCTGCGCGGCCGCGCTCACCTACAACGGGCGGCTCAGGATCAACTTTACGCGCACCATTGCCGAGCCGCTGCTGGAACGGGAGTTTTTTACGCGCCTCGTCAAACTTGGCATCCCCGTCAAGGTGGAGAGCAACCAGTCCGAATAACGAAATCATTCGTTCTGAATAGCAATACTGAACTTCCAGTTTTTCATGATCCCAAAGGAGAGTACGTGATGAGTTACTGCGTTAACTGCGGTGTTGAACTTTTTATTTTCAGCCAACCCCTGCGTTCGAAGGAGAAATCGTTATGAGTTACTGCGTTAATTGCGGCGTTGAACTTCAGAAGAGTGAACCCCGCTGCCCGCTCTGCGGAACCGAGGTCGTCAACCCGTCCGCCCCGCAGGAGGAGCGGCCTGTCCGCCCTTACCCGAGCCATGTGGAAAGCCTGGATCAGCGGCTTGACCGCCGGTACATCGCCTCGTTTATTTCGCTTTTGATGCTGATTCCGCTTTTTACGGTCATGCTGGCCAACATTCTTGTCAGCGGCAAACTCACCTGGAGCTATTATGTGCTTGGCGGCGAGCTGGTTGCGTTCACAGTGTTTTTACTGCCGATGATCGCGCGCATGCCAAAGATACTGTATGTCGTCATCGACGCGGCGGCGGTGGGAATCCTGCTGCTGCTCATTCAGGTGATTGCAAACGGGGACTGGGGCTGGCTCCTGCTGCTGGGACTGCCGATTACAGGGCTTGCGGCGCTGCTTTCCTGGTTCCTTGTCTGGCTGACTTCGCCAACGTGCAAGCTGCCGGTGCTGGTACGTTCTTCTTTTGCCATGGCGGGGATCGGTCTTCTCGTGGTCGGCATCGAGTTCTTTATCGGTTTGTATCAGCATGCCATCGCCTGGCCGCGCTGGTCGCTGTATGTGCTCTTTCCCTGCCTGGTGCTCGGCTCCTCGCTGCTGCTGCTCAACCGTCGCGCGCGGGTGAAAGAAGAGATCAAAAAACGGTTTTACTTTTAATTTCGCTGTGTTTTGGTTTTAAAACAAACGAACCGCCTTTCGGCGGTTCGTTTGTTTATTACGTCAATCCTTTTTGTCGGGTTTGGCTTTTTTCTCTTTTTTCGGCTTTTCCACTTCCACCGGTTCGGGAATCGGCGGGGACTGGATCACCTTTTTCGTCACCAGAATCAGCAGCAGAATCCCCGCGGCAACCGCGAAAATACTGATAAACTGGCTGGTCGACAGCGCGCCGATAAACCCGCGCTCATCGTTGCGGAAGAACTCAATGGCAAACCGCCACGCGCCGTAGAGAATCATATACCAGCTCGCGACAACGCCGAACACCTTTTCTTTTTTGAGCATCCGAACCAATACTACGCTCAGGATAAACAGAAACGCGCTCTCCATCAGCTGCGTCGGCAAGAGCGGCACGCCCGCGGGCGCAATGGCTCCCGTGGGGAACACCACCGAGATGGCGCAGTCGCACTCCATGCCATAGCAGCAGCCCGCGCAGAAACACCCAATCCGCCCGAACGCATGCGCAAGCACGAGCGACGGCGAAAACAGATCCACAAACGCAAGATACGGCAGCTTATGCCTGGCGGCGTAAATCGCTACTCCGCCAAGACCGCCGATGAGCGCGCCGTAAAACACGAACCCTTCGCGCAGCGTTTCCAGCAGGTAATGCGGGTTGGCGATAATCTCTTTGATCTCCACGAGCCAAAAGAGAATCTTTGCGCCTAAAAATCCGCAGATGATCGCCCAGAGCGCCGCCGAGAGAATCTGATCCTCCGTAAAGCGGATGTACTTGGACGTTTTGAGCAGCAGCAAAAACGCCGCCAGCATGCCCACGGCGGTCATCAAGCCGTACATGGGAATGGTCAGGCCTAAAACAGTGAAAGATGGCAGCATGGCAGCTCCTCTACATGATTTCCGGCAGGATGATATTCTGGTAGATCCAGCCGCCCGCATAAGCAACGACGCCAATGGTGATCAGTACCGTTAAAACGATCATCAGGATGCCCGCGATCATACCGATCAGGCCGCAGACATACCCAGCTTCGTTCATGCTGTTTTCCTTAAAACCATGCTCGGCGGCATAGCGGCGGTTGGAACGCGCAATGGAAAACCCGACGATGGAGAGTACGAGCCCAACGACCGGGAACCAGGTAATCACGAGGCCCACAATGCCGAGCACCATGGCGGTGACGGCGCTTTTATTGTGCTGCTGCTGTTCAGGCGACAGCAATACGTTGTTCTGTTCCATAAAAACTACCTCCTAACGATATTTTTCATCGCTTCTGTCCTGTGTTTTTGCTTGCTCTTTTCGAATTCCATTCGTACCTTTTTCGTATCCTTTTACGCCTAGATTGTAGCACGCGCCCGGCAACCGTGTAAAGCGAGCGTTCGATTGACAAAAAACGCCAAAGAGGATATTCTACGTATTTAGATACTTTGGGAGGAATACACGGATGCTCGAACGCTACGACCCGCAGTCCATCGAATTGAAATGGCAGAAATACTGGGCGGACGCCCATTGCTTTGAGGCGAAAACAGGCGATAAAAAGCCGAAATACTTCGCCATGATCGAGTTCCCCTACCCGTCCGGGCAAGGGCTGCACGTCGGCCATCCGCGGCCGTTTACCGCCATGGACGTCATTTCCCGTAAACGCCGCATGGAAGGCTATAACGTGCTCTACCCCATCGGGTACGACGCGTTCGGCCTGCCGACGGAGAACTACGCCATTAAAACCGGTATCCACCCCTCCAAGGTGACGCACGACAACATCATCCGCTTCCGCAATCAGTTGCAGCGGCTCGGGTACTCGTTTGATTATTCGCGGGAGGTCAACACGACCGACCCGGACTACTATAAATGGACGCAGTGGATTTTCCTGAAGTTTTTCGAAAAGGGGCTTGCCTATAAGGCGGAAATCCCGATCAACTTCTGCACCTCCTGCAAAGTCGGCCTTGCCAATGAGGAAGTCGTGGACGGCGTTTGCGAGCGCTGCGGCGGCCCGGTGGTACGCATGGTGCGCTCCCAGTGGATGCTCAAAATCACCGCCTACGCCCAGCGGCTTATTGACGATCTGGACACCGTGGATTACCTCGAAAAGATCAAAGCCCAGCAAATCAACTGGATCGGCCGCAGCGAAGGCGCGCTGGTGAACTTCCCGCTCGAAGGGACAAGCGACACGCTGACGGTATACACGACCCGTCCCGACACGCTCTTTGGAGCTACCTACATGGTGGTTTCGCCGGAGCATCCGATCGTGGAAAAATACGCGGGCAAAATCACAAACCTTGACGCGGTGCACACCTATCAAAGAGCCGCCGCCGCCAAGAGCGATTTTGAACGCAGCGAGCTGGCTAAGGACAAAACGGGTGAGCCGCTCGAAGGCATCTCCGCCATCAACCCGGTTAACGGCAAACGCATTCCCATCTGGATTTCGGACTATGTGCTCATGGGTTACGGCACCGGCGCGATCATGGCCGTTCCGGGTCACGACGAGCGCGACTATGCGTTTGCAAAGACGTTCGATCTGCCGATCATCGAAGTCGTCGCGGGCGGCGATATCGAACAGGAAGCGTACACCGAGTGCCAGCACGGCAAGATGGTGAACTCCGGCTTCCTAGACGGCATGGAAGTTTCCGAAGCGATTCCCGCCATCATCGACTGGCTCGAACACGAGAAGATCGGCGAGCGCAAGGTGAACTATAAACTGCGCGATTGGGTATTCTCACGCCAGCGGTACTGGGGCGAACCCATTCCGCTGGTCTACTGCGAGCATTGCGGCTGGGTGCCGATTCCGCTGGATCAGCTCCCGCTGGAACTGCCGATGCTGGACGATTTTACGCCCACCGACGACGGCAGCAGCTGCCTGGCGCGCGCCAAGGACTGGCTGCACACCACCTGCCCCAAATGCGGCGGCCCCGCAACGAGAGAAGCGGACACCATGCCCAACTGGGCGGGCTCGAGCTGGTACTTTTTGCGTTACACCGACCCGCAGAACGACAAAGCGTTCGCTTCCAAAGAAGCGCTCGACTACTGGACGCCCGTGGACTGGTACAACGGCGGTATGGAGCACACCACGCTGCACTTACTGTACTCGCGTTTCTGGCATAAGTTCCTCTACGACTGCGGGCTCGTTCCGACCAGCGAACCCTATATGAAACGCACGAGCCACGGCATGGTGCTGGGCAGCAACGGCGAAAAGATGAGCAAATCGCGCGGCAACGTGGTCAACCCGGACGACTATATACCCGTTTACGGCGCGGATGCGTTCCGCACCTACATCATGTTCATGGGCGCGTTCGACCAGCCGATCCCCTGGAACGAGCAGGGTACGCGCGGCTGCCGCCGCTTCCTCGACCGCGTCTGGACGCTGCAGGAGATGGTGCAGGGCGAAGGCGATACCGACGCCGATCAGAAGCGGAACGTCCACGCGACCATCAAAAAGGTCGGCGAAGACTACGAGCGCATGAAGTTCAACACCGCCATCGCCAGCATGATGGCGCTCACCAACGAGTTTTACGCTAAAGGCAGGCTCACTAAGGACGAGCTGCACACGCTGATTCTGCTGCTCGCGCCCGTTGCGCCGCATATCTGCGAGGAGATCAACGCCCGCCTCGGCTATGCGCCGCTGAACGACGCGCCCTGGCCGGTCTACGACGAAAGCGCGCTCGTGGAGGACGTTGTGGAATACGGCGTGCAGGTCAACGGCAAGGTGCGCGCACGCATCACGCTTTCCGCTTCGCTGGACGCAAAAGCCGTGGAAGAAGCGGCGCTTTTAAGCGAAGAACTTAACCCGTTTATCGAAGGCAAGAGCGTCAAGAAGGTCATCGTGGTTCGCAACATCGTCAACATCGTCGTGGCATAAAATATCAAATCAAACATAAGACGGCGCGGAGCAATCCGCGCCGTTTGCGCGGCGCGCCGGAACGCGCTATACTGCCGTTAACGGCGGAAAACGCCGTACGCCATACTGAAAGGAGCCGTTTCCATGCAAGTCGTCACGATTCGTCAGGCAGTCCGCGAAGATACGCCTGCTATTGCCCGCATTATCAACGCGTCGTGGCGCGCGGCTTACGCGGGGATTGTCCCGGCGGACGTGCTGGACGCGCTTTCCGACGAGAAAAAGCAGGCTCAGCTTGCCGCTGGTCTTGATCGCTCTCCCGAAATGCGTTATTACGTGCTCGAAGCGGACGGCGTTCCCATCGGCGCGGCGTGCCTGCATCCCACGCGGGACGAAGACTTGCCGGAGGCCGGCGAGTTCAGCTTCTTTTACCTGCTGCCAGCTCTCTGGCGGAGTGGCTATGGCACGCTGCTGCTCGCGCACATTGAGCGCGAGGCTAAAACGCGCGGGTATCCATGCCTCTGCTGCTGGACGCTGGAAGAAAACGCGCGCGCAATTTCGTTTTATGAGAAGAACGGATACAGGCGTGACGGCGCAAGGCAGGTCGTGACGATCGGCAAACCGCTGGAAGTAATTCGACTCGTAAAACAACTATAAAAGCAACTATAAAAAAGGTTCGGGATTTCTCCCGAACCTTTTTGTTATGCGCGTAAATAGTAGGTTTCCAAAGGGCGCGCCCTTTGGCCGGGGTTTCAGGGGTGGAACTCCTGGCTTATAAAAAGAAATGCGTGACCGTTTGATCGACGATGATGAGGACGCCCAGCACCGCCGTGTACACGCCGAATCCCCAGAGCTTCTTCTTCTTGATTGCAGCAATCATGAGCTTGATGGCGAAATACCCCGTCAGCCCCGCAACCAGCATCCCTGCGACGATGCACGTCCAATGCACGTCGCCAATGCCGCTCTCCAACGCATCCGGAATCTCGATGAGCGCGCCGCCGAGAATCGCGGGAATCGACATCAAAAACGAAAAGTCCGCCGCCGCTTTACGGTTCAGGCCGGAAAACAGCGCGCCCGCGATGGTGCCGCCAGAGCGGGACACGCTCGGTAAAATCGCCAGCCCCTGCATGCCGCCGATGAGCAGCGCGTCACCAACGCGCATGTCCTTCATCTTTTTGCCTTTCGGGTTCTTCCTGCGCAGCAGGTCGCTCAAAAACAGCAGCAGCGACGTCAGCAAAAATCCCGCGCCTAAGAATTGCCCGCCCTCGGTGGCCGTATAGAACGAAGCGAACGGCTCAACTTTTTTAAACAGGATTGCAATGATCACCGTGGGAACGGTCGCAACGATCAGCATGCCGACTACTTTGTTGATCGGGTGCGAAATCAGCTTGACCAGCGTTTTCCAGTAGACGATGCAAACGGCAACCAGCGTTGCAAGGTGCAGCATGATCGTAAAGAACATCGCGCCTTCGGTCACGCCGAAGATCTCCTGCAGCAACAGCAAATGCCCGCTGCTGCTCACCGGCAGGAACTCACATAGTCCCTGCACCAGTCCCAGCAGCATCGCAATCCAAATGGTCATATCCTATCCCTCGGCATGGTTGATTTCCGCATCATCATACACGCAATTCCCATTGAAAACAAGTTACAAAGCCGTCACCTAGCGTCCACCGCGCCGCCTGTTACAGCCGGAAGTCAGATATCCCCGCGCAGTGCATAAACGCAGATGCCCACGCATTCGCGGAGGAAGTTATTGAGCCTGAGGTACCAAACGTCGTCCGCCGGAATACCGACCGCGTCCACCCCCTGCGCCTTGGCGACCTGACCCGCGCGGTAGACATGGAAGTTCGTGGTCACGAACGCAATCTTTGCGTCCTTGCCCACCACTTCGTCGATGATGACTTTGGCGTACTCGAAATTCTCGTTTGTGTTGGTCGCTTTTTCTTCCGTAAAAACACGGTTTTCGTCCATACCGCGCTCGACCATGTATTTCTTCATGGCGGAAGCTTCCGTCACCGTCTCCCCCGCACCCTGCCCGCCGGAGACCACGCAGATGGCGTTCGGGTGGTCGTTCAGGAACTCCATGGCGGTGTTGAGCCGGTTTTCCAGCACCCAGGTGACCTTATCGCCGTGCACCGCCGCACCAAGGACGATCACCGCGTCGGCTTCCACGTTTTTGCCTTCCGTGCTGGCGCGCACCATCAAAAATCCGCAGACGATAAAAATGCAGAACGCAACGCCGTAGCAAGCCGCGATCAGCCACTTGAGAAACAGTAAAAAGCCTTTTTTCATCCGCGGCAGAACGAACGCTAAAAACACCATCGGAACGCCGAAGAACGCGGGCAGGATCACGCCGAGGTTATAGTTGGAGAGCGTCGAAATGATCAGCGTTTCAACGATCAGCACCACACCGAGGATGAGCAGCACCTCGCGAAACGCGCTGAAAGCGTGCCCGCGTTTGCGCCAGATGCGGCAGGCAAAGAGCAGAATCAGGATAATCGCGACAAATACCGCGAGGATGTACAGTCTCCATCTGGTATACATGAGTATGAAATTCCTTTCCGTTGTTCCGAGCAAGGACGGAAAAATATGGGGGGCTTATGGGGGCTCTGCCCCCAATCCCCTGCCAAAGGGATGTCCATCCCTTTGGAAACCCTATTTTAGCACATTTTTCAGGAACTGGCCGGTATAGCTGGCTTCCACCTTGGCAATCTCCTCCGGCGTGCCGGTGGCAACCACCGTGCCGCCCGCGTTGCCGCCCTCCGGGCCAAGATCAATCACATAATCCGCGCACTTGACCACGTCCAGATTATGCTCGATGACCAGAACCGTACTGCCGTTTTCGCAGAGCCGTTGGAGGATTTCCAGCAGGCGCTTCACGTCGTCCACGTGCAGACCGGTCGTCGGCTCGTCGAGGATATAGAGCGTGCGCCCGGTGTCCCGGCGGGAGAGCTCGGTGGCGAGCTTGACGCGCTGCGCTTCGCCGCCGGAAAGCTGCGTGCTCGGCTGACCGAGCTTGACGTAGCCAAGACCGACGTCGTAGAGCGTCTGGAGCTTCCGCGCGAGTTTGGGCAGCGGGCCGAAAAAGCGCAGGCCCTCTTCAATGGTCATATCGAGCACGTCGTAGATCGACTTGCCCTTATAGTGCACTTCCAGCGTTTCGCGGTTGTAGCGCTTGCCGCCGCAGACTTCGCAGGGCACGTAGATATCCGGCAGAAAGTGCATTTCGATTTTGATGATGCCGTCGCCGTTGCAGGCTTCGCAGCGGCCGCCCTTGACGTTAAAGCTGAAGCGCCCGTTGCTGTAGCCGCGCATCTTGGCGTCCGGTGTGTTGGCAAACACTTCACGGATCAAATCGAACAGCCCGCAGTAGGTCGCGGGGTTCGAGCGCGGGGTTCGACCGATGGGGCTCTGGTCGATATCGATAATCTTGTCCAGCGCGTCAACACCGTCGATCGCGTCGTGGTCGCCCGGCCGGGTATGGGCGCGGTTGAGGTCGCGAAGCAGCGACTTTTTGATGATTTCGTTGACGAGGCTTGATTTTCCGCTGCCGGAAACGCCCGTCACGCAGACGAACATGCCCAGCGGAATCGTGATGTCGATGTTTTTGAGGTTGTTCGCGCGCGCGCCGCGGATGACGAGCCGCTTGCCGCTGCCCAGCCTCCGCGTTTGCGGAATCGGTATGGACATCCGCCCGCTCAGGTACGCGCCGGTGATTGAACGCTCGTTCTGCGCGATTTCCTCGGGCGTGCCAACCGCAACCACTTCTCCGCCGTGTTCGCCCGCACCGGGACCGATATCCACCACATAGTCCGCGCTTCTGATCGTTTCCTCGTCGTGTTCCACCACAATCAAAGTGTTGCCGAGGTCGCGCATGGTCTTTAACGTCACGAGCAGACGCGCGTTATCGCGCTGATGCAGGCCGATGCTCGGCTCGTCGAGGATGTATAGCACACCCATCAGTCCGCTGCCGATCTGCGTGGCCAGCCGGATGCGCTGCGCTTCGCCACCGCTGAGCGACACCGCCGAACGCGACAGCGTCAGGTAGTCGAGGCCGACGTTGACCAGAAAACCCAGCCGCGCGTCGATTTCCTTGAGGATCTGCGCGGCGATGAGCATATGCGTTTTACTAAGCCGCAGGGACGATAAGAACGTCCGCGTTTCCTTAACCGGCAGTTCCGAAAGGTCGGCAATGTTTCTCTCCCCCACCGTGACGGCAAGGCTCTCGCGCTTGAGCCGTCTGCCTTTGCAGTCCGGGCAGGGCGTATGGGTCATGTAACGCTCGAGCTCCTGCTTGCTGTATTCGCTGGTGGACTCGCGGTAGCGCCGCTCCATATTGGTCACGATGCCTTCAAACGGCGCGTCGAACGAGCCGCTGCCGAATTCCTTGCGGTAGGCGATATGCAGCTTGTCCTTGCCGGTTCCGTACAAAACGGCGTTCTGCACTTCCTCCGGCAAATCCTCGAACGGCGTTTTCATGGAAGCGCCGTAATGCGCGGTCAGCGCTTCAAAATACATGCTCGCGATGGTGCCTTTGGAGCCGCTGTTCCAGCCCATCACGTTGACGCAACCCTGCCCTAGCGAAAGTTTGCGGTCGGGAATCACGAGGTCGGGATCGATCTTGAGTAGCGTACCAAGCCCCGTACAGGTCGGGCAAGCGCCAAAGGGGTTGTTGAACGAAAACATGCGAGGAGCAAGGTCTTCCATGCTGGTTCCGCAGTCCGGGCAGGCGTAATTCTGAGAAAAGAGCATCTCCTCGCCGTCCACAATCGCCACGATGGCAAGACCGTTACCGAGGCGGAACGCAGTTTCCAGCGAGTCGGTCAGCCGCCCTTCAATGCCGGGTTTGATCACCACGCGGTCGATCACCGCGTCGATGCTGTGCTTAAACTTTTTATCCAGCGCGGGAACGTCCGCCAAATCGTAAACAGAACCGTCCACGCGGACGCGGACATACCCTTCCCGCTTGAGTTCGTCGAGCAGTTTTTGATGCTCGCCCTTTCGCCCGCGCACGCAGGGAGCTACAATCTGCGCCTTCGTGCCTTCCGGCAGGGCGCGGACGCGGTCGACCACCTGATCGATGGTCTGGCGCTCGATGACCTTTCCGCAGTCCGGGCAGTGAGGGATGCCGCAGCGCGCGTAGAGCAGGCGGAGGTAGTCGTGAATCTCCGTTACGGTGCCGACGGTGCTGCGCGGGTTATGGCTCGTGCTCTTTTGGTCGATGGAAATGGCGGGAGAAAGCCCGTCGATGCTGTCGATATCCGGCTTTTCCATCTGCCCCAGGAACTGGCGCGCATAGGAAGAGAGGCTCTCCACATACCGCCGCTGCCCTTCGGCATAGATGGTATCAAACGCGAGGCTCGACTTTCCGCTGCCGGACAGGCCGGTGAAAACCACCAGCTTGTCGCGCGGAACGACGAGGTCGATGTTTTTAAGGTTGTGTTCACGTGCGCCCTTGATGACGATATCCTTCATATGATAAGGAAGTCCTTTCCCAATTGTCCGGCTGACTGGCCGGACGACCCACCCCGATTCGCGCTGATTCACCCGAATTCCGTGAATGCAGTCCGTTCTTTCAAACACTTGTTCGCTATCGGCTGCTAGGATTATACCAGATATTTTTTATTTGTGCGTATGTTTTATCCAAAATTACGGAATTTTCACAATTTCCATCGCCGAATCTGCCCGCCGCGCTTTCGGCGGCGAATTCCCGCGCTTTCGGCGGGTTTTCCACCGTTTTTCCCGATTTTGTGGACAACTCTGTGAAAACTTAAAATTCGCCTTAAAAAGCAAAACCCGCGCCTGAATCAAGCGCGGGCTTAAGGGTCTGTGTTTGTCAAGCCGGATGCTTATTCATCCTTTTTTTCGTTGTCGTCTTCTTCTTCGTCCTCGTCGTCCTCATCCTCATCTTCCATCGCGTCAAAGCGATCTTCGACGATCTTGGACAGCGCGTCCATCTTGTCCTCGTCTGCCGGTAAAAACTCTTCGAATTCGCCGTTGACGACGATTTTCATGATGTACACTTCCGAGTCATGCTCGTGGCACGCTTCGTCCCCGCAGCCGCACTCGCAGCCTTCGGGATCGACCAATACCGCGTATTCCTGACCTTCGTAATCAAAATAATCGACGATTTCCAGTTCGAACTCATTGCCCTCATCATCGGAAAATACGACCAGATCGCGTTCTTCTTCCATACGGTTCACCGCCTTTACGTTACTGCCTTATAAAAAGGTCAAACACATTGTATCGTATTTTTTCACGCCGCACAAGCGAGGAAACACAAAGCTACAAATTCGCCATTTTTTCATGCTCAGCAGGCACCGGAACGCTCCAAAACCCGCTCCAAACGGCGTTTTTTGACGTCCGATTTTGTCAAAAACCCGCGAAGAGCAGATTTTTTTTGTATTCCACTATTTGTTTGTGTTACAATAAATTAGTTTTATACGGCATGAAAGCAAATTATATTTGAGGTTCCATAAATTATTTTTGCTTTTCTGCTTGTTTTTTCATTTGATTCTGCTATATTTATAAGGAAGAGGGTTCTTGTCATGGATCTGGAATTCTTAAAGCGCCTTGCCGTTGCCATTACCGCGCAGTTCGGCGAGAGCAGCGAAGTGGTTGTACACGACATCTCCGGCGACGACACCGAGCATACCATCGCGGTGATCGAAAACGGGCATGTCTCCCATCGCCAGGCGGGCGGCGGCGCTTCACGCGTGGTGCTGGAAGCCATCCAGCGCAAACACGACAAGACGCTCACCGACGAACTGGGCTATCTGACCAAGACGCGGGACGGGCGAATCCTCAAATCGAGCACCGTTTACCTGCGCGATGCGGCGGGCGTGATCGAAGGCGTGCTGTCCATCAACTACGACATTACGGAAATGCTGATGGCCGAGCGCGCGATTGCAAGCGTTTTGCACCACAACAGCGAGCCCAGCGTGCCGGAGCGCATCCCGCAGAACGTCAACGACCTGCTGGACGACCTGATTGAGCAGAGCGTGGCAAACGTTGGCAAGCCCGTTGCCATGATGACCAAGGAGGATAAGATCGCCGCCATTCAATACCTGTTTCAGGCGGGCGCGTTTCTGGTTACCAAGAGCGGCGACAAGGTGTCGAAATACTTCGGCATCAGCAAATATACTCTTTATTCCTACATCGACGCCAAAAAGGACTGACCCCGGCCGCGGCGCGGCCGCGGCATAAGAAAGGAAGAACAAGCTCCATGGATACCACCAAAGTAAAGCAGGCGGCGCAGGCTTACGAAGCGCAGATGACCCGGTTTCTCCGCGACCTGATCGCCATTCCGAGCGAAAGCTGCGAAGAGGAAGGCGTGATCAAGCGCACCATCCGCGAGATGGAAGCGCTGGGCTTTGACAAGGCCGAAATCGACCCGGAGGGCAACGCCCTCGGCTGGATGGGTACGGGCGACAAGATTATCGCGTTCGACGGGCATATCGACACCGTTGGCATCGGCAACATCGCCAATTGGGAAAAAGATCCCTACCAGGGCTACGAAACCGAAGACGTCATCTACGGGCGCGGCGGTTCCGACCAGGAAGGCGGCGTGGTTTCCGCCGTCTACGGTGCCAAGATCATGAAAGACCTTGGCCTGATTCCGGAAGGGTACAAAATCCTCGTCACCGCCACCGTGCAGGAAGAAGACTGCGACGGCCTCTGCTGGCAGTATATCCATCAGGAGGACGGCATTACGCCGGAGTTCGTGGTTTCCACAGAACCCACCGACGGCGGCATCTACCGCGGGCATCGCGGCCGCATGGAAATCCGCGTGGACGTCACCGGCATTTCCTGCCACGGCAGCGCACCGGAACGCGGCGACAACGCCATTTACAAGATGGCCGACATCCTCAAGGACGTGGAAGCGCTCAATGCCAACGGCTGCGACGGCTCCGCCGCGATCAACGGCCTTGTCAAGATGCTCGACCCCAAGTTTAACCCGAATCATTACGAAGACGCGCGCTTCCTTGGGCGCGGCACCTGCACCGTTTCGCAGATTTTCTTCACCTCCCCCTCCCGCTGTGCCGTTGCGGACAGCTGCTCGATCTCCATCGACCGCCGCATGACCGCCGGCGAGACCTGGGAGTCCTGCATTCAGGAAATCGCCGACCTGCCCGCCTGCAAAAAGCACGGCGCAAAGGTGAGCATGTATCTGTATGACCGTCCCGCGTGGACGGGGCTGACCTACGAGACCGAATGCTATTTCCCCACCTGGATCAACAGGGAATCCGCCCCGCATGTGCAGGCCGTTGCGGAAGCGCATAAAGCGCTCTACGGCACCGAGCGCATCGGTCAGCCGGGCTCCATGCATCTGCGTCACCGTCCGCTCATCGACAAGTGGACGTTCTCGACCAACGGCGTTGCCATTCAGGGCCGCTACGGCATCCCCTGCGTCGGCTTTGGCCCCGGAGCGGAAAGTCAGGCGCACGCGCCCAACGAGATCACCTGGAAGCAGGATCTCGTGACCTGCGCGGCGGTCTACGCGCTGATTCCTTCGATGTACAAGGGCAAAGGCACCGAGGACGTCGTTCAGTTCCGCGCCGGTTCCGCAAAATAGTTTTCTTTCGGGGGCTTCGCCCCCATTCCCCCGACTTAGGGGCCAAGCCCCTAAGAACCCCATAATTACAAAATTACAGGAGTGCATTTTATGGCGAATAAGGAAAGCATCAAAGATTTTACCAAGGCCCTGGACGCGCTGAAGTTCTCGGGCATGTACGAAGGCGATTTTTTCCTGACCTGGGAAAAAACGCGCGACGAACTGGACGCAGTGTTCACCGTTGCCAACGCGCTGCGGCACCTCCGCGAGAACAACGTCTCCACCCGCGTGTTCGACAGCGGCCTGGGCGTATCCCTCTTTAGAGACAACAGCACCCGCACGCGGTTCTCGTTTGCTTCCGCCTGCAACCTGCTGGGACTCGAAGTGCAGGACCTCGACGAAGGCAAAAGCCAGATTGCGCACGGTGAAACCGTCCGCGAAACCGCCAACATGATCAGCTTCATGGCGGACGTCATCGGCATCCGGGACGACATGTACATCGGCAAAGGCAACGCCTACATGCACGAAGTCGTGGACTCCGTCCGCCGCGGCCATGAGGACGGCGTGCTGGAGCAGAAGCCCACGCTCGTCAACCTCCAGTGCGATATCGACCACCCGACCCAGTGCATGGCCGACATGGCGCACTGCATCCGCGAATTCGGCGGGGTCGAAAACCTGCGCGGCAAGAAAATTGCCATGACCTGGGCCTACAGCCCCAGCTACGGCAAACCTCTTTCCGTTCCGCAGGGCGTCATCGGGCTGTTCTCGCGCTTTGGCATGGAAGTTTCCCTCGCCTATCCGGAAGGATATGAGGTCATGGACAGCGTGGTCGACGTGGCGCGCCGCCAGTCCGCCGAAACCGGCGGCAAGTTCTCCATCACCCACGACATGAAGGAAGCGTTCGCCGGCGCGGACATCGTCTACCCCAAGAGCTGGGCGCCGTTTTCCGCCATGGAAGAGCGCACGGAACTCTATGGCAAGGGCGATTTCGACGGCATCAAGTCCCTCGAAAAGAAGCTGCTCCGCCAGAACGCCGAGCACAAGGACTGGGAGTGCACCGAAGAGCTGATGGCCGCCACCAAGGGCGGCAAGGCGCTCTATCTGCACTGCCTGCCCGCCGATATCACCGGAGTAAGCTGCGAAGCGGGCGAAGTCGCCGCAACGGTGTTTGACCGCTACCGCGACCCGCTCTACAAGCAGGCTTCCTTTAAGCCCTACGTCATCGCGGCCATGATCTTCCTGGCCAAGGTTAAAGACCCCGCCGCCATGCTCAAGCAGCTTGAAAAGCGCGGCCTCGAGCGGCACCTCGGCATCTGAACGAAATAGAACGGCAAAGAGCGCTTCCAAACGGAGGCGCTCTTTTTTATACTTTGTTCTTTTTATGGGGCTCTGCCCCAAACCCCGCTCAAGGGAATCTTCCCTTGAGAATCCCTGTAACCGGGCCTGCATAACTTAAGTAAGATTCTTCGCACAGCGCGCTGAGTGCACTCTCAGGAGCCTCTGCGGCGGTCATACGGCTGAAAGAAAAACCAAACGATAAAACAATAAATTTTTGTCTATCCTTTAAGAGAAAGCCATACCTTTCCGCTTGTTTTTCAATATTTACAGAACTTGAATAAACTACGCTGTGTGGTAGCTCGCAATTACCTAATCTGACGCTTCTCTGTCACTATGCGTGTTTTGCGATTATCACGTGTGATAAATCGGTATAAGTTTCCTTAATATATTTACATTCACTTCTGATTTTTTGATCGTTTTTTCAATCAAACCCGTCTGGAATTGCCTTTTCTCCCTACCACGGAGCGGAAGGCGTTTTTATTGCTGTTTTTGAACCATTTTTGATAAGCCGAATCCCCCATTTGCCAACCAGCCCTCACTTCGTATAAAATAGGCGCAGAGAGACCATTTTGGAGGGATCAGAGCGTATGATTCACATCTATTGCGGGGACGGCAAAGGCAAGACCACCGCCGCGCTGGGGCTGATTGCCCGGCATGTCGGCGCAGGCGGGCACGCGGTGCTCGCGCAGTTTCTCAAGAGCAGCCTGACCGGCGAGCTCGCCTCTCTTGAGCAGCTCGGCGTACCCGTCTACCGCAACGACCTGCCCCACGGATTCTTCCCCTCCATGACGAACGAGACCAAGGCCGCTGTCACCGCCATGCACAACGTGACCCTTGCGGAAGTGACACGCCTCGCCCGCGAAAACGCCTGCACACTGCTCGTGCTGGACGAGCTCTGCGCGGCATACGGGCTGGGGCTCATCGACCGCGAGGTGGTGCTCGCCTTACTGGACGATCACGGCGCGGCGGAGCTGGTGCTCACCGGCCGCGACCCGGCGCTTGAGCTGCTGGAGCGCGCGGACTACATCACCGAGATGAAGCTCGTCAAGCACCCGTACACCAAGGGTGTCAACGCACGAAAAGGAATTGAATTTTAACTCTTCTTTTTCTCTCAAGAAAAAGAAGCAAAAAGAGCTTCCTCCTTACTCAAGGAGAAAGCTCTTCTGTATTTAAGGATAGTTCTTTTGCTTCTTTTCTTCTAAGAAAAGAAGAAGAAAATAAGAATTGAAGTTCTTTTGCTTACTTTTCTTTCAATAAAAGTAAGTTACTCTTTTCCGTAAATCCTCTCGTAAACCCGTTCCAAATCCTCTTTATTGAAGTACTCAATCGTAATCTTGCCGCGCGAGCTGCTGCCGGTGAGCGTCACCTTCGTTCCGAGCGACTCGCGGAATGCCTCCTCAATACCGGCCAGATCGGAAGACAACGCGGGTCTCGGCTTCTTCTCGGACGGCTTCTTCTTGTCGTTGAGGTGATTGATCCATTCTTCGAGCGCACGAACAGAATACTCGTTTTTCACGCACTCCGCGGCGAGCTGCTCGATCAGCGCATTGTCCGAAAGTCCAGCGAGCGCGCGGCCGTGCCCGGCGGAGAGAATCCCTCTGCGCAGCATGTCGATGACCGTCTCCGGCAGCTGCAGCAGCCGCAGCGCGTTGGCGATCACCGGACGGCTCTTACCGAGGCGAGCAGCGACTTCTTCCTGCGTCATGTCGTGCTGCTTCATTAAAAACCGGATCGCGGCGGCCTCCTCAACAGGGTTTAAGTCCTCGCGCTGGATGTTTTCAATCAGCGATACTTCGTGAATCTCCGCCTCGTCGTAGTCCGTCACGAGCACGGGCACTTCTTCCAATCCCGCCAGACGCGCCGCGCGGAAACGCCGCTCGCCCGCAATGATGAAGTAACGGCTGTCCTTCTTTTTTACAATCAGCGGCTGAACGATGCCGTGCAGGCGGATGGAATCCGCAAGCTCCTTGAGCGAAGTTTCGTCAAACTGCTTTCTCGGCTGCAGCGCGTTGGTGTCGATCTCGCGGACGCTGACCAGTAATACACCCGTACCGGACTCTTCCTGCTCCTCCACCGACATGGCATACGGATCCAGCAGTGCGTCCAGCCCCCGGCCAAGCCCTTTCTTCTGCGCGGCCATTATTTGCCCTCCTTGGCGATCATTTCAGACGCCAGCGAGTCATAGGCCGTTGCGCCCGCGCTGCCCGGCGCGTAACGCGAAATCGGCAGCCCGAAAGACGGTGCTTCGCCTAAACGGACGCTGCGCGGGATAATCGTATCGTAAACCTTGTTTTTAAAGAACTTTTTGACTTCCTCGACCACCTGCATGGAGAGATTCGTGCGGGAATCGAACATCGTAAGCACCACGCCCTCGACGTCCAGCTCCGGATTAAGGCTCTTTCGAACGAGTTTGACCGTATTCATCAATAAACTGAGCCCTTCCAGCGCGTAGAATTCACACTGGATCGGAACGAGCAGCGTATTTGCCGCTGTCAGAGCGTTGAGCGTCAGCAGTCCCAGCGAAGGCGGACAGTCGATAAATACATAATCGTAGGTCTGCTTTGTTGCGCGCAGCGCTCGTTTGAGCACCTGTTCGCGCGCCAGCATGTTGACCAGTTCCACTTCCGCGCCCGCAAGAGAAATATGCGCGGGCAGAAGTTTGAGGGTATCGATCATCGTATCCTTCGTCGCGTCGTCAACCAATACGTCGTTGATCAGCACGTCATAAACAGAAGTTATGTCGCCTTCTTTTTTCATGCCGAGGCCGCTCGTGCTGTTTCCCTGCGGATCCGCGTCCACCAGAAGCACGCGCTTTCCCTGCTCGGCCAGGCACGCGCTCAAATTAACGGCGGTTGTCGTTTTGCCGACGCCGCCTTTTTGATTGGCGATTGCTACGATCTTCATAATAGGTGTATTCCCTCCCATAGTCGGTAATGCCATTATACTTGAAAAGAAAAGTTGTTTCAATGTTCCACGTGAAACAATGGAGGAGGGGGTCTTTATTTTTATTAAAAGAAAAGTAAAACAAAAGAAATTTTCTCTATTTAATGAATTTAATCAAAATGTTTCACGTGAAACAAAAAAAGCGCCGAAGCGCTTTTTGTTAATTTAGAAGTTGGAGTAGATTCTCACCGGAACGATTAAATAGTAGAATCCGTCGCTCTTTGCGGGCCGAATCACGCAGGGGCTGATGCTGGTTGTGAAGTCCATATATACGTGATCGTCGGGGATGCACTTGAGTATATTCATACAGAAGCGCGGGTTGAAGGCGATATCGATGTCCTCCCCGTTGATTTGAACATCCATATCCTCGTTGATGCGCCCGGCAAAGCTGTTCGCTGTGATGGTGAGTTTATTGTTATGAAACTTCATCACAATATTGTTGTTGCCTTCGCGCGCCATGAGCTGCGCACGGTCAATGCTCTCCATTAGTTCATTTTTGTCGATCATGACGCGAGTCGTATGCTCTTTTGGCAGTATCTGTTTATATTTAATGTAGTCTCCGTCGAGCAGACGCGCAACGAGTTTGGAATGTTTGATATTGACGCAGACATGCGTTTTGGTAAAAGTCAGTTCAACATCTTCTTCCGTTTCATCCATCATTCGCGAAATTTCTGCCATGGATTTGCCGGGAATTACGACATTGCGCGCCGGAATCGGGTTTTTCAGCGGCATGGAACGCATGGCGAACTGATACGCATCCGTTGCAACAATGGTGATATCCTCGCCAAGTTCCAGCAGCACGCCGGTTAAAATCGGTTTACTATCGTCCTGCGCGGTTGCAAACACGGTTTGATTGATCATATCCTTGCAGTCAGTGCGATCCATACGAACGGCAAATGTTTCGCCGCCAAAGCGCATCTCCGGAAATTCCTCCGTCGTTTCAACACATTGCAGGCTGCTTTTTGCTCTGCCGCAGCTGATATCGAGAGATTTTCCGTTTAATGTCACTTCCGCAATAGCTTCCGGCAATTTTCTGACGATTTCGGAAAACAGCTTTCCGGGAATCACCGCAAATCCTTCTTCTTCAATCGTTGCCGGAAGAATGCATTCTTTTTGCAGCATTAAATCCGAACACTTCAGCTTCACGCCGTCTCTCGTCGCCTCCAGATAGATGCCTTCTAAAATTGGCATCGTAGTACGAACGGGGAGCGCCTTGATCACGGAAAGGACGCCTTCTGTGAGTTCCTTGGAATCGATGAAAAAATGCATAGTTCAAACTTCCTTTCTCGGCGTGAAATCGACTGTAGTGTGAAAAAATGTTGCTCAACGCAAATTTCTAAATGGTTATCCACAAAAATGTGTGAGTGAGTGAGTATACTTCATTATTAATACAGCAGGAGTAGTAGTAGTTAGGTTGTGCACAGTGTGGAAAACCGATAAAATGGGCATTCGGCGGCTCTTTTGGCTGTGGAGAGGTTCGTGTATAAACCGCCTCAAACTATGGGGTTTTTCCACACTCTCCCAACTCTCCACATAATGCACATTGCGTCCACAACGCGGCTCCACAAAATGTGGATAACAAGGGGATACGTTTCTTTTCTTGAAAGAAAAGAAATAAAAGAATTTTTTTCTTTATCCAGAGCAAAAAACGAAAACGAAAAAAGTCTTTTTGCTTCTTTTTCTACAGAAAAAGAAGCGTTTTCTTCGTTCTTCAGCTCATTCTCTTCTTGATGTCTTCAATCACGGAAGAAAACGAGCTGTCCTGAGCGAGCATCTCTTCCACGCGCTTGCAGGCGTTGATCGCGGTCGTGTGGTCGTTGCGGTCAAAGAGCGTGCTCACGCGCTTGTAGGGAATGCCGAGCATGTTGTGGCAAAGGTACATCGCTACCTGGCGCGGCATCACGATTTCTCGGTCGCGGCGCTCGGAGAGCAGGCTTTCTAGCGGGATGGAGTAATATTCCGAAACGGTGCTCTTGATGATCTGCGGGGTGATATCCTTTTTCCGGACGTCAGGCAAGAGGTCGCGCAGCGCTTCCACCGTGAGTTCCAGCGTAAGCGGGCGACGGCGCAGCTGCGAATATGCCACGACGCGCGTTAACGACCCTTCGAGTTCACGAATGTTGCTGACCACGTGTTCGGCGATGAACTGAATAATCTCGTCGTCCACGTCCAGATTGTCCAGCCGGGCGCGGTTGCGGAGGATGGCGATTCGGGTTTCAACGTCCGGCGGCTGGATGTCCGCAATCAAACCCCATTCGAAACGCGAGCGGAGACGCTCTTCCAGGCTCGAAATTTCCTTGGGCGGACGGTCGGAACTGATGATGATCTGCTTGTTGGCATTGTGCAGCGTGTTGAAGGTGTTGAAGAATTCCTCCTGCACGGATTGCTTCTTTGCGATGAACTGCACGTCGTCGATTAAAAGCACGTCGACGTTGCGGTAGCGTTTTCGAAATTCGAGCCGCTTGTCCATCTGGATGGCGGTGATGAGCTCGTTGGTGAAGGTTTCGCTGGTGACGTACATGACGCGCGCCGCGGGATCCTTGGCTTTGACCGAATGCCCGATGGCGTGCATGAGGTGCGTTTTGCCCAAACCGACGCCGCCGTAAATAAACAGCGGGTTGTAGGCCGCAGCGGGGTTTTGCGCAACCGCAAGCGCCGCCGCGTGCGCAAAGTGGTTCGATCCGCCAACGACGAACGTTTCAAATGTGTACTTAGGGTTCAGCGCGAACACGTTGATCGGTTCCGCGCTTACGGGGTTGATGTAGATATCCCGGTCTTCCGGCAAAACGATTTTTACATCCGAGATTGTATCGTTGGCCGCTTTGACCGCGTTGAACAGACTTTCGAAATAGAAGTCTTCGAGCGTTTTCTGGATGTCCGGCGTCGGCACCTCCAGCACGAGGATATTCTGATGGAGCGCTAGCGGAACGATCACGTCGATCCAGGCGTGAAACGAAAGCCCCGTCATTTGAGGACGGATATTTTCCCGTGCTGCCGCCCAAATCGATTGTAATTGATCCATGTTCCAAGTACCCCCTGTATTACCCAATATCATAGCAAAAAAACGGTTGGTTTTCAAGGCAAGGTTCCGGCATGGAAAGACAGGAGGGGAACGCTTCTTTTTCTCGGGAGAAAACGAAGCAAAAAGAGCTTATGCTTGATGTCAGCCGGTACTAGATGCAGAAAAAGTTCTTTTGTTTCTTTACTTCTAAAGAAAAGAATCGCTCTTATTTTTCTACCGAGAAAAAGAAGTAAAAAGATCTTTTTGTCTATCATAGATGTGATTGTAAACAAAGAATATTCTTTTATTTCTTTTCTTTTAAAGAAAAGAAACGGTATCCCCGCTTCTTTGAAAAAAGCATAAATAAAACGCTTATGCAGTCCGAATTTTGGATAAAAAACAGGTAAAAACGCTGTAAACAAGCGCTTTTTTCACTCATTTATGACGGCTAGTGCAGGTATCCCTGCATTCCGAGTCTGCGCCGACTTCTTCATTCCCCATGTTATCACTAAAAAACACGCAAAACAACTGTAAATTGCCCCACAAAAACCCTAAAAAGAAGGTAAACATGCCTATAAGGATTAACAATCTGTGACAAACAGGCGGTTTGATTGCAAATCGGGTATTCAGGGTTTACAATAGAGAAAGAATATTGGTATCGGGGGAAGATTGCCCGTGGGAGAATCGCTGCGCAGTCAGTTATTCATCAACTCCGAAAAGGTGGGCGATTTTGTAGACATCAAACTGCCCGCTTCCGGGGATGAGGAAGAGGGCGAGATTGCACGCATCCATTATTTGGAAGCGGGCGTCGGAGAGCCTCTGCTTTTGATTCACTCAATCGGCCAGTCGCTCTTTACCTGGCGAAACGTGTTTGCAGAACTGTCCGACAACTACCGCGTGATCGCGATCGACCTGCCGGGGCACGGGTACTCCTCGCGTCCGGACACTTTCACCTATACGGCGGACGACATGGCGTTTGTCCTGCAGGGGTTTCTTGACGCGCTGAGCGTAAAATCCGCGCATATGATCGGGTTTTCGATGGGCGCGATTTATATGCTCCGCTTCTTGTCGCTCTACCCCAAGCGGGTTGCCAACTGCATTGCCATCTCGCCGGGCGGGGTTACGGAGCAAATGCCCAAACTGATTCTCAACATGCAAAAACCGCTGGTTTCGGTGTTTGCGCGGAACCTCTATACATCCGGCAACGTTCGCGCGCTGCTGGAAGAATGCGTCACCGATCCGCAGTTGATCGACGACCATGTGGTCAAGCAGTATTATGAGCCGGTTTCCGACGGGCTTGCGCGCGAAGCGATCATGTACGCGCTGCGCAATTTCGACCTCGAAACCGTAGCGGAAGGGCTGCTGCCGGTCGAGCATGAAGTGCTCGTGCTCTGGGGCAAGAACGACCGCTGGCATCCGCCGTCGGGCAGTGTGTATTTTCAGAGCCTGTTGCGCGCGGGGCGGTACTATCTGGTCAGGAACGCCGGGCACCTCCTGCAGGAGGAAGCGCCGACAAAGCTGCTGGAGATCGTCTACAGCTATATTCCGCCGGCGGTACCGAGTTACGATGTATACCGTTATACCCAGCATCTGGCGGAAGACGAAGAATGATCGCGGAATTTGCCCTTGGCGACGTGGTGATGATGAAAAAACCCCACGCCTGCGGCGTCAACGAGTGGACCATCATCCGTGTCGGTGCGGACGTCAAGATCAAATGCAACCACTGCGGGCGCATCGTGATGCTTGACCGCGCCGATTTTGTGCGCATGGGCAAGAAAATATTAACAAGACGGGAACAGACAAGTGAAGCGTAGAACGTTTACGCCCGACCAGATTAAGTATCTGCGTGATCGCGCGGAAGAACAATATGAAAACATGCGGGGCTCGCGTGCGTATCGCAACGTGGAGTTTTTTATTTATATCCTGATCGTGGTGCTCACCGCGCTTTCCATCCGCTCGTTTCTGGCCGAACCCATCCGTGTGGACGGCGATTCCATGATACCGACGCTGATCAACAACGAGGATATGCTGGTGGAAAAGGTCGGCTACTGGTTTAGCGATCCTTCCCGCGGCGATATGGTTATTTGTTATTACCCCGGATATACCGAAAGCTGCGTCAAGCGCGTCATCGGGCTGCCGGGAGAAACGGTCTCCATCACCGGCGGGCTGATCTATATCAACGGCGTAGCGCTGGACGAAAGCGACTACTGGAACGGCGAGATCGTTGGGGATATGGATCCCGTCACGGTTGGCGCGCGGGAAGTGTTTGTGGTTGGCGACAATCGCAACGGCAGCAAGGACAGCCGCAACCCGGCGGTGGGGTGCATCCCGTATGCCAAGGTGGTTGGCCGCGTGATCGCGGTTGTATGGCCGTTTGACGTATTCCGCACGTTCGAGCGGGTGAGCGATTCGTGACAAACGCAAAAAAGCGCCTCCGCAGCGAAGGGCGCGAACAAACCTATCGCAACGCAAGGCGGCTCGGCTGGCTGTTTTCCGCGCTCGTGACGCTTTTTGCACTGAGCGTGGTTTTTTTGATTTGGCTGCTGCCAACGCGGATTGTGGACGACAGCATGTCGCCTGCGCTGGAAAGCGGCGAGGTTGTACTCTGCGACCGTCTGGCAAAGTATGTCTCCGAGCCGGAACGGGGCGATATCATTCTGTTTCAAACACCGGACGGGGTTTTTATCAAGCGCATCGTAGGCCTGCCAGGCGAGAGCGTAGAGCTGGTCGACGGGCATGTGTTCATCGACAGCCGCCCGCTCGACGAAAGCGCGTATGTGGACGTCTACGCGGGCGATATGGCGCCTGTCGTCGTGCCGGAGGGGACGGTGTTCGTGCTGGGCGACAACCGCGAGCAGATGTACGACAGCCGTCTCGAAAGCGTTGGCTGCATCGCGTTTGAGGATATCCAGGGCGTACTCCGCGTTCGCGTTTCTCCAATCGAGAAGCTGACCTTCTTTTCTTAAAAAGAAAAGAAGCAAAAGAATTTATTTTGTAATACAAAGAGCTTCCCTTACATAAGAGAAGCTCTTTTTGTATCTTTTTCTCTCGAGAAAAAGAAAAGTGTTAAAGGAAAGCTCTTTTTGTTTCTTTTTCTCTTGAGAAAAAGAAAACTTACAGCGTAATCGTCGTTCCCGCTGTTCCGTGGAGCGCGTCGACGGCTTTGTCGAGCGAGGTGATGATGGCTCTGCGGCCGGGCTTGCTCTTGGCAAAGAGAACCGCGGCCTGAATCTTAGGCAACATCGAACCGGGGGCGAAATGCCCTTCGGCAATATACTGTTCCGCTTCGGCAACGGTGATGACGCCAAGACGCTTTTCGTCCGGCTTGCCGTAGTTCAGGCAAACCTGCTCGACGGCGGTGAGAACGAGCAGCGCGTCCGCGTCGACGTCCTCGGCGAGGCGCTCGGAGGCAAGGTCCTTGTCGATCACCGCGGCGGTGCCGATGAGATCGCCGTTTTCGTCCCGAAGAACGGGGATGCCGCCGCCGCCGACGGTGATGACCACAAACCCGCCGCGAATGAGGCACTCCACTTCGGGCAATTCAACGATTTCCACCGGCATGGGGGAGGCGACAACGCGCCGCCAGCCGCGGCCTGCGTCTTCCTTGACCGCGTAACCCTTTTCGCTTTGAAGGCGTTTTGCTTCCTCTTCGGAATAGAACGGGCCGATGGGCTTGGAGGGGTTTAAAAACGCTTTGTCGTTTTGATCCACGACAACCTGCGTTACGACCGTGGCGACGCCCGTATGGTTGCCGCGCGCACGGAGCGCTTTGGTCAGCCCCTGTTGCATATGGTAACCGATCATGCCCTGGCTCATGGCGCCGCAAACGTCGAACGGCATGGCGGGGGTCACGTTGACGGAGTTTTCGTTTTGCAGAACGATGCGGCCGACCTGCGGGCCGTTGCCGTGCGCCAGGATGACCTGATAGCCTTTTTCAATGATGTCCGCAATGAAGATGGACGTCTTTTCCACAACCGCCAGCTGCGCTTCCGCGGTCGCGGGGCCTTTGCCCTCCTGCAGCGCGTTTCCGCCCAGGGCGATGACCAATTTTTCCATGGGGCTCCTCCGCAATCTTAAAAAAATAAAGTCTTGCAAAAATAACTTTAGCATGCAGTTTGACGCTTGTCAAATCATTCTTATACAAATAAACGCAAAATCGCAAAATTGCGCAAATTTGCATTTCGCTGAGCCGCATGCTGCACAAAAAACAGGCCTTCTTTTGCACGTTTGTGTGAAATTGGCGTGAAAAAACGCCGGATGATATATACTTTTCACCAGCAACACGGACTTGTGTCCCGCGGCATCGTGCGGACGGTATGCAGTCGAATGATTCTGCTCTTGCAGCGGAAAAGCGCGCTTTACGAGGCTTTCTGCCCGGAAGCAGGGGCGACAGAGGTGAAAAAAGGATGGTTTATGCAGCTTCAGGCTGGTAAAAGCGGCAAAATACCGCGTATTTTGGCTTGCCTGCCGCCGCTTGACTTTGGGAATATATTCCGCTAGACTGGTCATGGTATGCAAAAGCAGTGGTACGAAATTGTCGGCGGGAAACGGCTCGAAGGAACCGTTACCATCAGCGGCGCGAAAAACGCGGCCGTCGCCATCATACCAGCGGCGATCCTCGCGGGCGAAACATGCGTCCTCGAGAACCTGCCGCATATTCAGGACGTCCAGAGCCTCAAGGAGATCCTCGAGGAACTGGGCGTTTCAGTCGGTTACACTGAAGGCGACTGCATGAGCATCGACGCGCGCACCCTGACCACCACCAAAGCGCTCAGCGAGGCGGTCAGCAGCATGCGTGCTTCCTACTATCTGCTGGGGGCGCTGCTTGCGCGCTATGGCGAGGCGGAAGTCGCTTTGCCCGGCGGCTGCGTGATCGGCGCGCGCCCCATCGACCAGCATCTCAAAGGTATGCGCGCGCTTGGCGCACAGGTCGAGTGCGACGAGGACTGCAACATTGTTCGCGCCAAAGCGAAAAAACTCGTCGGCGCGGAGATCTATTTCGACGTGGTCAGCGTCGGTGCAACCATCAACGTCATGCTCGCGGCTTCCATGGCCGAGGGAATGACGGTGCTGAGCAACGTTGCAAAGGAACCGCACGTTGTGGACGTAGCCAACTTCCTCAACATGATGGGCGCAAGCGTCAAGGGTGCAGGGACGGACATGATCCGCATTTCCGGCAGACCCAAGCTCCACGGCTGCGGTTACGCCATCATTCCCGATCAAATCGAAACCGGAACGTTCATGATTGCCGCCGCCGCCACGATGGGCGACGTGATCATTAAAAACGTCATTCCCACCCATATGGAAGCCGTCTCCGCAAAACTCATGGAGAGCGGCGCGCGCGTCATCGAAGGCGACGACGGACGGGACTTTTACCTCCGCGTGATCATGAAGGACCGCCCCCGCGCCATCAATATTAAAACGCTGCCCTATCCGGGATTTCCCACCGATCTGCAGCAGCCCGTGATGGCCTACCTCTGCTCCTCCAACGGGATTTCGACCATCAACGAGACCATATTCGAAAACCGGTTCAACCATGTCCGTGAACTGCGCAGGATGGGCGCTTCCATCAGTGTGAAGGACACCACCGCCAAGGTTAAGGGGATTCCGACCCTGCACGGCGCCGATATTTACGCCAGCGATCTGCGCGCGGGCGCTTCGCTCATGGTGGCGGGTCTTGCCGCCAACGGCGTGACCAATGTCCACAACATTCACTTTATCGACAGAGGGTATGAATACCTCGATCTCAAGCTCAACGCGCTCGGCGCGCAGGTTACGAGAAAAGAGAAGTAGGGGAACGATTTCTTTTCTTAAAAGAAATGAAACAAAAGAGCTTTTATATTGGAATCATTTGAGCTTATCGCAAGATAAGCTCTTTTTGTTTCTTTTTCTCTCGAGAAAAAGAAAAATGAAGAGCACCTCTCACTTTTTATCGGAGAAAACACCACGCAAGGTAGCATAACCGGAGCCGCGATTTTGTGCCAATTTTGCAGGGGAAAAAGTGAAGAGTGTTACCCCCCATGGTACAAATGCATGTAAAGAATAATCAAGAAAACGTATGATGTGCGTGTGTATTCAGGTTCATACACACCAAAAATGAACTTATACACATCCCAAAAGCCGAAAACACCGCAATATGTGGATAACATGGTGGACAATGTGGATAAACCCCTGTGGATAAGTCATACAGTTTTTGTGCATACGGGTTCCGTTGTGCCGGTTCTCACCTGTGGTAAAAGGCGCTTTTTGAGCGTCGTTTTGCAGGAATTCCTGCCGCGTTTTTTAGCAAATCTTTGTTCGGATGCGGTAAAAAAGCCCATCAATGATTGGAATTGATCCGATTTTCAGTCGGCGCTTCCTGCCCGAGTAAAAAAAGGCGATGTTCCCGCCACTGCAAAAGCAAAGGGAAAACGAGGCGAAAAGGGCGAAAAATGCACCGCTGCTCTGGCAAAAACCGGCCATGGCGGGTATACTATACATAGTCTGCACGCGGTAAAAACGCAGGCATCATTAAAAAATACAATGCACGGGGGAGGCCAAATTCATGCGGCTGTTTATCGCGATCCCGCTGCCGCCGGACGTCATGCGCGCGGTGTCGAGCGCGCGTGTCGCGCTGGAAAGCTATGGCGCAAAGGGCAGGCTCGTCCCGCGCGAAAACTATCATATTACGCTGCACTTTCTTGGAGAAACCGACCAACTCGCGGAGGCGGCGGACGCGATCCGCGACGCGGTGCGGGATATCCGCCCGTTCGTGCTGCGGCTCAAAGAGTACGGTTCGTTCAAAAGCGAAGGCTCGCATACGGGGTTTGTGTCCGTCACCTGCGACAACGAAGAGCTCAACCGATTGTATGAATCCCTCGAATCCGCGCTGTGGGAGCGCGGCTTTTCGAAAAACCGCGGCAGGCTCACGCCGCATATCACGCTGGGGCGGGGGATGGATGGCGACGAAGGATTCGTCCTTCCGCCGCAGAAGGCCGCGTTTACGGCAAACACGGTTTCGCTCTACGAAAGCAGAAGCGAGCGGGGATCTCTGCAGTATGTCGTGCTGCATTCGGAGCGGCTGACGTGAGCGCGGTGCTGACGTTTCTGCTCGGCAGGGCATCGACGGGTAAAAGCGAACGAATCGTGCGCGACCTCGAGCGGATTCAAAACACGGGAGGACGCGCAATCCTGATTGTGCCCGAGCAGTATACGTTTGAAGCGGAACGCATGCTTGCGGAAGCGCTGGGCGGACTGCTGGGGGTGCAGGTGTTCAGCTTCCAGCGTCTCTGCGAGCGGATTTTGCAGCTGCAAGGACGAACAAAGCCGTTTCTCAACGCTCAGGGCTGCCGCATGGTTGTCCGCCGCGCGATCGACGCCAAACGCGATGCTCTCAAGGTGTTCCGCTTTGCCAGTGAACAGGCAGGCTTTGCCGAGGAAGCGCTGGGAATTTTTCAGGACTGCAAGCGCGCGGGCATCACGCCGGACGCGCTGGACGCGCTCGTGCAAAAACTGCCCCCGGAACTGCCGCTGGCGGAAAAGTTGGGCGACCTCTCCATTCTCTACCGGGAAACGGAGGCGTATCTTGCCGAGCGGTATTTGAGCGCGGAAGACGCAATCAACGCCGCAGTTGAGCTGCTGCCGGAGTCGTTTGCCGCGGGTCTGCCCGTGTATATCGACGGGGTGGACCGCCCCAGCCGGCAGATGCTGCAGCTGTTCGAAACGCTCTTGACCTGCTGCCCATCCGTCACGGTCGCGCTCCGGCTCGACTGCGAAGGTTCGCCGGACGACGAGCTGTTTGAGCCGGACCGGCAGATATTATCGTTACTCAAACAGGCGGGCGAACGCGCGGGCGCGGTGATTTGCGAGGAGCGGCTGACCAAACAGTCCGCCGCGTGCGATCCGCTCATGCGGCAGATCGAACGGAACCTGTTTGCCTATCCGTACGCCCGCTATTTGGATGCGACGAAGAAGCTCACGATCTTTGGCGCGAGCAGCCGCCGCGCGGAAGCGGAATCCCTTGCCGAGGCGGTGCAGAAGCGCGCGCGCGAGGGCGTCCGCTATCGGGACATGGCGGTGATCGTTTCGGATTTGGATGCGTATGCCGCGCTGATCCGCCGCAGTTGCACGATTCGGAACATCCCCATCTTCCTCGACCGCAAACGCCCGCTGACCGGGCATGCCGCCGTGGACGCGGCGCTCTCGGCGGTGCGGTTTTCTGCAAACGGGTACCCGGCGGCCGACTTGCTGCGGTACGTCAAAAGCGGGTATGCCGGGTGCGCGGAAGGCGACGCGGAGGAACTGGAGCTCTATTTAAAACGAACCGGCGTTCGCGGAAACGCGCTGCTCAAACCCTTTACCCGCGCAAAACCGCCGGAAGGGGCGGAACGGGCGAGGGTGCTGACGGCGGGCGCGCTGGGCGAACTGGCAAAAGGACTCGCCCGTGCGACGGTGTCCGAACAGGTGCGCGCGCTCTACGCGTTTTTACAGAGCATTTCGCTGGAACAAACGCTGAAAGACCGCGCCGAGCAGCTGAAAGCGAGCGGACGCGTTGCCGAAATGGAAGAGCACGCGCAGGTATGGAATCTGCTGATCGAGCTGCTCGACCAGCTTGATTCTATCTTGGGCAACCTTCGCGTCGGGCGTAAAGGCCTCCTTTCGCTGCTCGAAGAGGGCTTCGGCGGCGGAAGCGTCGGTGTTGTGCCCGGCACGGCGGATCAAGGGCTGATCGGCGACGTGGTGCGAACCCGCAGCCGGACGGTAAAAGCGCTGTTCGTCGTTGGCGCAAACGAAGGCATGCTCCCGCGCCCGCAGCAAAACGACGGCATCATCGACGAGCGGGATTTGCTGGAACTCAAGCAAAATGGCGCTCCCCTTCGCTACGGCGCACAGGAGCTTGGCGCCTACGACCGGCTCGATCTATATACGGCGCTTTCCAAAACAACGGAAACCCTCTACGTCAGCTTTGCCTATGGCGACGGCAGCGCGGAACTCGCGCCCGCGCCCATGGTCGAGCGGCTGAAACAAATCTGCCCGAACTGCGAATTAAAAACCGATATCGAATCCACCGACGAGCTACCGGACTGCGAGGCGCGCGCGCTGACGCTGATTGCATCGGATCTGCGGCGTTTCCGTCAGGACGGGGTCGTGCCGGAGCGGCTGCCCGCGCTGATTGAACTGCTGACCCGGCGGAACGGAACGCGTGACCTCGTTTTGCGGATGCTGCAGGAAAGCGCGTCCCGCTTTGGCGAGCGAACCATCGGCGAACAATTCGCAACCGCACTGTACGGAAAATCCATCCCCATGAGCGCAAGCAGGCTCGAAAGCTTCAACAACTGCCCGTTCCAGCATTTTGTGCGTTATGGGCTGGGGGCTGCGGAAACGCTGGAGTATACCGAGCGGATGGTCGACCTTGGCGAATTCTTCCACGCCGCGCTGGAGGCGTTTGTCAACGCCGTCAACGAGCAAAAGCTGAATTGGAAGCTCCTTTCGGACGAGACGGCGCTCTCCATAACCGACGACATTCTGCCCGGCGTGATTGCTGAGCATAACTATGGTATCCTGCTGGAAAACGAACGGCTGAAAGCGACGCTGTTTCTTTTAATCGAAACGGTCAAGCAGAGCGCGCTGGCGGTAACGCGTCAGCTCCGCGCGGGCAGTTTTGAACCAATCGCCACTGAGGCGCGTTTTGGCGTCGGCCAGCCGTTTCCGCCCATTTGCCTTGCGCTGCCGGACGGCAGGGAAGCGCTCGTTGGCGGAAAGATCGACCGCATCGACAGCGCGCGGGTCTCCGGCGGGGAGTACCTGCGGGTGATCGACTACAAGACCGGCGGCAAGGACTTTGATTTTTCCGGCGTGCTGCAGGGACTGACGCTCCAGCTGCCGCTGTATCTCACCGCGGCGAGCAAAGGCGCAAGTCGGCGCGCGGGGATGTATTACATGCCGGTGACCCAGCCCGCGGTTTCGGACTCCGAGGAGGATATCGAAGGTGCGGTGGCGGACGCGTTCCGCCTGCAGGGGCTGACGGTTTCGAATATTGAAGTGCTGCGCGCGAGCGACAACACGATGAGCGGCGCTTCGAGCGTGCTCTATAAGGTGGAGCGAACGGGTGAGGAAGCGTATGCCGGCAGCGTCTGCTCGACGGGCGAAATGGAAGAACTGCTCGCGCTTGCGCGGAAAAAATCCGAAGAGACGCTGGAGCGCATGATGAGCGGGGAGATGACCGCTTCTCCCGCCGCGAGAAAGAAAAACCGCCCGGCCTGCGAATACTGCGATTACAACAGCGTCTGCCGCTTCGACCCGGCCACGCCGGGCTGCACGGTGCGGCTCTATAAAACCGTCAAGCAGGCGGACTTTTTTAAGCTGATTGCCGGAGGTGAAGCGGATGCGCTGGACGAGTGAACAGCTCGAAGCCATTCAGGCCGAGGGGAACGTCATCGTTTCCGCGGCGGCGGGCGCGGGCAAAACAGCAGTTCTGACCGAGCGCGTGGTATCGCGCGTGGCAAGCGGTTCGCCCATCGACAGCATGCTGGTGCTGACGTTTACGCGCGCGGCGGCTTCCGAAATGAAATCCCGCATCACCAACCGCCTCAACCAGCTGGCGGACCAGGAAACCGATCCGGAACAGATGCGCTTTCTGCGCCGTCAGGCGCGAAACGTCGAGAGCGCGTATATTTCGACCATCCATGCGTTCTGCGCGCGCGTGCTCCGGCGGCACTACCATGCGGTAGGCCTGCCCGCCCAGAGCCGCACGGCAGACGAAATGGAGAGCGCGGCGCTCATGGAGACCGTGCGGGACGAACTGCTGACCGAACTATCCGTTGGTGCGGATGCGGACTATCACACGCTGCTTGCCGCGTTCGGCGGCGAACAGCAGGCCTGGGACGCGGTGATGCAGACGTTCCGCTTTACGCGCGCGCAGGCCGACCCTTCCGCCTGGCTCGACGCAGCAAGCGCCAGTTACCAGAGCGAAAGCGCGCTCAACTACCTGCTCGACGACGCGGTTGCTTACTGCAAGCACGAAACAACGCTCATGCTGGAACCGATTCTGCGCGCGCGCGACATGCTGCCGCCGGACTGGGCAAGCGTGATCTCCGTGCTGGACGGCGACCTTTCACGCTACCGCGCGCTGGCGCTCTGCAAAACCTACGACGAGTACCGCGAAGCGCTGGACAGCATCGAGTATGAGACCATGCGCTTTCCCAAAGGCACGACCGACGGGGAAAAAGACCCGATCAAGGACGCGCGCCAGCTCGGCAAAGACCTGATCAAGGCGCAGAAAGACCGGTTTTTGCGCACCCGCGCGGAAGCGCTCGGCGCACTCAGGCGTTCCGGCGAAGCGGTCGCCGCGCTGACCGGCGTCGTTAAAAAGCTGGAGCAGGCCTATACCAAAGCCAAGCGGGAAGCCAACCTGCAGGACTACGACGATTTGGAGCACCTCACGCTGGAAGCGCTCAAGCAGGACGCCATCGCGGCGGAGTACTGCGAGCGGTTCCTCTGGATTGCGGTGGACGAATATCAGGACAGCAACCGCGTGCAGGAGGCGATCCTGCGCAGGATTGCGCGCGGGGACAACCTCTTTTTCGTTGGAGACGTCAAGCAGTCCATCTACCGTTTCCGGCAGGCGGAGCCGGGGCTGTTTTTAGAAAAACTGAATCTCTTTTCCGCGGGCGCGGGCAGCCGCGTGGATTTGACGCAAAACTTTCGCAGTTCGCCGGAAGTGCTCGCCTGCGTCAACGAAACGTTTGCCGCCATCCTCTCGGCGGAAGCGGGGGATATGGAGTACGATTCCCGCGCGCGACTTGCCTGCGGCGGAACGCCGCCTGCGGGCGGCGCGGAACTGCACCTGATCCGCAAATCCCGCGCGGAATCGGAAACCGAGGAAGACGCGCTCGCGGACGCGGCGGATATGGAGGTCGAATCCCGTCTGATTGCCGACCAGATCCGTAATATCATGCAGAGCGAATCCTATGAGGATACAAAAAACAATCAAAATCGCCCCTACCGGTACGCCGACTTTGCGATGCTGCTGCGCGCGGGGACGGACGCACAGGTTGCCGCGCAGACGCTCGCGCAGTGCGGCGTGCCCTGTTACGCGCAGTCCAGTGGCGGATATTTCGACGCGGTCGAAGTGCAAATTTTTCGCAACCTCCTGCGTGTTATCGACAACTTGCGGCAGGATGTGCCGCTGATTTCCGTGCTGTGCTCGTCTATCGGCGGGTTTTCGTTCGAAGAGCTTGCCGAGATTCGCGCGTCTCACCGGACAGGATCGTTTTACGAAGCGTTTATGGCGTGCGCCGGGCGCGAGGATGTGCTCGGCGGCCGTGCCAAAGCGTTTACCGAACGGATGCAGCACTACCGCGAGGAGAGCAGGCTGATCTCCGTAGAGGAGCTCGTTGGCCTCCTGCTCGACGAAACCGGGTTTTACGAGGAGATGGGCGCCGGTCAAAACGGCGCGCAGCGGCAGGCAAACCTCAACGCGCTTCTCGACAAAGCGCATGTGTTTGAACAGAGCGGTTCGCGTGGTGTCTGGAACTTTTTGCGCCAGCTCGACCTGGCGGAAAGTACCGCCTCCGTCGGCGCGGC
The DNA here is from genome assembly GCA_039683415.1 of Clostridiaceae bacterium. Taxonomy (GTDB): domain Bacteria; phylum Bacillota; class Clostridia; order Christensenellales; family CAG-138; genus UBA7703. The sequence continues at coordinate 48,492 of JBDKRL010000017.1, forward strand.
GCAGACCGTCACGGCGGACGTTGTGCGTATTTTGACCATCCATAAATCAAAGGGGCTGGAGTTTCCGGTCGTGTTCGTTGCTGGGTTGGGTAAAAAAATGAACCTGCAGGACGCGCGAAACACTCTCCAGCTGCACGCAAGCGGAGGCGTCGCGCTGCGATTCGTCGACCGCGGGGAAGACGGCGTGAGCCGGATCAAGCGGGACACCATCGCGCGGCAAATCCTATCCCAGCGGGTGCGCACGGAGCAGGTCGGCGAAGAGATGCGCGTGCTGTACGTTGCCATGACGCGCGCTGAGCGGCGGCTGATTCTGACCGCGTGCGTAACCAATCCGGAAGCAAAGCTCGAAGCCGCGCCCGAACGCCCCGCCGCGTGGAACGTGCTCAAAAGTTCCAGCCCGGTGCAGTGGCTCATGATGGGGCCGCGCCGCGCGATCCGGGTTTCCGTACACGACCGCGAAGCATGGCTTTCGTCCGCCGAGAAACAAGCCTCGCAGGAACTGCCGCCGTTTGATCCGATCGTACTGGAAGCCATCGAAGCAAAACTCGACTGGAAGTACGAGTTCCCGCAGGCCGTCAAACTTGGCGCGAAAGCCTCCGTCAGCCGGATCGGGCGGGACGAATCGTACCTGCCGGACTTCCGTCTGCCCGCGTTTTTGGGGGCTGCAAAGAGCGCGGCCTTTACGGGCACCGCGACCCACGCGGCCATGCAGTACCTGCCGACGGAGGGAATATCAACAGCGGTTGCGCTCGCGGCGTACTTCGATCGTCTGGTCGAAACGGGCAGGCTCACCGGCGAGCAGGCGGAAGCGGCGGATCAAAACGCCGTGCTTTGGTTTGTGCAGTCGCCGCTGTTTGCAAGGATGCGCCAAAGCGCGCGGCTGGAACGCGAACTTGCGTTTTCCTACGCCATGGACGCCAGCGCGCTTTTCGAAACCGATTCTGGCGAGCGGGTGCTGCTGCAGGGCGTGATGGACGCTTGCTTTGTGGAAAACGGCGCCTGGGTGATCGTCGATTATAAAACCGACCGCGTCCGTCCGGAAGAAAGCGCCGAGCAGGCGGCGCAAAAGCACGCTCTTCAGCTTTCGCTTTACGCAACCTCTTTAGAAGCGCTCACCAAACTGCCGGTGAAAGAAAAACTGGTCGTGATGCTGTCTCATCGTGCGGTAATTTCCTTATAAACGCACAACGATTCGCTGATCGCTCTTGCAAAGGGAGCTATTTCGTGCTACGATAGGCGCAAGTTCGAGGGGATGTTTCCCCAACGGCGAAAATTGCATACGGCTTCGGGGCGGGGTGCGATTCCCCACCGGCGGTGAAGCGGCAAGATTTGCCGACAAGCCCGCGAGTCTTTTTTAAGACCGAGACGGTTCGAATCCGTCGCCGACGGTAAGTCAGAGTTATCTTTGACGAGTCCGGATGAAAGAAGCGAAACGCCATGATTTTGATTGGCATCCGTTCACCCCGCGTCGATTAGACGCGGGGTTTATTATTTGGGGGTTGGGAAATTATGAAACAAAAATCAGTCGTCGACCGGTTGGTCAAACTCGGCATGCTCACCGGGCTGTCGATCATCCTCGTGTATGTCATTCACTTTCCAATATTTCCCGCCGCGTCGTTTCTGGAGTACGACATGGCGGATGTGCCGATTTTGATCGGTACGTTTCTCTACGGCCCTTGGTGGGGGCTTGCGCTGACGGCGGTGGTCAGCCTGCTGCAATGGCTGCTCGTTTCGCCGCAGAGCCTCTGGGTCGGCGCGGTGATGCATTTTTGCGCAACGGGGTCGTATGTCATCGCCGCTGGACTGATCTATGGCAAAATGCGCTCGCTTAAGGGCGCGCTCATCGGGATGGCGGTCGGCGCCGTGCTGCAAACGGCCATGATGATTCCGATGAACCTGATCTTTACGGTGCACTTTTTCGGCGTACCGAAGGAAACGGTGCTTGCGCTGCTGCCCACAGCGATCATCCCGTTTAACGCCATCAAGACCGTTGCGAACTCCGTTTTGACGTTCCTGCTGTATAAACGCGTGGAAAAGCTGCTCAAAATCGAATTTATAAAATCCGTGCCCAAACAGCCGCCGCAGCCGGAATTGGAAGAAACGAAGGATCCGGTATCGAAACCGTAAGGTTTTACGGGTCTTAACGCCTGAAATAGTCAGTCTGCGCCGTCAAAATTCCTTTGGCGGCGCGATTTTTAGAATATATTACAAAAATGAACAAAAAGCACTTGACTTCAACATAGAGAAGGTTTAGTATGATAACAGTAATTGTTATCGTATATTGAATAATACACAACAATATTTGAATTTGGAGATATCTATGCGTTACTCCCATCAAAGAGAACGAATTTACCGCGCGGTTGCGGAAAGCTACGATCATCCGACCGCCAATATGGTCTATGAGCAGCTGAAGGCCGAAATGCCAAAGCTCAGCCTTGGCACGGTCTACCGCAACCTCAACCAGCTAGCGGACGCCGGGCGTCTGAAAAAGATTCCTCTTGCGGACGGCAGCTGCCGGTTCGATAAAACGACCGACGCGCATTCGCATATCGTCTGCGAGCACTGCGGCTGCGTTGCGGATGTGGAATTACCTTCGTTTGAAGCGTTCGAGCAGGCCATTTCCGAAGAAACAGGGTATACGCTCCGCTCGTACGACGTCGTGCTGCGGGGACTCTGCAAACAATGCGAACAGTCGGTTGCCGGAAAAACGCTGACCTGACAGCAGAAACTCGATTTTACACGCGAAGGCCGGATAGTTTTCAAGAATAGACAGGTTTGGTAAAAAATATACTACAGGAGGATGAACAACGATGGATCTCAAAGGCAGCAAAACCGAACGGAACTTAATGGAAGCGTTCTCGGGTGAGTCCCAGGCGCGCAACAAGTATACTTACTTTTCGTCAGTTGCAAAAAAAGCCGGGTTCGAGCAGATTTCCGCCATCTTTGCCGAAACGGCGGAAAACGAAAAGGAACACGCCAAACTCTGGTTCAAAGCGCTTCACGGCGGCGAAATGCCCGACCTCTCGACCGCTCTTTTGATGGCGGCGGAAGGCGAGCATTACGAATGGACGGATATGTACGCCCGTTTTGCGGCGGAAGCAAAGGAAGAAGGCTTCGACAAGCTCGCTTATCAGTTTGCGGCGGTTGCGCAGATTGAAAAAGGGCACGAAGAGCGCTACCGTAAGCTCCGCGCAAACATCGAAGACGGCATGGTCTTCGAGCGCGACGGCAAGGTCTTCTGGCAGTGCCGCAACTGCGGGTATGTTTACGAAGGCACGAAAGCGCCGGATATGTGCCCGGTCTGCGCGCATCCCAAGGCGTTCTTCGAAATCCACAAGATCAACTATTAACCGAAGTAAAAAGGCTTGACCAATTCGAATACGGCTCGCGCTGGCGGGCCGTATTTTTTATGCAAACGAAGTCCTGATCCGAATAAAAAAGAAAATTTTCGTTGTGTGCAGACTGCTCACCAACGAATGAAAGGAACCCGGTAAACTGAAACCATCAAAGCAGGAGGGTAAACAAATGGGACTTTTCGGAATCGGCAACAGCACATCTGCCTGGGATTTTGAGAAAAAGCTTAAAAACGACCCGGATTTCATGCTCAGCGTACTGCACCTCTTCGACGGCAACCCGACGGCGGCCTCCATCAGCGCGGGCGTCAAGAAGCTTGGCTTTACGCTGGAACTCGAAGAAACGATCAAAGCGCTTGCCGGTGCGATTGCGTATTATAAAGATAAATACGGCGATCAGTTCGGCGCGGACAGCGGCGTCAGCTCCGGTTCCAGCGGCAAGGGATTCATGGGGTTTTCGCAGGACTGAATCCACAGCGGTTTCTTCTTACAATTTGCCGAAAAAGGGCTTGTTTTGTTATGCGGAAACAATCTAGAATAAGGAGAAACTATTTTCATGAGTCTATTCCAAAAGCAATCTCATACCCAGCCCGAAAAGATGAGCGGGCGTCGGCTCCCGACCAATGAAGGCGAGCGCTTCTTTTATGACATGATCGGCAACGAGCTCCAGCGTCACCGTTATATTGAATTAATGGCCTGCGATGACAAAGCGCCCGCGGAAATCGTTCGTGCGCTTAATCGTTGGGGATACCATATGCTGGCCGAGGAATACCTAAGCGTACCAATGGAGATTCGCTACTGCTGCGCCGACAGCACTCTGATCGCTTATTTTTCTAAATAATACGAATGCTCAACAAGCCTTTTCCAAATTCGTTCGTTCGCCGGTCTGATTTTTCGGCAAGCCGTGCTGTGATAATGGCTGATCAAAGCCTTTCTATAAATCTAAGATGCTGCGGAAAGGGATCCTATGCGGAGTCCATTTCATCCACAACACGCTGCGAACGAAAGAAAAAAACACCAAACGCACCAGTTTCACCCGCCGATGAACGAAACCGAACGGTTCTTTTTTGAGATGATCGAAAACGAGCCGCTGCGGCGCGTATTTTTGAATGCAGTTTCGGAGCCAAACTGGGACCTCGGCGACGTTTCCGCCGCGATTCGCCCATTCGGTTATGAGGTGGAAGGTAAAGCGTTTGCGCATGTGACCATCATGCTCGATTTTACGTATACGGACGTTGCGCTGCTGGAGTATTTCTGCAGCTGGTATTAAGGCGTTTTTAAAGGAATCCGTGGCTGCCAAAGGCTGACGAGCCGGGTGGAACGGACGCATCAAATCGACTTTTTTGGAGCGCTGCGCGTTCCTTTTTTATATAAGCAAAGAATTTCACAATCTGTTTTTTGTGATGTTGCAATGCTGGCGGCTTCAAATTTGCATAATGGAATGAACTTCGCTATACTTGTCGTACGATCATGGGGCAATTTACAGTTTTAGCCCTTGACGGAGGAGAATAGAATGGAACTGCATGGAATCGTTGCCTTGCCGGTGATCCCGCTGAGGGGGATTGCCGTACTGCCGGGCGAGATTATGCATTGCGATATCGGACGCAAAAAAACGCTGTCGGCCATGGAACAGGCGCTGTCCGAAGAGGGCTACGCTCTGTTTGTTGCGCAGAAAAACGCCAAGGTGGTGGACGTCACCCCCGAGGAGTTATATACCGTTGGTACCATCTGCCGCATCCGGCAGGTATTCCGCATTCAAAACGACACCGTGCACCTCCTGGTGACGGGGGTGGCGCGCGCGCGCATTGAAAACATCATTTCCGAAAACCCGCATTATACCGCGCAGGTTTCGGTTTTGGAGGATACGGAGCCGGACGAGGCGACCGTGGAAGCCTTCCGCCGCCGGCTCAGCGAAGGGTTTACCGAGCATGCCGCGCAGCGCGACCGGCTTACGCAGGACCAGAAGGATGCGATTCTTTCGCTGGCGACGCTTTCCGAGCTCACGGACTCCATTGCCCAGCAGGTGGTTGGCAAGCTGGAGGACAAGCAGAAGCTCATTGAGGAAGCGGATCTTGTGACCCGAGCCGCAAGCCTGCTCGCCATTATCGAAAACGAGCTGCTCGTTATGCAGATCGACCGCCGCATCGCGGGCAAGATCAAGTCCGCACTCGAACGCAACCAAAAGGAATTCGTCCTGCGCGAGCAGCTCAAGGCCGTGCAGGAAGAGCTTGGCGAAGGCGACGACGAGGAAGTGGAAGTCTACCGCGACCGCGCGCTGATTAAGAACCTGCCGGAAGAAGTTCGCACGGTGCTCAACAAGCAGATCGACCGCTTTTCGTCTCTGCCGGGCGGTTCGCACGAAGCGCCCATGGCGCAGGCATATATCGAGCTGATTCTCGACCTGCCCTGGATGGATGCGACGGAAGACAACCTCGATCTCAAGCACGCGAGGGAAGTGCTCGACCGCGACCACTTCGGCATGGAGCGCGTGAAAACGCGCATCATCGAAAGCCTCGCCGTACAGAAGCTGACCAATAATCCCCAGGGGCAGATTCTCTGCCTCGTGGGCCCTCCGGGCGTTGGCAAAACGTCCATCGTGCGCGGCATTGCCGAAGCGATGGGCCGAAAGTTCATTCGCATGAGCCTGGGCGGCGTGCATGACGAAGCGGAAATCCGCGGACACCGCCGCACCTATATCGGCGCGCAGCCCGGCCGTGTGATCGAAGCCATCCGCAAGGCGGGTTCCATCAACCCCGTGCTGCTGTTTGACGAAATCGACAAGCTCGGCGCGGATGTGCGCGGCGATCCTTCCTCTGCCATGCTCGAAGTGCTCGACGGCGCGCAGAACTTTGCGTTCGTGGATCATTTCCTCGAACTGCCGTTCGACCTCTCGCGCTGCATGATTATCACAACGGCCAACGATCCGGGCGCTATCCCGCAGCCACTCAGGGATCGCATTGAGCTCATCGAAGTGCCCAGCTATCTCTTTGACGAAAAAGAGGAGATTGCCAAACGGCACCTCATGCCCAAACAGATGGAAAAGCACGGACTGAAAAAAACGAACCTGCGCGTTTCCGAAGGGGCGCTGCAAACGCTGATCGGCTGCTACACCCGCGAAGCGGGCGTACGCGAGCTGGAGCGTGTGCTGGCGAGCGTCTGTCGCAAGGCCGCCTGCGAGGTTGCCGAGGGCAAAACGCGCCTCACCCTGACCGACGCGCGCATCATCGAGTGGCTTGGGCCGAGAAAGTTCAAGCGCGCCGAACCCCTTCGTCCGGATACGGTCGGCGTGGTGACAGGTCTTGCCTGGACGAGCGTCGGTGGCGAAACGCTGGAAGTGGAAGCCGCGGCGGTGCCCGGCAAGGGCATTCTGCAGCTCACCGGCCAGCTGGGCGACGTGATGCAGGAATCCGCCAAGGCGGCTATGACGTACGTTCGCGCAAACACCGCGCGCTTTGGCATCGATCCGGCGTTTCTCGAAACGCTGGATGTACACATCCACGTTCCCGAGGGTGCCGTTCCCAAGGATGGCCCTTCCGCTGGCGTTGCCATGGCAACGGCGCTGGTTTCCGCGCTCACGGGCATCCCGGTCAAGAGCTCCGTTGCGATGACCGGCGAAGTCACGCTGCGCGGGCGCGTGCTGCCCATTGGCGGCCTCCGCGAAAAGCTGCTTGCCGCCGTGCGAGCGGGCGTGGAACGTGCGGTTCTGCCGCGCGCCAACCGCGAGGACCTCTACGACGTACCGGCGGAAGTGAAGGCCGCGCTGAAGATTGAGTTCGTCGAAACCGTGGACGAAGTGCTTGGCTACGCGCTGACCATGCATCCACATGGCGCTGAGCCGCTCATCAGTCTGCCGGGAATGGATATTACACATGAAACCGTTCGACATTAAGCGGGCGGAATTTGTCACCAGCGTGGGGCAGGGGCAAATTTACCCTGCCCCGCTTGCATGCGAAATTGCGATTGTCGGCCGCAGTAACGTTGGAAAAAGCAGTCTTATCAACTGCCTCTGCAACAACCATAAGCTCGCAAAGACGTCCTCCACGCCGGGCAAAACGCGCATGATCAACTACTTTTTGATCAACGAAGAGTTTTACCTCGTCGATTTGCCGGGCTACGGGTTTGCAAAGACCAGCAAGACTGAGCGAACCAACTGGGGCGAACTGATGGAAAGCTACCTGCGCAGCGGTAGGCCGAAACACCTGTTTTTGCTGCTGGATATCCGCCATGCGCCGTCGGAAGAGGATAAACAGATGTTTCGCTGGGTGCTGTACTTCGGGGTTCCATTTACCCTGATTGCCACCAAGGCGGACAAGCTCACCAAGTCCGCGCGCGTGATTTCCGCCAACAAAGCGGCAAAGCTCCTTGGCGCGCCTCCGTTTGCGCTGCCGTTTTCGGTGGAATCGCGCGAAGGCCGGGATGCTCTGCTTGAGCGCATGGGGCAGATCCTGCAGGGCTAGAAAAAACAGCGGAGGCAAGGCACGGCAAAAACCGCCCTGTTGGCGAAAACCAGCAGACAAGGCGGCAAAAATTGCCGAAATTTGCCAAAAAAGCGCAGAGAAACGCCGGTATGCGCCGGCGGTACATGTTTCCGCTTGACATGTGTGTGAATCTTTTGCATAATAACCAGCGTAATGTTTGGAATCAAAGGCAGGGCGAATGGATATGGCATTGCATAAGTGCCCGAAATGTGAATTAAACTACATCCGTGACGGCGAGGAAATTTGCGACGTCTGCAAACGCGAACTCAAGCGCGCGCAGGCACGGTTACGGCACGCGGATGACGAGCCGGAAGACGACGAGGTCATCATGTGCACCGAATGCGGCGAAGCACCCGCCATCCGCGGCAGCGACCTGTGCGCGGCCTGCTTGAAGGAGCAGAAGCGTCAGGTAGAACTGGAAAACGCTGCGGAGATAAACCCGGACTACGACGAACCCGTTGAGGAAGAAGACATCACGCCGGACGAGGAATGAGGGAGACCTTCTCCCATTCGTCGCGGTAAAAATGAGAGGAGCGATTGGATGCACATCTACGCCATAGCGGACCTGCATCTGTCGCATACCTCGGAAAAACCCATGGATGTATTCGGCGAAGCCTGGCGAGGCCATGCCGAAAAAATAGAGCGGAACTGGCGTGCGGTTGTCTCGCAGGACGATCTGGTTCTGATTCCCGGTGATATCAGTTGGGCAATGCAGCTTAGCGCCGCGTTGCCCGATCTTGCGTTTATCGGGCGGCTGCCAGGCAAAAAGATTCTGCTCAAGGGCAATCACGACTATTGGTGGAGCGCCATCGGGCGCGTCCGCGCCGCGCTGCCGGAGGGGATGCGTGCGCTGCAGAACGACGCGTTTACGGAAGGCGGCGTCGGCATCTGCGGCAGCCGCGGCTGGCTCTGCCCCGGAAGCGTGAACTTCTCGGCGGAGGATCAAAAGATCTACCTGCGCGAGCTCGACCGCCTGTCGCTTTCTCTCGGCGCGATGCAGGAATGCGAAATCAGAATCGCTATGATGCACTTTCCGCCGTTCTGCGAACGGGAGCGCACCTCCTCCGGCTTTACCGAGCGGCTCGAACAAAACGGCGTCAATATCGTCGTCTACGGCCACCTGCACGGCGAGGCAAACAAATACGCCTTTGAGGGCGAGAAGAACGGCGTGATCTATCACTGCGTCGCGGCCGACAAGCTGGAGTTTATGCCGAAACGGATTCTATAGCAGAATTACCGAAACAAGAAATATGCTAATTAAACAGCGTTAAACAGCAAAACACCCGCCATCTTTCGGCGGGTGTTTGTTTTGTTTCGTTTCTGTTGTCAGGTGGCGTCCTTTCGTTCACAACGAACGAGCAGCCGGTTGGTACCGTTATCCTTGCAGGTCATCAGCGTGAGTCCGTAGTCGCCCTGATAGGTCTTGAGCGCGCTGAACGCGTCCGGCGCGATGCTCTTGATCTGGTAAACCACATAGCGAACCCGCGTGTTTGTTGCTGTGTCGGTCAAATAGATTTCGTCGCCGACTTCGAGCTGCTTGAGAATGCCGAAGTGCGCGCCGCTCTTATAGTTATGCCCAATCAGCACCAGGTTGCCCTTTTCATTCGGGTCGGGCCCTTTGTAGCGGCAGATCGAGATCTTGAGCAGTTTATACGACCATTGACCAATGATGGGCAGCTCGACTTCGTACTTGGGGATCTCGAGAATGCCGATCACGCCGTCTTCGTCGGTTGCTTTGATGATCTTTTGAATCGTCGCGTCCAGTTCGGAGACTTCCGGCGCTTCGGGCTGAACATACTCGCCGCTTTCGTCGACGCCCGTGTTCGAGCCGTCGTTGGCCATGTGCTCGTTTGCGCCAGCCGCGGCGGAAGCGTCAGCGTCCGCGTCGGTTTGCTCCAAATTCTCGTCCTCGGGGTCGGGCGTGCCGAGCTCGTCGGTTGCTTCCGCCGTTTGGGTCGGCGCCGGCGAAACGGTCAGCACTGGCGTAACGGTTGCTTTTGCCTTATAAGCCTCCAGCAGAATGGCGGCGTTTTGATCCGCCTTTTCGCCTTCAAAGAGTTTGACGGCAATGAGCGTCAGCGCTACGAGCCCGAGAACGATTGCGCCAAGACCAAGCGCGCGGATGGCGCGCATCTCTTTTTGCGCTCTGGAACGATGTTTGTGTTTTTTCCCGTTTGGGGTAACGGTAAGTCCGGTATGCTCTTGGCGCTTACGCGTTGTCAACGCGTTTTTTCCGAATGCCATACCAAACCCCCGCCGCGACGAGAAGCGCCGCGCACAGACCGCCAAACACATACACGAGCGTGAAATCCTGACCGGTTTGCGGCAGGCTGCTCAAGCCAGTGATATGGATGGTCTGAGAAATTTTGCCTGCGGTATCGCTGTTGATCCAGACATACAGCTTGGTACCTGCAGTCGGGGTGTTGTAGCGCGCGTAGAGCTGAATCTGTGCCGTACCGTCTTCCATATCGGCGCGGCTGTCGTTGAGCGCTGCGCTCGAAATCTTGAGGTAGGAAGACGTCCAGCTCCAATGCACGGTGCTCGTGTCGTCGTTGACGACGGTACCGTTGGCTTCGTGCAGGGTGACGACATAATCGCCGTAACGGTCGGAATTACTCAGGTTCGCGTCACCGGAAATGGTGAGATAACGCGTGTTGCGAACGTCGATGTTCGCGGTCTTGGTCGTCGTGTTCGAGCTTGTACCGCGCACCAGCGCGGTGAGCGTGGTCGTGGCGTTCGTCATCGTTGTGGGTGCGGTGAACGTCGCCGTTGCCGAGAGCGGACTGCCGGAGAGTGCGGTCGAGCTCGAGGTGATGCTGCCCGCGGTGCCGTTGCTGTTCGTCCATTCCACCACAGAACCGGAAGCGTAGATGACGCCGCCGTACTGGACGGTCAGCGTAAAGGTCTGCGAGCCGCCCGCCGTGGTAATGTTAGCCGAAGTCGGCGTCAGCGTGATAATCGGTGTAACGGTCACGGTGCAGGTTAATTCCTGTGTGTTGGAGAGGTAGACGTAATGTGCCCGGATTGTTGTCGTGCCAGCGCCGACGGCGTTGACAAGGCCTGCGGTGACCGACGCGATGGACGAGTTATCCGAAAGCCACGTGAGCGTGCCCGCAGAGGTTGTCCGCAGTACGCTGAGCGTGAATGAATCGCCGCCGACGAGCGTTTTGCTCGTTTCGGAGATCGTCATGGGCATCACGTTGATCGTGACGGAGCTCGTTATCGCCGTCGCAACGCCGCCAACATACAGTGTTGCGGTAACGACGATACCGTTTGCGGCCTGCAAACCGGTAACCGTGATTGTCGTGCCGGTCGTGGCGGAAAGCGAAACGTTTGTGCCGCCGATAACCGTCCACTGATAGGTTTCCGTGCCGAGCGGAGTGCCGACCTGGTTGGTTACATTCAGCTCGACAGAGCCGCCGACGGCAATATCCGTGCTTTGGCCTGAAGTCGGGGTTACGCTAAAGGCGGTGATGTCCGCCTTGGCGATACCCGGCAGGCCGACGATGACCAGCGCGAGCGCAAGGGTCACCACTACTGCCGCAATTTTTGTGAAATGGATTTTTTTCATTCTGAAGTTCCTCCTTTTGAATACGAACGGAACGCTGTATTTCGGATTTTAACGCAATGGATTGATACCATAATACGAATCGCTTCCTATAATGTCAACAAAAGAGCATAATCGTTTTCTGTTTCTTTACCGAAACGTTACGAATTGTCCTTGTTGTGCCGCAATTCAACGGCCGTGGCCAGCAAAAAGAAACCACGATTTGAACGCAGCCGGATCAGCGGTAAAACGTGTTGCCGCCGATAAATTCGCGCAGAATCGACGTCGGGGGAATCTCGTCTTCCACATTTGCCTCGACGAAATAGTTCAGAAACTTGACGATGGAGTGTGCTTCGTCATAATACGGGCTCTCCGGCTTGACGGCAGTCAGCAGCGGGAAAATATGTTTTTTAAGCACCGCGGGTTCGTAGATGAGCGTCGTGTTGAAGATGGCGTCGGCGTCTTCCTGGAACGGAAAAATCCACTTTTCCTCGCCCGCGCGGACGCTGTCCCACATGGAAAGCGTGCGTTCAATGGAGGCGCCGCGCGTTTCGTTATCCCGTACCATGCGCCGCAATAACCGGATGGAAGTCGTCGGCACGCGGTTATGGTCGTCGAGATTCAGGGTGGTCAGCGCGGAAACATACAGCCGGAAAATCAGCTTTTTATCGATCGCGTCCGGCAGCAGCCGGGGGTTGAGCCCGTGCAGACCTTCGATGACCAGAGGGGTGCTTTCGTCCAGACGGAGCAGCACGCCCTTTTCGCAGCGACGCTGGCGAATAAAGTCAAACTTTGGCAGCTCGACTGTTTCGCCGCGCAGCAGCCGCGTTAAGTCCGCTTGAAACTGCTCGACGTCTATGGTGTTGAAATGCTCCAGATCGACCGTTCCGTCAGGCCCGGGCAGCATCTTGTCGCGATCGTGGTAGTAGTCGTCCAGTGAAACGAGCACAGGCGACTTGCCGTGGACGCGCAACTGCGTGCAGAGGCGGTTTGCGCTCGTGGTCTTGCCGGAGCTGGAAGGCCCGGCGATGAGGATGGCGCGCGCCCCGCGCTCGATAATCTCGTCCGCCAGCGCCGCAAAGCGCTTTTCGTGCAGCGCTTCGTTGACGCGGATCAGCGTGCGGATCTCCCCGCTGAGCACCATGTCGTTGAGGTCGGCCACCACCGCGCAGTGCATGAGCCGCCCCCACTCCTCACTTTCGGAGAATACGCTCGCAAGGTGCGGCAGAAACACGTGCTTGGCCGGGACGTTTGGATCCTCCGAAGACGGGCGGATCAAAAACAGTCCGGTGGTGAGCGCTTGCAGGTCAAAAACGCTGGCATAGCCCGTGGAAGGCGCCATTTCGCCGTAAAAGTAGTCCACATAGTCTTCCTGCCGATACACGTCGAAATACGAAAACTGCCGCCACTGCAGCAGGCGGACTTTATCCTCCTGCCCGTCGGCGCTGAAAAAGTCGATGGCGTCCTCTATATCCACGCGCTTGCGCTCCAGCGTCAGATCCGCTTCCACAATCGCGCGCATTTCACGCTTGATCTCTTCCACCTCTTCGGGGGCAATGCAGGCGTTGCCGCCAACGCTGGCATAAAGCCCAGCGCCTACGGCGTAATTGATGCGCACCCTTGTTTTCGGGTAGCGCTTTCGCATGGCGAGCAGAAACACAAACAGCATCGTGCGCTCGTACACGCGGTTGCCGCGCGCGCTGTCGTACCTGAGCAGCGTGACTTCGCCGTTACCCGCGCGAAGCGCGCGCCGCAGCGTTGGGCGCTGGGCGGACTTTGCTTCCGTTTCGCGAACGGGCACATAGTTAAGGGTGAACGTTTCCCCCGCGATGTTTGCCGCAAGCGGACGTGTACGCAAGTCGCTGCTGTCCAGACCGAGTTTCTTCACCAGGTCGAGCAGCGATTCGCCGCATTGCGCGTCCACGGGACGGCCGTCTATGGTCAGCTGCATATTTTTCCTCCTTGCCCGACTCTGGCCGGGCGGGGCGCCCGCTGCCGAGGCAATCGCCAAGCGCGATCATCCCCAGAGCAGAGAAAGCGCCGGAACGATTTGTTTTTTCCGGGAAATCACGCCGGGCAGGTATACGGTATTGTTTTTGAACGTGACGTTGAACGCATGCTCTACGGAGTCCACGTCGCCGACCGCAAAGAGGAGCGTGCCTTCCTTGAGCACGTCTGTGAGCATCAAAAGCATCATATCGCAGCCGCACTTGTTGAGCTCAGCTTCCATCAGCGCCAAAAAGCCGTCCTTTTTGCTCAAAAACTCGTCGGAATCCGCGGAGGTAATCTGCGAAATGCCGAGCGTATGGCCGGAAAACTGGAACTGCTTGAAGTCGGCAAAGTACAAATCTTCCAAACTGTGATGCCCTGCCGTCGAAATGGAGAAGATCTCTCTGCCGAGCGTTTCCAACGAGAGCCCGGCAATCTTGGCCATGCGTTCCGCCATCGCGCGGTCGACCGCCGTGCTGGTCGGAGATTTGAACATGATGGTGTCCGAGACGATGGCGGCGGCGAGCAGCCCCGCGAGCTTTTTACTGGGCATGACCCCGCGCTCGAAAAACATGCTCGTAATGATGGTGCAGGTGCTGCCGACCGGCTCGTTGCGCACGTAGACCGGCGCGCCGGTCTGCACGTCCGCCAGACGGTGATGGTCGATAATTTCGACGATTTCCGCCTGTTCCAGCCCGGGAATCGATTGCGCCAACTCATTGTGATCCACCAAAACGACGCGCTTGCGGTTTGGACGGAGCAAATGGAAACGCGAAAGCGTCCCGACGACGCGGTCGGTTTCGTCCAGTATGGGGTAGCTGCGGAAGCGCGATTTCAGCGTCGCCTCCCGTACGTCGTCCACGTAGTCGTTCAGGTGGAAGGAAACGAGGTTGTCGCACTTGCAGATGCGCGAAACGGGAATGGCGAGAAATACGAGCCTGCTGGCGGCGTACGCGTCGTACGGGGTGGCGATGACGCAGGTTTTTTTGCACCCGGCGACCATCTCGCGGTCAACCTCGGACTCACAGATGATCAGGCAGCCGACTTCGCGCTCCAGCGCCGCGGAAATCACGTCCGGCTGGTTGCCGCAGATCACGACGCCGCCTTCCGGTAGTTCCGGCAGGCCGGAATGGTTCGGAAGTGCCAGCACCAGATCGCCGAAGAACTCGTTCTGCTCCGATTCCGGGCTGAGCAACTGCCCGTCGAGGCAGGCGAGCAAATTGAACAGCGGCACGCCGTCGAGGCGGTTGCTGCTGATTAAGCGCATGTCGTAAGAGGCGATTTCTTCCGGCGTCAGCATGCCGAAGAGATGCCCTTCCTCGTCCGTGACCGGCAGGGCCGGCACGTTCGCGCTGCCGCTGGCGATGGTCTGCCAGGCGTGATAGACGCTGACCGCGGCGGAGAGGATCGGCGGGGTATCGTAACTCAGGTCGGATACCTGCGTGCGGACGTTGTAGAGAAACGGCGGAGCGTCGAAGCCGAATTTTTCGAGCACGACATGCGTCTGATCGCTGATTTCGCCGATGCGGGCCGCGGCGTAAGCGCGGTCACCCAGCGCGTTTTTAAGCATTGCGTAAGAGATTGCAGCAACAATGGAGTCGGTATCGGGGTTGCGGTGCCCGGTGATGTAGACTGGTTCCATTCGCCCTCCAAAATCAACACGGAAGATTCGTTATAGACTGCGGTTTGAAAAACCGCGGAATGCGCAGAACGAACACTTTGAAATAAGATGACAAAACCGCTGCCGGAGAAAAGAGCCGGCAACGGGTTCATTTCTTTTCATTTTAACCGTTTTGTACAGGAATCGCAAGTTCCGGTTGATGAAAAATGGGTGCGGGAAAGGGACGCCAAAGGGGCGGTCGCCCCTTTGGAAACCCCATATCTTGATGTTTTTGAAAAGAAGAAGCCGGGCGGTTTCCCGTCCGGCTAAAAGAAAAACTACTTTTACCGTTCGCGGGCGACGAAGAACAGCGCCACCGTGCCGGGGCCGGAGTGCGCGCCGATGCTCGTGCCAATGGTGTCGATATGGATCAGCATGTTCGGGTACTGCTCGTGAACGAGCGAAGCCACGTACTCCGCGTCCGTCTTTGCGTCGCAGTGACCGATAAACACGGTGTCCGTCTCCTGTTCGATGACGGTCTTAAGCATATGCTCAAACAGCTCGCGGAGAGACTTTTTACGCCCCTGCGCCTTGCTCACCGCGGTCAGATATCCGCCGTCGTCCGTATGCATGACGGGCTTGATGTTCAATATGGTGGCGATGGCAGCGGTTGCGCCGGAAACGCGCCCGCCGCGCTTGAGGTAGACCAAATCGTCCACCGTAAACCAGTGCGCAAACTTGAGTTTGTTTTCCTCGACCCACTTGGTCAGCGAGTCGAGATCCATCTTTGCCGCTTTCCGCGCGGCGTAGTATACCAGCAGCCCTTCGCCCAGCGACGCCGAGAGCGAGTCGACCACGCTCACGCGTCTTTCGGGGTATTTGGCTTCCAGCTCCTCCTTGGCGGCAAAAGCGGACTGCACGGTGCCGGAGAGTTTGGAGGAAAATCCGATGTAAAGCACGTCCTCGCCCGCCCGTAAAACAGGTTCGAACGCTTCCACAAACGTAAACGTGTTGATCTGCGCCGTGGTTACGGGCACGCCCGCGCGCATTTTGGCAAAGAACGTTTCAATCGGCATTTCCGAGTTTCCGGGGATGTAGCTGTAATCCTTACCGTCCATGGTGAATCCCATGGGGAGGACGGCCACGTGATACTGCTCGGCAAAGGTTACGGGCAGGTCGCTGGTTGCGTCGGTAAATAGGCGGTAACTCATTGCTTCTCCTCGTTTCCGCGCGTCCGTTCGTCCGGCGCGCTATGGTGCATTTGCGCGGGAACAGTCCGCGAATTACGTTTATTGTACTGTGTTTCGTGAGGACTGACAAGGCTTTTGAGAATTTTGTGGTTTGTTTTTTGGATCCACGAAAAACGCGGAAGTGCCGCTCTGCGAAACCGGGCGCGAACCGGACGCATCAGAACGGAAGATATCACATCTTTGCGGGGATATGATATAATATCGCTGCGCGGATGAAAGAACATGCGGGCAGTATTCCCGTTTCGGCGCAGGCACACAGAACAAACGGGGAATCAAACGAATCCGGGTGCGGGGCAAAATCAACCAGCCAACTCCCTGAATACACCCATATGAGCAGGAGATGCAGCAACCATGAAAAAGGCGCTTTCCGTCGGAATGGCGACCCTCGCCTCCATTCTATTGATTTTTATTTTGGTGTTTACATCCATCGGACTGGTCATCAACGACGAGACGTTCATCAACAACGAATTCACCAAGCTCGGTATCAGCGAGTCGATGGGTATTACCAACGCCGACCTCGTGAGCGCCATGAACAAGCTCGTGGATTACATGGAAGGAAACGCGGACGATATCAGCGTCGAGGTTACGGTGGACGGCGAGAAGGTCGAAATGTTCGACTACCCGCAGGAAGCCGAGCACATGGCGGACGTGCGGACGATCTATATGACCATTGCGTCGTACCGGGACGTCGGCGTGCTGGTGATGCTGATTCTGTTTTTATTCGCGGCGGTGGTCAATTTCCGTATGGCGCCGCAGCGCCTCGCGCAGGGGTATCTTTCCGGCTCGTTCGTGATGCTGCTGATCTTCGGGTTTTTAGGCACCTGGGCGGCGCTGGACTTTTCGAACTTTTGGACATTTTTCCATCAGGCGCTCTTCTGGAACGACCTGTGGCTGCTGGACGCAACCGAGAGCCGCATGATCAACATGCTGCCGGAGGGGGTCTTTTCGGATATCATTGCGCGTGTCGGGCTCTACGCGGGCGCCGCGATCGTTGTACTGCTGGTACTGAGCATTCTCGCGCTTGTTTTGTCCTCCGCCGGGTATAAACGCCGCCGCGCGGTATCCCTTGCGCGCGCTAAAGCACGCAAAGCCGCCGTGGAAGCGCGCGAAAAAGCCAAGGCGGAAGCCAAAGCCGCAGCCGAAAAGGAAAAGCGGATTGCCGAAAAGAAGGCGCGGATCGCCGCCGGCAAGGCACGTAAACAGCAGGAGCAGGAAGCCGAACAGAAGGCAGCCGAGCGGGAACGCCAGGTTCAGGAGCGAAAGGCGCAGAAACGCGTCGCCGCACAGGAAGCGCCCGCGGAAGCGGAAAAGCCCGCAAAACAAGCGAGGCCGGGCACGGAAGAGCCGCGGCAGAAGCGCGCCGACAGCGGGCGAACGACACGCGAGCCGGAAAAAGCGAAGCCGGGCGCGGAAAAACCGAAAAAGAAACGCAACATTGCCGACGACACAGGATTTTTGGACGACTGAGCCCGAAGCGCCGTATAGTGATGAAACGTGATGATTGGCGGCGAGCCGATCAATACGGGGGTACGATGACCGGATACGAAGCGCGCGCGGAAGAAAAGCTCTCCGCGCTGCGCAAAAAAAAGGATGTCACCATCCTTGCAATCGAAACATCATGCGACGAAACCGCCGCCGCGGTCGTTCAAAACGGCCGGACGGTGGTTTCCAACGTTGTGCATACCCAAATTCCGCTGCATGTCCCTTACGGCGGGGTCGTGCCGGAGATTGCCTCGCGAAGCCATGTGCAGAAGATCGGCGCGGTTGTTGCAAGCGCGCTGGAGCAGGCTGGTCTGACGCTTGACGAACTGGATGCGGTTGCCGTTACCAACGGACCGGGGCTCGTGGGCGCGCTGCTGGTCGGGCTCAGCTATGCAAAAGGACTTGCGTATGCGGCGGGACTGCCGTTTCTCGGCGTGCATCATATTGCCGCGCATATCGCCGCGAATTATTTGACCTATCCCGAACTGGAGCCGCCGTTTACCTGCCTGATCGTTTCCGGCGGGCACAGCCATATCGTCGCCGTCGAAGAAGGCGAGCGATACCGCCTGATCGGCCGCACACGGGACGACGCGGCGGGCGAAGCGTTCGACAAAGTCGCGCGCGCGCTCGGCCTGCCGTATCCCGGAGGGCCGAACCTCGAGCGGCTCGCGCTGGAGGGTAACCCCCATGCATTTACCTTTCATTCCGCGTTCAACGAAGGAGAAGGGTACGATTTCAGCTTTTCCGGCGTGAAAACCGCCGTGGTCAACCGCCTGCATACGGCAAAACAAGCGGGTGAAGCGATCAGCCTGCCCGATCTCGCGGCTTCGTTTCAGCGCACGGTTGTGGAGATCCTCGCGGAAAAAGCGGTGCGCGCCGCTGTTGCCGAGAGCGGACAAACGGGCGGCAAGCTCGCGCTGGCGGGCGGCGTTTCCGCCAACAAAGCGCTGCGGGCGGTGCTGGAAGCGCGCGCAAAAAAAGCGGGCATCGCGTGTTTCTGCCCGGCGTTTGCCTACTGCACGGACAATGCCGCCATGGTGGGAGCCGCCGCCTACGGCAAGCTCCTGCGCGGCCAGACGGACAGCTTTGCGCTGAACGCCGTGCCGTATCTTTCGATCGAGTCGTAAGCCCTTTAGGCCACGATGAATAACCGCTGCGAGTAACCGCGCGGGACATACAGAAGCGAATTTTGCAGGCTTGAAAAGCAAGGCCAGACAACCACGCGCGCCGCTTCCGCGGGGCGTTTTTTGCGCTAAAAATCACGGAATTACACGCGAATAAAGATGAACAAAAATTCTTGTAACCGGAATTATAACAATAATGAATGGTACAATTCGGCGTGGAACCATTCGGAACCATCCGCGTTTTGCCAACCCCCGCTGCAAAAAACAAGGTTTCACACTTCCGCCATAATTGTATATACTCCCGTGATTCGACGAGTGCAAAACAACCTTTTTGTCCACCACGCAATCGGGTATTCAAAGCGAATTGTGTGGATAACTTTACAAAAAACGAGGGAACTCCAAGCGATATTTGGTGGATAACTATGTGGATGGTGTGGATAGACCCGTGAATATGCACCAAAACGCGGGGAATATCTATGCACGCGTGATTGCGCAGAAACGACGCGGCGAAGCCTGGCTGCTGCATGATAAACGGTTTCCAGATGCAAATTCGCGCCAAAAAACAAGTCGCCAGCATGAAGCTGGCACTTTTTTGACCTTTGCGGATGGTTTGTGAAGCAGCGATGAACGGAACTGAAAGATTACTGAATGGAACTGTAAACGAGAATGCAGGCTGCCGACAAAGAGTCTTCGTTACTCCTGTTCTTTGCTTTCAGCGGCGGCAGATGCCTGCTGCGCCTGCACAAAAGGATCGTCTTCGGGCGGAACATACAGCGTCTGCGCGGCAATCGCGTCGCCTGCTTGCCGCAGGGCGTGCTTTTTTTGCATCGCGCGGTAGATCAGCAGGCCGATTCCGCTGAGAACGGCGGTCGCGCCAAAGACGATGACGGCGAGCACATACTCTTGTGTGCCGAGCGCGTTGCCGCTGATGGTCGAGGTGATAATGGAAGGCAGTCGCGCGATGGAGGTGATCGCCACCCAGGGAACGAGGCGGATTTTTGTCAGTCCCGCAGCATAGGTCAGCAGATCCTTTGGTGTGCCGGGAATGAAAAAGAGTACGAACGCGGTAGCGCCAAGCGCTTTTTCGTTTTGGAGAAATTTGATGGAATCGATCTTTTCATGCGGGAAAACCGCTTCGACCGCCTTGACGCCGAATTTGCGTACAAAGAGGAACACGACCGTGCTGCCGAGGATCAGTCCCGCCCAAACCAGCAGCGTGCCTTCCAGCGCGCCAAAAGCGTAACCAGCCGCGAGCTCGAACGGTTCGCCGGGAATAAAGGCGACGACGACCTGCAGCATGACCATGCCGACAAAGGCCAGCTTGCCCCAAATGCCGCGCGCTTCGATCCAATCCCGAAAGGCGGCAGGATCGTTGAGCGTTTTTACCAGCGGTACGCCGACGAAAATGGTAAGCAACACAAGCAGCAGCACGAACGCGGCGATTGAAACAATCGAAACGATCCTGCGCGTCCGCGAGGGGGGCGGGGCTGACTGCGGTGCTGTAGTTTCCATGCACACAGTATAGCATTCCCGGCGAATGGAAAAACAGAACCGCAAAACGAACTTTTGGGAAAATTTTACCGTACGCAGCACTCTAACCGTCAGAAAATTTTTTATAATAGGGCTTGCAATCAATTTTTAATGCCCTTATCCTTCGTTTCAAAGAGCGCTCTTAGTATCAAACAAAGGAGATTAACTTCATGAATGAGGGTCAGATTGCCGCACTGGAACGGACAATCGCGTGCCGGTACGGCAACATTGCGGGCTTGATTGTGCTCAGAGACGGCGAAAAACAATACGAGCACTATTTCCAAGGTTTCGACGCAGAATCCGCGTTTCACGTGTTTTCGGTGACCAAGAGCGTGCTTTCTGTGTTGATTGGCATTGCCGTCGATAGGGTGTATATCCAAAGCGTGGATCAAAAGGTGCTGGGCTTTTTTCCGGATTACACGCCAAAGCGGGGTGAGCAGACGGCGCAGCGCGTCACGATACGGGACATGCTGACCATGACAACGCCGTTCAAATACAAATCGGCGCCATACACGAAGTACTTTTCCAGCGAAAGCTGGGTCAAAAGCGCGCTCGATCTGCTGGGTGGCAAGGGGGAAATCGGGGCGTTCCGGTATACGCCGCTGATTGGGCCGGATATCCTTTCGGGGATACTGACCAGCGCAACCGGGCAGTCCGCGCTCGAATTTGCATATGACAATCTGTTTTGCCCGCTGGGGATCGACGTGACACAGAAGGTTGTGTTCCAAAGCAAGGAAGAACAGCTTTCCATCATGAAGGATCGTCACGTAAGCGGTTGGGTTGCCGACCCGCAGGGGATCAATACCGCTGGCTGGGGACTTTTCTTGACGCCTGCGGATATGGCAAAAATCGGCCGGCTGTACCAAAACCACGGAACTTGGGACGGCAGGCAGATCGTCTCCGCCGGATGGATTGCCGAGAGCACGAGAGAGCACAGCCGCTGTGTCCAGTGGGGGAACCTGGCCTATGGCTATCTTTGGTGGATCATCGACGCGGAGAGCTTTGCGGCGCTGGGCGACGGCGGCAATGTCATCTATATCAACACAAAAAAAGACCTTGTAATCGCCATTGCGTCGCTTTTCAAGCCGAATGCCGCGGATCGAATCGAGCTGATCAAAAACGTGATCGAGCCGATGTTTTGAGGAGAGCATCTGACGAATTGCTGTTTGCTGGACAGGCAAATTTTTACGCCGTTGGTTCAATAAACCGCCGCCGAAAGCCGCCGGGGCGGCCGGTTTTATGCGCTTCGATTGGCAGGAAGCCTGAAATCAACCTGAAAGCATTCTTTCAGGTAGAATTCAGCAACGTACGGTATTCTTTAGGTGTTGAAAACAAGCAAAGCATCCGAGTGGTGACCGGAACGACAAGCTGATTCAACAGCAGGACTTTTTCATTTTATTTCCTCCTTTTGGCAGAACGCCGCGTTAGGGCACGCGGCGTTTTGTCGTATAAAAAGAAACAGGTTTACGAACATTCCGAGGCAGGCAAGCAAAGGAGTGTTGTTTGAATCAGAAAACAGAGAAAACAAGCCCTCCGGCGGAGAAATTCCTGCAAGAATCCAACCGATTACCGTAACAAAAACGCCGCGCGCGCGTATTTCTCTTTTCAAGCGGAATTGTTTTACGGTACAATACGCGCATGGCGACAATTTTATTGATTATCATCTATCTGGCGTTTATCAGCCTGGGGCTTCCGGATTCGCTGCTCGGCGCGGCATGGCCGGTTGCGTATGCGCAGCTTGGCGCGCCCGTTTCCTACGCGGGGCTGGTATCCGTTTTCATTACGGTGGGAACGGTCATCTCCAGCCTCGTCTCCGTTCGCGTGATCCGCAAGTTTGGCACGGGCACCGTGACCGCCGTTTGCGTGCTGCTGACCGCAAGCGCGCTGATGGGCATTTCGTTTGCCAACCGGTTTTTCGTGCTCTGCCTGATGGCCATCCCGCTTGGGCTTGGCGGCGGTGCGATCGACGCGGCGCTGAATAATTATGTAGCGCTGCACTACAAAGCCAGCCACATGAGCTTTCTGCATAGCTTCTGGGGCGTTGGCGCAACGGTCAGCCCGCTGATCATGTCGTATTTCCTCGCGCAAAACGGCAACTGGCGCGGCGGCTACCACCTGGTGTCCATCATCCAGTTTGCGCTGGCGGCGGTGATACTGCTTGCGCTCCCGCTCTGGAAGCGCGTTCCGCACGCCGCTGCGGCGGAGGAGCAGACCGGCGAGCCTCTTTTTATCGACAACCGCACGGCCATCAGGCAGCGCGGCGCGCTGGCTGCGGTGCTTTCGTTTTTCTTCTACTGCGCGGGCGAAACGACAACCGGGCTTTGGGCGGCGACGTATTTTGTCAACGTCCGCGGCGTAGAGCCGAGCGTTGCCGCGGGCTGGGGCTCGCTGTTTTTCTTTGGCATCATGGGCGGACGGATGATCTCCGGGCTGCTTGCGATGCGCGTCAAGGAAAAGACGCTCGTTAACTGGGGTATTTACATTGCCGCCGTCGGCGCTGTGGTGCTCGCGCTGCCGCTGCCGCGGCTGTTTCAGCTTGCGGGGCTGCTGCTCTATGGAATTGGCTGCGCGCCCATTTTCCCAAACCTGATCCATATCACCCCAAGGCGCTTCGGCGCGGCGAGTTCGCAGGCGATCATCGGTCTGCAGATGGCCGCCGCGTACGTCGGCAGCACGCTCATGCCCCCGCTCGTCGGGTGGGTTGGGCAGAAGGCGGGGTTTGCGCTGCTGCCGTATTACCTGCTGGCGTGCCTTGCCGCGCTCTCCGTCGCCATTTTCGTCTGCAATAAAAAAACGGGATTTGAAATTCAAAAAACTGCGGCGTGATCCCCGCCAATCCGGATAAAAAACGCATAAAAGAACAAGAGCCGCGTGCCGTACAATGGCGCGCGGCTCTTGACAAATGAGAGCAATGGGCGTAGTTTTGCAGATGATAGAAACGAATCTGTACAAAAACACCCGTGCGCGTTGAGAAACAGGCAACAAGGCACGCGGGCAAGAGGGAAATGGAGTTGGGTGCATGCAGTTATTGATTCACATTACAAACCATGAAGAAAGCGTTACGCCGCTTTTTGCCAAACTGCTGGACGCGGGGATTCAGGGCGCAACCGTTACGGACTGCCAGGGGATGCTCACCACGCTCAGCGCGTGCAGCAGCGAAGACGCACCGCCGATTTTCGGTTCGCTCCGGCAGTTTATCAACCCCTGCCGCCAGACCAACAAGATGATACTCATCGTGCTGAAGGACGAGGATATCCCCGTAGTCAAGGAGATTATTCACAGCGTTGCGGGCAACCTGAAAGAGCCCAACACCGGCATTCTTTTCACGGTGCCGGTGATGAATTGGGAAGGAGTCTCGCACAAGTAACATGTCTACCATATTTTATATCGCAGTGGCCATGATTGCGGGCCTTCTGCTCACGCGCGTCGCCAAGCTGGTCAAACTGCCCAATGTTACCGGATATCTGGTCGCGGGCCTTTTGATTGGCCCATATTGCTTCAAGCTGATTTCGTCCGATATGCTGGAAACGCTCGATATCCTCACCACAGCCGCGCTTGGGTTTATCGCGTTTTCCATTGGCAGCGAGTTCAAGCTCGCGCATATCAAGGCCATCGGCGGAAAAATCATTCTGATCACCGTTTGCGAAGCGCTCGGCGCCGTGATTCTGGTGGACGTGGTCGTCATCGCGTTCGGATTCCCCGTTCCCATGGCGCTGACCATGGGCGCCATCGCCGCCGCCACAGCGCCCGCCGCCACGCTTCTCGTCGTGCGGCAGTATCACGCAAAAGGCGAACTGACCAGCACGCTGCTGCCCGTGGTCGCCATGGACGACGCGATCGGGCTGATGGCTTACGCCATCTCCGTTTCCGTTGCCAAGATGATTCAAAACGGGGATGCGTTCAATGTGATGACCACCGTTGTCGATCCGCTGCTGGAGATTCTTCTTTCGCTGGCGGCCGGCGGCGTGCTTGGCGCGATCGTTGCAATTTCCAACCGCTTTTTCCATAGCAAAGCCAACCGGCTCAGCATCAGCATTGCTGCGGTGCTGCTCGGCGCGAGCCTTGCGCAGAGGTTTGACCTTTCGCCGTTACTGCTGTGCATGTCCATTGGCGCGGTGTACGTCAACCTTCGCGACGACGCCATTCAAACCCTGGAGCATGTGGATACCTGGACGCCGCCGCTGTTCATGCTGTTTTTCGTAATCTCCGGCGCGGATCTTAACGTGTCCATGCTGCCAAAGCTCGGCCTCATTGGCGTGCTGTATATCGTGTCCCGCGTCGTCGGGAAGTACTTCGGCGCGTACCTTGGCTGCACCATATCGAAAACTTCGCCAACAATCCGCAAATACCTTGGATTGTCCCTGGTTCCGCAGGCGGGCGTTGCCATCGGCATAGCGCAGCTGGCGGTACGCGAACTGCCGCAGTATGGCGCTTCCATTCAGGCCGTCATTCTCTGCGCAACGCTGATTTATGAGCTGATTGGGCCGGTGCTCACCAAGGCTTCGCTCATCAAAGCGGGTGAAATCGTGGTGGAAAAGAAACGGAAGAAGGTAGCGCAATAGATTATTTCTTTTTCTTGAAAGAAAAAGTAAACAAAAGAACTTCCTATCAGTTTAGGAAGTTCTTTTATTATAAAAGTCTTTTGCTTCTTTTCTACTAGAAAAGAAGAATTAATTGGAAGTCTTTTGCTTCTTTTCTTCAGAAAAGAAGAGTACTCTTCACTTGCTTTCCCCTTTTTTCAGCAGTCCGTGCCCGTGGCGGTAGATCTGGCGGTTGTCCAGCGCCCACTGGCGTTCGGAGAATGCGCCAACGGTAACGCCCTCGAGAGCATCGAACATTTCGTACATCTTGCTGTCCAATAAGTCGAGCTCGGCCAGCACTTCCGCCTCCGGGAACATCGGCAGTTTTGGGCTGCCGAACTCCGCCTGCCCGTGATGGGCAAGTAGCATGTGCTCCACGAGCATGCCCGTTTCTTCCGCAACGCCCAGCATTTCGCAGGCGGCGCTGATGCGGGAAATGCCAATGGTGATGTGGCCTACCAGCTGGCCGCGCGTGGTATACCCGCCGGCAATGCCGAGTTCGCCCGTGTCGAGCTCGTCGAGCTTGCCGATATCGTGCAGAATCGCGCCGGTGTAGACGAGGTCGGGATCGAGCGCGGGGTAGATGGCGATGACGGCTTTGGCGAGCTGGGTCAGCGTCCAGGTGTGGTGCAAGAGCCCCCCGCGGGTGGCGTGGTGCAGTTTGACGGCGGCGGGGAAGAACAAGAGCTTTTCCTTGTTTTCGCGCATGATGTACTGCACAAGCCGCCGCAGATCGTCGTCCGCAAAGGCTTCGGCGAGCTCGAAAAGCTGGTCGTAGAGCCATTCCGGGTCAAACGGCGCGCAGGGCAGCAGCAGCGCCATATCCACGTCGTCCTCGGGAGAAATGGTGCGGATTTTGTCAATTTTGAGCTGCTCGGTGTCTTTCCAAATATTGATGGTGCCGCGCACCTTGACCACGTCGTTGGGTTCATAAGCGCCGTGGAGTTCCTTATTATAGTCCCAGAGTTTGGCGGCGCACTCGCCATCGCAGTCCGCGAGGATCAGGTCGAGATACTCGCTGCCCTTGACGTTGGTTTTAACCGAAACGGCTTTGATGATGCAAAACCCTTCAAACGACTGACCCTTGCTCTCGTTCAGCAGACGCATGCGGCTCATGGATAAGCCCCCCTTTGAACCATTCAACAGTGTGTTTTTTCCAGTATACCACAAACCCGCCGCGCTTGTTATAGCAAAGCGGTTTTCGCGCTGACCCGCCGTAAATGGCGGTTTCGGCGCGCTTTCGTTGCGGGTATTGGCCGGATGTGATAGAATTACGCCCGTATCAAACGGGTAAATCCCAGAAAAACAGGCGGGGACATGGCGGTTCATTTTGATCGGAATTTTGACGTTGTCGTCATCGGCGCGGGGCACGCGGGGGTGGAAGCCGCCCTTTCTTCTGCTCGGATGGGGCAAAAGACGCTGATTTTAACCTTAAATCTCGACTCGGTGGGGCTGATGCCCTGCAATCCGGCCATCGGCGGCACCGGCAAAGGCCATCTTGTACGCGAAATCGACGCGCTTGGCGGCGAAATGGGGCTTGCCGCGGATGAAACGCTGATTCAAATGCGCATGCTCAACACCGGCAAAGGCCCCGCGGTGCACTCACTCCGCGCGCAGATGGACAAACGCCGCTACCACGAGCGCGTCAAGCGCGCACTGGAGAGCCAGCCGAATTTGACGCTTCTGCAGGGCGAAGCAAAGCGATTTTTGACCGAAAACGGCGTGCTTTGCGGCGTGGAAAGCGCGGAAGGTTTTGTTTACGGCTGCAGAGCCGCGGTGGTCTGCACGGGCGTTTACCTCAAAAGCCGGATTCTGATCGGCAGTTTCGTGCGCGAGAGCGGGCCTGCTGGCCTTTTGCGCGCGGAGTTCTTAACGGACGCGCTTGCCGAGCTAGGCGTGCCGATTCAGCGGTTTAAAACCGGAACGCCCGCGCGCGTCAACGGCAGAACGCTGGACTATTCCGAAATGGAGCGGCAGGACGGCGATGTGCCGACGCCCGCGTTTTCGTTTTTGAACGGGCGGCTCTCGCTGGAGCAGACGCCCTGCTATCTCACCTATACCAACGACGAAACCCACCGTGTGATCCGCGAAAACCTGCACCGTTCGCCGCTTTACAGCGGGCTGATCCACGCGACCGGCACGCGGTACTGCCCCAGCATTGAGGACAAGATCGTCCGCTTTGCGGATAAGGAGCGGCACCAGATCTTCATTGAGCCGGAGGGGCGCACCACCAACGAAATGTACGTGCAGGGCATGAGCACGAGCCTGCCGGGAGACGTGCAGGTGGCAATGCTGCGCACGCTGCCGGGACTGCGTAACTGCGAAGTCATGCGCCTTGGCTATGCCATCGAATACGACTGCATCGACCCCACCGTGCTGGAGCGGACGCTGGGCGTGCGCGCTGTGCCGGGGCTTTATACCGCGGGA
Source organism: Clostridiaceae bacterium (assembly GCA_039683415.1). Classification (GTDB taxonomy): domain Bacteria; phylum Bacillota; class Clostridia; order Christensenellales; family CAG-138; genus UBA7703. The sequence continues at coordinate 75,852 of JBDKRL010000017.1, forward strand.
CAGATCAACGGCACCTCCGGTTATGAGGAAGCAGCCGCGCAAGGCCTGCTCGCGGGGATCAACGCCGCGCTCTACTGCAAAAACGAGGAGCCGTTCACACTCGGGCGGGACGAAGCGTACCTTGGCGTGCTGGTGGACGACCTTTCCGTGAAAGGCACACCGGAACCTTACCGCATGATGACTTCCCGCTGCGAATACCGCCTGCTGCTTCGGCAGGACAATGCCGATGAACGCCTCACCGAAAAGGCGCGGCGGACAGGGCTGATTAGCGACCGGCGGTACGAACTGCTGATGCAAAAGCAGGAGCGCGTTCAAAAAGCGCTCGCTTCGCTCGACAAAAACGTACCGCCGAATGAAGCGCTGAGAAAATTGCTGGAAGAAAAGGGCGAGAGCGTCCCCGGTTCGGGCGTGCGGCTCTTTGACCTTCTCAAGCGCCAGAGCATTGCGTATACCGACCTCTTGGGCGTGTTCGATTCGCTCGAACCGCTGGACTGGGAAACCGAAGATCGGGTGGAAACGCTGGCGCGGTACGACGGTTACATTCAAAAGCAGCTCGAACAGGTGCGCAGGAACCGCGCTCTGGAAGAAACGCCGCTTCCGCAGGACGTGGACTACATGGCGCTGGAAGGCTTGCGCATCGAGGCGCGGCAGAAGCTGAACAAGCACAAACCCGCGAGCATCGGTATAGCGTCTCGTATTTCCGGCGTGACCCCGGCGGACGTGAATGTGCTCTTGATTTACTGCAAGCGCGGCTTCCACGCGGAAGCAAAGGGGAAGAAGGATTAGGTTTTGGGGCGCTGCCCCAAACCCCAATCAAATAAGTAAAAAATTCTTTTGCTTCTTTTCTTTTGAAAAGAAGAGGTAACGAAAAAAGTTCTTTTTGTTTCTTTTTCTTGCAAGAAAAAGAAAGAAGAAGAGAGGATTTAATATGAAAGAAACGCTCAAACGCCTCCGGCCGGAACTCACGAGCGAGCAGCTCGACCGCTTTTGTGTATACTACGACCTGCTCGTGGACTGGAACTCGCGCGTGAACCTCACGGCCATTACGGGGTTGGAGGACGTTGCCAACAAGCATTTTATCGATTCCCTCGCCGCCGAACCGTACCTGAAACCCGGCGCGCGGGTGATCGACGTCGGCACAGGCGCGGGGTTTCCCGGCGTGCCGCTTTGGATCGTCCGCCCCGATTTGAAGCTCACGCTTCTCGACGGACTGAATAAGCGGATCGTGTTTTTGCAAACGCTCTGCGAAGCGCTGGGACTCAACGCGGATTGCGTGCACCTTCGCGCCGAGGACGCGGGACAAAGCCCGCTGTACCGTGAAAAGTTTGACGCGGCGCTGACCCGCGCGGTGTCCGCGCTGCCGGTGCTGGCGGAGCTTACGCTCCCGCTGGTCAAGGTCGGCGGGGTGAGCATCGCCTACAAGGGCGACGTAACGGACGATCTGGAAAGCGGAACGAACGCGTTCCAGATTCTGCACGCGACGGCAACGCGCATCGAAATCCCCGCGAGTTACGGCGCGCGGACGCTCGTCATCCTGCAAAAGAACGACCCAACACCCAAAGCGTACCCCCGCAAGGCCGGCACGCCCGAAAAAAAGCCGCTCTAGCTGGGAGCGGAGCAAAAAGGAAATCGGCACATGGCAAGCTATAAGCGAAAAACTAAAAAAACCACCTCCCGCGCGGCGACGCAAAAAGCCGGTTCAACCGGCGCTTACGGCGTTTTGCTTGGCGTGCTCGGTGTTCTGCTTGCGCTGTGGCTGATCTACAATACCATTAAGCTCACTCCGTTTTCGTGGGGGATCTTCGCCGAAGAAATCATCCTCTCTCTCTGCGCGGTGTTTGCCCTGCGCCTGCTGGGGATGGCAAACCCGGCCGACTGGGTTCCTGTTGCCTGCCTGATCCTGCTGCCCGCGGGTATCATCATCTATGGAGCTACGGCTGCCGCACGGACGGGCGCGGATTTTTCCCGCTTTTTGTGCCTCGCGGGCACTGCCGCCTGCATGCTGCTCACCGCGCGCCAATTGGACGCAAAGCCGGACGGCACGCTGTTTTGCGCGCTGCTGTTTGCCGCCGCGCTGCCCGTGTTGGTTCCGGCGGAAACGATGTTCATTGAAGAGCTCATGCGTCTGCTCTTGACGGCTGGCGTGCTCGCGGCGGTGTTCGCGGTCAAGGAAAAGCTAGCATGGCTTGCGTTCCTCGCGGCGGGGCTGTTCGGCGTTTCCGGCGCGGCGGGGTTCTATGCGGCGTTCTTCGGCGCGGGCGCGGCGGTTGGGCTGCTGCTTTCCGCACCTAAAAAAGATCGCAGTGCATGGGTGTTTGCCGCCGTGCTGATGGCGGGGCTTCCGCTGGCGGCGCGGCTGTTTGCGGGGGAAAGGCTGCCGCAGAGCGCGGCGCTGTTTGCCGAAAACACGCTGACCCCCGGCGTTCTGGCAGCGGCGGTCAAAACGCACTTAGTTCGAATTTTTGCCGTGGGGCTGCTGCTGCTGGCCATCCGGTTTTTTGCCGGCCGCGAGGATGCGGCGGCGGTTCCGCTGTTGGCGCTCGTCGGCGCGGCGCTGTTTCGCCTGCTTTCCCGTGCCTCCGGTGCGGACGCATGGATGGACGCGCCGACGCTGGTCTGCCTTGCGGGCGTGGGGATCGCCAAGTTTGCCCGTCCAAAGGGGAGATAGGGAGTTTATTTTCGAGGGCGCTGCCCTCGGACGGATTAGAGCTTTTCGAGGGCGCTGCCCTCGAGCACCTGCCAAAGGGCAAGCCCTTTGGAAACCCGATTTTCTTTTCAATTTAATGGGAGTAACGTTACATGAGCCAAGACCCGATGGATCGGAACGAACAAAAGAGCGGCGCCGCTGAGGCGCTGGAAACGGTAGCGCTGATTGCGCTGCTGTTGCTTGCGCTGACGCTGACGTTCGTGAGCCTGTTTTCTACCGGCAGCATCGACCCCGAAGCATATGAAAGCGGGAAACTCGTCTTTACGAAAGATTTCTTCTGGTACAACGGCGCGGTGCTGGTGTTTCTCGCGGCGGCTTCACGCCTGCTAAGGGTGGCGCGTGTGTCCGACCGGGCAATCCGGCGGCTGACCGGGTGGCTGCTGGTGCTGACGACGGTTGCCGGACTGTTTTGGATTTTGTTGGCAAAGGCGCAGCCCGCGGGCGAGCAGGGGTACCTGTTTGATGCGGCAAAGGCGATCATCCAGGGAAAAACAAAGGACTTAACGAGCGAACAGGGCTCGCTGTACTTTTATTTTGCTACGTCCCCGAATCAGTTTGGCAACCTTGCCTACGTGGAGCTTTTTACCCGCTCGTTCGGCCAGAAGGGAATCCTCATCGCCGCGCCCGCGCTGAACGTGTTGCTGCTGGTGTTTTCCTATGCGTCGCTGCTTAAAACCACCGGGCGGCTGTTTCGGGATAACCGCGTCACGCTGCTGACGCTGCTGCTGCTGTGCGTCTGTCCGCAGCCGCTGCTCAAATGCACGGTCGTCGACGCGGGGGTACTCGCAGCTTCGCTGACCATTTGGTCGGCAGGGCGCATTGTGCTGTATCTGCAGTACGGCAAAAAAGCGAACCTTGTCTGGGGCGCGGTTCTCGGCGTGCTGGGCGCTGTTTTCAGCCCCGTTTCCCGCGCGGCTGTCATCGCGTTTGCGCTTGTTTTGGCGCTGCAGGTGATTAAGCAGAAAAAATGGTTCCCCGCAGTCACCGCGCTCGTGCTTCTCGCGTTCGCGCTGCCCGCTCCTGCCGCCGCCAGAATTGTTTATGAGGCGCGTCTGGACACAACGTATGGCGCGGGGCTTCCGGCGGTGGTCTGGAAAGCGGCGGAGAGCGAAAGCGGCGCTTCGGTGAGCCGCGAAGGCGCGCGGGCGTACCTCGACGCGCTGCGGGGTGAATATGATTTGGACTTTAAGGCGTATGCCGCGCAGGCAAAGGAAGAGCTGACGGCTTCGGCAGAGCAGGAACTCACGCCTGCCGCACGGTTCCTTTCGCGTCTTTCCACGGTTTGGAACGAGCCAACGTTTGCTTCCGTCTGGTCGAGCGGCGCGTTTGAAGCGTTCGGGGAGCGGTCCGTATACGCCGAGGGCATTTACGACGCCAGCAGGGAAGGCAAGGGGCTGAACGGGTTTGCCGCGCAGACGCTGCAGCTTGTGTATGCGGGGGCGGCGCTCGCGGCGGCGGTTCTGCTCAAAAAGCGCAGTACCGAGCAGATGATTCTGCCGCTTATCTTGCTGTTCAGCGCCTTGGGGCTGACCGGTTACGGCGCGGAAGCGCCGCAGGCAATCAGGATTTTACCGCTGCTCTGCCCACTTGCGGCTTATGGGCTTCTTTCGTTCGGGCTGGATCTTTCCGCGCACCTGACCCGCCCGGAAACGAGCTGGGAAGAGGCGAAAAGCGAGCGCCGCCGCAGGAACGTAAAATAACCCGCTTGCCGCGGGAATGGCTTGAACAGCGGCGCGCTTCCTGCTATACTGTGTACCTGCTGTCCGCCGGAGCGCGGACGCAGGGATTGAGGAGAACCATCATGAGAAAGCGGATTGCGGAACTCTTTGACCGCTCGTTTTGGCGAGTGGTGCTTCCGCTTGCGCTCCCCATCGCGCTGCAGAACCTGCTGATGACTTCGTTCCGTCTGGTCGATACGCTCATGGTCGGCCGGCTCGGGGACGTTTCCATTGCGGCGGTCGGCCTTGCGGGGTACGCTTCGTTTCTCGTGGAGCTGATCTCCTTTGGCATGGCGAGTGGCAGCGCGGTGTTCGTTGCCCAGTATCACGGCGCGGAAAACAAGGACGGCATCCTCCGCACCTACGGCATGATGCTGCTGTTCATGGTGCCGCTTGGGCTGCTGTTTACCGTCGGCGTCGGCATTTTTCCGCAGGAGGTCATGAAGCTTTTTACCGACGACGCCGCGCTGATTGGCGAAGGCGCGCGGTATCTGCAGTTTGCCTGCATCTCCTACTTTTCGCTGACGCTCAATATGGCGTTTTCGACCCTTTTACGTTGCACCGAGCAGGTGCGAATCCCAATGGTGACCAGCGGAATCTGCGCGGCTCTCAACGCCGTGCTCAACTATATCTTCATCTTTGGCGCGTTCGGCATCCCCGCCATGGGCGTTGCGGGCGCGGGGCTGGCAACGGCGATTTCCTCGCTGCTCAACCCCGTTTTGATGCTTGTTCTTTCGGCGGTCAAAAAGACCGTGATCATCGCTCCGCTCAAGAAGATCTTCGCTGTGCGCGGGTTTATGAAAACGTTCTGGTCGCGCGCGCTGCCGGTGCTGCTCAACGAGTTGTTCTGGAGCCTCTCCATCATCGGCATCAACATGGTGTTCGGGCGCATGGGAACCGATAATTACGCGGCTCTGACCGTTGAGCGCACCATTGAAGGGCTTGTGTTCGTGTTCTTCGTTGGCATCTGCAACGCCTGTAATATCCTGGTGGGAAAATCCATCGGCGCGGGTAAAATCGAGGAAGGGAAGGCGTACGCAAGGCGGTTTCTGCTCTTTACGCCGCTGCTCGGACTGATGAGCGGCGCGGTGATTGCGCTGCTGAGCGCGCCGATGATTGGACTGTTCGACCTCTCCGACGCGGCTTCCCATACCGCAAGGCTGCTGCTGCTGATCTTCGCGCTGGACGCCGTTGTGCGGTATATTCCGTATGTCGAGGTGGTCGGCATCTTCCGCGGGGGCGGGGAAACGCGTTTCGGGCTGTTGACGGACGTCGTTTCGCAGTATGTGTTCATCCTGCCCGCGGTCATCCTCTGCGGCGTGGTTTGGAAGCTGCCGTTTCTTACGACGTACATCGTCATGCTGCTGGTGGACGATGTTTCCAAGCTGATCATTACGATTCCGTTTTACAAAAGCATGCGCTGGGTCAAACCCATCGATGCCGGGCACGTTTCGCTGCCCGATGCACAGGAGATTCTTTTGCAAAACGGGGACGAATCGGGTATACTATAGCCGTTATTTTCGAAAAAAAGCTCGTATTTTCGCGGAAAACAGGGCGTTCAGCCATCATTTTCCAAAAAAGCGAGGGTTCTTGCGAAAAACAGGGTCCAGAGCCGTTGGTTTTCCAAAACAGCGCGGATTTGCGCGGGAACAGGGCTTTGAGCCGCTGGGCTTACTGGAATGAGAGAGGATTTGCGCGGGAAATAAACCATTCCGCGCCGTAGACTGGGAGAAGAACGAGTTATGCATAAACCGCGTCTGGGGATAAGACCGATTCGCGTGCTGCCGTTGGGGTTTGTTGTCGTCATCTTAACCGGCGCCCTGCTATTAATGCTACCGATTTCCAGCAAAGACGGCTCGTCGCTTTCGTTTGTCAACGCGCTGTTTACCGCAACCAGCGCTTCCTGCGTGACGGGGCTGGTCGTTGTGGATACCGGCACGTATTTTTCTCTTTTTGGCCAGGTTGTCGTCATCCTGCTCATCCAGCTTGGCGGCCTTGGCATCATGACCATCTCCATGATCCTTTTTGCGCTGACCGGACGCAGGATCTCCCTGCACGACCGCCTGAGTATGGCCGAAGGCCTTGGCGAAAGTCGGCTGCAGGGCGTTGTGCGCCTTGCGCGCGGCGCGCTGATTGTGACCGGCGTATTCGAACTGGCGGGAGCGATCCTTCTTTCCTTCCGGTTTATTCCGCAGTATGGCGTTGTTAAAGGGATTTGGTATGCGCTGTTCCATAGCATTTCGGCGTTCTGCAATGCCGGGTTCGACCTTCTCGGCGGCTACCGTTCGTTTACCGGATACAACACGGACGCCTTCTTCCTGTTTGTGATTATGACGCTCATCGTTGGCGGCGGGCTCGGATTCGGCGTTCTGCTCAACGTCTGGCGGCAGCGGGATTTTCGCCGCCTGCGTCTGCACAGCAAAATGGTGCTGACCGGAACGGTGGTTTTGATCCTGTTCGGCATGCTGAGTTTTTTGATCATTGAGTACGATAATCCCAATACCATCGGCAACATGCCGTTTCTCCAGAAGGTGCTGAATTCGCTGTTCCAGTCGATTACGCTGCGTACCGCCGGGTTCAACACGATCGACGAATATTCCCTGCATGACGCCAGCAAGGGCATCAGCGTCGTACTCATGCTCATCGGCGCGGGCCCTGCGGGTACGGCGGGCGGCTTAAAGATTACGACAATCTTTACGCTCATTCTTGCGGTGCGCGCTTATATCCGCGGGCGGTTCGATACGGTCGTGTTCGGCCGGACCATTTCGCTCGATCAGGTGCGCCGCGCGCTGACGATCTTCTTTTTCGGCCTAGTGTTCGTCATGGGCATGACCATTGCGCTCTCGGTCGTTGAGCAGGATAATGCCGCGGGGGCTTTGGGCATCATGAACCAGTTATTTGAAACGACAAGCGCGTTCTGCACCGTTGGCGTTTCCTCGGGCGTGACGCTTGCCAGCGGAACCGCCTCGCGCGTAATCCTAATCCTCCTGATGTACGCAGGCCGCGTAGGACTGCTGACCGTTGCCATGTCGCTGATCGAGGGCACGACAAAGGAAGCCGTTCTGCACTACCCGCAGGAAGAAATTTTAATCGGCTGAAGCAGGCTTGCGGGGATCCCCGCCGTCGGGCGGCTGGCGAGATGTTCCGCCGAACAACAAAATGGTTTAACTATGATTAAGGAGTGAATTTCATGAGCAAGAGCTTTATCATCATCGGGTTGGGTCGTTTCGGAACGAGCACGGCGCGCATGCTGACCACGCTCGGCCACGAGGTGCTCGCCGTCGATAAGCGGGCGGATCGCGTCAGCGCCGTCAAGGACAGCGTCATGCACGCGGTGCAGGCGGATTCGACCGACGAGCGCGCGCTTTCGCAGCTCGGCGTGCGCAACTTCGACTGCGTGGTCATCTGCATTGGCGACGACATCCGCGCTTCCGTTCTGACCACCGTACTCTGCCGCGAGATGGGTGCAAAAAAGATCGTTGCCAAAGCGCAGGACGACCTGCACCAGAAGCTGCTCATCAAGACCGGCGCGGACCGCGTTGTCCAGCCGGAGCATGACGGCGGCATCCGCCTTGCGCGTTCGCTGGTCGCCGAGGGGGTTCTGGACTCGCTGGATCTTTCCGACGAGTACTGCATCAACGAAATCAAGATTCCAAAGGACTGGATCGGGCATTCGCTGGCACAGATCGACGTGCGCAACAAATACGGCTTCTCCGTCATCGCCATCCGGCGGGACGGACATGTTGCCGGCAACATCGATCCCAACGAGCCGTTCCATCCGGACGATTCCATCTATATTCTGGGCGATAACGAAAGCCTCGACAAAATCTAGCGCGGAAACGGGTTCACTGGCGGCGCGAATCATTCGCGCCGCTGTTTTTTGTAGCGAGACTTCGAGGGCTCCGCCCTAGAACACCGCTGAGAGTTGAGAAGGCATTCAAAGTCAACCTTTTCCATTGCGGGAATGCACACGATTTGTTAAAATGCACAGCATAGAACGTTTTTTGGGGGATTGGGGGAGCAAAACCGTATGCCGAAAACAAAGCGTACGCTGCAGGAGCAGCTTCACGCGCGAAGACTCAAAGAGCCGCCCAAGCTGATCTACTGCATTCTCGGTTATCTCTGGAAACTGATGTACTTTAAAAAGCTCAATATTCACGTGGAGATGAAGGACGACCCGCGCAAGTGCAAGGGGCCGTATATCGTTGTGAGCAACCACGCTTCGCGCCTGGACTATATCTACACGGGCGCCGTTTTGCTGCCGGATACGTTGAATTATGTCGCCGGGTACAACGAGTTCTTCCGTTCGCACCTGGCGGGTATCTTCCGGCTTTTGCAGGTGATCCCAAAAAAGAACTTTACGCCGGATATCTATACCATCAAGGAAATCGCGCGTATTCTGCGGCGCGGTGGCAGGATTATCCTGTTTCCGGAAGGCATGAGCTCCATCGGCGGCGGCAACCAGCCCAGCGCCATCGGCAGCGGAAAACTGCTCAAGCACTTCGGCGTGCCGGTGTATGTTTCCCTGATTTCCGGCGGGTACCTGACCAGCACGAAATACTGTCTGGACGAACGTCCCGGCCGCGTGGAAGTGGTCTTGGACAAGCTCTTTACGCCGGAACAGCTCAAGGAACTGACCGCCGAAGAGATCCAGCTCCGGCTCGACGAAGCGATCCATCACGACGATTATGAGTGGAACAAGACCGCGCGCGTGCGTTACAACGCCTCCGGCCGGATTGCCCACCAGATGCATACGCTTCTCTATCGCTGCCCGCGCTGCGGCAGGGAACTCACGATGCGCGGACAAGGGGATACCATCCGCTGCACGGCCTGCGGCAACGGCGCCACGCTGGACGAAACGTACCGGCTGATTCCGTTTGACGAAACGTGCGTAATTCCCGATACGCCCCGCAAGTGGTTTGACGAGGAGCGAAAGGCGATCTACCGCGAACTGCTAGAACCCGGCTTCCGGCTGGTTGAACGCGTCAGGCTCGGCATTTTGCCAAAGGATCGCTATCTCAAGAACCAGGCCACCAGCGAATTTGCCGGAGAAGGCGAAATTACGCTTACGCGTGAAGGGTTTACCTACGCCGGCACAAAACACGGCGAGCCGTTCGGGTTCCATCTGGAGCCGAAACTGCTGCCGACCTACGGTATGTGCACGGATGTTTCGCGGTTCTATACGTTTTTTGAAGGCGAGTTTTTCGAGTTCTTCCCCGAAACCGAAAGCGTTGCCAAGTGGCTGCTCGCCACCGAGGAGCTGCACCGCCTCAGCGGCGGCGAGTGGAAGAACTTTCCCGATGCGGAAACCTACGCGTAAGCGCGCCGGGTTACAAGGCGCTCCGGGCAGCCGGCGCCAACGCGCAAGAAAGGCGGAAACTTGCTTGGCATCGGATTAGGCGCGGAGGTCGTCCTCGACCTGCACGGAAAAAACAAATATCAGGCGAAGGTAGCGATAGAAGCAGCGCTCCGGCGGAGCAAGGGTCTGTACCGCATCCGCGTAATCCACGGCTTTCACAACGGCACCGCGCTGCGGGACATGGTCTGGAGCGAATACGGCGGCGACCCACGTGTAAAACGCCTGCTCGCGGTAAGCGAAAGCGCAACCGACCTCATTTTGCGGGAATTGTACTAAAAACAAACAGCGCGGGGCTTTGTGCTCCGCGCTGTGGATTTTTGGTCTTCGAGGGTTCCACTCTCGAGTACCCGCTCAGGGCTTCGGCAGCCCTGAGAACCCGCCCGTTATTTATTCTTAAATTTTTCGATCAGCAATTCGTAGCGTTCGACCGCATGGGCGGCGATATCGTCCCAGGAGAGGTAAATCGTCTTTCGGGCGGTTTTACCGACCTGTTTTGTCATTTCCGGATCGGACAACGCGCGCTCAATCACGCCGCAGAGGCTCTCGGTCGTATCTTCACATAAAAAGCCGTTCTCGCCGTCGAGGATCGGCTCGGCGGTGGCGCTGCCGCGAACGACGACGCTGGGCGTCTCCATTGCCGCGGCTTCCCGCACCACCATGCCGGAGGTATCGTACAGCGAAGGAAAAACAAACAGATCCGCGCACTGAAACAGTCCGTACAGCAGCGTTTCGTCCGTGATATGCCCCGTATAGAGCATCCGGTCTGAGAGCCCGAATTCCACCGCTTTTTGCTGGATGGCCTGCGCGTCCGGCCCCTGACCCGCGAAGACGAGCGTAAACGACTCGCCTTTCTGCTTGAGAAGCGCGCAGCTTTCGAGGATGCGCAGGATATTCTTTTTCCAGTTGATCTGTCCGCAGTAGAACAGAATGGGCGTTTCCGGCAGGTTAAAATGCGCTTTGGCCGCGGCGGCGTTTGCAGCGCTTGGGGAGACGTCTGGCGTGCCGTTTGGCATTACGACGATCTCGCCGTTATAGCCGTAGTCAAACAGCGTTTCGGCGGAACTCTGGCTGACGGTCCAGACTTCGTCGCAGCGGAGATAAAAGTTGACGATGCTCGCCACGGCGATATTGGCCAGCATCTCCGCGCGGGTCAGCTGGTAAAAATCGTCGTAATAACGCGAGTGGAACATGCCGATGACCGGTATGTTGCGCTTGCGCCCCAGCCGCTGTGCTTCCAGACCGGAGATGAAGGGCGCGTGCGTGTGGATGATGTCCAGCTCGATGCAGCGCATGCGCGCGTCGTAATGTGCATCCAACTGCGGGATGCCGGTGCTGTACTGCTTCTGGCGCGGCAGCTCCATGCTGACAAAATCCACCAGTTCAAACGGGTATCCGCCGCGGTAGCCGCCGTCGGCCATGGGCGCAATGACGTAACATTCCTCGCCTCTTCTGGCAAGCGCCGCGGCGTAGTTATAAACCACGCGTCCAACACCGTCCACAATCGGGAGAAACGTATCGCTGAACTGCCCTATTTTCATTCGTGATTCCACCTTATGTTTTGTTTCGTTTTGTCCTGGCTTCCATGCAGGCAAACCGTGACATGATTTTGCCATACAAACATTCTATCATAGTTCCCATCGTTACGCTTTGATCCGTTTGTTTCGAATATGGTTCAGGCGAGTGCGCTGATAAAGCAAATCGCTTGCGCATGCGAACATTCTATCTTAATGCATCAATGAGAAGCAAATCGCTTGCGCATGCGAACATTCTATCATAACGTGTTAAAACGTGATATGATAAAGCAGACTTTTCACAAAGGGATCGGTAAAGAATCCATATGAAACGGCTGGCTGCTTCTATTTTGGCCGTGTGCCTGGTTTTTTGCGCCCTGTGCGGCAGCGCGCGCGCGGATCAGGGAAGTGCGGCGATCAACCTGATACGGGACGGCGAATTGACCGCCGCGGATGCAGCAAACATGCTCCGTCTGCTGTGTTTAACCCCCGATCTGGCGAAAACACGGCTGGACTGCGACCTGACGCAGAACGGCAGCGTGAACGTCAACGACGCCCGCGCGGCGCTGATGTATGCCTGCGGGGAGATTGCGGACTGGGACGCTTTTGCCGAGCGGCTGTCTTCCGGTCTGCTGGGAGAAAAGTATCTCGATTGCTTCTATTACGCGGGCGTATACGACGATCTGAACGGCAACTACCGCAGCGCGAACGTCTCCGTTACCATTACGCGCGGCAGGGATTACGAGAGCAACTATTTTCTGGCGGATATCTACGTGCAGGACATCAGCTGTCTAGTCAACGTGTTTTCGCAGGACGAATTCATGGGTTCAACGGAGACGGCGGCAAAACTGCTCAGCCGCTGTGAAGGCGGCATTGTGGGCATCAACGGGGACTTCTATTCGCTCAATCTCTTCGGGCCTCTGATTCGAAACGGCGAGAACTATGTAAGGAACGTAACCCGCGCCTGGGATATCGCGGTGCTCCGCAGCAACGGCGAACTGCTCACATTTCGCTACCGCAGGCTGACAAAGGACTTGCTTTCCACGCTCGGCGCATACCAGACCTGGGTATTCGGTCCCGCGCTGCTCGACGACTACGGCAACGCAAAAACGGAGTTTCGCAGCAACGTGCAGGCGAGAAACCCCCGGTCCGTGCTGGGCTATTACGAACCGGGACACTATGCGTTTCTCATCGTGGACGGCAGAAGCAGTATTTCGCGCGGCATCGGGATGCAGGATCTTTCCACGTTATGTGAAACGCTGGGCATGACGCGCGCTTACAACCTTGATGGCGGGCAGTCGAGCGTGCTGCAGGGCAAATCCGGGCCGATCAATATCCCATTCGACGGAGGGCGCACGCTGAGCGATCTGTTTGTTGTTCGCGATCTGCCCTGAGTGCGGACGGAAAACCAACGGTCAGGCGACCGAACTAAAATGATCGAATTGCAGCGAGCGGGCAAGAACGGTAAAATATTGGAATGGAAGATTTGTTTCATAATCATATAGAGGAGAACGCACCGCTTGCCGATCGCATGCGGCCACGCACGCTGGACGAGTTCATCGGGCAAAGGCACATCGTGGGCGAAGGCAAGCTGCTTCGCCGCGCCATTTTGACCGACCGGCTCCAAAGCTCGATCTTTTTCGGCCCGCCCGGCACGGGAAAAACCACGCTTGCTGCCATCGTTGCCAACGCCACCGGCGGCGCGTTTGTCAAGCTCAATGCGGTTACCGCGGGCGTCAAGGAACTCCGCGCCATCGTGGAGGAAGCCGAACAGCGTCTCAAACTCTACCGCCAGCCGACGTATCTGCTGCTGGACGAATGCCACCGCTGGAGCAAGACCCAGTCGGACTCGCTTTTGCCCGCGCTGGAAAAGGGCACGATCCGCTTTATCGGCTCCACGACGGAAAACCCCATGATCGCCATGACGAGCGCAATCGTCTCGCGCTGCCGCGTGTTTCAGTTCTACCCGCTGGCCAGCGAGGACGTCGAGCAGGCGGTGCTGCATGCACTGCGGGATGAAGAACGCGGCTTTGGCAGGCTGAAGGTCAATCTGGACGACGACGCGCTGCACACCATCTCCGCCATCGCCAACGGCGACTGCCGCAACGCGCTCAACGCGCTGGAGCTTGCGGTGCTGACCACGCCGCCGGACGACGCGGGCGAAATTCATATCACCCGGGAAATTGCCGCCGAGTCGAGCCAGAAAAAGGTGATCAAGTGCGACGAGCAGCTGTTTTACGATATGCTCTCGGCGTTTTGCAAGAGTCTGCGCGGCGGGGATTCCGACGCGGCGCTGGCGTGGTTTGCGCGCCTGATCTACGCGGGCGTCGATCCGCGCATCATCGCGCGGCGGCTCATTGCGCATGCCAGCGAGGACGTCGGCCTTGCCAACCCGCAGGCCATGGTGCAGGCCGTCGCCGCGGCGGACGCACTGGAGCATATCGGCCTGCCGGAAGCGCGGCTTTCGCTGACCCAGGCGATCATTTTCATATGTGAATCGCCAAAGTCCAACAGCGTGGTAATGGCGCTTTCAGGCGCTTTTGCGGACGCGGAGTCGAGCTTTGACGAGCCGGTGCCGATCTATCTAAGGGACACGTCGTTTGCGGGAGCTGGGAAACTCGGCCACGGAAAAGGCTATCTTTACCCGCACGATTACCCCGGCCACTGGGTCAAGCAGGACTACATGCCGCCCTCAATCAAGGGCAGGCGGTATTACGAACCTTCCGACCAGGGGCAGGAAGCGAAGATTAAAGAAAACCACGAGAAGCGCGAAAAACTGCGCAACGGGGAAGAATAGAGGGTGGCGGGGCTTCACCCCGAACCCCGACCAAAGGGGTATTCACCCCTTTGGAATCCCCGTCTGTTTATGTTTACAAGGAGATTTAAGCAAATATGAACTTCATCGGTTTGTTTGTTATTGTTTTTTCGGGCACGTTCGGCATTCTGGGGCTGACGTTTCTCGCAGTGGGGCTTATCTTGGAAGCCGTGACGAAACGCAGGCAGTATCGCTGCACGTCCGAAACGGAAGGCGTCGTCTCCGCGTTTCAAACGCAGTTCGGCTCAAGCGGAATCCGGCTCGTGTATTCGTTTACCATCGACGGCCAGCCGATGCAGTATCTTTCCCCCTACGCGATGAACGCGCCGAACCTGCTGGTCGGCCAGAAAGTAACCGTGCACTACGAGCCACAGAATATCGGCAACGTCTATATAGAAGAAGAGCGCGGCGCAAGAACGTTTATGCGTGTGTTTGTGATTCTTGGCGCGGTTTTCGTTTTTGTTGCGCTTCTTACGGCGGTCATTTTGCTCAGCATCGCCCGGTAAATATGGATTTCGGGGGAAACGCGCAGTGAAAAGACTGCGATATTCGCCCGGATCCTGTTTTTGTGTACGGTTGAAAGCAGGATGTGGTGTGAATAAGGTTATATTTCGGACAATTTGTGAATAATATCAAGGCGTCATTGGCAGTTGGCCGGGGGTATGGTAAACTGGACGTTGCGAAAACGCGCAGCTGCGCGTTTGCGGAAGGAGCATCGAACACATGGCGAATCGAAGAAGGAGAGCATCGGCAGCACGCAAGTCGCTGATTTTTATCTTGCTGCTTGCCAGCGCCGTCGCGCTCGTTCTTTACTTAAAAAACGACGGAGCCACTCCGACAAACGAAAGCTCCGCCCAAATAGAGATCAACGAGGTCATGATCAGCAACAAGGGCGCGGTGCCCGACGAAACGGGCGCTTTCCCCGACTGGGTGGAAATCTACAACAACACCGACGAACGCCTCGACATCTCCGGCTACGGCTTATCGGACGATCTGCTGACCGCCGCCAAATGGACGTTCCCGGAAGGGTCCGTTCTGGAACCGCGCGGCTATCTTGTGGTGTTCTGCAGCGGGGACGTGACCCGCGGAAGCATGCACGCGGGCTTTAAGCTCTCCGCCTCGGACGATGTCATTCTCTCTACGGTGTCCGGCAAGGTGGTGGACAGCATCACGCTGCAGGCCGTGGCCAGCGGCTACTCGCTTGGCCGCGGCGCGGACGACGCCACCGCCTGGAAGGAAATGCTGCCCAGCCCCGGTTATCCGAATACGGATGCGGGCGCGGCAGAATATCTGGCAACCCTTTCGGTCAGCGCGGACGAGTCCATCGGCGTATTCATCAACGAATTCATGCCCAGCAACGCTTCGACCATCATCGGCCCCGACGGGGCTTACTGCGACTGGATCGAGCTGTATAACACCAATGGTTCGGAAGTCGACCTTTCCGGCTATGGCATTTCGGACTCGGCAACCCAGCCGCTGAAATACACGCTGCCTTCGGGAACGGTCATCCCCGCAAACGGCGTGCTGCTGATTTACTGCACCGGGCGGGAAACGCCGGACGGATCCACGCAGATCGAAGCGCCGTTCGGGCTTGCCGCCTATCAGGAAAGCGTCGTGCTGTCCACGCCCGCGGGCCGGATCCTCGACCAGTACGACTATACGCGCGCCAATACGGATATCAGCTTTGCGCGTTCCCCGGACGGCACGGGCGAGTTTGCGCTCTGTTCCCAGCCGACGCCGGGCTATACGAATGACAGTTCGGGCTTGCAGGCGTTTATGGCGACGCTGTCCTACGGCACGGGCGATATCGTGATTTCCGAAGTGCTCAACGCCAACGTTTCCTATCTCAAACAACCGGACGGCGAGTATTACGACTGGATCGAAATCCATAACCGAACGGGTTCATCGATTTCGCTTGCGGGGTATGCGCTCTCCAACAACGCTAAGAACCCTGCCAAGTGGGTCTTTCCCGATATTACGCTCGATGCGGGCGAATACTTAACGGTGCTTGCGTCGGGGAAAAACGTTTCCGACGCGCAAAAAAAAAATAGTCTAGCAACAAACTTCAAGCTCTCCTCCGCAGGGGACGTCATTTTTTTGTTTACGCCGGAAGGGACGATTCTCGATAAGATTCAGGTGCCCAAAGGCCATGCGGACGTCAGTTACGGGCGTACGGAATCGACCCTGCTGTTTTACGAAACCCCAACGCCGAGTGCCGCCAATTCCTCCGGCGTGAGCGGCTACGCGCAGGAGCCCAGCATTACAACACCCGGCGGCACGTTTGACACCGCCCAGCAGGTTACCGTCGAGGTGCCGGAAGGCTGCTCGGTGACGTACACCACGGACGGCACGGTGCCAACGGAGAATTCCACGCGCTATTCCGGCGCGATACCGATTTCCAAGACCACGGTGCTGCGCGTGCGCTCGTTTAAAAGCGGCTATTTCGGCAGCGACACCGCAAGCCAGACCTATGTGATTTACTCCGGTGAAAGCACGGTTCAGAACCACCGCTACACCCTGCCGGTGGTCAGCATCGTGACCGACCCCGCGAACCTTTGGGATCCGGAGATCGGCATCTATGTCGTCGGCAACGATTATGCGGAAGCCTCGGGTCAGCTTCCGTCGGATACCACCATGAGCAGCAAGAGCGACCCGAATTGGAACCTTGCCAACTTTTGGGCACAGCCGAAGTCTCACCCTGACCCGCTGGGGCGTAAATGGGAGCGGGACGTGCATTTTGACTATATCGACGTAAACGGCGTGACTCTCTACAGCGGAGACGGGGCAATCCAGATTCAGGGCCAGTATTCGCGGTATAATGAACAAAAGGGTCTTGCCCTCATAGCGCGCGGCGCATATGGCGACTCGATGTTCAACTATGCGTTCTTTGAGAATCGCTCGATTTCAAGCTATAAATCGTTGATTCTCCGCTCGAGCGGACAGGACGCGACCTACAGCCGTATTCGGGACAACGTGATAACGACCCTTTTTGAGCAGGGCAATACGGGTCTTTCGGAAGATCACGCCGTTGTCGTACAGGCACACAAGCAGGTTGTCGTGCTCCTCAATGGTGAATACTGGGGCGTCTACGATTTAATGGAGAAAATCACGGAGCACTTCGTTGCCGAGCGGTTTCATCTTGCCAATCCCGAGTCGGTCGACCTGCTTTTTGGCAACGGAAACCAGAATTGTGTGCTTGCGGGCGACGGGTGGGAAGATTATACCGAAATGGTCGAGTGGGCGGGCAGCCATGACCTCAGCGATTCGGCCAACTACGACTATATCTGCACATTCATGGATACGGAGAATTACGCCACATACGTTGCGGCGGAGATCATCGTTGGCAACACGGACAGCGCCAACCTCAAGTACTGGCGCAGTTCGGAAACGGACAATAAGTGGCGCTGGATCTTTTATGATTTCTGCTGGGCGATGAACCGCAACGACGATAATGCGGATGAATACTCGAGCGGATACCGAAGGGATTTTTTCTCCAGGTATTTCGATCCAGAAGGCCATGGCACGAGCAAAGCGGCGTCCACCGTGCTGATCCGCGCGCTTTTGGAAAACGCGACCTTTAAGCAGATGTTCCTCGAAAAAGTCGCGCTGATGATCAACGACGTCTTCACGCCGGAGAAGATCAACGCGATGGTGGATCAGATGCAGAGCAATATTGCCGAAGAGATGAAGTACGACGTCGATCTCTGGGAAAGCATCAACTATTCCACCTGGGAGCAGCACTGCGATAACATCCGCGCGTACGCGGATCATTATCAGGAATACGCACTGAAATATGTGCAGAATTACTTTAGTTTGAGCGACTCGGAAATGACGAGCATTTTCGGGCGCGTATCCTCACTGGAAGGCTAGGGAAAGCTGGGGAAATGGCCAATACAAAAGACATCGCCGGCAAGCCTTACCGGCACGAACTCAAATACATCATCTCCGAAGGGGAGCATAAGCTCTTGGCAACGCGGCTCAAGGCTTGCTTAAAGCAGGACTATTACGCCTCGCTCAACGGCGGCGAGTATATGATCAGGAGCCTGTATTTCGACGATCCGTTCGATTCCGCGGTTGCGGAAAAAGCGGACGGCGTCGGCTCGCGGGATAAGTTCCGCATCCGCATCTACAACCTTTCGGACAGCGTCATCAAGCTCGAACGCAAGCATAAGGAAGGCCAGTACATTAAAAAGGACAGCCTGACGCTGAGCCGTGAGGAGTGCGACGCGATTGTGCGCGGCAGCCTCGAATGCCTCAAAAGCCGGACGGAACCGTTCGCCATGCAGATATACGGCATCTTCAAGTCGAACTATATCCGCCCCAAGGTCATCGTGGATTATGTGCGCGAGCCGTATGTGTTTCCCAGCGAGGACGTGCGCGTTACGTTTGATAAGGATGTCCGCACGGCCATGCGCAGCACGGAGCTGTTCAACCCCGGCCTCATTACCTACCCCGTTTGGGAACTGCGCAACTGCATGATATTGGAAGTCAAGTTCAACGAAAGCCTGCCGCTCTATGTTCAGGAGTTATTAACCCTCGGCGCGGCACAGCACACCGCCGCCAGCAAATACGTCTTTTGCAGGCAGTACGAGTTTTAAACAGGGCTTCCGTTTTTACGGGCGCAGTCCCTGCGCCGGACGGCATGAATTTTTAAGTTTTGTTTTTTCGCGCGCGGCGCGGTATACTAATTTGTCACCAGCAATGTGTGAAGGAGGAACCATATGAAACCCATTCTGCTCGCAGAGGCGGATCCGCTCGCGACCGCGTTCGATATCAAAGATCTGTTTTCCAGCACCCTGAACCCGCTTCAGGTTATCCTGACGCTCGTCATCGCGCTGGCCATCGGCGGATTTTTGTATTTCATCTACAAAAAGACGTTCGCGGGGGTCGTGTATTCGCGCTCGTTCAACCTCAGCCTGATTATGCTGACCATGGTATCCGCACTCGTGCTCATGCTCGTCAGTTCGAACCTGACGCTCTCTCTGGGCATGGTCGGCGCGCTCTCCATCGTGCGTTTCCGCACGGCCATCAAGGACCCCATCGACACGGTCTTTATGTTCTGGGCGGTCGGTGAAGGGTTGGCGCTCGGTGCGGGGTTTGTGGACGTCGGCCTGATCGGCGCGCTGGTCATCGGCGTGGTCATGGTGATTATCACCTCCGCCAAGGGCAACGCGAGCATGCCTTACCTGCTGATTCTGCACTTTGACGACCGCGCGAGCCAGCAGATCAAGGGTTTGATCCGCCAACTGCCCAAGGCGCATGTCAAGAGCAAGACCGTCCAGCACGACGGAATCGAGCTGACCATTGAGCTGCGCATCCGCGAAAGCGACACGGACTTTGTGGATAAGTTCATGCGCGTTCCCGGCGTATTTGATGCAACGCTGGTTGCGCATCAGGGAGATTTGCTCTCGTAAATTCATTCGGCAATGCTTATGCCGGACGGGCTTGTTTCAGCGCCGTCCGGCTTTCTCTTACCCGAAAGAACGGTTTCATCCGCTTGAAAAGGCGGATTTTTTTATTTATAAAACCGTGTCGTTCCACTGAAAACAGGAGAAGGGTTGTCGCCTCGTTTTCAGGATACGAAAGGATTGCTGCAATCGCGGAAACAATGCGTAAAAACAGGATCAAATTCAGAGAAAGCGGCACTTCTTTACTATAATATATATACAGAAACGACTAAACATGGTATAATGCAATAAGAATTTACAAGGAAGATTGGAACAGCGTTCGCATGCGCGTTACCGGCCTACGGCTCGTGAACTTCAGAAATTACCCGTCGCTTTCCCTGCGCCCGGACGCGGGACTATGCGTATTGACGGGTGAGAACGCCGCGGGCAAGACCAACGTGCTGGAGGCGCTCTTTTTATGCTCGCTCGGCCGCAGCCACCGCACCGTGCGGGACAGCGAAATGGTGCGCTCCGGCGAATCCGCCGCCAGCGTCGCGGTGGATATGGATACGCGCGGCGGTCCGCGCAGGGTTGAATGCAAGCTCTTTTCCAACGACAGAAAGCGGATGTTCGTCGATGGCGCGCCGCTTGCGCGCTCCGGCGAACTGCTGGGATGCTTGAACGTGGTGATGTTCGCGCCGGAAGACCTCGCGCTCATCAAGGACGGCCCCGGTGAGCGGCGGCGGTTTTTGGATATGGCGATTTCGCAGCTGCGGCCTTCGTACTACTACACCCTGCAGCAATACAACGCCGCGCTCAAACAACGCAACGCGCTGCTTAAAGAGCCGGAAGGGCTGGACTACGACGCACTGGAATGCTGGGACGAACAGCTCTCCGTTCTGGGCGCGGCCATCGTGCTGGCGCGCGCGGAGCTGGTCGAGCGGATGGGGATGATCGCGGCGGAACAGCACGAAACCCTCTCCGACGGCACGGAAACGCTGATTGCCGCGTATGAGCCGAACGTGGCGCCGGACGATCAGGCGGGTCTGGTCAAGACCCTGCGCCTTGCGCTGGCGGACAGCGCCGAGCGGGACGTTTACCGCGGCAGCACCTCCGTAGGCCCGCACAGGGACGATCTCAAGCTCGTGATCAACGGTTCGGACGTCCGCGTTTACGGCTCTCAGGGGCAGCAGCGCACAAGTGTGTTGAGCCTGAAGCTTGCTCAGCTCGAAATCCTCCGCGCAGAAAAGGAAGATACTCCCGTGCTGCTGCTCGACGACGTGTTTTCCGAACTTGACCGCAACCGCCAGAGGATGCTCCTGATTGCCGCGCAGGACTGCCAGACGTTTTTAACCTGCACGCATATTGAGGAAGTCGCCGCCGCGGGCGTGGAGCAAATGCAGGTCTATCAGGTGGCCGACCGCCGCGTTTCGGAACTTTGAAACGGCGCGGGTAAGGGGTGAAACAGCGTGTTACTGCATATTGGCGCGGACGTGAGCATTCCGCTGGACAAGATCATATTCGTGCTCAACGAGCGCAGCATGACGCCGCCCACGAGAACGTATATCGAAAAGGCGAAGCGTGAACGGCGACTGACCCCCTGCGCAGGCAAGGTGAAGTCGTATATCGTGCTCCGCGAACGGGGTAAGGAAAAGATTTTTGCCTCGCATATAGCCAGCGCCACGCTGGAAAAGCGCTGGCGAAGCGAAATCGGGCGCGAATACCTTAACGACGTTGCGGTGCTGACGATTTCGGAGATTGAGGAATAAGGGGAGGGGTGATCGGGGCGCTGCCCCGAACCCTGCCAAAGGGGAGGGCTCCCCTTTGGAATCCCCACATAAAAAGAACATAAGGGGTTCTCAGGGGCGTGCCCCTGAGCCCGGGGGCTGGGGGTGGAACCCCCAGGTTCAGAAGAGAGAGGAAAAGAATGGAACAGGGAACGAAACAAACATACGACGCATCCCAAATTCAGGTGCTGGAAGGGCTGGAAGCCGTCCGCCGCAGGCCGGGCATGTACATTGGCTCGACGGATACGCGCGGGCTCCATCACCTCGTGACGGAGGTTGTCGATAACTCGATTGACGAAGCGCTGGCGGGATACTGCACGCACATCGAAATTTTTATCCACCCGGACAACTCCGTATCGGTCATCGACAACGGTCGCGGCATTCCTGTCGGCCTGCACGAGAAAACGGGCAAGAACGCGCTCACCGTGTCGCTGACGATGCTCCACGCGGGCGGCAAGTTCGGCGGCGGGGGTTATAAGGTCTCCGGCGGGCTGCACGGCGTG
Organism: Clostridiaceae bacterium; assembly: GCA_039683415.1. Classification (GTDB taxonomy): domain Bacteria; phylum Bacillota; class Clostridia; order Christensenellales; family CAG-138; genus UBA7703. The sequence goes on from JBDKRL010000017.1 coordinate 97,639, forward strand.
GGCGTGAGCTGCGTCAACGCCCTGAGTGAAACGCTCCGCGCGGAAATTCACCGCGACGGGCATGTGTACGCGCAGGAATTCATCCGCGGCGAACCGATCAACGAGGTGCATGTTGAGCGCGATATCCCCGAGGACGACACGGGTACGATTATCACGTTCCTTGCCGACCATACGATCTTCGACGAGGTGAATTTCAGCTTCGACACGATGAGCAGCCGCTTCCGCGAAATGGCGTTTTTAAACGCGGGCGTACGCATCACCGTTACCGACGAACGGGAAACCCCCGCGCATATTAAGTCGTTCTGCTACGAAGGCGGCATCGTTTCGTTTGTGAAGTACCTGAATAAGAACAAAGAAACGCTGCACCCCGAACCGATTTTCTTTACGGCAAAGCGCCTGGAGGACGGCGAAGAAACGGGCTCCGTTGAAATCGCCATGCAGTATAACGACGGTTACAACGAAAACATCTTTTCGTTTGCCAACAACATCAACACCATCGAAGGCGGCGCGCATCTGGTTGGGTTCAAAGCGGCGCTGACCCGTGTGATCAACGACTATGCAAAGAAATACGGCCTGCTCAAACCCGCCGATCCTTCGCTCTCTGGCGAGGACATCCGCGAGGGCCTGACCGCGATTATCTCCGTCAAACTCACGGAACCGCAGTTTGAAGGCCAGACCAAGACCAAACTCGGCAACGCGGATATCCGCCCGCTGGTGGATGGCTCGGTGGCGGACGGGCTTGTCCGTTTTCTGGAAGAAAACCCCGCCTGCGCCAAGATCATCATTGAAAAATGCGTTACCGCCTCCCGCGCACGGGACGCAGCCAGAAAAGCGCGCGAACTCACCAGAAGAAAGAGCGCGCTGGACTCGACTTCGCTGCCCGGCAAGCTCGCGGACTGTCAGGAAAAAGACCCGAGCGTCTGCGAAATCTTCATCGTCGAGGGCGACTCCGCGGGCGGCAGCGCCAAGATGGGGCGCAACCGGCTATTTCAGGCGATTCTCCCGCTTCGGGGTAAAATCCTGAACGTGGAAAAGACGCGGCTTGATAAAATCCTCGCCAACACTGAAATCCGTGCCATGATCACCGCGTTTGGCGCCGGTCTGGACGCGGAGTTTGACGAAACGAAACTTCGATACCACAAGATCATCTGCATGACGGATGCGGACGTGGACGGAAGCCATATCCGGATACTGATGCTGACGTTCTTCTACCGGCATATGCGCCCGCTCATCGACAACGGCTATGTCTACATTGCGCAGCCGCCGCTTTTTCAGATTAAGCGCGGCAGCTATCTGAAATACGTCTATTCTGACGAAGAGCTGGAAGCGACGCTCAACGAGATTGGCCGCGAGCCAAAACCCACGATCCAGCGCTACAAAGGCCTTGGCGAAATGAACCCCGATCAGCTCTGGGAAACCACCATGGACCCCGACCAGCGCATCATGCTTCGCGTTACCGTGGAGGACGCCATCGAGGCCGACGAGCTCTTTACCCTGCTGATGGGGGACAAAGTCGAGCCGCGCCGTGAGTTTATCGAGCAGAACAGCAAACTGGTCGTCGATCTGGACGTGTAAACGCCGCTGTACCTATGTTAAGAGAGATTTGAGAGAGTGACGAGAGAGACTATGGATGAAAAAGAGTTAATCACTACCCCGCTGCCGCCGCAGACGACAAACCGCATCGTGCCCATTAAGCTCGAAAACGAGATGAAAAAGAGCTTCATTTCGTACGCGATGGCGGTCATCATCAACCGCGCCCTGCCGGATGTAAGGGACGGTTTAAAGCCCGTCCACCGCCGCATCCTCTACTCGATGGATGAACTGGGTCTGCAGCCCGATAAGCCGTTTCGCAAGAGCGCGCGTATCGTTGGCGATTGTCTGGGTAAATACCATCCCCATGGGGACAGCTCCGTTTACGACGCGATGGTGCGCCTGGCGCAGGACTTCTCCACGCGCTATATGCTCGTGGAAGGCCACGGCAACTTTGGCAGCGTGGATGGCGACGGCGCGGCGGCCATGCGTTATACCGAGGCGCGGCTTTCGAAAATGGCCAGCGAGATGATGGCGGATATCGAAAAGGATACCGTCGATTTCATGCCGAACTTCGACGAAACGCTCATGCAGCCGTCCGTGCTGCCGAGCCGATACCCGAATATCCTCGTCAACGGCTCCGGCGGCATCGCCGTGGGCATGGCGACGAACATCCCCCCGCATAACCTCGGTGAAACGATTGACGCGCTCTGCGCGCTGATCGACGATCCGGAGATCGACAGCGAAGGGCTCATGCAGTACCTGCCCGGACCGGACTTTCCGACCGGCGGCATTATCATGGGGCTTTCCGGTATATCCAGCGCTTACCGCACGGGCAGAGGCCGCATCGTCGTGCGTGCGCGCGCGGAAATCGAGGCGTACGGCCTCGGCAAGAGCCGCATCATCATTACGGAGATTCCGTATCAGGTCAACAAAGCGCGTTTGGTTGAGCGCATTGCCGAACTCGTGCACGAAAAGCGCGTGGAAGGCATTTCCGACCTGCGGGACGAAACCGACCGCACGGGCATGCGCGTTGTCATCGAGCTCAAAAAGGACGTCAACGCCAACGTCATCCTCAATCAGCTCTATAAGCATACCGATCTGCAGGCCACGTTCGGGGTCATCATGCTTATGCTCGTGGACGGCGAACCGAAGGTGCTGCCGCTGCGGGACATCCTCTACTATTACCTGGAGCATCAAAAGCACGTCGTAACAAGACGCACAACCTACGACCTCAACCGCGCCAAAGAACGGCTGCATATCCTCGAAGGGCTGATTATTGCCCTCGACAATATCGACGAAATCGTCGATCTGATCAAAAAGTCCGCCAGCCCCGCCGAGGCAAAGGAAAAGCTGATGACGCGCTTTACGCTCTCCGAGCGGCAGGCGCAGGCGATTCTGGATATGCGTCTCCAGCGCCTCACGGGTCTGGAACGCGATAAGATCATGGACGAGGACCGCATGCTGCGCGAGCGCGTGAGCTACCTGCAGTCGATTCTCGACGACGAAAAGAAACTGCTCGCCATCATCAAGGAAGAAGTGCTCGCCCTCAAGGACCGGCATAACGACAAGCGCCGCACCGAGATTACGCAGATGATCGAGGATATCGACCTTGACGACGTGATTCAGGAAGAGGATATGGCCGTCACCATGACGCACTTCGGTTATATCAAACGCTTGTCTCCGGACGTCTACCGCGCGCAGAACCGCGGCGGGCGCGGCGTCATCGGCCAGGGTACGCATGAGGAGGACTTTGTCGAGCGACTGTTTGTGACGACGACGCATACGCATATCCTGTTCTTTACGAACTTCGGCAGGGCATTCCGCATCAAGTGCTACGTCATTCCGGAATCCGGTAGAAACGCCAAGGGTCTGCCGATTGTCAACCTGCTGCAGCTCGGCGAGGGCGAAAAAGTCACCGCCATGTTCCCGGTCGAGGGCGACGGCAACGAAGGGTACCTTGTGATGGCGACCAAGAACGGCATCATCAAAAAAACGCCGGTCAGCGACGTGCAGAACATCCGTAAAGGCGGCCTGATCGTCCAGAGTCTGCGCGAAGGCGACGCGCTGATCGCCGTGGAGTACTCTAAGGGCGACGACGAGTTCATCATCGCGAGCCGTAAAGGCAAGTGCGTCCGCTTTGCCGAAGAGGACGTCCGCCCGATGGGCAGAACCGCCATGGGCGTTCGCAGCATCAATCTGGGAGACGACGACGCGGTGGTCGACATGCTCAAGGTGGAAAAGGGCGGCTATGTGCTCACCGTAACCGAACTGGGCATGGGCAAGCGCACCTCCGAAGACCAGTATCCGCTGCATCATCGTGGCGGCAAGGGCGTACTGGCAACCCAGCTCACCGAAAAGACGGGCGATCTGGCCTGCCTTAAGATGACCGCGCAAGGCGAGGACGTCATGCTCATCCGCGACGACGGAACGATTATCCGCCTGCCGCTCGAGCAGGTCAACGTGATTTCCCGCAACACGCAGGGCGTGCGCCTGATGAGGGTTGACGAAGGAACGCGGGTCGTTTCCGTCGAGGTCGTCCCGCATGCGGAAGAGGAAGTTGTTGCGGAGGTTCCGGAAGCGCCGGAAACCCCGGAAACTCCGGCGCCGGTACAGGAATAGTCGGGTAATGGGGGCTTCGCCCCCAAGACAGAAAGAATGGGGGCTTCGCCCCCAAGACCGAAAGAATGGGGGCTTCGCCCCCAAGACCGAAAATAATGGGGGCTTCGCCCCCAAACCCCTGACTTGGGGGATTCTCTCCTAAGAACCCCAGTTTGACCCCGCGTGAGAAATTGCGCGGGGTTTTTCTGTTTATTAAAGGAGGTCTTGTAAAAAACCGTCAAAGTCGTATACTGGTGTTAATTTACATGACTAAAGCACCGATCGAATCCGGCACATCATCAAATTCATGCGAATAAAAGAGGGCAATTTATGAGCGCGATTGTGGAAACGAAAAACCTCACGAAGTATTACGGAAAAGCCAGAGGAATCATCGACGTCAGCCTCTCAATTGAGGAAGGGGAAATCTTCGGCTTCATCGGCCCGAACGGCGCGGGAAAGTCCACGACGATCCGCACGCTGCTTTCGCTGATCTTCAAAACCAGCGGGGAAGCGAAAATCTTCGGCCTCGACACCGAAGCGCACAAAGTCGAAATCCTGCGCGAAGTCGGCTACCTGCCCAGCGAGGTGTTTTATTACGACAACATGCGCGCCATCGACCTCTTCCGCTATTCCGCGAGCTTCTATAAAAAGGACTGCACCGCGCGCATTGGCGAGCTTGCCGAACTGTTGCAGGTAAACCTGAAGCAAAAGATTGAGGATATGAGCCTCGGCAACAAGAAGAAGGTCGGCATCATTCAGGGGCTGCTGCATTCGCCGCGCCTGATTATTCTGGACGAACCCACCAGCGGCCTAGACCCGCTCATGCAAAAGACGTTTTTTGAATTGATCCGAGCGGAAAACAAACGCGGGGCAACCGTTCTGCTCTCCTCCCATATCCTTGGCGAGGTACAGCGTATCTGCGATCGCGTCGCCATCATCAAAGAAGGGCGGATCGTCTCCGTCCAGAGCATGAGCGAAATGCGAGAAAATGCCTACAAGAGCGTTTCCCTTGTGTTTATGGAAGACGGCGCCGCGGCGGGGTTTGCGCTGGAAGGCGCGCAGAATCTGCAGGTTAGCGACTGGAGCGTGAGCTTTCTCTACAAAGGCGGCGTGAATCCGCTGCTGGCGGAGATTTCGAAATACCGCCTCGCCAACGTCGATATCGCGGAACCCTCGCTGGAGGAAATCTTCCTGCATTACTATACGGACTGAGGGGGTGCGCGAGCGTGAATGTTTTTCTGTTTGAAATCAAATCACAATTCAAAAGCGCGCTGATCTGGACAGTGAGCATCCTTGGCGGATATCTTCTGTTTGTCGCCGTGTTCTTTGGCGCATTTATGGAGAGCAGAACCGCCGTCGAACAGGCGCTGGGGAACCTTCCGCCTGCGTTTGCCGCGGTATTCGGGCTGCAGCTTGCCAATATCTTCTCGTTCGGCGGGTTCTTTTCGTTTGCGTATACGTATATCGGCGTTGTTGGCGCAATCATGGCCGCGTCGATGGGTTTTTCGGTGTTTGCGCGCGAAAAGCGCAATAAATGCGTAGACTTCCTGCTGGTCAAGCCCGTGCGGCGCGGCACGCTGTTTCTCAATAAGTTCGCCGCGTGTCTGGGTATCCTCACAGTATTCAACGCGCTGTTTCTTGCCTGCGTCGCCGTGTCATACACGGCAAACGGCCAGGATCCCGCTGAGCTTGGCAGGGCGATGCTCGCTGCTTCGTCGCTCTTCTTTTTACAGTTGGTGTTTTTCTCACTCTCGACGTTCTTTGCGGTCATGGCAAAAAAGATCCGCTCCGTTTCCGGCGCGGCAACGGCGATGGGCTTTGCTGGCTTTTTGGTTACGGCGCTTTATTCGCTCACCGAGGAGGAAGCCATCCGGTTTGTTTCGCCGCTGCAGTATTTCAGCCCCGGAGCCGTCTTTTTTACGGGCGGGTTTGAAACGAAGTATATGCTGACTGCAGCCGCAGTTTGCGCGCTCTGCCTATGCACGGCGTTTCTGCGATACTGCCGAAGCGACACGAAAACTCTATAAAAGCGAGGGACCAATATGGCTCGCTCGGAACGGCAAAAAGTTTATAAAAAAAGCGAGGCGATAAGGATATGAATCTTTACAAGCGTGAGCTTCGCGCCGGATTAAAGGCGTTTATCTTTTGGCTGCTCGGCATGTTTGTGCTCTGCTTTGCGGGCATCATCAAGTTTGAGAGCTACTCCACCAGCGGCAGCATGATGGAGCTGATCAATTCGTTTCCGCGCGTCGTGCTGGCGGTCATGGGCGCGGTCGGCGTGGACGCGGGAACGCTCGGCGGGTATACCGCGCTGCTGTTTTATTATGTGCTCATCTGCGCTGTGATCTACGCGGTGTATCTTGGCTCCGCCGCCGTCACGCGTGAGAGCGTGGATAAAACCTACGAGTTCGTCTTTACAAAACCCTGCTCGCGCGCGCGGGTGCTCGGTTTGAAACTTGCCGCGGCGTATACGTATCTTCTTCTGTTCTGCGCGGCGAACGGGCTTTTTGCGGTGCTCGCGGTCAAGTATTTGGGCACGAGTGAAAACATCACCCGCGAACTCTGGCTCTGCGCGCTGTCGGTACTGCTGATCGGTGCGCTGTTTGTGGCCGCCGCCGCTTTTTTTGCCGCCGTTGCCAAGCGGCCGGAAAAAGGCGCCGTGCTTGGCAACCTTGCGTTCCTCTACGCGTTTATCATGGGAGTGGTATTCAACATTCTCGAGCATCCGGGCCTGCTGCGGCTGATTTCGCCGTTCAGCTACTTTACGACGGCGGATCTTGCTTCAGCGTATCTCAGCCCCGCGTATGCAGCGCTATCTCTTGCGCTGAGCGCGGTGCTGCTGATGTTTGCGTTTATCCGTTTTGGCAAAAAAGACCTGCTGTAAAGGGGTAGATAGTGTGGGCTTCGCCCCCAAGCCCCTGACCAAGGGGCACGCGCCTTGGAACCCCATACTTAACCCGCACAGAATAACTTGTGCGGGTTTTTTCGTTCCGAATGACCCGTTTGTAAAGCGCGGGTCACCGGCAGGAAAAACCCTCGTAAAATTCGCGCGTTTACACCGTTGAATTGTAAAGCGCTTGTATTCTCGCTTGTCCGCATCCATGAAGTTTGCTATACTGCAGATAACGGGTCTGATCTATTGTTTTATGCGAAAAAATCCAAACAGATTAGGGAAGAGGGTGGAAATTCATGCGCCAGCGTGATCCGAGCAAGCGCTTTACCAAACAGGAAACGAGCTGGATTTTCTACGATTGGGCAAACTCCGTGTACGCCACCAATATCATGGCGGTTATTTTTCCCATCTACTACGCCAGCGTGGCGGGCGACCTTGGCAGCAAATGGTGGGGCATCGGCGTCTCCATTGCGTCGCTCATCGGTGCAGTCATCGCTCCGACGCTCGGCGCGGTTGCGGACTTCAAGGGTAATAAAAAGAAACTGCTGTTTGCGTTCATCCTCATCGGCGCGCTTTCAACCGCCGTGCTTGCGTTCGTGAGCACCTGGCAGTGGATGCTGGTTGGGTACGTGATCTCGCATATCGGCTTCTCCGGTTCCTGCGTGTTTTACGATTCGTTCCTCACCGACGTTACGACCGACGAGCGCATGGACCGCGTGTCCGGCTGGGGCTATGCCGCGGGCTACATCGGCGGCAGCACGATTCCGTTTGTAATATCCATCGCGGTCATGCTGCTGAGGAACTACGACCCCATCTCGATGAAATTCGCCATCCTGATCGTCACGGTCTGGTGGCTGCTGTTCTCGATCCCGATTCTTAAAAACGTCAAACAGACGCATTATGTGGAAACTCCTCCGGGCGAACTGGCCAAGCACGCCTTGTCGAACCTTGTGGACACCATGAAGCGCTGCGTGAGCAATAAAGGGCTGTTGATCTTCCTTTTGGCATACTTTCTCTATATCGACGGCGTGGGCGCGGTCATTTCGCTGGCCACGAACTACGGCGCAACGCTTGGTCTCGGCACGACCGGCATGATCTTTGCGTTGCTCGTGACCCAGTTGGTCGCGGCTCCCTGCGCCATTCTATTTAGCAAGCTCTCCGGCAAATTCGGCGCGATCAAGATGATTATCACGGCAATTGCGGTGTATTTCGTGATTTGCGGCGTCGGGTTCTTTATGGGGCGGCTGGTCGAACCGTATCAGTTGGACTATGTCTCCGCCGCGCGGGCAAGCATCACCGCGCAGGAGGTTTCGTTTGCCGATAAGGAGGACGAAAAAGCCTGGAGCAATCTCACCGCCGATCTCGTGGAGGACACGCGGGATGTGCTCTCCGAAGAGGATCGCGCCGCCGCCTTTGACGAGGTGGTTGCGGACTTTGTACGCCAGGCGGGCGATGCGGAAGGCGTGAACTATGTGTTCACCAGCGACGAAAGCCGGGCCACCGCCGTAAGCGCGCTGACCGCGGTTGGCGCGGATTTGGATGTTTACGCGGCGGATACCGCAAAGCAGACAGCCTATAATACCGCGCGCACGACGGCGACCACTTTGTTCTGGGTGCTGGCCGCTCTTGTTGGAACCGTGCAGGGCGGCATTCAGGCGCTGTCCCGTTCGTATTACGGCAAACTGGTGCCGCAGTCCAGAAGCGCGGAATACTTCGGCTTCTACGACGTGTTCGGCAAGTTTGCAACCGTCATCGGGCCTCTTCTGTATTCCATGTTCTACTTCTTGACCGACCGCGCGAGCGTCGGCATCCTGAGCCTGCTGATTCTGTTTGGCAGCGGCGGCATTCTGCTGATTGCCGGACGCAAAGAACTCACCAAGACCGAGCAGGAAATGCGCGCGGCCAACGCGCGGATGGAAGCCGAAGAAGCGTAAAAAAGAAGCGTTGATCCTTTTCCCGCGCCGGATTACGGGGGTACACCCTGTTTTCGGCGCGGGAATCGTGTATAATAGGGTGAGTTGGAGTTTCTGTTCGGCGCGTCTGCCGAAATCAGCATCGCGGAAGGATACCAACGCAAGAAAATGACACGTTCCCAATTGAAACAAACGCTTTGTATTGCCGGCGCGGCAGTGTTGCTGCTGTGTTCGCCGGCGTTTTCGCGCGCGGAACTTCCTACGGCGGACGACGTCACGGATTTATGCGAAATCACCGAACCCTCGCCCGGCCGAGCGGAAAGACGGCTCACCGACGGGGACGTGGAAACTTACACCGAGTTTTCGGAGTATAAGGATTTTCGATGCGTCTGGGGTGAGGACGCGCCCGTTGCGGGTATGTATCTCAAGTTTTATCAGGCGCCTTCGGCGTTTGTTCTCACCCAGCTGGACGCCGCCGGAGAAGAGCTGAACAGCGAAACAATCGAATCCCCGATGCTCAACGCGTATTACGCGCTGGAAACGAGCGCGCGCGGCGTGCTCGTCCATTCGCAGGAAGATATGACGATCGGCGAAGTAACGTTTTATTCCGCGGGCAATCTGCCGGAAGGCGTCTGCGACTGGCAGCCTCCGGCAGAAAAAGCGGATTTGCTGGTTATCTCAGCGCACTGCGACGACGAACTGCTGTATTTTGGCGGAACAATCCCCACCTACGCGGGCGAAAAGGGGCTTGCCGTGCAGGTTGCGTATATGGCCTGTGAAGAGCGCCTGCGCATGGACGAAGCGATGGCGGGGCTATGGCTCTGCAAAGTGCGTAACGCGCCCGTGCTGGTCGGCATGAAGGACGCGTATACCGAAACGTTGGAAGCCGCAGAAAAGCGCTGGGGACGGGACGAAACCGTTGCCGCCATCGTTTCGCTGATTCGCCAGTTTAAGCCGGAAGTCATCGTAACCCACGATTTGGAGGGCGAATACGGCCACGGCGCGCACCGCATTACCGCAAGCTGCACGCTCGAAGCGGTCTCCGCCGCGGCAGACGGCTCACTCTACCCGGAATCCGCCCAGAAGTACGGCGCCTGGCAGACAAAAAAACTCTATCTGCATTTGTTCGATACCGGCGCCATCACCATGGACTGGCGCGTGCCGCTTTCCGCATTTGATGGAAAAACGGCACTGGAAGTTGCCAACCTTGCCTATGCCTGCCATGTTTCGCAGCAGGAGTTTCACCAGAATGTCTACGACACGGGCGATTACAGCAGCGCGGAATTCGGGCTTGCGTATTCGCAGGTGGGGCAGGACGAAACGGGCGGCGATTTCTTTGAGAATATCCCGCTGGAATCGCTGACGAATTATGTTGCCCCGACGCCTTCGCCAACGCCGGAACCGACCCCTACGCCGACCGCTGTGCCGACGCTCACGCCTTCGGCTTCTCCCGCGGCAGAAGTGGCCTCTCCGACCAAGCCCGACAGAACGCTGCTGCTGGCTGCGGCGGGGGTTCTGGTGCTGCTCAGCGCGGGGACGGTCGTTTTGATCGTCCGCTCCGTGCAAAAAAAACGGCGCAGGCGTAAACGGCGTTCGGCGGCCAGAAGAACCGATGATCACCTGCGCGGCTGACAGCGGTCAATCGAAAAGAATATTTGAAATAAGATATGGAATTCAAAGAATAAGATGCTGAGATTACTGCAGAGAACGAATAGGAAAGCAATGAAGAAATGGTTTGCGCTGCTGGTTTGCTGCGCGCTGCTTACAATCCCGTCATTTGCGCTTGCAGAGGAAACGGAACCCACCGCTACACCGCAAGCGGAACTGACCGCAACTCCGCAAACGGAGCCCTCCGCCGCGCCGGATACAGGGGAACTGGCGTTTACGCTGCCGGAGGAAGAAGCGCCGTATGCTTACCGGCTGAGCGACGATTATGTGACCACGCGCGTTTCGCTCAAAGCGGAAGAAGCGTTTTCTTTTTCGTTTGAAGAGGCAAAACAGGGCGTTCTGCTCAATTGGTATACCGCGCCCGACGAATACACCGTAGCGCAGCTGGACGCTTCCGGCGCGGCGCTCGGCGAGCTGGTTGTGACCGACGGCATGGTCAATAAGTATATTGAACTGGACGCCGCCTGCGTAAGCGTCACCGTGACGCTCGGTTCGGAGGGCGCGATTGCGGGCGTCAGCGTATATGGCGCGGACGAGGAGCTTCCCCAAAGCGTACAGCGCTGGGAACCCACGCCGGAAAAAGCGGATCTGCTCATTATTGCCGCGGAGCCCGGCGCGGAGTGGAAAGAGCTTGGCGGCGCGCTGACGAACTACACCTTTGAGCGCGGAATCAAAACCGCGATTCTCTACGTTTCGGACTTTGGCAAGCGCGAACGCATGGAAGAAGCGCTCAGCACGCTCTGGGCAATGGGCTTGCGCGAGTATCCGCTGTTTGCAGGTTTCACCTGCTCGAATTACGATTCTTACGACATGGTGACCGAAGGCTACCGCAAATCCAGCCTGCCGGACTACCTGACCAACGTGATTACCGCGCTTTCGCCCAAGGTCATCGTTACCCAGGGCGCCGGGGAGGCGCAGGCTGCGCACCGTTACACGGCGGAGCAGGTGATTAAGGTTGTGACCGACGGCGCGCTGGCACAGAAACTCTACTGCTACGGCCAGACCGAAGGCCAGAGCGTAACAACGCTGGATATGAGCCAGCCGCTCAACGCGTTTGGCGGCAAAACCGCCGCAGAAGCCGCGCAGGAAGCGTTTACGCAGCATATTTCCCAGCAGATGTTTGGTAAGCTGATCGATTCTTCCGGCGTGTTCACGCTGGCGTTTACCGCCGTTGGCGACGACGCGGCAAAGGACGATCTGTTTGAAAACATTCCTGCTTCCGTGCTGCTGGCATACGCGCCGGCAACGCCTTCTCCCGCGCCTACGCCGGAGCCGACCGATACGCCCGCGCCAACAGACACCCCCGCGCCGGAGCCGACAGCCGCCGCTGCCTTGGCGAACGTGGCGCAGGTGACAGGCGGGCTGTTCGAGCGCTTTGGCGCAGCGGGGATCAGCCTTGCGCTGGGGCTCGTTTTAACCGTGCTGCTTGCGCTGTTTGGTTATAAAAAACTGCGCAGAAGATTCCATAAAGGCGACGCGCTCTGTTTTTGCCTGATTCCGCTTGCAGTGGGGCTGGCCGCCTGCGCCCTCCTTGCGGGCATACAGGAATCGAAGGAAAACGCCGCCGCATTGGAAGAAGCACGCATCGCCGCGGAGGCCACGCCGGAACCCACCCCGACCGCAACCCCGGAGCCGACGCCAACCGCTACGCCGGAGGAAACCGAAGACCCGGCTGATTCAGCTGCGGACGATTCCGAGGAGAACTTTTTCCGCCGCGAAGGCGAGCCGGAAGAAGTTATCCTGGTGGACGAAGAAAACGGCCGCTGGGAATACCGCACCGACGAGCTGGGCATCGTGATCGACCGCGTTTCCACCACCAACGCGGAAGGCAAGCCGATTACGTATTTTGTTGCGGATATCCACATGAAGAACATCTACCAGTTCCGCGCGGGCTTTGGTTCGGAAGGGCATACCGGGCGTGGGGCGATCTATCCCTGGCTGATTGCGCGGCGCGCAAAAGCCGTTTTGTGGATCACGGGCGACAACCTGATCAACAGCGAAAAGAGCGACAAGGGCGTACTCATCCGTGACGGGCGCATCTATTCGGATAACCAGGCTGAGGACACCCTCGCGATTTATCCCGATATGTCCATGCGCGTGTACGGCGAATGGGAGATGCGCGCCAAAGACCTGCTCGAAGACGGCGTTGAAAACTCGTTTTCGTTCGGGCCGACGCTGATCAACAACGGCGTGGTCAACGAGGACGCCAAGTACCATCGCGTCCGCCGGATCAACCCGCGCACGGGCATTGGCTACATCAGCCCCGGACACTATATCGCCATCGTCGTTGACGGGCGGCAGAAGAACTACAGCGTCGGCATGACGATTTGGGAATTTGCGGACTTGTTTGTGCAATACGACTGCACCATCGCCTATAACCTCGACGGCGGCTTAAGCGCGGGCATGATCTTTATGGGCGAACAGCTCAACTCGCATTCCGGTCAGCGCATCGGCGAAAAGAACGATATTTCGTACCAGCGCGCCGTGCCGGACGGGCTGATGTTCGGCTATTCCGAGCAGGTGCCGAGCGAAACCGACCCCATCGCCAACAACGGAAACAAGAGCAAATAAAGGATAAAGCGATGGGGCTCCGCCCCAAACCCTGGCCCAGAGGTGTTCACCCCTGAGAACCCCATGCTTTTCCATTATTGACGAAAGTATATTGCTTATGCTACAATACGGATCGAACAAAAAACTGCATACCGCCTTATCAAGAGTGGCTGAGGGACCGGCCCTGTGAAGCCCGGCAACCTGTTCGTTAACAGCGAAAAAGGTGCCAATTCCGGCAGCGAAAGCTGAAAGATGAGCGTTGAACCATCGAAACAATGTCAAACCTCATCTGCGGATGAGGTTTTTTGTATTTCAATACCGGAGGGATGATCAAACCATGGGTAAACGACTGTTTACGTCCGAATCGGTGACGGAAGGCCACCCGGACAAACTCTGCGACTGCATCTCGGATGCGGTGCTGGACGCCATGCTTCAGGAAGACCCCAACTCCCGCGTGGCCTGCGAATGCGCGGCCACAACGGGGTTGGTGCTCGTGATGGGCGAAGTAACGACGAGCTGCTATGTGGATATTCCGAACCTTGTGCGCTCGGTTGCCAACGAAATCGGCTACAACAAGCCCGAATACGGCTTCGACGCCAACACGCTGGCGGTCATCACCGCCATCAACGGCCAGTCGCCGGATATCGCGCTTGGCGTCGATCACGCGCTGGAAGAGAAAAACGGCGAAAAGGAGACCAACCTCTCCACCGGCGCGGGCGATCAGGGCATGATGTTTGGCTTTGCCTGCGACGAAACGGAAAGCCTCATGCCGCTGCCCATCGATCTGGCGCACGCGCTGACCAAAAAACTCACGAGCGTACGCAAGAGCGGCGAGATTTCGTACCTTCGCCCGGACGGCAAGAGCCAGGTGACCATCGAGTACGACGGCGACAAGCCGGTTCGCGTGGACACCGTTGTCATCAGCGCGCAGCATGACGATGTGGATATGGCCATGCTCCGGCGGGATATTGAGCAGAAGGTGATTCTGCCCGTACTGCCCAAAGGGTTGGTGGACGCCAGGACGAAGATCTATGTCAACCCCACCGGACGCTTCGTCATCGGTGGGCCGACGGGCGATTCCGGCCTGACCGGGCGCAAGATCATCGTGGATACCTACGGCGGTTACGCGCGGCACGGCGGCGGATGCTTCAGCGGCAAGGATCCCACGAAAGTCGATCGCAGCGCGGCCTATATGGCGCGGTATGCGGCAAAGAACGTCGTTGCGGCGGGACTGGCAAAGAAATGTGAAATCCAGTTGGCGTACGCCATCGGGGTTGCGCGGCCGGTTTCCATCTGCGTGGATACGTTCGGCACGGGCGCGTACTCGGAAGAAGCGATTGAACGCGCCGTTCTGGATGTGTTCGACTTCCGTCCCGCGGCCATCATCGAGCAGCTCAAGCTGCGCCGTCCGATCTACCGCCAGACGGCGGCTTACGGCCACTTTGGCCGCAACGAACTGCATTTGCCCTGGGAGCAGACCGACCGCGCCGAAGCGCTGCGGTCAGCGGTGAAATAGGCTGATTCGAGGGCTCCGCCCTCGAGCAAGGGAGTATCTTCGAGGGTTCCACCCTCGAGCACCCGCCAAAGGGGTGTTCACCTCTTTGGAAACCCCATATCGAATCACCTGTAAAGATGGGGTTCTCAGGGGTGAATACCCCTGAGTCAGGGTTTGGGGCGAAGCCCCAAGAAGGCTAAGTTCTTAGGTGGGGCGAAGCCCCAAGAATAAAGAATGAATCAAAAACGCCGCCCGGCAGGGCGGCGTTTGCGTTGCTTGCTTGTCAGCGGGCTTCTTCTTCGAAGGATTTTTCGGATTCCTCGGCGAGCAGTTCTAGTTTGCGCTGCTGGCGGGCGAGCTTGCGCGCGCGGCGGTCGTCCTCCTGCCACTGGCGGGCAATGAGCAGAACCGAGGAGGCGATTGCGCAGACGGCGAGCACGGCGAAGATCTTCTTGGATAGTTCGTTACTCATAAAAGCCATGATCGGGTTAAAGCCGTCGACCACGAAAAACACAAGCGTCATCAGACCCAATATGATGGTTAAGTGCGGCAGCGCGCGGGCAATCAATTGTTTCAAAGGCCGTTTCATAAGCGTGTTTCCTCCTTACTGCCCGTTTTCCGACGTGGCCGGCTCACAGATATAGAGTATGTCGCTCGTATTGCGCGGGCTGCTTTCTTCCGGCTGGTTGCGCCAGGCGCCGTTATACGTCATTACCGCTGTATCGCCTCCGTCTAGGTTGAAGGCGACTGTGCAGCCGAGGTCGTAGAACACCTGCGCAACTTCGCTGAGCGTCATGCCCCAGGAATACTCCTTTTGCCGTCCGTCCACGAGGATAAAGCAGTAGTGCCCCGGCTCAAAGTAGCCGACGGCGGAGAGGGGATTCGCTTTGGAACGCGTAAAGTCTGTCGGCACCTGCCCGTCAACGAGCAGCTGCGGGCCGAACGTCCAGATGTGGAACGGGTTCTTTGCGTAGATTTCGTCGATCAGCGCGCTGTTAACGGCCGACTGGGCGTATGTTTCCATGGTTCCGTCCTGATACAGCACGCAGATATCGCCGTATACCGGCAAATCCTTTGTCCATTCCACGCCGTTTCGAACGGCGAGTCCCTGATGCCAGGCGAAGCTGTCGCCATTGATGGAAACAATGGCGTTTGCCAGCTGCGAGAGCTGGAGCGCGGGCATGGCGTTTTTGATGTCGCTCTCGTTTTGATCTTTATACTCCTCGGCTACCGCTGTGCGGAAGCTCGAAAGATCCTTGATGTAGATATCCGCAACATAGTAGACGATCGGCTTTTCAGCGGTACCTGCGGTCTGCTTCGACATCTCTATGCAGACGTTTCCGCTGCGGTAGGAATCTTCGGTCTGCTCCACTTCGCCGTTGGTAAACTTTTCGGCATACTTACCGCCCAAAAGGCCGGTGTCCACGGGTGTGGGCGAGGGCGAAACGGCGGCTTCTTCGGAAGGCGAGCTCGAAAGCGCGTCCGTTTCGGCGGGTGTGGCGGTTTCGGCTGCGGGCGTCGGAGTGCTGAGCGCTTTGGGCGTATAGTCGAGCACGCGCAGGAAGGTGAAATAGGAATACGCGCCGAGCAAAGCGCCGAGGATCAAGAGGTCGACCACGATTGCCGTAATCAGCCGTTTGGTTGATTTTGAGACGGGTTTTGCCATAACGAAACAACAACCTCCTTAAGCCGGAATGACGCGGCGGTGAGCCACGGCGAAAAGTTTATTTATCCGCACCAATATCTTCGCTTTCCGGCGGGAATACGTATTTGCGCTGGATATAGAAGCTCAGCGGGTAGAGGATGACCTCGACGATGATCTTTGCAACGGGCAGCGCAATCCACTGCGTGGTCACATACAGCATTCCGTAATTGATTGCGAGGATACCGGCAACCAGCAGGTAGTAGCGAATGATGCTGGCGATGCTGCGGTGCTCGAACACGAGCTTGCAGTTGATAAAGTAGTTGATCAGCGAGCTGAGCAGGCGTGCGCCGACCACGCTGATGAGCAGCGACTGCGAAAGATTGCGCGTCGCGGCGGAGAGCGACAGCAGCGCAACATAGTCGATTCCCATGGCGAGCAGCGAAGAAGCGACAAACAGCAGGATCATTTTATAGATCCGCCATGCGTCGCGCACAGGGTTAAAGTGCGAAGACTTGTTGTTTTCGAGATACACGGTTTCGATGACGACCTCCTGAATCGGAATCCGGTGCTTGGTTGCGTACAGCAGCACGTTGATTTCGTATTCGTACCGGTCGCCTTTCATTTCAAGCATCATGGGGATGCGGAACACCCCGAACGCCCGCAGGCCGGTTTGCGTATCAAATACCTTGACGCCTGTGGACATGGCAAACACGCACCGCGTAATGGCGTTGCCTGCGCGGCTTTTAAAAGGTACGTTGCCGGTGAATTCCCGGCTGCCCAGCACGAGCTGGTCGGGCGTCTGTTCCCAGGCTTCGCTGACGCGGATGACGTCCGCGGGCAGATGCTGGCCGTCCGCGTCAATGGTGACGACGCCTTCGTCCGCGGGGTACTGATCGTAGATATACGCCAGCGCGGTCTTCAGCGCGGCGCCTTTGCCTTTGTTGACTTCGTGGGTCAGCACTTTTGCGTAGGGTTCAAGCGACTCGAAAATAGGCAGGCGATCCTTGTCGCTGCCGTCGTTGATGATAACGATATCATAATCGGTTTGTTCGTGCAGGTCATGAACGAGTCGCACGAGTTTTTCATCCGGCTGATACGCCGGAATAATAACGACCATGCGGGGTCTCTCCTTTTAATGATGCTCCCGGTACCGGAACAAGGATTTTGCTGCATGGAGCAGGAATCAACCGGCATCCATGCACATACTAAAACAGTTTACATTATACCGTACTTCCGGGCGGGTGAAAAGCCTTGCGGGTCACTTTCAAAAACCGCGCGGCAACCGGTGAAACGGAAAAAAACGGCGGATTTAGCGGAAAAATTGTATGTTGTGAGCGAAACGACTTTGTAAACTCTTTGTAATAAATGCAAATTGGCGGAGAAAAGGCGGATTTCCTGCTATAATAAGCGCGTATGGACATCGGAAAGGACACAGCTAGGAAATGACCCGAAAACCGAACGATCACTCGAAAAAAGAGTCTCCCGACGCGGAATCAAACCTTCCTGCGCGCGCGGACGCATCCGCCGGAGACAATATAGAATCCCGCGGGCAGTCTTCCGCCTATTCTCAAAAGCTCTCGTCCCAGCGCCAGTTTGACTCCGAGGTGGAGGCGTTTGTTCCAACGGACTTTTATCCCTCGGCAGGAGGACACGGTAAAAAGCGCCGTCGTGCCAGAAAAAAGCGCCGTGCGCTCTGGGCGGTGCTGGTTGTGCTTGGCATTCTGCTGCTCTGCGTTGGCGGCGTCTATGCGTACGCGGTGCTGCTTGATCCCGGCGCGCTCTTTGCCGACGCGCAGAAAACGCCCGGCGAAGCGGAAGTGCAGACCATAGACAGCCTGAACTCGTCGCCTTCACCCGGCGAGCAGCCGACGCCAACACCGACGGTTGATCCTTATGAGGTCATCAGCGCGCAGGCGGATACGTCCATGATGCAGAACATCGTCAACGTTCTTCTCATCGGCGTGGACTATGCCGAGGAGCGCGAAACCTGGAGTGGCAAGCACGAATATCATTCGGACGTGATGATGGTTGCCGCCATCAACTTTGACGAAAACCGCGTGGACTTGATTTCGCTCCCGCGCGATACCTACGCCAAGATTCCCGGGGTCAACGGCATCTATAAACTCAACGCCTCCCTCAACTGCGGCGGCGGGTTTGAGGCCGAAGGCGGAGCGGGGTTTCTCAAAACCTGTGAAGCCGCGAGCTGGATGCTGGGCGGGATTCCCATCAATTATTACTATGCGGTAACCATGCCCGCCGTCAAAGAGCTGGTGGACGCCGTTGGCGGTGTGGACTACAATCTGGAAATCGATTTTAAAATGGCCGGGCGCCAGTATAACGCCGGCCCGCAGCACTTTAACGGTCAGGCCGTACTGGACTACCTGCGCGTTCGAAAGAGCGTTCAGGGTTCGGGCGACCTCAACCGCGTGAACCGTCAGAAAAAGATGCTGGTTGCAATCTTTGAGTCCATGCAGGAGCAGAACCTGATTCTCAAGATTCCGGATATCATCAGTTCGTTCGAAGGCCAGCTTTTTACCAACTGCACCTTCGGCCAGACGGCGGCGCTGACCAAATTTGCCTATAACCTTGACAGTGCGGATATCGGAATGTACTCCATCGGCGGCACGATCACCAATATCTTCAACTGGAACTTCTGCCTGACCGACCAGTCTAACCGCGTTAAGGTCATCAAGGAAGTGTACGATATCGACGTGCCCAAGGAACTGGAGTACACCGCGGATTATGCAAGGTACCGCTGGGCGGACATGATTGCCACGCAGTATCTCGATACCGTGCAGGACCTGACGGAATACGTTTCCCAGGCGCTTGCCGAGGACGATCTGCTGCCCACCATGGAGCCTACGCCGGAGATTACGCCCGAACTGCTGCCGACGGAAACACCGACGTCGGAGCCAACGTCGGAGCCAACACCTGAACCTACGCCGGAACCTGTGGACGACTCGGCCGGTTATACCGGCAGCGGGTTCTCCGGCGTTGTGCGCCTGAGCGCGACAAAACCCAACAGCGTCGTGCGCTCGGAGGAATACCAGCAGTATTCCCTCTATCAGCGCGAGCTGTTCAACGACTATCTCATGTCGCTGGACGAGCTGGAAGAAGCGCAGGCCATCGCCCGCAAGGAAGCTTCCAAGTACGCCGCGGGCAAGAGCAACGACCTCGATACCGCCCGTCAGGACGTTTCGGACTATGCTTCCCACGTCAAGACCAACGCGCTTGCGCTGGCGCAGGAGTTCGGCTATTCGACCAGTAAGTTCGTTTGGACGTACTGGTATGATAAGGACTCGGACTTTAACGAAGTGTACGTGGATTTCCGTTAATTGCAAACCGCGTTTGATCAGCCGGGGGCAACCGCCTCCGGCTGTTTTTATCCGGCAGGAGGCACGTTAAAACTTTTTCTGTTGCGCAGACGCGCGCGCCGCGCCGCGTTCGTACGGGCGGGAATTTGTAACAATAGCACCACGATACGCTAATATTTCTGCCATAGTTTTGGCGTAGGATTTTGCTAGATTCTAGGAAAGGGGATCGTAACAATGATTGAAAAAGACTTGAAGAAAACCGAACCGCCGAAGGGCATGGACGGTAAGCGCCCCCCTGAACCGCCGAAGGGAAAAGACGGCAAACCGCTTCCGCCCCCGAATGGCAAACGCCCGCCGGAACCGCCGAAGGGCAAGGACGGAAAACCGCTGCCTCCACCGGATGGCAGCAAGCCGAAGAAATAACGAAGCACAAAGAAAGCCCCTGCCGCATCAAGCGGCAAGGGCTTTGGTTTTTTAAGAACGGGAATTGCTCTTCTTTCTGAAAAGAAAGAAATAAAGAACAGGGGACTCTTCTTTCTTAAAAGAAAGAAGCAAAGAATTTTTTAGGCTTTGTTTAAAAAAGGGGCAAGTATCGCTAGACCAACAGCGCGGGGACTTCGCAGAGGGAGTCGATCAGCCGCGCGTTTAGCTTTTCCAGCGTCTCCCGTGTTTGATGACCGGGTATCAGCAGCGCGCAGCCACAGCCAATGGAGGACGCAATTTCAAAATCGTGATCCGTGTCCCCAACAAACAGCGTCCGCCGCGGGCTGACCCCGCACTCGCGCAAAAATTCGCGCGCATAGCCCGCTTTGCCTTGCGCCAGATTGTCGCCGCCGCCGATGACGCGCTCGAAATACGCATTCAGCGAAAACAGCGCGACCTGTTCGTTGAGCTTGTCCTGCCCGGTGACGGAGAGCAGCACCTGCCGCGCGCCGCAATCCAGCACCGCCTGCAGGGTTTCCCTTGCGCAGGGCTGCAGCGGGCAAAGGGAAACCCGCTCGGCGTACATGGCGATAAACTCGCGCGCAATCTCCTCGTAAGGCTCGGTTTCGAAGGTGTAGCCCATGCTGCGGTAATACTCGATCACGGGAAAGCGGAACATGGTGCGGTACGTGTCGATGCCCGGCATCAGCTCCATGCCGCGTTCCTGCCGCATGTAGTTGGCAATGCCGTAGCAAGTCTCCGTGTCGTCCAGGAGCGTGCCGTTCCAGTCCCAGATCACGAGATCGTATTTGCGTAAAGTCTCTGCCATTTCATGCGCCTCTTTTCAAAGCCGGGCCGAGCTGCCTTGGCTTTTTTATCGCCCATTATACACCATTCAGCGCGGCGGGGAACAGCCTTTTTTACCGCCTTTGAATTCTGCAATTTAGCGGCGAAAGAACCTGCCGTTTCAGATTACCACTTATTATGCACCTTTTCGGCAAATGCGAGGAAGCGCTTGAGTGTGATCTTGCTGCCGTCGTCGAGCACGAGCGTGCCGTCCATATGCCCGAACACCTGATGCTGGTCGGAGAGCAGCGGGCCGACGCTGGCGTAGGCCACGCGGTCGAGCACGGGCGTAAACGCAGTTTCAAACCGCCCGTCGCTGGAAGTAAACGTCCAGGGGGACATAAAGTCGTCCTTTCCGTCCTTTTGCGGAATGTTGAACGTCAGCCGGTCGAGCTTGTGCGCGACTCCGTCCACAAAGATCATATTTTCGGAAGCGGCGGTGACGTCCCCAAACCCGTAGCCGATGTTGAAACCGATCACATGGCCGTCCACGACGCCCTGCCCGCCGCCCCAGTACCAGGTGTTTTCGTGCGTCCAGACGCCGCGCCCCCAGTCGAGCAGGCCAAAGGAATCCTCCGGCTCGAAGGTGTATGTTTTGCCGTAGCACGTTACCGTGCCATGCGCGCGCATGCCGATGATCTTTTGATTATAGTAAAACGCGGTCTTCTGTTCGGCAAACGGGGTGGCGATCACCATGGAATCCCGCGGTTCGTCAAAGAGGAAGACGTCCAGATCGAACGGCAGATCCCCGTCGAACTGATCCAGATGGCAGGTGAGCCGCCGCCCGCCGTTTTCGTGCTTGATGGAGGCGCGCGCGCCTTTCATGACCTTTTCCACATCGCCTGTTTTGGAACTCGAAGGGAAGTTCGTCTTTCCCATGGGCAGCCAGAACATCGGAGAAACGGTCTTTTCCTTTTGCGCTTCAAAGTCGAGGAAGGAAGCAGAAATCATGCCCATATAGGAGTTGTCGTCAATGGTCAGCGCCGCGCCGAATTTGCCGTTGTAGATCAGGTAGTAGTCCCATTCCTTGATGCGGGTCTTGCCTGCCTTGATGGCGGCGCGGTCGTAGGTTTTTATCAGAGACGTTGCGTAACCTGCCTCGTTGAGTTCACCTTTTGCGTTCAGCAGAGGCCCTGCGGAAAGCGGATGCTGCATAAGTAGAGTTCCTCCCTTTCGATTCTGAAATGATGTATGGTCGATATGCGCTTGTTGCTTTACTTTATTATACGCGCAAAAACAGGCTTTGCGCAATCAATCCGCGCGTGCCCGCCGCTTGCGGCAGCCGAAAAAAGCGCAAAAGGCGGCGTATTTTTCGCAGACTGAATCAGATGATAACCGTTTGCGCTGGAGAGCCGTTTTGCTCTGTACGAAGCGGAAGAGTGTGGTATAATAGCAAAATGATTCAAAAACGGACGATTCAGCGCGTCTTTAGCGCGGTTTTGCTGACCGCCGCCGGAGCCGTCATGATCTGGCAACTGTATACGATTCTCTTTTTAGGGATGATCCACGTCACGTCGGGCTTGCTGCTCATCGCGATGGTCTGCGTGCCGTTGTTTTTTGGCGTATTCCTGCTTGCGCGTTCGTTTGCCGAACCCGCCGCGCGCCGGAAGGTCGTGCGCGTTTCCCTTATGGCGCTGTTCGGGTTTTACCTTGTCGCGCTGGCGAGCGAACTGATCCTCTCCAGAATCGACTTTCTGCATTTCTCGCAGGCGGCGGCAATTTACCGCGAAAATTTTGAGCTGATGACAAACTTCCGCCCGTTCGAAACGGTGCTCTTGTACCTGCGCGCGCTGAAATACAACTATATCGGCCCGGGAATTCCGCTGTCGAACCTGCTTGGCAACATGCTGCTGTTCATGCCCATGGCGGTATTTCTGCCCTGCCTGTTTCGGGGGATGCAAAAGTTGTGGGTGTTCGTTCTCGTCATGCTGGGCGCGCTCGTCTTGGTGGAAGCGCTCCAGCTGCTGCTCAGCTGCGGCAGCTGCGACGTGGACGATGTGCTGCTGAATTTAGCCGGCACGCTGATCGTCTACGGCATCCTGAAGATCCCCTTGGTCAAGCGTCTGCTGGGCAGGCTGTATCTGTTGCCGGAGCCGAAAACAGCGCCGCCACCCGCGCCGGAAACATCCGCTGCAGCAGAATGATTCCCGTCGCGCTTTTTTTATTGATTGCTGCCGCGTTTTCATCTGGTGAGCGCTACAGCTGGATGATTCCGGTCGCAATCTCCTCGGTAAACGCCTTGTCGTGCTCCACAAACAGCATGGAAGGCTTTGCTTCCAACAATAAGTCGCGAATCTGCATGCGGGAAAGCACGTCCACAAAGTTGAGCGGCTCGTCCCAGACATACAGGTGCGCGCGCTCGGAAAGCGTCTTTGCAAGAAGCGCTTTTTTCTTTTGCCCGCCGGAAAAGTCCCGCATGTCCTTTTCAAACTGGACGCGCGGAAAGTCGAGCTTTCGAAGGATCGTCAAAAACAGCGTCTCGTCCAGACCGTTTTCCCGCGCGTAGTCCAATACGTTTCCCCGCAGAAACGACGTGTCCTGCGGCATATAGGAGATGATCAGTCCGCTCGCCGTGCGGAGCATTCCTGTGTGCGGCACGTTTTCGCCCATGAGGAGCTTGATGACACTGCTCTTGCCGCTGCCGTTTCTGCCGCAGAGCGCGAGGCGGTCCCCCTGTTTGAGCGTAAAGTCCAACGGGCCGCAGACCGTCCGTTCGCCGTAAGCAATGGTTAAGCCGCGCGCTTCGATCAAAAGTTCTGCGTGGTGGCGCAGAGTGGTAACGCGCAGGGTGTCGTTGCGTTCCACGTTTTTGAGCAGCTGCTCCTTTTGCTTGGCCGCGGACTCCATCCGGTTCTGTGTGACCTTGGCGCGCTTCATCATGCGCGCGGACTGCGCGCCGATTGCGCCCCGGTCGGGCTTGCCTTCCACGTTTCCGTTTCCAATCTTGGACGATTCCACGCGGTCCGCCCACTCGGCGGTTCGCCGCGCGGCCTTTTTGAGCTGTTCGCTCTCGCGCGTGAGGCGTTCGTTTTCCGCCAGTTCAAAGGCGTCCTGCTTTCTGCGGTTCTCCTCCCAACTCGAAAAGCCGCCCTTCTGTACTTCGATGTTTGCGCGGTTGATCGAGAGAATATGATCCACGCACCCGTCCAGAAACGCGCGGTCGTGGGAAACGAGGATGAACCCCTTTTTCGCGTTGAGGTAGCGGCTTACCGCCGCGCGCGCTTCCATATCCAAATGGTTGGTCGGCTCGTCGATGAGCAGAAAGTTGCCGTGCTTACAAAACAGCGCAGCCAGCAGCACCTTGGTCTGCTCGCCGGGGCTGAGGGTGCCGAACGCGCGCTCCAGCACGTCCGGCTCGACCTCCAGCAAATTCAGCTCTTTTTCCAGCCGCCAGCGCGGCGCGCCGGAGACACTTTCGAACACCGCCGAAGTGACCAGGGATTCGTCTTCTACCTCGAACGGAAAGTAATCGAACGCAACGGAAGCGGAAATACTGCCCTCGTAGTCGAGTTCGCCCAGCAGCAGGCGCAGAAACGTCGTCTTGCCGCGGCCGTTGCGCCCGACAAAGCCGAGTTTCCAGTCCGTGTCGATGGAAAACGACGCGTGTTCGAAGATATTGTCGTAACTGCCTTCGTAATGAAATGTCAGATCGCTGACGCGGATTTGGGACATAAAACCATCCACCTCTCTGTAAAAAAAGAAGAGCGACGCAAAAGGGCAAACGGCTTACCGGTCGGTTCCATGAAAGGCGTTTGTTCGGAAAAGACGAAACAAAAAAAGAACCCGCATGAAATCGGTTCGCTCCTTTGGCATCGCAACAGGCAACCAGGGCGCAAGTAAGGCACCCGGCGGGTTAACGAATACCATCAGGAGTTAGCGAATCATTGGTGTTCCTCCGTAAAAAAGATACGCTTGCAGTTTACCCAATTGCGGCGGTTTTGTCAACATTCGCGCGCCGGTTATGCCCATTGCCGCGGGTATGATATAATCCTACTATAGTTCACGCAATGAGAATGTAAATAAAAACATTTTCCCTCCGCCGCAACCTCCCGCCAAGATGCGAAGTGTTATGGGTGGAAGAGAGAGGTACGAATCCTTCATGGAACAGCTGCCAAAGGCAACCCCGCCGATTCCGGCGGACAACGCAGACGCGCTCTTTGCCGAGTATGCCGACACGGTGTACCGGCTAGCGTTTTTACGCACCAAGAGCGCCGCGGATGCGGACGACGTTTTGCAGGATGTTTTCCTTCGAGCCCTGCGCGCAAAGCCTGAGTGGAAGGACGCTTCCCATCAGAAGGCTTGGTTTTTGAAGGTGACCATCAACTGCTCAAAGTCGCTGCTGACCTCCGCCTGGCGGCGTCATACCGCCCCGGAGGACGAAAATCTGCTCACGGTAATGCAAACGACGACGGAAGTTTATCCCTATGTTCTGGCGCTTCCGGAAAAGTACCGCACGGTGGTGCATCTGTATTACTACGAGGGATACCGCGTCAACGAAATTGCAAAATTGCTTGGCACGAGCGAGAATACGGTGAAGTCCCACCTCTTCCGCGCACGCGATATGCTGCGGGAACAGTTGAAAGGGGAGTTTCAGGATGTTTAAGGAGCAGTATATCCGTGACAACGATAAGCTACACGCAAAGGAGACGTTGCTCATGGAAATTAAAGAAAAAGACGCGCAGAGGAAAGAAAAATTCTCGCGCAAGCAGGCTTGGGTGCGCTATGGCGCGGTTGCGGCCGCGTTCGTGCTCATCGCGGGTGGCATCATCGGCACGGTGTTTGCCAACCGCTCAAACAGCCCCGCTTCCGACGGAACGCAGACGCTGTCCGCCGCTGCGGAGAGCGCTACAGACGGAGTGGTCACGGTTGAAAATTACGACGACATCTACGCTCTGATCGAGCAGATGCAGACCTCTTACGAAACCGGCATGGTGTACGACGGCGCGGTTCAAACGGAGGAAGCCGCCATTGCCAGCGGCGCGGAAGTCAAGGCTTCGGATTCCGCCACGGCGACCGCCGAATCGCCTGTTGCGAGCGGCACAAGCGATTATTCCGAAACCAACGTGCAGGTTGCGGGCGTGGACGAAGCGGACATCGTTAAAACCGACGGAAGCTACATCTACTATGTGGCCAATAACCAGCTCAACATCATCAAAGCGGACGGGGCTTCGACCAAACTCGTTTCCTCCACGCTGTTGGGCGCAAGCGACGCATGGTGGGGCTACAATTCGGAAATGTTCCTGCTCGGCGACCGGCTCATGATCATCACGCAGGAATACAACACCGTTTGGGTCAACGACGCAAACGGCGGATACGAAAACAACACCGACCAGACGCAGGCGGTCATCTACGACATCTCGAACCCCGCCAAGCCCGAGGAGATCATCTCCCTTGGTCAGAGCGGCAGCTATGTGAGCTCCCGCATGATCGGCGACTTCGTGTACATCGTAACCTCGCAGTATGTCTACAGCGCGGTGCGGGATACCCCCGCGACCTACATTCCATCCGTGACGATCGGCAAGGAGACGTCGCTTCTCGGCACGGGCGACCTGTATGTCAGCGGCAGCCCGCAGAGCGCGGCGTATACGGTGGTGGGTTCCATCAACCTCAAAAACGGCGCTAAGTACGCTTCCGCCAAGGCCGTATTCGGCGGAACCAGCCAGATCTACGCCAACGAAGAGCATCTGCTGCTTGCCATCACGGAATACGTCAACGACGTGAGCCCCATCGCGCCGGATAAGGACGGAAAAAACGTCCAGATCACGACAGGGCAGAGCAATACCGATTTGATCCTGCTCGGCCTCAACGAAGGGGAGATCACCAAGCTCGCTTCCGGCACCGTGCCGGGCTACCTGCTCAACCAGTTCTCGATGGATGAATATAAGGATGTGTTCCGCATCGTCACCACCGTGGATACCTGGACGCAGTATGTCTATACCGACGGCGTGGACACCTACGACTATGAGAGCAGCAACTGGAACAACCTCTACACGCTCGACGCGAACCTGACGGTGATCGGCAAGATTGAAAACCTCGCCAAGGACGAGTATGTCCAGAGCGTCCGCTTTGACGGAGACATCGGCTACTTCGTGACCTTCCGCCAGGTGGATCCGCTGTTTGCGGTAGACCTGAGTAACGCCAAATCCCCGCGCATTTTGAGCACGCTCAAGATTCCGGGATTCTCGGAATACCTTCAGACCTACGGCACGAACCTGCTGCTGGGCTTGGGCTACGAGGCGGATGAGGACACCGGAGCTACCATGGGCGTCAAACTCACGATGTTCGATACCAGCAACAAAGCCAACGTCAAGGAACTCTTTACGCAGGCCGTGGACGCGGACTGGACGATCGCAGGCAGCAACCACAAGGCCATCCTCGCGGATGCGGAGAAGAACCTCATCGCGTTCCCGGCGGATACGGATTACTACATCTTCCGCTATGACGCGGCCACCGGCTTTACGCAGGTTGCCAAGGTCGATCTCAGCAGCGACCTGTCTAGCTGGAACCTGCGCGGCCTGTTCATTGGGGACAACTTCTACGTCGTCAGCGAATCGAGCGTCACGGTCATCTCGCTCACGAACTACGAAGTGCTCACCAAGCTCAAGATCGCATAACGAAAGAAGCACAAAAAAAAGCGGGCGCAAGCCCGCTTTTGTTTGCATCTACTATTTGACTTATGCCCCCTCTGACAAGAGGGCTGCCGCCGCAAAGCGGCTGGGGGAGAGAAACGATCTTATCCCAGAATAAACTTTTGAATCTTCTTTGCTTCCGCTTCGGGGTTCAACAGGAGCGCTTGTTTGGTGATCGCTTCCACCGCGTCGTTCTTGGAGATCTTCGCCGCTTCGGCAAACACGTCCTCGCCCCAAAACTGTTCCGTCGTGCAGAACACCGTGGAGTACCAGCCGTACTCCTCGCCCTTTTGCGAAAGCTTTTGCTGCCTGCCGCACATGGTCAAAAACAGGCGCATCTGCAGTTCTGTCAGCGCGCTGTCGAAGCGGCTCTTTTCTTCCGAGCCGAACCCCGCGAGCTGCTTGATGGCGTGCAGCGGCAGCGTGCCGTAGTCGAGCACCACGCCATAGATGCGTTTTGCCGCAAAACTCAGCGTGCCGTCCTCGTACGCTTCCGTGAAGTCGGTCTTCCCCCGCCGCGCGGCGAGGAAATACGGCGCCCAATCCTTTGTGATAAACCCGCTCTTTTTAAAAAACACCTTGCCGTAGGCGATGTCGCCGCGCTCATCCAGCACGCGCATGCGCCATTCCCATGGGTCGGTTTCCGCATCTCCCGTATGCCAGCGTACGGGGGTATCGTACGGCGGCGTTTCCTCCCAGCTCCACGGAACCAGCGCAAAGACGCCGTCGCTGTTTCCGCCGCCCATGGAAAAGCCCGCTTTGAGCAGAGCCTCCACAAAATCCGTATAGTTATATATCCTCGTCATGGATGACCGCCTCATTTTCCGCTTTTGCCTCCAGTATAACAGAACCATTTACAAAGAGTGAGCGCACAGGCACCGCTTTGCTTTCAACACGCCGGAATCATCCGAAAGAGGGAGAGGACATAAAAACGGATTACGCTTTCGGCATCACCCGTAAGCGGATCAGCGCTTTCACGTCGCTGAGCACCCGCTCGTCGGACACGCGTATCATCAGCCAGCGCGCGCCGTTGAGCGCGCCGGAGCGCGAAAAAAGCGAACGCAGGTACTCCGAACACAGTGGCAGCAGCAATTCCGCTTCCGGCGCTTCCTTTGCGCCAACGGTGATCAGCGCGGTGAACGCGCCCGCGTCAGGATAGAGCGTGCAGAGCGAACGCCCGCTTTTTTTGTACTTGACGTTCCAGCCCGGCGCGCCGGAGCAGGTGCTGTATTCCACGCGCGGCTCCACGCCGTAGGTCGTTTCGAGAAAAGCGCAGAGCTCCTCCCAGAGCGGGGAATCGATAAAGCCCGCGATTTGTGCCATACTGGGCTCCAAAGCCCTTGGGTAACACTCTTGCCAGGTCATAAATTTGTACGCCCCTTTCCTAAAGAATATTGCTTTTTGCACTCACTGCAAACGCCGCTGTGCAGGCTGATGATGCCACCGCAGTCCGGGCAAGTATACGTTTTCAACTGGCGTTCAAAGAGCGCCTCCGCGCCGTTTTTAACGGCGAACGAACCGTCTTTGGCGGGGCTGACGCCATAGCCGGACACATAGCGTTTTTCAAAGGATTTCACCCTAGCGCAGGGAAAACGCCCGCACGCCGCGCAGAGGGAAAGCCCCTGCTCGGCGGTACAGGCGCGCATGACGCACTTGCGGATGTATTTGTCCGGTTCGGAAACCCGCGCGCGACAGCCGGGGCAGGGGTTCTTGCTCACATGCCGGTAGCAAAACGCGCAGTTCAGCCCGCAGGGAGCGAGCAGGGATTCCTCGATTTGTTCCGGGGCTTTCATGTTAGCTCCCTCCGCCGTGCGTGGCAGTCGAATTTTATGAAACGAAATCGTTCTTACTTTGCTGCCCAGCGTTTGAGCTGCGGGAAGTGCTCGGTCATGATGGCGCGCGCCTGCGCTTCTGTCATGCCGGGAACGTTCTCCACCATCGGCTGGACGCAGTATTCCATCATTTCCTGCAGCGTGCAATCCGAAGTGAACGCGCCGTTGTCATAGCAGTATTTGCAGTAGTCTTTGCTTTTCGAGCCGTCCGCTTCCGTTCCGTAGTGCTCGTCCGTCGGCCCCATGGGCATTCCGCAGCTCTGGCAATAACGTTCTTCCATGTTCTGGTTCCTCCTGAATTGATTTTGGATGGCTCCAGTATACCGGTGGAAACCAGACACAGTGTGTCAGGTTTTGTAATGCTCGTAAATTTTCTTAGCGTACGCCAGAAGTTCCGCGCGGAGTTCCGGCGGGGAGAGAATTTCCACGTCCGTGCCGAACGAAAAGAGATAGTGCGCCACCCAGCTGTCCGCGGGAAGTGAGGTCTCCACCAGCAGCGATCCGTCGGGCTGCTGTTCTACCTGCCTGCGGTCGAACTCGTCGTATACGCGGAACGCAACCGGGGGAGAGAACCTGAGTCGGATGGTGGTAAACGCACTCAACGGCAGCAGGTCGAGCTCCATCGGCGGCGCGTCGTCAAACGTCTCCGTAAAGTGTTCGCTCCTCACCGTCAGTTCCACGATGCGGTTGACCTTAAACAGGCGGTAATCATCCGCTTTTTTGCAGAACGCCTGCAGGTACCAGCTTTTGTCCTTAAAGATCAGCTTAAACGGCAGGACGCTGCGGTTGGACGTATCCCCGGACGTGCTGCAGTAGAGGATGTCCAGCACGCGCTTTTCCAATATGGCGGTTTTGAGCCGCTCGAATTTCTCGTTGTCCACGCGCCCCATGCCCCAGCGCGAAAAATCCGCTTCGATCCAGTTGACGTTCTGCTTTTGAAACATTCCGCCGAGCTTTTTGAGCAGCGCGGCCACCGGCTGATCCGCCGCCTGCAGGCTTTGTATGGCGAACAGGATTTGGTTCTGCTCGTCGTCGGACAGCAGCGCTTTATCAAACGAGTAGTTCGGCATCAGTGAGATGCCACCGCCTTTGCCCTGACTGGCGTACACCGGAACGCCCGCCATGGACAGCGCCTCGACGTCCCGGTACACGGTGCGGACGGAGACTTCCAGCGTTTTGGCCAGCGTTGGCGCGGTGACGGTGCCTTTTTCCAGCAGGATGTATAAAATTTGAAACAGGCGGTCGTTTTTCAAGCGCGAACCTCTCTGATATCGGGATAATTCGAGTATATCAGAAAAACCGGACAAGTAAATGTCAGGTTTAGGGTTTTCGTTCTTCTTTTCTTAAAAAAAAGAAGCAAAAGAATGCTCTTCTATTACAGTGCGTTTATAGAGTAAAATGTTTTGGAATAAAGACGTTTATAGGAGGCGGACAATGACGCAAGCCATCGTGCATATCGCAATCGTTGTCAGGGACTACGATGAGGCGATCGCGTTCTATACGCAGAAACTGCGCTTTACGCTCGTGGAGGATACCTACCAGCCGGAGCAGGACAAGCGCTGGGTCGTAGTCGCCCCGCCCGGTGCAGGCGGAACTACCATTTTGCTGGCGCGTGCTTCCAAGCCGGAGCAGGAGCCGTTCATCGGCAATCAGGCTGGCGGCAGGGTGTTTCTGTTTCTGGGTACGGACGATTTTTGGAGCGACTACGAGCAGATGCGAAAAAACGGCGTCGAGTTTGTTCGCCCACCCAAGGAGATGGACTACGGAACCGTCGCCGTTTTTAAAGACTTATACGGAAACCTGTGGGATCTGGTACAGTTCTCCGCGGGTCATCCCATGCAGGCGCGGGTTAACTAGCAGGGCGCGCGAAATTTCTGCGGCAGGCGTTACTTTTTCTCCGGGGTTTTCTGCGCCGCGCGCGACTTGCCGTAGTAGAGCGCGAGCGTGGAACGCAGGTTCTTGACGTCTTCCGCCGGAAGCTGGTCTTTTGGCATGACGTTTGCGCGCGTTTTGTCGTAGAAAATATAGAACGCGGTTTTCGTTTCGCGGATGAATAGAACGTTCTTCCAAAGCAGCGTGGATTCCCCGCGTTCGGACGTTGCGTGGACGCCGGTTTTATCCACCGTAAAGTCCACCGTAAAATCGGTGAGTGTTTTCTTTTTGTAGAGATTGCTGATGCGCAGGAATGTGGAGAGAAATCCTGACACAAGAAACAGCACCGCGGCGATAACCCCCAGCAGCGCGCCCTGTAGCAGGGAGTCCAGCGGCGCCAGACCCTGCGCATAGCGAATGAGCGCAAGTACCGCGCCGATGATGGCCAGCGTCAGCAGGGAAGCGCCAAAGAGCCTCTTCTGCGTGAGCAGGTAGTTATAGCGCAGATTATCCTTTTTCGTTATGGTAAAATGGTATACTTTTTGCATGTCATACGGCTCCTTGTCGAATTATCGTTATTATACGCCGCCGGGAAAAGAACTGTCAAAACAAACGCCGAATCGCGCAATAAAAACGCCCCCGCCGGATTGTTCCGGCAGGAGCGTTTCTGGTTTGTGCCCGGGCGGTTGCTGTGCCGCGTCGGACGGGAGTTGGTTTAGTTGCGTTGCAACGCGTCGATCGGGGTCATCTTGCTGGCCTTGGCCGCGGGGTAGCTGCCGAACACCACGCCGATCACCATGCAGAATACCAGTGCCGCGATGGCTGCGCGCCATTCCATCGAGATGGTCATGTCCGTCGCCAGAGCGAAGATTTCCAGCCCCAGCGCCGAGAGTCCAAGCCCCAGCAGGCCGCCCAGGATCGAGAGCACGCAGGCTTCGATGAGGAACTGCATCATGATGTGACTCCTGCGCGCGCCGATTGCTTTGCGGATGCCGATTTCACGCGTGCGCTCCGCAACGGAGACGAGCATGATGTTCATGATGCCTATGCCGCCGACCAGCAGAGAGATTGCCGCGATGCCGCCGAGCATGAGCGAAAGCGTGCTCATGACGTCGTCGAGCGTATCCAGCAGTTCGGACATGTTGTACACTTCGTACGTGTCCTCGTCCCGCGTCAACAGCAGCAGCTGATATTCCGTGAGCGCTTGCGCCATATCCACATCGTCTACCGAAGCGGCCTTGACATAGCAGGTCGTAATGGCTGTGGAGTCCGCAACGCGCTCGGCGACCGACAACGGTATGAGGATGCGCGAATCCAGCGAACCGGTGGAATCAGAGCCGCTCTCGGCAAGCAGGCCGACGATCGTGAACGTCTTTCCGCTCATGGTAAAGGTCTTGCCAAGCACGTCGTAGCTTTCGTAGAGCTCGCCGGCTACCTCCGTGCCGATGACGGCAACGTTGGTGCGCCAGTCCATATCGGAAGCAACCAGCGCGCGTCCGGATTCCAGTTCTAGCCCCGCAACGTCCATATACTCTTCCGTGACGCCAATGGCGGAAACGGTGGTATAGTTGGAACCGTAGCGCGCCGTGCTGCTGACGGTGAGGTAGGGGGCGACCCCCGCGATGGAGTCGTAGTCTTCCAGCACCATGTAGTCGTCCGCCGAGAGGGTGACGTCCTCGTCCGTAATCGTTACGGTGAGCAGGTCGGAACCCATCGACGCAATGGCGGAGGAGATGGAGCTTGTCGTGCTCTGCGCAATGGAAACCAGCACGATAACGCTCATCACGCCAATGATGATGCCAAGCATGGTCAGAAACGAGCGCATCTTGTTGGCGAGCGTCGAACGGATGGCCAGGCGCAGAGAGTTAAAAAACATGGTCATGCGCTTGCCTCCTCAATTGTGTCGTAGAGCCTGCCGTCGCTGACGAACACCGTCCGCTGCGCCAGCTTTGCTACTTCCTGGTTATGCGTAATCAGCACGATGGTGTGCTGCTGCGCTGAGAGCTCGCAAATCAGGCGCATGATGTCGTTGCCGGACTTGCTGTCGAGGTTGCCGGTCGGTTCGTCCGCCAGGATCACTCTTGCGTTGCTGGCCAGTGCGCGGGCAATTGCCACGCGCTGCTGCTGGCCGCCGGAGAGCTGGCTGGGGCGGTGCTGCAAGCGGTTATAGAGCCCCACCTTCTCGAGCGCGGCCTTTGCGCGCTCGATGCGATCCTTCTGAGAACATTTCTGGTAAATCAGCGGGAGTTCTACGTTTTCCAGCGCGCTCATCGAGTCGAGCAGGTTAAACTGCTGAAAGACGAAGCCAATCTTTTCACTGCGGATCAGGGAAAGCTCCTTATCCGTGCATTCGGCAATATTCACGCCGTCGAGCACATAGCTTCCGGAGTCCGGCAGGTCGAGGCAGCCCATCACGTTCATCAGCGTGGTTTTGCCCGAGCCGGAAGGGCCGCAGATGGCGACGAACTCCTGCGGGCGGACGTGGAGGGACGCGTTATCCAGCGCGTGCACCGCCTCGTCGCCTACAAAGTAGGTCTTGTAGATGTGTTCCAATACCAACATATTGATTGCTCCTTAGTTGCTCGGAGCCATGCCACCGCTGGGCATATTACCGCCGCTGGGCATCTCGCCGCCGCTGGGCATCTCGCCGCTGGTCATGCCGCCCATACTGAAGGTTGTCGTAGTTTCTTCTTCTTCATCCGAGTATGTCGCGGTGGACGTCAGTTCCGGCATCCAGATCAGGTCACCCGCGGCGAGTCCTTCGCCGGTGATGGCAATGTAGGAACCGTCCGACATGCCGGTGGTCACCGTGACTTTGGTCAGCGAGTCAAGGTCGAGTTCGTTTTCCGTGAGCGTATTGCCAAGCACGGCGTCGTCGCCTGCAAGCATGACATACGCGGTGTCGCCGTCATACTGCACGGCGGAAACGGATACGATCAGCGTGTCTCCGCTGGTGTCGGTAATGACTTCAACGGAAGCGCTCATGCCGGGGTAAGCGCCTTCGATCGGCTCGGTGGTGATGGTGGCCGTGTAGCTGGTGACATAGCTTCCGCTGCCGGAATAGCTGATGTTCGTCACGGTGCCGGTGTATTCGCCTTCAATGGCGTCCAGCGTGACGGTTGCGCTCTGGCCGAGAGCAACGCTCGCGATATCCAGTTCGTCAATTGAGAGCGCAAGCGTGTATCCGCTCGTACCGGTCAGGGTGCAGAGCGCCGTACCCGCGGAAACCGTGTCTCCCGCTGCAACGGAAAGGGAAGTCAGTTCGCAGTCGTACTCGGCTTTAATCGTAAGCTGGTCTTCGATATCTGCAATCTGATCCAGCAGATCCGCTTCGGTTTCCTTCAGCGTGGTGTAGGTGGAAGTCGGCGCGCCGGCAGCCAGGGTGAACACGGTGGAACCCTTGCTGATCCTTTCGTTCTCGTCAACGGCAACGGCTGCGATCTGGCCGGAAGCGGCCGTGATGTCCACATATTCGTTGACGTCGATCGTGCCCGTGCCGAGCGTTGCGTCGGACTCGTCCAGAACCGTTACGCTGGTGCCGATGGGGTAATAGTCATCCGTAAACACCACGGTCGCGTTTCCGTCGGAAAGGCCGGTGATATAGCCGCTCTGCGTGTCGTCGCCGATCTGTACGGTGACCGCGTCGTAGAGCTTCATGCTGTCCGTGGCGGGAATGACGACCTTCATCTTGCCGTCCGTCGCGATGCGGCAGAGGTAATCCATGTCGTCCACGATGTCGCCCACGCCGGCTTTGATGCTTTTGACGATGCCGGATTTCGTGGCGGTGATGCTGAGGCTTGTCAGGTACTGCTTGGTGGAAGCCAGGGTGCTGCGTGTGGAAGTAAGGTCTTCGTTGAGGCTTTCAAGCTGAGATTCGAGTTCTTCGGATGTGAGCGTCATCACGACGTCTCCCGCCGTGATCTTATCGCCCGGCTGGAAGTTGACCGAGGTGATGGTCGACTCCGCGGCGGCGGTCAGGCTTTCGGCTTCCAGCGCCGAGAGCGTGCCGGAACCGCTGATGGTCGAGCTGATCTCGCCGCTGGAAACGGAAGTGACGCGGTAGTTGAGAACGCTGGTTGCGTCTTCGTCTTTACCCAGAATATTGATCAGGAGAATGAGTCCAACGGTGACGACGACGACAACCGCGCCAATCACGATGAGCGTGCGGGTGCGCTTGCGTTTCTTTTTCTTTTGCTGACTTGCTACAAAAGAGTTATCGGTTGTTGCCCTTTCGGCTTTTTCTGCTTCGGTTTTCATCATGTATGATTTTCGCCTCCAAATTCATTCGATTTTGATCATAGGGGTAAGGTGTGGCAGAAGCGTGGCAAATTCACGCCCTGAATGTGTAGCATTTTGACCGATAGGAAAACGAAGGTTTTGGTATGTCGGGCTGCAGGTAAACCGGGTACGTAAAAAGCGGCTTTTTCGCGTGCGGCAGCCGGGCGCCCGGGGTGCGGAGAACCCGCTAATAAATAGGTAAAGCGAAGGTTTTGCCGAATTTTGACGGAATGATTCGGATAAGTCGTTGCGTTTGTGCCAAGTTTTTGCCAATATCGCCTACTATAGTAATGGTAAGAATATAGGCCGGGCGGCTGTTTTATGCGCGCGCTGAAAAAGCGGCGCGGCGTGCCCCGCCAAGGGAGAACGGTTTGAATGAAAAATAAGGGTTGGAAAAAAACTGCCGCGCGCGGAATTGCCGCGCTTTTTGCGGCGATGTTTGTGTTTGCGCTTGGATTTGCGGGGACAACCACCACGGATGTCACCGTTGCCGATGCGGACGAATTGATCGACGCGCTGGAAGACGCGGAAACCACGAGCGGAACGGTGAACATTACGTACGCTTCGGGGGTGACGTCCCTTTCGCTCAGCACATCGGCTTCCATTCCGTCCAACGTCGTGCTCAACCTTGGAATTTCGAGCGGGACGCTGCGCATTACGGGCGGAACGCTCAGCGTATCCGGCACCATTGCCGGCGGCGCGGTGGAAGTTGCGGGAGGCACGCTGATTCGTTCCAGCGGCAGCAGCATCACGTCCTCGCTCACGGTCAGCAGCGGGTCGGTTCGTGGCGCGCGCGTCCTGACGCTGGAGAACCTGCCCGTTTCGAGCAGCGAGAACATTGTATCTATCACCTATCAGGGCGTGTCCGACGAGGACACCAGCTCATTTGTAACCCGCGCCGCGAACGGCACGATCTATGCGCTGATGACCGGCAGCGGCTATAACACGTTTGCAACGGTTACGAGCGTCACCACCGACGCGGGGCATGTGTTCCGGCTTGGGACAAGCAATACCACGATGCTCTCGCTGACGTATATTCTGGCTTACGGCAACATGACCGGAGCGCTGCTGGCCAGCGAGAATCCGTCGAGCTATACCGCTTCGGATGAAGCCATTACGCTCAACAACCCGACAAAGGAAGGATTTCAGTTTGACGGCTGGACCTGCGCGCAGCTGAGCATTACGGAACCCGCCGCGAGCGTTACCATTGCGCAGGGGACGACCGGCGCGCTGACCTTTATTGCCAACTGGACGGCACTGCCTTCCGGCGGCGGCACGGGCGGCGGATCCGGCGGTTCGGGCGGCTCCACTTCGAGCACGACGGACGATGAGGAAGAAACGACCGACACAACCGCAACCACCGCGCCTACCACCACAGACGCGGGGACGACAACCAGCACCAGACGGGTCAAGACCGCGTCGTCTTCCACGAAAGTGACCTTTACAAGCGACGTGGATGTTGTTGCGCCCACCGTCGAGAGCGTACGCGGCAATTCGTTCCCCTGGGGATGGACACTGCTGGGCGTTGGCGGCGCGGCGGTCATCGGATATGTGATCGCTTTGATCAATCGCAAACATCGGGAGAATGCGAAAATGAAGTAGCGCCGGGGGTTCCACCCCCCCCCAGAACCCCGGCCAAAAGGCACGCCCTTTGGAAACCCAGTTCATTGTTGAAGGACAAAAAGAGAAGCGGATGCATTTGCATCCGCTTCTCTTATAACGAATTATTCTGCGTCCGCTTTCGGGGCTTCCGTATCATCGGGGGCTTTTTTCTTTCGCTCGGCATAGGCATGGAATGCGGTTTTGCCGTCTTCTTCCCACCAGTCGTCGTAATACTCCCAGTCTTTCCAGTCCTTCTTTTCGGCTTCTCCGCCATGGCGGTGATTCTTCTTGCAGCGTTTCTTTTCGCCTTCCCCCGAATGGCTGGAACTGCCAAAGCCAAACAGGATATGCGCAAGCAGGAAGAGCCCCAGACCTTCCCAGAAGGTAATGGTTGCAAGGCCAAAGAACTTCGGCATCAGCCAGTTCCAGAGCCACATGATCACGTTGCCAAAGAGCAGTCCCAGCAGGAAAGCTCCGGCGACGCCCAGAATGCCGTACAGGGTGTATTTGACCCAATTGGGCATTTTGTCCATGTTCTTTTTGATTTCGCTCATCGTTATTTTCTCCTTATCTGTTCACGTCGGTTGGTTTGTGTTTTCCGTGGGTTACGGTTCGTTTTCTTCGAGCAGGCGGCGCAGCGTCTTGATTGCGCGGCTCTTGCGCGAAAGCAGGGTGCCGATGGGTTCGCCCCAGGCCTCGCTGAGCTCGCGGAAGGATTTTCCCTTGAGCTCCGTGGCAATCAGGATTGCCCGCTGCCGCGGTTCGAGCTGGCCGATGGCGTTTGTCAAGCGGTGGATCCGCTCGGCCTGTTCTTCCGCCTGAAACGGTTCCTCATTCTCGGCTTCGAGCATCCGCAGAAAAGGCAGCTCGCCGTCCTCGTCCAGCATGCCGTCCAGACTGGCTGACTTTGCGCGGCCGCGCT
The DNA here is from genome assembly GCA_039683415.1 of Clostridiaceae bacterium. Classification (GTDB taxonomy): domain Bacteria; phylum Bacillota; class Clostridia; order Christensenellales; family CAG-138; genus UBA7703. The sequence continues at coordinate 135,652 of JBDKRL010000017.1, forward strand.
CAAAGTCGGCAATGCGGTTGCGGATGGAGCGGTAGACGTACCCTGCGATGTTCTCGATGGGTCCGGACGAGCCGAGCTTGGAAACGGTGCGCACCATGACCTCGGCGATGATGTCCTCCGCGTCCATGTCGCTGATTCGCCGGGCCTGCTTTCGCACGTAGTTCTTCAGCCTGTTGTTTTCAAGGCTGAAAAATTCGTACCATGCGCTTGCTTCGTTCTGTTCCATCGTCCGCTCCCTCACCCTTACACTCTATAGACGCGCGAAAACCCGGTTTATTGCACTTGTTTTGAGAATTTTTGCACGGATACTGGATATATATCATATTTACCCGTTTCTGCACAGTGCGGGAAGAAATCCGTACGAAAAAAAGAAGCATGCGTAATGTTGACGCATGCTCCGGATGAAAGCAAACAGGATAGTTGGTGATCCTCCTAGATCAGGGGGACCAGGTAGCCGCCGCCGGGTAAGGAGAAGGACTGGCCTCCGAGGACTTCGTTTTCCGGCGCGTTGGAATCGTAATAGATCGAAAACCCGTTGGAAACGATGTTCTGGTGCGTCGCGTCCGCGTTGAGAAAAACGGAAACGTACGCATCCGCCGTAAGCGTCCAGGTGCTGGTTGCGTCAAGGGAAATGCCCGCGCGCGCGGGGAGTGCGTCGCCCAGCGAGCCGCTCAACGAAGCGCCGTTGGTCAGCGTCAGCATCAGGCTAGCGTCCTCCGCAATCACCGGCGGCGAGGAAAGCGCCATCGCGTTGATCGACAGGTTGTTATCGCCCGTAAGCACCCGGACGAGTTCGCCCGACGCCGCCGAAAGGGTCACGCCGTCGAGCGTCAGGCTCGAACTGCCGCCCAGCAGAACGCAGGGGGAGTCCTCGCCTTCCGTGGCGACGGTTCCGCGCGTAAAGCTAAGCGTTCCGCCGTCCATACTCACAAGCCCCGCCGACGATGCGCCGGAGGTGGAAAGATACGTATCCGACGCCGAGACGACGGCATCCGCTCCGCCCGCGTAGAGGCCATATGCGCCGAGCGCGTTGGTGGTGATGTTGCTCTTTTCCAGCGTGAGCGTTCCGCCGATTACGGCAACCGCCGCGCTCTGGCCGGCGGAGAAGTCGCCGCTCGCGTCGCCGAGTTTGTTGATGTCCGCGCTCGTCATGGTCAGGGTTCCCGCGTTTTGCACGAGCACGACGTTTTCATCCTCCGCGGAAGAGGCGTAGGTTCCGCTTTCGGAAGTGTCCTCCGTGCCGTCCACGTTGTAGATGCCGCTGTGGTCGATGGTTGTGCTGCCGGAATCCGAGGAAGCCTGCGTTTCCTCCGCAGGATCGGTCGTTTCGGTCACTTCCGGACTCTTGCTGCAGCCGAACACAAAGATCAGCACGACGGCGGCGAGCAGCGCAAACGCGCGCTTGAAAAACTCCTGCTTCATACTCTTGCTCCTTTGATGAAAGGATAGGGGAACATATTCGATACCAACATTATCTTATCGGGTAGTTGTGTCATTGGCGTGGACGGTGTTTGAACGAACTGTCAAACTTCGCAACCGGTTTTTGATCGGGGACGACCGCCTGTCAAGAAAAATCGCCCGCGCAAAGACACGCGGGCGAACGGTCTTCCGTAAAAGCCCGGCGTCAGCCGACTTTGGCCGACAAACGCTCGCGCACCGCGCGGAGGAACGCAATGGACGTAACCGCTTTGGGCTGCATACCTTCGCATAAACCCACGAGGTCCTTCGTCATCACGCCCGCGTCGAGGGTTTCGATGCATGCCGCTTCCATCGCTTCGCCAAAGGCGATTAGCTGGGGGAGGTTGTCCAGTTCGCCACGCTTTTTAAACGCGCCGCTCCAGGCAAAGATCGTCGCCATGGGATTCGTGCTGGTTTCCCCGCCTTCCAGGTAGCGGTAATAGTGTTTGGTTACGGTGCCGTGCGCGGCTTCGAACTCGTATTGTCCGTCGGGAGAGACGAGCACGCTGGTCATCATGGCAAGAGACCCGAACGCCGTGCTGACCATGTCGCTCATCACGTCGCCGTCATAATTCTTGCAGGCCCAGATGAATCCGCCTTCGGAGCGGATGACGCGCGCCACCGCGTCGTCGATGAGCGTATAGAAATAGGTAAGGCCCTGCGCTTCGAACGCCGCCTGATAGTCGCTTTCAAAGATTTCTTCGAAGATATCCTTAAACGTGTGGTCGTAGAGCTTGCTGATGGTATCCTTGGTGGAAAACCAGAGATCCTGCTTCGTATCCAGCGCGTAGCGGAAACAACTGTGCGCAAAGGACTTGATCGAGCTGTCCTTATTGTACATGCCCTGCAGAACGCCGGGGCACTCAAAATCGTAGATCGTCTTGCGGAAGGTTGCGCCGTCTTCGCCGGTAAAGACCAACTCAGCCTTGCCCTTTTCCGGCACGCGGTACTCGGTTGCGCGGTACACGTCGCCATAGGCGTGACGGGCGATGGTGATGGGCTTTTTCCAGTTTTTGACCACGGGTTTGATGGAGTCGATCAGAATCGGCGCGCGAAAAACCGTTCCGTCCAGGATGGCGCGGATGGTGCCGTTGGGGCTCTTCCACATTTCGGTGAGGCTGTATTCCTTCACGCGCTGGGTGTTCGGGGTGATGGTTGCGCACTTGACGCCGACGCCGTACTTTTTGATGGCGTTTGCGCTGTCGGTGGTTACCTGGTCGCGGGTTTTTTCGCGTTCCGGCAGGCCGAGGTCATAGTATTCCACCTTGAGGTCAACGAACGGCAGGATCAATTCTTCCTTGATCTGCTGCCAGAGCACGCGGGTCATTTCGTCGCCGTCCATCTCGACGAGCGGGGTCTTCATGGAAATCAGGCTCATAGTTAGTCCCTTCCAAATTCCCGCTGGAAGCGGGATATAAAGTAGTTAAGATTTTGACGGTTTAATAATGCTTTTCGTGTTCAGCAATTACTTTCCCGCGTGCTCAGCGTAATAGTTCATCAAACACCCTTCGAGCAGGATTTCGCGCTCGTCGTCCGTCAGCGGCGGAAGGTTGAGGGTGATTTCGTCCTTTGAGCCGTCCTGCTTGAGCACGACGGCGCTCAGCGTATCGACCTTGCCTTCGACCGCCGCGCGTACGCCCGGAATAAACACATGATCGCCCACTTCGTACGCAAACGCCGCGCCCGCGGGGAGCGTAAAGGGCAGAATGCCCCAGTTGATGCAGTTGCTGCGGTAGCGCTTGGTGGCGTATTCGTAGCAGATGTTCGCAGCTCCCCCGAGCACGCGCTGGCTGGACGCAGCCTGTTCGCGGGCGCTGCCGTCGCCGGGTTTATTGGCGAAGACGCAGGAGCCGTAGTGCGTGGTCTTGACCAGTTCTTCGGCATTACCGACCCGCCCGAGCAGGGTTTTCAGCGCTTCCGGCGCCTCTCCGCTCTTGCGAGCCGCTTCCGCACTGGCGACGGCTTTGCTGCGGCCGACATAGTCCGGCGCGCGGCGTGAGAGCGCAAATTCTGCCAGCCGCAGGGGATTCGAGCGGTACGAACTCGTTTCGCCCGAGGGAATCAGCTCGTCCGTCGTGGTGACGGGGTCACGGATCACCGCCGAAAGTTCGACCAGCAGATTCTCCTGCAGAGCATCAATCTTCGGCCAGTCCGCGATATTCGGCCCGAACACGAGTTCGACGGAAGGATCCGCCTTGCCAAAGCCGTTGTAGCAGCGTTTTTCATAGGAAGAACGGTCGTAGCGATATTTGATACGGGTCTTGCGGTAGAGCACATCCGTAGCGGCGGTGATGCGCCCGCCGTTGGCGGCGGTAGCGGCGATACTGCGCGCGTCCATGAGCGCGACGAACGCGGACTGCCCTTCGCCGGGCTTGCTGCCTTCGCGGTTGGGGAAGTTGCGCGTGGTGTGCCTGAGCGACAGCCCGTTGTTGGCGGGGACGTCGCCCGCGCCGAAACACGGCCCGCAGAACGAGGGCTTGATTACCGCGCCCGCGCGGATGAGCGTTTCCGTCGCTTCCGCTTTTGTAAGCGCGAGGCTGACCGGCACGCTGGTGGGGTACACGGAGAGCGAGAACGTGCCGTTGCCGGTGGAACCGCCGGAGAGGATTTCGGCAGCTTCCACAATGTTGTCAAACAGTCCGCCCGCGCAGCCCGCGATGACGCCCTGATCGGCATGTGCGCCGTCCGGCTTGATCTTGCCGCGCAAATCCGGCTTGGCGCGTGGAAACTGCTCAGCCGCTTCTTCTTCCACCTTGGCGAGCAGTTCGTCCGCCCGCTCCAGAAACTCGTGGATCGGGTAGGCGTTGCTGGGGTGGAACGGAAGCGCGATCATGCACTCGACTTTGTCGAGTTCAATGGTGATCATGGCGTCGTAATACGCGCCTTCCGCAGGCGTGAGCTTATGGTAAGCCGCGGGGCGGCCGTGCGTGCGGTAATAAACGGCGATTTCGCCGTCCGTTTCCCAAATGGAGGAAAGGCAGGTGGTTTCGGTCGTCATCACGTCCACGCCGTTACGGAAATCGACCGGCAGGTGTTTGATGCCGGGGCCGACGAATTCGAGGATTTTATTCTTGGCGCGGTTGTCGGCAAAGGCTTCCTTGACCAGCGCGAGGGCGACGTCATGCGGACCCACGCCGCGGCGGGGCTTGCCGGTGACATAGCAGAGTACGACTTCCGGCGCCGCGATATCGTAGGTATTCTTCAACAGCTGCTTGACCAGCTCAGGCCCGCCTTCGCCGATGGCGAGCGTGCCCAGCGCGCCGTAGCGCGTATGGCTATCCGATCCCAGAATCATTTTTCCGCAGCCGGCGAGCTCTTCGCGAGCAAAGCTGTGGATGACGCTGAGGTTGGCGGGCACGTAGATGCCGCCGTATTTTTTAGCGGCGGAGAGGCCGAACACATGGTCGTCCTCGTTGATCGTGCCGCCAACGGCGCAGAGGCTGTTATGGCAGTTCGTCATGGCGTACGGAACGGGGAACTCCTTAAGCCCGCTGGCGCGCGCGGTCTGGACGATGCCGACATAGGTAATGTCGTGCGAAACCAGCGCGTCGAAGCGGAGCCGGAGATTTTCGGCGTCGCCGGAATCATTATGCGCACGCAGAATGCGGTAGGCGATGGTCTTTTCTCGCGCGGCCTGCTCCGTTGGTTCGGCGGGTTGGGGCCTGCCGCCGACGAGCTTGACCGCGTGGTCATGATAGCGAATCATAACGTCCTCCTTCTAGAAATTGCGGGTTGCGCGTAAACGCTGCGGTTTGCGCTTCCGTAAGGGAAATTATCACATATAAATTGTACCATGTCGGCGCGCCTTCGAACAAGCGAAAAACTGGGTATATTATCCTCCGCACCGGCTATGCACGGATGTGAAAAAAGCCCTAAATTCCTGTACTTGACAGCTTGCCGCCCTGCGGTTATAATACGTGATGTGCCGAAAAAATCGGCAGACTAACTACATATGGCGGCGTAGCTCAGCTGGCTAGAGCATTCGGTTCATACCCGGAGTGTCATCTGTTCGAATCAGATCGCCGCTACCAAAAAAAGCCCGATTTTCGGGCTTTTTTGCGTTTTGGGTCTCGTGTGATCACGTACGATAATGCGGGTTTTCTTGCCCCTTTCTTGCCAATTTCTTGCCCGATTTTTAGGCGATTTTACGCAGCTAAGAGCAGCATTTTTCGTATTGTCATTGGTTTGCAATCTAGATCTCGATTGCTAGACGAGTAAAGATACGCGCTTTCATTTCCAGATCAGTCCGGCGAAACCATTGTTGCGCGGCAAAATCTACTTCAACACGGTTGTAGATCACTAGATAAAGAAAGACCCGCGAGGGTCTTTCTTTATTATGCTGTAGATGTGAGATTCAAACGGGGGCTTCGACAATACTGAATATAGTTGGAGTCGCTTTGTTATATACGATCATGACGTTATTGCCGGGGATCAGCTGCTGGACAAGATATGGTCTACAAACCCGCAGCGCCTCTCCTTCGATCATTACCCCTTCGGCAGTGCTGAAGCTTGCCAGAATTCGGTACAGCGGAAGACCGTCCACAAATGTGCCTGTTTCTTGCGCTGAGATGACTTTTCCCTGTGTGTCTTGGGCGAACGCTTGCTTTAAATTATCGCGGAGTTCATCAAAATACTTCATGTCGAATTGAACTCCAGTCACGTTGAATGGTTTTACTCCTTCGATATAAGCGTTTTTGTAAGTGCCTGATTCATAAGAAACATCGACATATTTCCCCGGTTGCATGCTGGGAATGTCTAGGAAGCTGATGACCTGCTTAATCGTAATTGCCTGTGGTGATTCGTTTGGCGGGAAGATCATAACCGTAATTGCGAGTTGTGGGCGGTTGTTGACATACCAGTTAGTTTCTGCCACGGATTGTATGTATCCCATAGCCAGTTCCTTTTTTGCCGGGTTACCTACGTATTGACGACTTTTTTTGACCGTTCTCGCAACCATCAAAACGCCACCGATACTAAAAATACCAGCGAGAACATAAACAACGATGACCCAAAACGGTATAGCTTCCTCCATTTCAATTTCCTCCTTCATTCAAAATATTATGAATATGAGGTTGATAAAAACATATTATCATTTTTCAATATCTTTGGATATTGAATATTATTTTGGTTCAAAAGAGGTCAAAGAAAAGGGGATCTAGTTAAATCCCCCGGACCATAGTCTTGCACAAGATATACAAGCAAAGTTTATCTTGCGAATTTTCCAATTCGTTACTTTTTATAGAAACGCGTTTCTTACCTTTTCCGCATCCTTTAGCTGTGTTTCGTCTGCAAGATGCGTGTAGATTCGCATTGTCGTCGCCGGATCTGCGTGCCCAAGGTACTGCTGTGCGGTGAGCACGTCGACGCCGGAGCGGTAGAGGATGGACGCGTAGTTGTGCCGGAAGTAGTGCGGCGTGAGGATCGAACCAGAACCGTCGTGCTCAATTCCGGGTGCTGCGCTGAGCAGAGCAGCCTGTATCAACCGCCAGTGGCGCATGAATGTTGCCTGTGACCAGTGCGAACCGTTGCGCGGCGCGCGTATGACATATCCGCTGCCTATCTGCCTATTCTTCTGGAGCATGGCAACCAGCGCGTCCGGCATGGGTACGGTGCGCACGGACGTTGCAGTCTTGACGGTTCCCACGTCGCCAGTGACGAAGTCAATATCCCGTTCAACATGCAGGGTGCGCGCGGAGAAGTCGATGTCCGACCAGCGCAGGCCCAATGCCTCGCCGCGACGCAGGCCCGTGTAGTAGAGGATTGCAAGCAATAGGCCGTCCGGCTCCTGATCGATCATCTTTAGCACAGCGGCCGTCTCCTGTGCCGTAAGCGCGCGCCGGCTGGTCCGTTCCGATTTGGGCGGTTTGAGGGCTTCCGCGGGGTTGCGGTCGATCATCCCCTGTGCGTTGGCGAGGGCAAAGCAGTTCGAGAGAACATTCGTGATATAACCCAGCGTCGTTTTTCCCATGCCGGCAAGCCCGTTGAGAAACTCCTGCAGCTGCACGGCCGTAATGGCACGCATTTGCTTATTGCCGAATTCGGGGAAAAGGTATCGGTTCAGCACGGTGCGATAACTTGCTTTCGAGCTGGGACTGACGTAAGGCTCTTTATAGACACGGTACCAGTCCGTAATAAACTCGCCGAACAGAATGTCCCTGCGTACAGCAACTGCGCCGTTGATATGTGCCCGGCGCAGTTCTTCTTTGTTGGCTTCTAATTCTTTTTTCGTGCGCCCGTTTGCCCACTTGTAAACAGGATTACCGTCTGCATCATGACCGACGGTTATCTGCGCGCGCAGGCGCTTCTTTTGCTTTACCATTGTCTTGCCCTCCGTAAATATGCTATATTGAGGGTGCAGAAAAGCGACCCTCCCCTGGGTACTAAGTATCTGCATCCGCCGCCTCGGTGTTCTAGCACCGGGGCGGTTCTTATTTGATTACTTTACATACCAACGGTTACCGCAGTTTTGACAGACTGCAACAGACCGTGTGATGGAAACGACTTTTGTTTTCTTTCCAAAGAGAACAACGAGCAGCTTCCAGATTCCGAATAGGAGCCAAGCAATAATTTCCCACCACCAGCCGATGAAAACCCAATATGCCCAGCCCTTCTTGCGTTTTTCTTTGACTTCGGTGACAGCTTGGATATTTATGTTTTCACTTCCGCATTTCGGACATTTCATATTTTCTGAACCCTCCTGTACTAAACAATCACAATTGTAAATCCGACCGCTTTGCCAACGATGCAAGCGGTGTATCGTCGTTGACAAGAATCAATAGAAGGCAAGGTTACGGCAAGCAAAGCTAAAACTTACCCCTTAGCTCTACAACCTTTCCGATCACTTGAATCGGAAGGCGTTCAACCTCTTGAGCGGTAAAATATCGCGGTTGGAATGTCGGATTGTTCGATACCAGCGAGAGCCCGTTCTCGTGGTACATGATCCGCTTACAGGTCGCATCATCACCATTAACCATGATAATTGCAACATCTCCGGATTCGACTGTTGGTTGCCTTCTTACAATAACTACGTCTCCATCCAGAATGCGCGGGGCCATGCTGTCACCTTTGACCTGAAGCCCGAAGAACTCGCCAGTACGCGCCATCTCGACTGGGATTTCTTCGTAGTCGATAATGCACTCGATTGCTTCAAGCGGGATGCCGGCTGGTACACATCCTAAAACCGGAACTTTTACACCAATGGGTTTTCGAGGAGAATCTTCATCATCCCATCCCATCAATTGGGCAGGGGTGGTGCGCAAAGCCGATGCAATGCTTTCAATCATATCCGATGGGATATTGTTGATTACACCGGTTTCATATCGGCTAAGTGTCTGGCGCGTTACACCGACAAGCTTCGAAAGCTCGTCGAGCGTCATCCTTCTCTGCTCTCGTTTTTCTTTGATTCTTTGCCCAATATTCATATTTATCACCCGATGCCATTATATCGTATTTTCCGTACAATGCAACAAAAACGTGCGAAGAACGCGCGAAATGGTACTTGACACGCGACAATGCCCGATATATATTGATGGTACGCAAAACGTACCAAACAGGAGGCGTAAATATGATAAAAACTTCTAAGCTGCTCGGCATAATTGCTGAAAGAGGGTTATCTCAGAAGGCAGTAGCTAAATCGCTTGGAATAAACGAGGCTACGTTCTATAAGAAAATGAAACGTGGAGTGTTTGACAGCGATGAAATCTACGAGATGATAGCGCTTCTGGATATTGAGAACCCGGTGGATATTTTTTTTGCAAAAGATGGTACGCGATGCGTACCATCCGAGACGCGCGAGAGCGCTTAAGCGCACGAACAAGCTGAGATGAAGGAGCCAACAATGGAAACGGCACGGGTTGATTTTGACGAACTGCAGCAGCAGCTTTCAGCGGCGGTAGAAGGGCTCAACGCAGTCACCGGCGCGGTGGGGCAGATCACCACGAAGCTCCGCGCGGCGAAAGACAGCAGTTCGGTTGGCGAGCAATGGGTGCGTACTTGGGGCGAAACACTGCCGAAGAAAGCGGCGGCAAAGATGCTGGGTGTGAGTGTGACCTACCTGAACAAGCTGGTTAGCGACGGCGTGGTAATAGTTACGCCGGATGGGCGGGTGGTCGTACGCTCCGCCGCGGAGTGGGCAAACAGCGCAACAGCCGAGCGAAAAGCAGGTAAACCGAAATGGCATATCTAGCGATTTATGAAGGGCAGTCAACTCAACGCATAAAAAATAGGGTCCGCTTGCCATCGAGGGAGGAACGGAAGAATCCGGCCTCGTTACCCAAAGGGTAGATACCTTGTCCGCAAGCAAAACCCTACAAATACATTATCAGTTTCAAGAAGAAGATTCAACCAGAACTAGCAAACGAAAGGAGGTGAAACCAATGCGGCAATGTGAAAATTGCGAGGCATTCCTCGACCCGGAGGAGCGCTGCGACTGCGAGCAGGACAAGGTCCCGGACAAAGAAATCGTACGGGTTCTGCAGGAAGAGTTTTCCGGATATGACCAGCCCTTACACTCCAAAGTCAAGAATCCGGGTAAGTACGGGATCATGCGTATCCCAAGGGCAGAACGAATCCTGCGAAGAGCGTTCCCGCGTGAGTCAATGAAACGCCGTGAAAAGGAGAACCGGAAGCGGATGAACAAACACACCTTCCGTCTCGACGACGCGGAGGAAGGGTGTTTGCAAACGGCCATGGAGCAATATGGCATCGAACATCTGCAGGACTTCGTGCTCATGGCATTTCACTGGTTCTTCGAGAACTGCGGCATGCTGCAGATCCCGATAGAAAAAGAAACGGCCGGTTCCCGCTGACACAGGAAACGGCCTCGTCCCAGGGGGACGGATCAAAACACAAGACGAGCATATCACAGGAGGAAGAAAAACACAATGCAGCAGGAAAACAATCTGGCAAAGGCACTGGCGACAACGTCCGCCATGCTCGTGGACGCTCTGGCAAGCAGGGATTTGTACTTGGAAACCTCCATGCGCAGGGGCGTGGATATCGACACGCTCAAAGCGGAGATGGACAAGCTCAAAGCGGAAAACGCAAAGCTCCGCAGCGACCTGACGTTCGCGGAATCGGAGCTGAAGAACGCAAAGGCCGCGCTCAAGGCAAGGGACAAGATGGCCGCGGAGGTTGCCAAGGACGAAGTGCCGTTTACGGCCGAGGAAGGCTAAGCCATGGAAGAAGCATTTGTGATCGATAACGATGTAAAGGCAGAATGGGCGCTACGGAAAATCCGTGAGCGCGCCGCTGAGCGCGACAGGATCGTAGAAACGAGCATGGAGATCATAGAGTCCTACAAGGCGGTGATTAAGACCGAAGTCGATCGGGCAGCGGACGAGCTCGCCGTGTTGGATGGCATGCTGCAGCGCTATTTTGAATCGGTCGAGCACAGCATAACCAAGACGCAGGAGACTTACCGCCTGCCGACCGGGAAGCTCAAGCTGAAGCTTGCTTCCCAGCGCATGGTGCCGGATACCGAAGCGCTCATGGCCGCGTTCCCGGCATTCGTCGCACACAAACCCGACCTGCAGTGGGGCGAGCTAAAGAAACGGCTTGACATCATCGACGGCAAGGCAGTGGATACGGAAACCGGAGAGATCGTCGAAGGCGTATCCGTCGAAACGGTACCGCCGAAGTTCATCGTGGAGGTGTGAAGAGATGAACGTTTTCCGAACACTGAACGCAGACGAGATCGAAGTCCGCGTCAAGCAGGTGAGCGAGAAAGGCGCGGTTGCGCTGCTCTACAAAACGGCCAGAACGGATATGGACATACTGGACGAAATCATCGGTGCGGATCGGTGGTCGTGCGACTACAGGGAGATCAAGGGCAACCTCTTTTGCGGGATCACGATCGACGGCGTGACGAAGTGGGACTGCGGGATCGAATCTCGCGCCGACGACGATGGCAATGAAAAGAAAGGTGAAGCCTCCGACGCATTCAAGCGCGCGGGGTTCCGCTGGGGCATCGGGCGCGAACTGTATACGGCTCCGTTCATCTTCCTCTTTACACAGACCGAACAGGACAAGGACGGCAAATACAAGCTCTCCGGTTTCCCGGCATTCTCCGTAAAGGACATCGAGTATGACGACAAGCGCAGGATCAGCAGGCTCGTGATCGTCGAAGAGAAGTCCGGAAGAGCGGTATTTACGTACCCGAAGGGCCAGAAGGACGACGAACCGAAGGACGACACGGCAAAGACCGCATTGCTGAGATTGCAGATCATCAAGCTCGGTGCACTCAAAGGGCTGGATGAACCGGCGACGCGGATGAGAGCGGAGGCTTACATCGAAAACCGCATGCAGGTATTCGTAAAATTCGACGATATGAGCCTTGCGCAGCTGAGCGAAGTAAAGCTCGCGATCAACAAGCTCAAAACGGTATGACGAGAGCCAAGTTCTCCAACATGCGCGTCTTTCGGGTTTCCCGCGACGCCGCGCGCTTCGAGGCGGATGTGGGTGCAGATCAGATAGAGATGCTCCGGCGGTTCATCGACAACCTGGGCGGAAAGCCTGCATCCGCCGAACTGGCGAAATGGACTAAGAAACGGTCGCTGGACGCGAACGCATATGCATGGGTGCTGATCGACAAGATCGCCGCGGCGACTAGGCAAAAGAAGATTGACGTCTACCGGCAGGAGATTCGAGAAATCGGCGGCAACAGCACCACAGTATGCGCGATCGAAGAAGCGGTTGAAACGCTTGTCAGCGATTGGCAGTCGCATGGAGACGGTTGGATCGCGGACGTGTTCGAAAGCAAGATTGCCGGCTGCAGGAACGTCAGACTTTACAAAGGTTCGTCGAAGTATGACGCAGAGCAGATGTCCATTTTGATCGACGTGTTGGTACAGGACGCAAAGGAACTCGGCATTGAGACGCTTCCTCCGGCTGAACTGGAAAGGCTGATGCACCAATGGCGAAAAGCATAATGCAGACCGAACAGGAATCGTACCTTTCCGGACGGACGGACAGCCTCGAAGAGCACCACATCTTCTACGGACAAGGCAGACGGAAGCTCTCCGAACGCTACGGCCTCAAGGTATGGCTCACCCACGATGAGCATAACGAACCTCCAGACGGCGTGCACTTCAACCAGGCGGCGAGACGAGCACTCGAACGTGCCGGGCAGGAAGCGTTTGAACGGAAATACCCGGAACTGAGCTTCATCCGGATCTTTGGAAAGAATTATTTGTAAGAAAAGCTGTGTGTCCAGAATTGGGTGCGCAGCAGAAAGAAGGATAGACCACATGAACAAACTGACGCTTATTGGAAACTTGACCAACGACCCAGAGGTGCGGAGTACGCCAAGCGGCATTACGGTATGCGCCTTCACGATCGCGGTCAAACGCCGGCACGAGGACAAGAGCGGCGAACGCCCCACGGACTTCTTCCGGATCACGGCATGGCGGCAACTGGGCGACACCTGCGCACGATACCTTGCCAAGGGAAGAAAAGTCGCAGTGGTCGGCGAGCTGCAGGCGCGGCTCTATGACGCCAAGGACGGCTCGACGCGCATGTCGCTGGACGTACAGGCCGACGAGATCGAGTTCCTCTCTCCGAAGCAGAACGCACAGGAGAACAGCGCTCCGCAGGACATGGCAGGGTTCTCGGATATTTCGAACGACGATATCCCGTTCTGAGGCAAGGATATGCCGAACAGAATCATCAAGGACAGCATCTGCCGCAGCGACGATTACAAAGCGCTCACGCTGTTCCAGAGGGACTTCTTCATCCGGCTGATCGTGACGGTTGACGATTACGGACGATACGACGCACGCCCAAGCATCCTGAAGGGTCAGATGTACCCGCTCGAAGGAACCACGGAGGCAACGATTGAGGAGGCGCTGAAGGCGATGTCGACTCTAGGTATAGTCCTGCTCTACTCAGTAGAAGGACGGCAGTACCTGCAGCTTACATCGTGGCAAAAGCACCAAACCATTCGCGCAAAAAAGAGCAGGTACCCGGCTCCAAACGGTGTGGACAATGTGGAAAACATCACTTGCATTCATCTGAAATCAAATGCATGCAAATGCGTCCGTAATCCAATCCAATCCGATGATGTTAATGATTGCAATACTTGCTCACTCAGCGCGCGTGCGCACGAGATCGACGGATTGTACCGGGACCTGTATCCAGGCAAGGAACTTGTCTGGGCGGATGTACTGACGCTGGCCAAGCAGATGCTGACGTTTGAGATCCCACTGGTACGTAAAGCGGTGCTGCTCACCCATACGAGCAGCGCACGGGATCCGGTGGCGTACCTGTTCTCGCTGATTACAGACTGGAACGCGCGAGGGATACGGACGTTCGAGGACTTCCGGACGGCGAAAGGAGCAGGATAATGAAGCACAAAGAAGCGAAACTAGTAATCACGGCGTATCTGCGGGGAACACAGGAGAAGAGCACACCATGAAACACGGTTTGAAACGAACACTCGCCTTAATAGCACTCACGGTTATGGCGGCGGGATACGGCCTGCTGGCCTATCACACCGCCGCCATGGCGGAGGAAGCGCCACGGCCGACAGCCACGCCAGAAACGCTAGTAACGATCGTGATCCAGGCCGAACCTGCGCCGACGCCTGACAGGGTGCCGCGACCGCAGGCGGTGGTCTACAACTACAGTATCGGGCAGAGCTATATCGAGACGGTCGCGCGGGGCATGTACGGACTGAACACGGCCAAGGAAAAGCTCGCGTTTGCGTTCCTTGTGATCAACCGGCTGTTCTGCGACACGCAGCGCAAGGACGGCGAGTACCTGTTCGCGCGGGACATCACCGGCATCGTGGAGCAGGCAGGGGAGTTCGGATTCTACGATCCGGATGCGCCGCTGACGGACGAGAATGCGGCACTCGCAGAGCTAGGCCTGAACGCGCAGATGACCTACATCATGACCAAGGAATACACGGGCTATATCTTCCCCTCGACGCTACTGTACATGGGTTTCGACAACGACGAGGCGGTGTTCTACAGCGAGATCGGCGGGGAAGCGTGGAGGGTGAATTAGCGCATGAAAAAAGCGCCTGATGATCAGACGCTTGTGCAGTTCGCCCCGCCGAAGCTCAGGTCCGCGGGTGCTTCCGAAGAAGTCGGTATTAAGCTTCCTGCGAGTACAAGTATATACGATAACGCGAGAAGTGTAAACACGAAGGCTTTTCATCGAAAAGGAGCCCAACTATGACGATAGATGATCTTAAAAACGTACGCCGTCAGAAACTGCGTGTCGCCGCCCTCGAAGAGCGAATCGAACGGTTGCGTTCGCGCGCGGAGTATAACCAGCGTCAGCTTGGTGAGTGCGGCAGGAGCGACCCGACACGCGACCGTCTGGCGGAGTATACCGCGGAACTGGACGAGCTGGAGCGTGAACTCACCGGGGAGATGATTGCGCTGGAGAAGCATCTAGTGGTCGTGGATGCGGAGTTAGCGAAACTGCCAGAGAATCAGGAGAAGGTTTTAAGGTTGCGGTATCTAGAAGGAATGAGTTGGACGCGAGTTTCAAAGATAATGAACTATTGCGAACGATACTGTAGAAAACTATGCGATATTCGATTGTAGTTTTCAAAAATTCATACTATAATACCATTAAAAGACGTAATCAGCCAAACATTTTACAAGCAAAATTTCTGTCCTTCATGAACAAATCTAACGTATTGATTCTTCGGCAAAACACATTGAACAACTAGATTTCATCTAGATTGGAGATACACATGAAAAACAGAACTCGAATTTTCGTTGCTGCTTTGGTGATTGCCGTTATCTCTGCCATTTTCCTCTTGGTTGCTTGCACATCAGACGACGTTATTGTGCTTGCTAACACGACAGAACCGACGTCGACAGCTATGCCGACAATCACACCTAGTCCAACGTCAAAGCCGACGCCCGAACCGACGTCGACACCCGAACCGACACCGACACCGACGCCGGAACCGGAACACTTTATTGAAGGAAATTATGAATACTACATTCAAAATGGAGGCGCAACCATAGTAAAGTACTGTGACAGTCCGCTTTATGAAAGTATACCTAACACGCTCGGCGGGTATCCTGTGGTTGAGATCGGAGACGAGGCGTTCAGTGAAACTGAATTACATATATCAACTTTACCGAATACAGTGACAACAATAGGTGATCGTGCCTTTGCGTCTGGCTATCACACGATAACAGATTTTGTACTGCCAAATAGTGTAACGAGTGTCGGAGAAGAAGCATTTTCCTATGTGGAAAATTTAACATTATCGAAGAATCTCAGTTATATGGGTGTAGGCGCATTTTCAAAATGTGATTTGAAAAAACTAACTATACCAGAAGGCGTAACCTATATTGGCGAGGAAGCATTTTATTACAATAACTGGGGTAATGTGCTTGAGAGTGTATCGATTCCAAGCAGTGTATCGTATATAGGAGCAAATGCGTTTACGCAACATTTTGCTTCTGTCGACATAAAAATATCGCCTTCAAACGCTTATTATAAAATGCAAGATGGAGCGCTTTTAAGCAAAGACGGAACAGTCCTTTATGCTTATTATTATGATGAAAACCGTAATACTTATACTGTCCCAGATGGAGTGACAACAATTGCACGTGAAGCGTTTAACTTGTGCTATAACACAAAGGTTGTTATTCCAGCAAGTGTTACGAACATTGAAGAAGGAGCATTTTCCGACAACAGTGTAAGCTCAATTGAAGTATCAAGCGAGAATCAAAGTTACAAAATGGAAAATAACGCTCTGCTTACGACAGACGGTTCGATATTGATCGCGTATAATGGAAGACCAATACCTTATGAGATACCAAACACTGTAAAAAGGATTGGGGTGAAAGCTTTTTCATGGAATGGAGAATTGGTTGACGGCATTACTATACCTGACAGCGTAACCAGCATAGGGGATATGGCATTTGAAGCGACAGATATACGGAACATCGTTATCCCTAGCAGTGTAAAGGAGATAGGGAAAAATGTTTTCCGTTATTGCCGAAACCTTAGAAGTGTTACGCTTAACGAAACGTTCAGTGAGATCACGGAAGGAATGTTTAGGCAATGTTCAGCATTGTCCGAAATAAACATCCCCAAATGTGTTACGAGTATTGGTGATTACGCTTTTAGTGGCACCGCAATTGCGAATATAGATATTCCCCAAACGATTCACTTCCTTGGAAATGGCATTTTTTCATCCTGTGATAAGTTAACTGAAGTAACATTGCCTGAGGGTATATCTAGTGTAGGTAATGCTGCATTTTACAATTGTCCACTGCTAACGAACATTTCCATCCCAGACTCGGTTGAGTATATAGGCAATGATGTATTTAGTTATAGTGGCCTAAAAACTGTTAAATTGCCAGATGATCTTGTGAGCATTGGCGATCGTGCATTCAGAAGTTGCGATGAGTTAACAGGAATTGAAATTCCGGAAAGAATAACCCATATTGGCTCCGAAGCATTCCGCGGTTGTTATTTGATAAAGAATGTTGTTTTACCGAAGAGTATCAACTATATTGGGCCAATGGCCTTCAGCCAAAGCGGAATAAATGAAATTTTCGTACCTGGCAGCGTGAAGTTTATTGGCCAATATATGTTTGCTTGGTGTGAAAATCTTACAACCATCACAATCGAGAGCGGGGTTCAGAATATAGGAGATTATGCGTTTCATAGGTGCTTGCAATCAAGCAAAATTATTATACCCGCTAGTGTTACAAACATCGGTATAAATGCTTTTGGAAATGTTTTATACGATTTGGACTACGGTCTTATTACAATATATACTACTGAAGGTTCATATGCCAGCCAATATGCGAACGAGCATGGTATTCCTTGCGTGATCAACTAAATATAGAAATAAAGACCTAATATGGCCGGATTCTCTATGTTAAAATAGTATCATGAACTACTGAAGAGACCTTCATGGTCTCTTTTTTCTTCTGATGCCATCGGGCGTCATTTTTCGTTTTGGAGGTCACATGCAGATTACCGATAAATTCGAGATCGTGCCGGTTGTGGAGATCACGCCGGACGCCCGCAACGCAAGGAAGCACAGCGACGAGCAGATCAAGGAGCTTCGCCGCTCGCTGCGGGAGTTCGGTTTCGTTAACCCGCTCCTGATCGACAAGGATAAGAAGGTCATCGCCGGCCATGGCAGGCTATCGGCCGCAATCGCGGAAGGTATGACCGCGGTGCCGTGTGTGTACGTCGAACACCTGACGGAAGCACAGCGCCGGGCGTACATGCTCGCGGACAACCGGCTGGCCGAGCATGGTACGTGGGACAGCGCGCTGCTGAGTAAAGAGCTGAAGTTCCTCGACGACCTCGGCTTCGACGTAACGGTCACCGGCTTTGACTTGCCGGAACCGGAACAGGAAGCCGTGGACGACGGCTACGAACCGGAACTGCCGAAGGTGGCAAAGAGCAAGGTCGGTCAAGTGTATCAGCTTGGCCGTCACCGGCTCATGTGCGGCGACAGCACGAACCCGGAGCACGTTGCGCTCCTCATGGATGGCGCATTAGCTGATATGCTCCTGACGGATCCTCCGTACAACGTGGACTACAAGGGCAAGACGAAGGACGAGCTGACGATCGAGAACGACAGCCAGTCGGACGAGTCGTTCCACGATTTCCTCGTCAAGGCGTTTGCAAACGCGCAGGAGCACATGAAACCGGGTGCGGTGTTCTACGTGTGGCACGCGGACTCGAACGGCTATATCTTCCGCTCTGCTGCTCAGGAAGCAGGGCTCACCGTAAGGCAGTGCCTGATCTGGGTGAAGAACAGCATGGTCATGGGGAGGCAGGACTATCAGTGGAAGCACGAGCCTTGTCTCTACGGCTGGAAGGACGGCGCAGGCCACCTGTGGGCAAGCGACCGGAAGCAAACAACCATACTGGAGTTCGACCGGCCGACGCGCAGCAAAGAGCACCCGACCATGAAACCGATCCCGCTGTTCGATTACCAGATGCAGAACAACACCAAGGGCGGAGATATCGTGCTCGACCTATTCGGCGGCTCGGGCACCAGCATCATGGCAGCGGAACAGAACGGACGCACATGCTACATGGCCGAGTACGACCCAAGGTACGTGGACGTGATCATCGACCGGTGGGAGAAGTTCACCGGCGAAACGGCGGTGCTGGTGCGTGATTGACCAAGGAACTAGATTATTTGGCTAGTTCATATTCCACGGTTAGGAAATCCTGCCCGATATCGACGATCTTAATAGATGCTACCTCGCAGTGACCTTTCCAATTATCCACATAGTCGCTACGTAAACCGACAGAACCATCTTTCTGTATGAAGATGAGGGACTTCGGAATGCGCAACGTATTGCCGGCTTCAAGATTGAGGCAAAAAGGAATCGAGCATCTGAAGTTTACCTGCCATAAGGTGGCGGTTATGCGGTTGGCTCCATAAAAGAAATAATATAACTGCGATAGATCACCCGAAGAAAGAAAGCTTTCACCAATGAACACGGTTTTTACCATATGCAGTTACCTCGCCAATATAAGATTTGGTTACGCGTAATTAACAGGAACAGCTTACCACGCAGGCATGTTTTTATCAATCGCAAAGGAAGGCACAAGGTATGTCGCTGAACCCAAAGTACAACACACAGAAGCACAGGCGTTGGTCGGAAGCGGTGCTGCGGAGGGATAAGTACCTGTGCCAGGACTGCAAGCGCTACGGAAGGAACGTACCGGCAGAGGTGGCACACCACATACAACCAATCACGGAGCGCCCTGACCTTGCGTACAGCTTGAGCAACGGGATAGCACTCTGTAACGGATGCCACAGTAAACGTCACCCTGAGAAGGGCGGCAGGCATTGATCCCCCCCGGTCAAGGCGAACGCGGACGCAGGCTCGACGACCAGGGGCCTTAGCCTCTTCCAAGTGTGCGCGAAAATAAAAGGGGGGTATAGGGAAAAACCCCCCGGAAAGGCGCAGGTGAAACGACATGGCCAGACCCCAAAAAACGTGGACAAACAGGGACTTTGAGCAGTTCGAAGCCCTCTGTAAAATCCAGTGTTCAAAGGCGGATATTTGCGCCGTCATGGACGTTTCGGAAAAGACGCTTGACCGGCTAGTGAAGGAGAAATACAAGGGTACGTTCGAAGAGGCGCAGGTGCGGTTTCAGGCGTTCGGCAAAGCCTCGCTGTTACGGACGCAGTTCAAGCTCGCCGAGCGGAACCCCAGCATGGCGATCTGGCTGGGGAAACAGTACTTAGGACAAACCGACCCCAACATGAGACGGCCGCCCAGCGACAATAGACCGCCGTCGCGGCTCGGACAGTTTTTAGATGAAGCCGAGTAACTACGACGTCGTATTGGACTACGCCCGGAGCATTACGGACGGCAAAAAGATCGCCTGCCGGGAGAAGCGTCAGGAGTGCGAGCGGTTCTTTCGCGATCTGGACAACCCGGACTACGAGTTCGACTGCAAAGACCCGGAGTTCGTGATCCGCTTCATCGAAACATGCGTGTCGCACAAGGAAGGCGAATCCATCCTCGGCGAACCGCTACTTGGCAAACCGCTCCTTCTCGAACCGTGGGAGAAGTTCATCGTCTACAATTTGCTGGGTTTCCGGCTCAAGGGTACGAAGGAACGCCGCTTCAAGGAGGCGTTCCTTTTTATTGCCCGGAAGAACGGGAAGACCCCGTTCGCCGCGGCGCTGGCGCTTGCTCTCGCGTTCCTCGAACGGCGGAGCGGTTCCCGCATCTACATCGTGGGCGCGGCGCTGAAGCAGGCCAGACAGGCGTTTGACCACATCCTGTTCAACCTCGACCAGATGGGGGAACTCCGGGAATTCCGGGTGCTCGACAACAACGCTGAGCACTCGATCGAGCGGATGTTCTTTGACCGCGGAAAAGTCACAGGCTCGCTCAGGATCGAAGCGCTCGCTGCAAACCCCGACAAGCAGGACTCGCTGGTGGCGAACATCCAGATCTGCGACGAGCTCCACGCCTACAAGAGCGCCAAGCAGTACAACGTCATCAAGGAATCGGGGAAAGCGTACAGTAACCGGCTCTGCATCGGAATCACGACGGCCGGCGACAACCCGACGGGGTTCTGCTATCAGCGTCTGCAGTACTGCCGGCGGGTGCTGAACCGAACCTGTCCGGACGAGCAGCTGTTTATCTTCATCTGCAAAGCGGACGAGGACGATTCCGGCGACGTGGATTACACGAGCGCGGCGGAACACGAAAAGGCAAACCCGAACTACGGCATCTCCATCCGGCCTGTGGAGATCATGGACGATGCGATCCAGGCGCAGAACGACCCGCAGCAGCGAAAGGACTTCTTAGCCAAGCGGTTGAACATCTTCACCTCCGCCATGAAGGCGTACTTCGACGTGGAGGAGTTCCGGCGGAGCGATTCGAAGTACGGCTGGACGATCGAACAGCTGTCCAGGCTCCCGATCAAGTGGTACGGAGGCGCGGACCTCTCGCGATTGCACGATTTGACCACGGCAGCGCTGTACGGCACGTACGGCGACGTGGATATCGTGATTTCGCACTGCTGGTTTCCGGTCACCGCCGCGTACAAGAAAGCGGACGAGGACAACATCCCGCTCTTCGGCTGGAAGGACGACGGGTGGCTTACCATGAGCAACAGCCCGACCGTCAACCACGCCGAGGTTGTCAACTGGTTCAAGCAGATGCGTTCTGCCGGCTTCTCCATCGCGGAGATCGGCCACGACCGGAAGTTCTGCCGCGAATACTTCATCGGGATGAAGTCGGCGGGTTTCAAGGTCGTCGACCAGCCGCAGTACTACTACAAAAAGTCGGAAGGCTTCCGGCACATTGAGGTCAAGGCCAAGAATGGGCTGTTGTACTACTGTCACGCGGCTCCGTTCGAGTACTGCGTGCAGAACGTGCACGCGATCGAAAAGACCGACGACATGATCCAGTACGACAAGATCGAACCGGAGCAGAGAATCGACGTGTTCGACGCGTCGGTATTTGCGTGCGTCCGGATGCTGGAGTGTTTGGAACGCAGCCGGAAAGCCCAGAAGTGGCTGGAGGAAGAATAAGATATGGCAAAAAAGAAAGCGCGGAATGCCCGCGCGCCGACCGAACAGAGAACAACCACCAGCGGCCTTGCCTGGCTGTGCTCGCCGGAGACGTACGGATTGCTGTCAGGGTATACACCCTTAAGCGAGAACCCGGAGATCCAGACCGCGATCCAGCGCGTGGCGGACCTCGTCAGTTCCATGACCATCCACCTCATGGAGAACGCGCGAGACGGCGACAAGCGGATCAAGAACGAGCTGTCCCGCAAAATAGACATCACACCGTGCAAGTTCATCACCCGCAAGGCGTGGATTGAGACGATCGTCAAGGACATGATCCTCACCGGTAACAGCGTCCACGTACCGCACTACGAGCGCAACCTCCTCGACGACATCGAACCGGTTCCACGGAGCAAGTACAGCTTCATTGACAAGGAATACGGATACTCGCTCCTGATCCGCGGGAAGCCGTTCGAGCACGATGAGGTGCTGCACTTCGTCCTGAACCCTGATCCGGAACATCCGTGGCGTGGTCTGGGGCATGCAGTCTTGCTCAAGAGCGTGGCAAAACAGCTCGCGCGTGCGCGGACCACCGCAGCCGCGCTCATGGAGAGTCCGGCTCCATCGATCATCGTGAAGGTGGACGGGCTGACGGAGGAGTTCTCTTCGGTGGAGGGGCGCAGAAAGCTCTCGGAGCAGTACCTGAGCAGTTCCGAACACGGGCAGCCGTGGTTCATCCCGGCGGAGGCGTTCGAGATCGAAAAGGTCGCTCCGCTGAACCTGAACGATCTGGCGATCATCGACAGCATTAATTTAGACAAGAGGACGGCAGCAGCGATTATCGGCGTGCCGCCTTTTTTAGTGGGCGTGGGAAAGTTCGACCAGGATGAGTTCAACGCCTTCATTCGCATCGTCGTGCTACCGATAGCGCGCGCGATCGAACAGGAGCTGACGCGCAAGCTGCTCGTCTCCCCGAACTGGTACTTCCGGTTCAATCCCCGCTCGCTGTATGCGTATTCCATCACGGAACTGGGCGAAGTGAACTGCAATCTGGTGGACCGAGCCATCATCGACAGGAACGAAGCCCGCGACGCGCTGGGATACGACCCCAGGGATGGACTCTCCGAACTCGCGATTCTGGAGAACTACATCCCCTACGCCAAGATCGGCGAACAAAAGAAGCTGGAACAGTCCGGCAAGAAAGGAGACAAGGCGGATGGATGATTCGAAGAGTCTTGTCCGCAGCGACGAACGCCAGATCCGGAGCTTTCAACCCGCTCAATTCAGAGCGGTGGAAGCGGACGGCAAGCGCTCGATCGAAGCGTACTTTGCGGTGTTCGGCGACACGTACGAGATCTGGCCGGGAGCCACCGAGAGCTTCGATTCTCACGCGTTCGACGGCACAATTCACGGCGACGTGCGCTGTTTGGTCGACCACGAACCGTCGAAGGTGCTGGGCAGGACGAAATCCGGCACGCTCGCGCTCTCGATCGACAGCTACGGTCTCAAGGGAGTGGTCGAGATCAACGAAAAGGATCAGGACGCGCTGAACCTCTACGCCCGCGTGCAGAGGGGAGACGTGACGCAGTGCTCCGTGGGTTTCGACATCTTGCGGGAGGACTACACATTAAACCCCGACGGAACCCAGCACTGGACGATTCTGGAGGTCAAGCTCTACGAGGGCTCCATCGTCACGTTCCCGGCCTACGAAAAGACGGAGGCGGTGGCACGCTCCTACCGCATGGCGCAGTCGTTCGACTGTTGGAAAAAGAGGATGAAAGAGAGGATGCATCAATGGCATTAAAACAGCTCGTGCTGCGTAAAAAACTCGAAGCGGCTCAGGCCGAAGCAACCCAGCACCGGAGTAAGCGCTCTGCGCTGGATGAACGGAGAACCGCTTTGCAGACGCGCGAACAGGCCGCGGAAGCGGCGCTGAACGAACTCACCGCGGACTCCACCAAAGAGGAACGCGACACCGTGGAGACGGAAGCCGCCGCAATCGAAACGGAGCAGGCGGTACTCGACAAGGAGCTCGCGGATCACGACGCAGAGCAGACCCGGCTCGATTCGATTGTCGCCGGCCTCGAAACCGATGTGCAGCAGCTTGACGAGCGCAGCGCGCCTCCGAAAGATACCACTACTCCCGCGCTCCCGGAACAACGGAGCAGAAAGGAACCTGTCATGGAAAACAGGACGAAGTTCTTCAACATGGACCACGAGCAGCGCTCGGCGTTCTTCGCGCAGGAAGAGATCAAGACCTTCTTAGGCCAGATCCGCTCCAGCTGTAATACCCGCGGGGTCAACAACACCACGCTGACCATTCCGGACGTCATGCTGGGCGTGCTGCGGGACAATATGACGCAGTTTTCGAAGCTGGTCAAGTACATCACCGTCAAGCACGTCAAGGGCAAGGCGCGCCAGAACATCATGGGCGCGATCCCCGAAGCCGTGTGGACGGAAGCGGTCGGCACGCTCAACGAGCTGGAGCTCTCGCTCAACCAGATCGAGGTGGACGGCTACCTGATCGGCGGCTGGATCCCGATCTCCAACGCATACCTCGAAGACAGCGACATGAACCTCGGAATGGAGATCATGGACGCGCTCGGTAAGGCGATCGGCCTCGGCCTCGACCGCGCGATCTTGTTCGGCACCGGCACCAAGATGCCGCTGGGTATTGTGACCCGCCTCAAGCAGACCGCGAAGCCCTCCGACTGGGAGGCCAACGCGCGCGCGTGGACGGACCTGCATGAAACCCACATCCAGAAGATCAATATCTCCGAGAGCACCGGCGCTGCCTTCTTCATTGCGCTGATCAAGGCGCTGGGCGTGGCGAACCCGCTCTACTCGGATGGCCGCGCGTTCTGGGTCATGAACCGCGCCACGCACATGGATATCAAGGCAAAAGCGCTGGCGTTCATCCCGGCGGCGCTGCTCACCGCCGGTGACAACACGCTGCCGGTGATCGGCGGAACGGTGGAGGAGTGCGAACTGCTCGGCGATTACGAGATTGCGGGCGGGTTCGGTTCCCTGTACCTGCTCTCCGAGCGCGAAGGCCAGAAGATCGAATCGTCCGAGCACGTGAAGTTCCTCGAAAACCAGACCGTGTTCAAGGGGTATGCCCGTTACGACGGCAAGCCGGTGATCGGCGAAGCGTTCGTGCTGGTCAGCTACGACAACTCCGACGCCGCAACGTCCGCCACGTTCCCGAACGACTACGCCAACACGGATCTCGGCGTGCTCGGCGTAACCGCCGCGGTAGGTACTCTGTCCGGCGACACCGTGCTCACAGTGACCGGCACCGAAGCGGAGGGTACGACCCTCAAGTTCCGGATCGGGGACTACCGCGTCGCTACCGGCGACAAGGTGGTTGGTTACACCGCACTGGTTTCCGGTACCACGCAGGTTACCTGCGCTGCTGGCAAGACGGTCACGGTCGTCGAACTCGACGCAGCCGGCCGTGTGATCAAGGCTGGCAAGGCCGTCGCGGTACCGAAGGCGTAACGAACGCAGGGGAGAGCTGTAGTTGAATCCTTAACCTGGCGGTGTAAGAAAGCAACCACAGTTTCTCTTTCTGCGCAGCATAGTCTTTTAAAAAGGGTATAAGAAACAAATAACAAAAACGAGGGAGGGGAAGGGCATGGCGTACGACCAATCGACAGCGCTTGCATTGCTCATGGGGCGTATGGACCGGGCGGGCGTCGCCACGCCCGAACCTTTGACAGCCTACTGGACGAAAGCGCTCGAAGCGGCGGTCGCGGAGCTAACCAAAAAGGGCATCACGTTGCAGGACACGGTGGACGACAGCATGCTCGTGGCGAACCTCGCCACCGAACTCCTGTCCAGCCGCGACAAGGCAGGGAAACGACCGCTGTGGCTCACGCTCGCCATCCGGGAACGCTGGCTGCAGGAACGAAAACCGCTGGACACGGAATAGCAACCACGCGAAGTCTATTTTTAGGCGAAGGGAGTTGCTTTCTGTACAGAGAAAAGCGACCACAAAACGCGGAACAAACCACTGCAACAGCAAGGAGATGGACTAGATGCGGACTGAATGGATCACGATGGTGAAAACGATCGTCACGGACGGCACGTTCCAGGAGGAGTCGCCGGTTTCGAGCGTATCATGCTGGGCAGAACTGAAGAGCGTCGTGCGCAGCGAGTTCTACGAAGCAAGCGCTGCCGGCCGAAAAGCCGACGCGGTGTTCGACGTGTCCCCGATCGACTTCGACGGACACCAGAAGCTCGTGCACCACGCGGCAAACGGTGATGTGGAGTACCGGATCGTGCGGGATTTCAAGACGGGGTTCGACTCCGTCGAGCTGACTTGCAGCCGGATCGGCGGGTGAGCACATGGCAACGGTAAAGTTTGAGGGGTTTGACGCGTACGAACAGATGCTGAGTAAACTCGGCGACGACGCGGATCGTGTCCAAAAGGAGATGGTTAGCGCGGGATTGCGGATTCTCTACGCCAAGATCAAGGGCGCGAACGCGACGTTCGCCCGCTTTGTCAAGATGAAAGCGGCACGAAAGAATCAGTACGGCTGGTTTGCGCAGGTGCAGTTCCGGGGAAAGACGAAGGAAGGCACACCGGCTGCT
The DNA here is from genome assembly GCA_039683415.1 of Clostridiaceae bacterium. Lineage (GTDB taxonomy): Bacteria > Bacillota > Clostridia > Christensenellales > CAG-138 > UBA7703. The sequence goes on from JBDKRL010000017.1 coordinate 161,699, forward strand.
CTTGCGATCAACGTCTACGAGCACGGCAGGAGTGGCAAACACGCCCAGCCTGCCCGGCCATGGCTGAACGCCGCGTGCGCTGCCGTTGAGTCGGAGTGTGTGTCTGAGATGCAGCGAATCTACGACGAGGAGGCTGGTAAACTTGCCGGTACTTGAAACGATCGACGCCGCGCTATCCCCGCTCAAGCTCAAGCACGGAGTCGGGATCTGCACGGTGAATCCATCCGTGGACCATTACGTGCTCGTCCCGGACGTCGAGCGGGGATTCGAAGCGGACAACGACGACCTGTTCGTGGACGAGCACGTGAACATCGAGTTCTATCTCGCTGGTAATTACAGAACCACGATCACATCGGCCAAATCTTTACTTAAAGCAGCGGGGATCGTTGTGCTGGAGAGCCGCTACGTTGAGTACGAACAGGAAACACAGAAACACCATACTACGCTGGCCGTATTCGGCCGGGGTTAAGGAGGAAACAATGGATAACAAGTACCGCTACGGCGTGAGCCGGCTGGCGATTGCGCCTGTCACGATCACGGACGGAGTCTATTCCTACGGTACGCCGATCGCATGGCCGGGCGCAACCGCGCTCACGCTCTCGCCGAAAGGCAATATCGAGCCGTTCGAAGCGGACAACACCGATTACGCCATGATCGACAAGAGCGAAGGCTACGAGGGTGAGGTCGAGACAGCCTACATCCCCGCGGCGGTCGAAGCCGCCATCCTCGCGGTGACGGAGGACAGTAAAAAGGTCGCGGCGGAGTATTCCGGTCAGGTCTACGCGCAGTTTGCGCTACTTGCGCAGTTCCAGGGCGACGCGCACAACCGGAGGATCGCGCTTTATGACTGCGTCGTGACCGCACGTCCGGAGATCGCAGCGAAGACCGGAAAGGCGAAAACGCCCGATACGGTCAAGGTCAAGTTCGCAGCGCGCCCGCGCGCAAGCGACAACCTCGTCAAGCGCCACACCAAAGCCGACACGGATACGACTACCTACAATAACTGGTTCACGGCCGTGCAGGAACCGGTGGCGGGAGCGTAACGGCATATGGAAAAGGTCATTCAGATAGCAGGGCGGGACGTCGGCTTCAAAGCGGCGGCGTCCCTTCCCGTACGCTACTACAACGCCACCGGCCGTGACTTGTTCGTCGATCTGCAGACACTGGCAGACGGCACGGATCAAGTCGAAGCCAAGCCGAAGTTCTGGAAAAAGAAACCGGAATCTTCGGAAACGGCCACAAAGGCGGACAAGAAGAAAGCAGAAGAGACGCAGTACCGCCTCAACCGCGACTGGAACACCATGGTACTCTACGGGATCGTGCACACCATGGCGCGCGCCTACGACGAAGCGGTCACGCCGAACCTCGACGACTGGCTGGACGACTTTGACGCGTTCCCGATCTTCGAGGTGTTCGGCGAGCTGAAACCGCTGTTGAACGCGAGCTTGCAAACGTCAAAAAAGTAGACGGCGACGGAGAACTGATCGATGTGCCCACGTATTTGCTGGTGGCAAAGCGGATGGGGTTCACCGTCGCCGAACTGGATCAGATCACCATGGGACTGTTCCTCGACGCCTGCGTAACGTCGGGTGGAGAAGGAACGAAGAACGCCACGCAGGCGGACATCGACAGGATGTTCCCGTGGTAAAAAGGAGGGACGCCCTGTGGGTTACAACATCGGCCCGACCATTGCGGTCAAGGGCGACAAGGAATATGCCAGCGCGCTGAAGGGAATCAAGGACAGCATGCGCCTGGTTGCGTCGGAAGCGGCGGTCATGACGGCGGAGTTCGGAAAGAATTCAACGTCGACCGCCGCTCTGAAGGCAAAGAGCGAAACGCTGAACAAGGCCATGGCGGAGCAGAAGAAGGCCGTCGAAGCCGCAGAAGCCGCGCTCAAGCGCCTGGACGAAGCGGGGGTAAAGCCGACCGACGCCGCGTACGTGCAGATGCGCACCAATCTCAACCACGCCAAAGCCGCGCTGGCAGCGACGAAGAACGAACTCGGCGAAAACGCCGACGCGCTTGAACATGCCGGGAAGAAAACAAGCGATTTCGGCCAGAAGTGGGAGAGCTTCACCAAGAGCGCGGGAACGATCGCCGTCGGTGCGCTCAAAGGCATCGGAATTGCGGTCGGAGCCGTCGCCACGGCGGCGGTCGCGGCAGGCAAAGCCGTGTTCGATCTCACCAAGAACGCAGGGCAATGGGCAGATGAACTGCTCACGACCTCCGCGCAGATCGACGTTTCCACGCAGACCCTGCAGGAGTGGACGTACGCAGCCCGGTTTATCGACACGGAAGTCGGCGATATGACCAAGGGTATGGGGAAAGTGGTTTCTGCCATGCGGGAATCCGTCAAAGGCGGGAAAGATTACATCGACATCGCCGGCGGCATGCAAGTATCGCTTTACGGCACCAACGGACAGCTGAAGTCCACGGAACAGGTGTTCTACGACACGATCGACGCGCTCGGCGGGATCGAGGACGCTACCGTGCGGGACATCGCCGCGCAGGATATCTTCGGCAAGTCGTATCAGGATATGAAGCCGCTGATCGACGCGGGGTCGGAGTCGCTGTTACGGTACGCCGCGGAAGCGCACGCAGCCGGGGTGGTGCTCTCCGACGAAGCGGTGACCGCGCTCGGCGGGTTCGACGACCAGATGCAGCAGGTCAACGCACGGCTCGAAACGGCCGGGCGATTGGCCGCGGTGAGCTTTCTGCCTGCGGTCAGCGGGATCGTCGGCGGGGTCACGGACATCCTCTCGACCATTACCACGGCTCTCGCCGACGGTTTTCAGGAATCGGACGTAACGACGATTTCCGACGCGATCTCGGAACAGCTCAAACTCGCGGTCAGTGCTGTGGGTCAGAACGCGCCGGCGTTCGTCGGCGTCGTTTCGAACGTGATCACTTCAGTGGTTTCCATGATCGTCGAGCTCCTGCCGGAAGTTTTACCCACGCTGGTCTCCGCGGCGATCCAGATCATGACGGGGATCTTTACGACCCTGCAGCAGAACGCGGAAGCAATCTCGCAGGCAGTCGTCCAGATCGTGACCATGCTGGCCATGTTTCTGGTTCAGAACCTGCCGCTGCTCATTGAGACGGGCCTCGACATCGTAATCGCGTTGGCACAGGGGATTGCGCAGAGTATTCCGGAACTCATTCCGGCGATCGTGGGCATGATCATGGAGATCGTGCAGGTATTGACCGAGCCGGATACGGTGATTGCGCTGAACAACGCGGCGCTGCAGATCATCTTCGCAGTCGCGGAAGGGCTGATTCTGGCGATTCCGGAACTGCTCACGCGCATTCCGGGGATCGTCCTGAACATCGCGGTGGGGTTCATCGAATCCGCACCCAAGCTCTGGGAGAGCGGCAAGGAGCTGATCACGCAGATGTACGAGGGCATAACGGCGAAATTCTCGGAGGTGTTCCTTTCGATCGGGCAGCTCGTCAACGATAACATCTCCCAGCCGGTCAAGGATAAGGTGTCCGACTTCTTCAGCGTCGGCAAGGATCTGATAACCGGCATCTGGAACGGCATTGAAGACAAGATCGCGTGGCTCAAGTCGAAGGTCAAGGGACTGGTGGACATTATTAAGGGCTGGTTCACCGGCAAGGACGGCTTTGACAACAACTCGCCGTCCAAGTGGGGAATCAAGATGGGCGTGACCATCCCGCAGGGAATCGGAATCGGGCTCGATAAGGGCTTGGGGGAAGCGCTTTCCTCCGCTTCGAACGTGATCAGCAGGATCAAGGGCACGCTCACGGATACCGGCGGGAGCGTGGAGACAAACGGGGGTTCTGCATCTTCTGCAAAAGCAGGAAGCACCGCGCCGCAGTACGTGTTCCACATCTACGCCAAGGACAAGGAAACCGCCGTCGAAGCGGCGGACGCGACCTACGCGGCATTCGCACGCAGCAGATGGGCGGTGTCCACATGAGGGATATCTTTACCTACCAGAACGACAACGGCGAAGCGCTCGCGTTCAGCGCCGCGAACGGTTACCGGATCACGTCGATCACCGGCACCAGCGGGATTCCGGTCAGTGCCAACCAGGCACAGGGCATCGGGCAGATCGGGACCACCGTGCAGTCGCGCGTGGTGCAGTCGGTACCCATGACCATTACTGGTTACATCTTCGGAACCAGAGCGCAGATCGAACAGAGAGCTGAAAGGCTGTTCGCGGTCGTCCTGCCGGACGTGGGCGGGAAGCTGTATCACAACGGCAGATACTACCGGATCGTCACGCCGACCTCGACGCCTGTGGTCGACAGCACGCTGCGGTTTCCGGGGTTCCAGTTTTCGTTGCTTGCTCCGTATCCTTACTGGATGCTGGATCAGGCGACAAAGACAATCCTGACCGGCGTTCTCCCGCGCTTCAAGTTTCCGTGGAACATCTCGCAGTCTTACCGCTTCGGTGAGGGGATCGAGACGGCGTTCATTAATATCAAGAACGGCGGACAGGTCGCCTGTCCGTTCACGGCGGCGCTGAACGCGAAAGGCACCGTGGTCAATCCGCGGCTGGTCAACGCGATCACCGGGCAGTTTTTACAGCTGAACCGCACCATGGCGGCAGGCGAGCGGGTGACGATCCAGATCACGCACGACTTAACCTACGTCACCTCCACGATCGACGGCGATATCCGCGGGGATCTGGAACTGGAGAGCACGCTCTCTTCCATGGCGGTCGGGGACAACCTGATCAAGACGGAAGCGGATAACGGGGCTTCGAATCTCGTGGCGAGCATTGACGTATCGATCGAAAAGGTGGCGATCCTCACATGCTAGTGGCATTCAGCCCGGATTTATCGACGTACCACGAGATCCGCGCTTCCTCCTACCAGACGGAGGAATGGTACAACGACGTCGGCAAGTTCACGCTGGTCGTACCGCCGACGCCATACAACATCTCGCATCTCGTCAAAGGCGCGATCCTGTACCGTACGCAGGTCAATCAGGCGATGGTGGTCACGCGTGTTTCTCCGGACACCTCACAGGACCGGATCACGATCAACGGGTACACGACGAACTGGCTGTTGAACAAACGAGCGATCAGCGTACCTGTTTCTATCTCCGCTGTTGAGAGCGGTATCTACGGTGCGGTGAACGCAAACCTCCGTGGGTTACCGAACGTCGAAACAAGCGGTTTGCAAACGCTCTCCGGGGCGTACAGCGCCATCCTCTCCGGTGGGCAGCTGCTCGACGAGATCATCCCGATCCTCGACGCGGTGGGGCTGGGCCAGCGCATGCGCTTTGACACGTCGTGGCGGAAGCACGTGTTCGAACTCTATCAGGGCTCGGATCTCACGACCGGTTCTCACGCGGTGATCTTCTCGGACGAGCAGGGCACCGCGCGCGACCTCAAGATCGAGGATGACGAGAGCCTGTTCAAGAACGTGATCTACGTGCTGGGAACATTGACAGATGGCTCTTCTACCGTCCGGACGGTGGGGTCGGCGACCGGTGCCGACCGGTACGAGTACTGGCACGATACGCGGCTGAAGCAGGAGAGCGGCGAAGCACTCACAAGTTTTCAAGCCCGGCTCGACGCGTCGGGCGCGGCGGAAGCTGTCAAGCGCGTGCGGAGCCTCGGGTTTTCGGTACGCGTCGATCCCGGCGAGTACGGGGTCAAGTACCAGATGGGCGACCGGGTGCGGTGCGTGTCCAAGCGCTTCGGCGTGCAGTTCACGGCGATCATTAACGGAATCAAGCGAACCATCCAGTCGCAGAGCGAGACGGTTTCAATCGTGCTCGGCGAACCGGAGATTACAGTATTAGGGGAGATGAAGCTGTCATGGCGGAAATAAAGAGCTATCCCAACAACGTCAACGAGGAGATCGGGGCGGAACACGTCATGCGCTGGCACCATGGCCGGACGAGCGGCGTGTACGGAGCGTCCGGCGAACTCGTGGTTGCGCAACTGGCAACGCCGTCCATGGCGGTGACCGTCTCCGACGGCAGCGGCTGGCTGACGGACAGCAACGGCAACGGCATCCACTTCTGGAACGACGTGTTCGCTACGAGCGCGGCACTCCTGCAGCTGCCGGTCGAAACCGCGGACGGCGTGCTGAACCGGATCGACCGGGTGATCGTCGAGTGGTCGACGCCGAACTACACGCAACTGCCGGAGATCAAGGTTCTCAAAGGAACCAGTGCGGTGTCGCCGGCCGCTCCGACGCTGATCAACAGCGCGTCGCTGCGGCAAATCTCGCTGGCGCGGATCAGCGTCTCTGCGGGTACGCTGGCGATCACTTCCGGCATGATCACGGACGAGCGGTTCGACGCTTCCGTTTGCGGGATCGTGACGGAGACGACCGAGGTAGATACCTCCATGGCGACGGCGCAGTTTACCGAGGTTTTGAACGAAGCGCAGCAGCTTGTCAACGACCTGCAGGGCGACGCGGTGATCGACCATGCCGCAACCCACGAGCCGGGCGGCGACGATCCCGCGAAGTTCGTGTTCTATGGCGGCGCACAGTCTTTGACGGACGAACAGAAAGCACAGGCGCGTACGAACATGGGCGCGTCGGCTTCCGGGCATACGCACGACCCGGCGAGTTTGGGAGATCACGGCGTGCCAGTACTCGACGCAAATGGGCAGGTGTTTGCCGCTCAGGCGATCGCGGGGATTGTTTCGTATTCAGCAGATCATGTGCTGAGCGTAAGCGATATCGGCAAGTTCATTCTTTTCACGGCCAGTGGAAAAACGCTCACGATCCCAACGGACACGACATTGGGAATCGATTGGGCGGCGGAGATCGAGGGCATGCTCCATGTGGCCGGCACGCTGGTGATTGCCGCGTCGAGCGGCGTGTCGTTCTACGTCATGGGGAATGCATCTGCGGTGACGTCGGTCATCCTGTCCGAGACGAACGGGATGTTCTCGCTTAAAAAGATCGGCGCGAACGCGTACGCAGTGAGGTATGACGGACAATGAGACGCATGAGAAGGATTGCCTTCCTGTTCACCATGGGCGGGAAGGTTTGGTTATACCGGGCAGGCAGCATCCCGACTTGCGTCGGAGACTGGCTGAAGTACGATTACGGGCACGATTCCGGCGGCGGAACGTCGGTCATTAAGGAAACCTCGGATTTCGTCGTAAGCATGAACAAATCGACCGGCTGGGGATATACCCAGAATACGATCGACCTGACCGACATCGATACGCTGTTCATTCAGGGGTTCAAAACCGCTGCGGAAGCGACCAGTATTACGGTGGCGGTTGCTCTGACGTATACCGCTCTGGCGTTTGTGGCGGGCGTTGGGCTGGGCACTTCGAATGCGTGGGTGAGCCTTGACACCTCCGGCATATCGGGCGCTCATTACGTGCGTGTCGGCAGGCAATATTCCTCGCACGTGACTTCGCTGGCGTATGTCTACAACCTGTACGGAAAGGGGCACCTGTAATGGATACGGTTACGGTCTATCTGGATGAAGACTTTATGTGCCATGCGGAACCCGGAGAAGGTCGTACGGCCTACGAAACGGAGTTCTTTGTGGGTCAGGAAGAACTGATCCCGCTCTACCGGATCGTTCCGCCCGGCATGACGTGGACGCGCGCGGACGGCGAAGTGTTCCGCGGCGAGATGATCTCGCCGAAGTAAGCAAACAACGGAGCCGGAAGGCTCTTTTTTATTGGAAGGAGCGTGCAAATGAGTGCACTGCAGATTGTTTCGATTATCTTGGGGATCCTTGGCTTTGGCGGCATGGTTTCCGGGCTGGTGATTCGCGCCGTCGGACGCAAGATCGACCGGGCCGAAGCGCGCCGGGAAGAGCGCGAGAACGCGAGGATCGAGGAAACCGTGTTGATCCGCGAGGGCATCTGCGCAATCGGGCACCTGTCGGAAGCGACCGCGGTGGCGCAGAAAGAGGGGCGGACGAATGGCAAGACGGATACGGCGCTGGAGTACTACCGAAAATACCGCGACAAGGAAGATGCGTTCGTACGCCGGCAGGCGGCGGAACACATCCACGGGGAGGCGTAAGCATGGCAATCCGAATCGGGCACGCGGTCATGGACGAGCTGGGAAAGACGATTGGAGCGACGCCCGGTGACCAGCTGCAGCAGAAAGGCAAGAGAACCGAAGAGATCGGCATTTCCACTTGGTACGCCAAGAACAGCGCCGGTCGTGTATGGAAGTATTACCTCGAGTGCAAGGATTCAGACATGGCGGAGCGAGCCGCTTCTTTCATGGAGCAGATCTGCCGGGACAGCGCGTTCGGGTATTCGCAGGACAAAGCACGACGCTGGAGCGGATACCAGTCGATCCAAGCAAACGACGGGAAGGTATCCGGAGCGTCCGGCGATTTCGACTGCAGCGCGCTTATCTTCTCCTGCTACATCCTCGCGGGGTTGGAGATCGTTCCGGATGGGTATACTGGCAATCTGCGCTCCAAGTTCCTTGCAACCGGAAAGTTCAAGTCCTACTCCGACAGCGCACACGTCGGCTCCGACAAGCAGGCTAGACGCGGCGGGGTCTACCTGCGCGACGGGCACGTGCTCATGGCGCTGGAAGACGGCGGAAGCACGGAAATAGCAACCGAACAAACAGTGGTCGGACAGGTCGTCGTGGACGGCGTGAAGCAGTGGTGCAACGTACGCAGCGGGCCGGGGCTGGAGTACACAATCCTCGGCCGGGCGAAGAAGAACGAGATTTACGCGCTGTACGGCGTGGATGAGGACTGGTACCGGATCGACTTCAACGGGTCTATCGGATATATCTTTGGCGACCTCGCTTCGGAAGTCCTGCCGGGCAACGTTTAGGGTGGTGTGCGACATGAAGAAGGGGCAGTATTCCAAGTGGATTATCCTGCTCGTGATCCTGCTGAACGTCGGTTTTGCCTTCGGAGTACTATGGGCCGTGCGGGGCGGGGCCTCCGAACCGGTCACGTTGATCGGGGAATGGTTCAAGTGGACGGGGATTGAGCTCAGCGCCACGGCAGGGATCAAGTTCGCCAAGATCGTGGCGGAGGCAATCCGGCTGCTGAAAGGCGCAAAGAACGACAAGGATTCCGGCGGGGAGAACGCCGGATAAGGAAGGGGTATTTCATATGACATTGACGAATCTGGTTTTGATCGCACTGTTCGTAGAGGCGATCGTACAGCAGCTCAAACCTATCTGGGACAAGACGGCTGGGAAGATTACGGTCGCGGAGATCGTGAGCATGTGCTTGGGCGTGTTGATCGCCGTCGTGGCGAAAATTAACTTCCTTGCGGGCGTGGTAGAGATCAGCCAGCCGGTGCTGATGTACGTGATGTATGTACTTACCGGGGTAGCTTTAGGCCGCGGGCCGAGCTTTGTGCACGATTTGTGGGTGAAGATCAGGAATAGCAGTACGAGCGAATAATTGAATGAATGAAAGAAGAGCTCCCGCGGTAGCGGGAGCTCCGTTATGCCGTTTTCAAGTAAGTATTAGGCTGTATGAAAGTTTATTTCGTATTTTTAGTTGTTTACCTGTACGAGCATTGACGATGTTCCTACGGGGATATTATAATTAAAATGCATAGATTATTAATTCTAGCTGATAGCTAAATAGATAGTCGAAGTGATAACCAGAGAGCACTTGTGAAAGAATATTTGTCGTTTCTCTCAAATATTCTTTTAGTAACATTCTTTAGCTTGTTGTTTGCTGTCAATTGAAAAAAAGATCCAAACCACTTTATTCCTCCTCGTTTTTGATTTCGGTAGCCTGATTAAACCAATGTAGAGCGGAAAGCTCTTTTTCGAATTTGCACCATTATATGAACGTGATTTTTCTATTAAGATTTGCAACAGACTGTTGACAAACCTCAATCAAAGAAATACCGAAACACAAATAGGGAGAACATGATGTGGAAAGATGATGCGTATTTTGATTTGGAAATCGACTTTCTTCCTTGGAAAACAATGAATTTAAACGAGAAAAAGCGTCAGAGTAGATGGCAAAAAAAATTGAAGAAGCATTATGATGCAACTTTTGGTTTTGGGTGTTTTATTTCGAAAAAGGCACATATTTACGGTGTAAAGCAACTCACTCTTGGCGAGAACTGTTTAATCGGAGCAGACGTGCTCATGCGCGACATTACGCTTTCTTTGGGAGCACACTGTACTGTGAACAGTGGTGCATACTTGCAGGGTGAGATCACATGCGGCAATTATGTCCGTATAGCCCCTTATGTAAAAATCATCGCTATGAATCATGGATATCAAGAAGTTGACGTACCAATCTGCCAACAGATCTGTTCTATGCAAGGGATTCAAATTGGCGATGACGTCTGGATCGGCGCAGGTGTAATCATTCTGGATGGGGTGAAGATTGGCTCGCATACCATCATCGCGGCAGGAGCAGTTGTTACAAATGATATTCCAGACTATGCCATTGTTGGCGGTATTCCGGCAAAGCTGATTCGAAACCGTCTCGATTTTTCTCTAAATCGAAACTGGCCTAACAATCTCTTAAACAGACTGACGGAATTTGGAAAACAAGCTCGAGCCGAATGGAGAGAGATACTAGAAAAAAGAATCGTCGAAACGGTGAACGGAAGGGTATACGTCAACCAATTAATGGACAAGCCTGAGGTTCGTCCGTGGTGCGATGCAGTTGAGATCGCGGCGATGTTTGAAGGGCTACCAAACCTAGAGAATAAAGGCGCTCTGGTTGGTCGACTCCGTGGGATGCAAAAAAACTTTATCGACTATAACGTGTTGACACTGGGATATGCGCTTGAAGTGCTAGGCGAGCAGCCGACTCATGGCTATTCCGAAGTTGAAACGCTTTCAAATGCCGCGCTGGAAGAATGGCTCGATGGCCTAAATTGGGAGAAGGAAGCCTGGCAGGCAGGCGCTTATGTGGACCATTTTGCTACAGCGCTTTATTTCAACAAAAAGTATTTCAACTCGGCTGTCTCGGGCAAAACGTTGTTTGACTGGCTAAATATTCACGTGGATTCGGAAACCGGCATGTGGGGAAGTCCGAACGGCACCGATTTTTTACAACCTGTTAATGGCTTCTATCGATTGACAAGGGGTACCTATGCACAATTTGGGCTTCCGATCCCTTATCCTCAGCGGGCGATCGATACCCTGCTTTTGCATGCGGCAAACAGTGATTACTTTCGCATCGATCGGGGAACTGCCTGCAATGTGATGGATGTCATCCATCCGCTGTGGCTTTGCGCAAAACAAACCGATTATCGAATATACGAAGGTAAAGCATGGGCGTTATTACAGATCGACCGGATTCTTAGCAACTGGCAACCGGGTGATGGATTTAGTTTCGAGTTGGATCGGAGCGTCCCTGCCGGGTTAATGGGAACCGAAATGTGGCTCTCCGTGCTGTATTTGTTGGTTGATTACCTCGGTCTAGGTGGCGCACTTGGATATAAACCCAAGGGCGTCCACCGAATCGAGGTCGCATATCCACTCGAAGATTTTAAACAATAAGCGTAGACGCGAACAAACATCAAACATAACATAATGGGCATCAGGAGTGAGGCATGAAGAGAATTGTAGCAGTTTCCGTAGTACGAAATGAAAGTGATATCATCGAGTCTTTCTGTCGCTATCTGTGCTCTTATTGCGATCGATTACTCATTCATGACGACCACAGCATCGATTCGACAAGGGAAATCCTTGCTGCGTTGGTTACGGAAGGGCTACCGATTTCTTTTTCAGACGAGTTTATTGATCTTGAGTATGACGAATACCGGCTGCCACAAACGCGAATTTCCAACCGATTGATCCAGCTGGCCTTCGAAACGTTCGGTGCGGACCTTGCGTTTGTTGCGGATGCCGACGAGTTTGTAATGACTGTGGATGGGCGTTCGCCGCGAGACATTCTGGAGCAATTCGACGCGGCAACCGAATACCGGGCACTTTGGCGCACATATGTGTGCGATGCAAAATTAACGCAAAACAACAAGTTTTTACCCGATTACTTTTCAACCTACCGGAATCCTGTTCTGGAGAGATTTGGGAAAGTATTTATCTCACGTACGTTGGTTGAAGACTACCAATGCCGCCTGACGGATGGGAATCATTCGCTTGCATATGCGGATCCACAAAAAATGCCGTCTGTGCAATACCTCGACGATGTTTCGATTGCCCATTATCCGATCCGCAGCGTAGACCAACTCGCTAGAAAGGTAGTCAATGGTTGGTTTTCATATCTGGCATCGCCTAATCATGCTGAGGGGCGTGGGTATCATTGGGAGAAGATCTACCGGCATATAAAGATGCTTGGTGTTTTTGATGAGCAGGTTGCCATGGACGAATCCCTTCGCTATGCTTTGCAGGACGGGATCGTTCTGGAAGGGAATCTACCGCAGACATTGACAGGTCCGCTGCGAACTGAGTTTTTGATAGAGCCTATTCGGCTGATTTATACCGAATACAACCGGATGGAGAAAAACAGTTTCGGCTGCATATTGGAAAACACGGAACAACTGATTCAATTTCTTGTGCAGAAACAAAAGCAGGCTAAGTGCTTGGCTGAAGAAGCGGAAACCGAGAATAATCAACTCAAGAACACACTGTCCTGGAGGATTACAAAACCGTTGCGATCAGTCGGTTTCTTCTTGCGAAAAAAAACTTAACACTTGCAGCAAAGATGCATATCCATTCATAGTCTCTGTGCTTTATTCGTTCGCAAAAAGATGTAATTTCCGTTCGGATTATACCGAAATTTACTACTTGTGCAAGATCGACTGCCATAGACGCTTGACACCGAGCGCAACTAAAGCGGGGACTAGTGTACCAAAGAGGGCATAAAAAAACCAACATTCCTTTGAATAAGCAGACACAAACGCACCATAGACTAGTCGATCCGTTTCACCAATGATGGCGGCATATATCAGATCGATAATTTTTGTTGTTAGAAAATGGCAAGCCATGATCTCAAATGAATATGTTCCTATCAATTGAAAATAATGACGAACAAGAGGTATCATTTGAATAAGTTTTGCAAAATACAAACACATATAGATACCGCTATAGGATATGATAAAGAAACGAAGAGGACCTATGATTTCTTCGTCGCTCAGTGCAATATGCCAACCAAGAAACTTTACGCAGCACCATAACCCTAAAGCAATTGGTATAGCGATGTACCATTTCAACAATGAGGATAAATCTTTGCAGCCTATTCTTATGAAATATGCACCTGTAAACAATGGAACAACGAGAAACGAAGTGTGAACATGATACCCTAGAAACATTTGTTTTTGGTTTAAAATAATGCCGATGACTCCAATGATACAACCTGTCAATACGATAATAAGATATTTTACGAAATTACCTCTGTCCAGCTTCTTACTGATCACATGACCAACCCACACTGTCCCAGCAAATAACGCTCCAGCGAAAATTAATACAGGAACAAACCACAATGCACCACCCATTGTTTCGGAACAACTTAGCAGGAAAGAGTTGAGCGTGTTGATTACGATATCACGAAGACCATACTCCGCTACGTTGATAATAATACCAGTTTTAAGAAATACATTGTGCAATAGTATAAAGGCAAAAACAAAAAAAACATAGCGTAGCCATAAGCTGCGAAGTCTTGAAGTAATGTAAGAAAAGGGATCATCGCCGTACTTTTGCTCAGAATAGAAATACCCTGCGATAAAAAAGAACAATGCTAGATGATATAAATATACGTATTCTTTGGCAAACCAACATGTGTGACCAAGCACGATAGATAAGATACCGATGCCTTTTACAATGTTCCAATAATCATGGTTTCGAATGTCAATAGATTGCTTTGATTGTAACCCCACGAATAGTGACCCCTTTCATTGAGATTGCCCCAAACCATATCAAGATGAGGGTGTCATTCTACACCAACCACCGAAGACAAAATCTATTTGGCCTTATCACGCGTTTTAAATAAATACTCGTGCAGCAAAGCTTCAATTTTACAATTGCTCTTAGCAATTAAGTCCGAATACTGTTCATTAGAAAATCCCCAAATCGTCGATCGCAGATCTTCTTTGTGTCCGGTCAAAAATGGGTGGGTGACAATTACACGCAGTTGCTTTGACTCTAGGTAACGGTCGATGGTGTTAGTTTCTGCATTGTGATTCGATTCATCCCAGGCAGCAATGTATGAATACATGGTTGGTTTATAAATATTGAACACCATGCTGATCATTCGATCTAGATACAAAAAATATTCTTCTGATTCTACTTTACAATCGAGAACGTGCGCATCGCCTACGTCGGCCATGATGCCGCAAAAAACATCCCAATCGTCTGTGCTGGACAAATAGGATTGAATCCGCGCAAAGCGCTCAGGAAAGCCATCCGGGAAGAAAACATCGTCCTCGCAGACAATAATTTGCGGCAACCGCTGTTCTAACGCCTTCTTCATAATAAACTTATAACTAAGTCCGCAGCCGATCCAGCCGAGAGAATGCCGAAGCCCGGGAAACACCTCAAAGTCATATTCATTGTCCTGATCAAACTTTTCGCGGCGCACTGTGGATTCCGGCAGGCTGAGGCAAATCCGATTTCCTTGAAAGTGAACATAGTCTCCAGCCAGTGTGTAGAATTGATCAAAGCAGATGCGGTCACGTGCCAGTAAAAAACGATAGAAATAAAACGGGAACGCATTTGTGCGCTGAACCAGTATTTCCTGATTATGGCGGACTCTCTCAATCCGTCGGTCGTCATCGCTTAACCAATATCCGACTTGCCGAACGAGGGCTTCGCAGTCGCCAACCTCAATGAAATCGACTATGTCCCTTAAGCGTGCGTCCTCAACTGCATCGGAGCTCTTTTCCGAAACGATTATACAGGTATTAAGAGATAGTGTTTCATATAGTCTTGTGGTCTCCAGCAATGCGTTTTCGTAGTAATGAAGATTGATAACGACCTTTGCCTTCTGAATCTCTCGATATACATCCTCACCAAAAACTTCAGAACAAACCTTGACTGAGTAATGCCGACTTAATTCCTGCAGCATCGCTTGTCTGCGCGGGTTGTTCGTATCCCCATAGAATAAAACGTCATAACTTTTTTCCGCGGCCGACTGGAGAGAAGACATACCAATGAAGTAGTCGACCGGAAGATAAAACACCTTTGAAAGCAGATCGCTGTTTTTGCCGAAAAAATCGATGTTCACGAGCGAATAATCAAAAATGGCGTAGGCGTTGCGCAGAATCTGATAATAGTTCTCGCTAAACCAGCGGGGATGCACCGTTTGCTCCATTTGATACACGATGTAGAGCGGCGGGAACGTTTGATAGTTTTGCGGACAGAGAATGATGTATGGAATATCCGCATATTTCTCCACCGGTCCGATGTGCACATCGCAAGCAATATCGATGGATAGCAGATGCTTCTGAACTAACTTGGCAAGATAAAGGGTATGCGGAGGCGTAAGAATGTCAATTCTATCGCAACTGCAAAACTCCGGTTGGTTCGATTGCGGGATATTCATAGAATGTGGGAGCGCCGATCTATTTCGAAGGAATGAGACTGCCGACCGAATAAAGGCACGCTGGCGGCTTTCAGCGGGCAGCAGACGATCTCGTAGCCGATAATAACGGGTCGCAATGCGATAAAAGTTGGATTTATAGATTTGGTTCAGCGCAGTTTCCTGCGTTTCCAGCTGCTTTCTGGCCATCAGTAAAGCACTTTCATACTCCTCGCAACGCCGCTCATACTCCTCGCAGCGCCGCTCATACTTCGAGAAGCGCGCTTCGTACATATGCATTTCACTGTCATATTGTTGCTCCAAAGTGCTTATGATCTCGGATGTTCGATCCAAAAACGTCTCGCTTGACGAATGTTCTGCTTTTTTATGTGCCGTTATGATAAACTGATAAGCCTCGCCGCATGCATGCCGGGTGAGCGCTTCGAGCCTGCCCGATCCCGGCTGGATGCTATGATCCCAATTCTGTTCCGATTCTAACGTAGGACAAGGGGAATAATCCAAAATATCAATCTGCATTCCCGCAGCTTGAAAAAAGGGAACAAGGTTTTCCTTTCCCCAGAAACGTAAATGACTCTCATCCAGCAAGCCTTTTTTTGTATAATTCCATTGGTCCTGCATAAGTTTTAAAATTATGTCGTTGTGCGCAATATTCGGAACAGAAACTAGCATTCTGCCTTCATCGGCCAAAAGCAAAACCGCGCGCTTAACTACGTCTAAAGGATTCATTAGGTGCTCCAAGACATCCGAAAAGATAATATAGTCAAACGAAAGATGGCGAAAACGATCCAACCATTCTGTCTGCATCAAATCGGCGCAGATCCCATCTACTGCATAAGGTATTGCTTTATCAAAGGCTGCTTGTTCATACTCCACGATATATACTTGACAATTAAGAGTTTCGCACATGTATTTTGTCATATATCCTGTTGCGCAGCCACATTCTAACACGCGAGAACCCGGACGTATCTGATTAAGGATTTTCCAGACGCTGGAATGAGGAGGAAGGGTAGAAATATCCAAATCGTAAACCATCATTTGACTCTCTTTCAAGAAGTTATTACGCCATTTTTTGCGAATCATCATCTGAAATGAACGCATAGCGTTTATTGTAGCTCCAAATAATTTGTTACTGATAACTTGCCGCTTAACCAGACAAAATCGAGTCTATTTCATTCATAGAGCAGCCAGTCTGTACGGGCAAGACAAAGGGGCGCTCCATTTGCAGAAGAAAAAATCTATATACTCAATGAGACATTGCACATCATTAGAAATTGCCATCATACTACAGTCAGTATATTCTGCTCATTACTTAGAGGAGATATAGGCATCGCATACTTCGGATGATTCGCCGGACATTACAACGCGTCCTTTTTCCAGCCATAAAGCGTGTTTGCACAGCGCTTTCACTTGCTCAACAGAATGGGAAACGAACAGTAAAGTCGTGCCGTCTTTGAGCATATTTTCCATGCGCGCGTGGCATTTTTGTTGAAACGCATAATCACCCACCGCGAGAATTTCGTCAACGACCAATATTTCAGGCTGCACCATCGTAGCGATAGAAAAGCCAAGCCGCGCGGTCATTCCTGAGGAAAAGTTTTTAATCGGTACATCCAGAAATTCCCTCAATTCAGCGAAATCAACGATTTCATCGAGATGTTCGGACATGAACATTTTCGTGTGCCCTAGTATCGCACCATTGAGGAAAATATTTTCGCGCGCAGTCATTTCGGGATCAAAGCCAGCGCCAAGCTCAATCAACGGAGCGATCGAGCCAAAGACTTGCACTGTTCCTTTATAAGGCTTTAGGATTCCGCAGATTAGTTTCAAGAGTGTGGATTTTCCTGCACCGTTTGTGCCTACAAACCCCCATGAATCTCCTTTTTCTACTTGAAGTGACACTTCTTTTAACGCGAAAAACTCTTGGAACATGAGTTGTCCCTTGACAAGTTTAACAAAATACTCTTTTATACTAAAAATTTGCTCGGTTGCCATATTGAAGCGGACTGTCGCATTATTGATATCTATCGCTAAATTTTTGTTTTCCATGAGCCCTCCGTTATATATACAAAATGAACCGGTCTTGATTTTTCACAAATTGCCATACGCCAATGGACATCATGATCAACGCCCAACCGATTCCGGCAATGTAAAGGTTCGGGCCGGAAGGAACACCATATAGGATGCAATCTCTAAATTGCGCGATATATGCGTACATTGGGTTGCAGAATTTGATAAGGGTTTGCAATTGTTCCGGCATGATACTGATCGGGTAAAAAATGGGTGTAATATACATCCATGCCGTAACGATCACGCCCCAGATATACTGTAAGTCGCGGAAGAACACAGAGCCCTGCGCGAGAAACAACCCAAGCCCTAAGCAGAAAAAGTATAGCTGTAAAATCGGGAAGATGAGAAACAGCATGCGCCAAGTTAACGGGACGCCGGTAATCAACGTTACGATAACGAGCGCGATCATGGATAGTAAGAGGTTAACCAGAGAACTGGTTACCCGTGAAACCGTGAAAATATACTTGGGGATATAAGTCTTTTTTAAGAGTGCGGCATTGCCGATGATGGATACAATAGAGGCATTTGTCGCTTCTGTCATAAATCCGAACAGGATTTGACCGGTTAGTAAATAAACAGGGAAATACTCAATATCAAAACGGAACAAATTGGAGAAGACTACCCACATAATCAGCATAGTGAACAAGGGGTTGAGTACACTCCAGAGATAGCCCAAAAAACTTCTACGGTATTTCAGCTTGATGTCTCGTATGACAAGCTGCGCAAAAAGGTCTTTATATCTCATGAAATTGCGAACCCATTGTATAACTTTTTTCACAAAATTCTCCTTACATCGGGGAAGTAATAAATATCTCGCTTGTACAAGCATCGGTAAGAATGCAGTACAACAGCATTCGCACAATAGCATATTTGATATCCTACGTGCAAGAGCTTTGCTACAATCAACATATCCTCGTTGGTCGGTAGTGGATGATCGAACCCTCCAACCGCTAAATATGAATCTCTTCGGCAGGCAGAATAAGCGTCTGAGAAAACAACGCTTTGATACCGAGTCGGGAGATATCATCAACACTTCGAAGAGAGCTGTTCTCCGGGTAATAAAATTGTCAAAGCCAAACTCGAAATCTTCTTAACAATCGTGATTATAATAAACTACGATTGCATTTAATTCCTAAGAAAGACCGTTTATGGTTCTTGTATATATTAAACTAATTTACTTAAAAATACAAACCTAAAATGTTTATTTCTCAATATTTCTAGCTAAAATTCAAATTGCTTATTTAATATCACACTAAAATTTGTAAAATGACGCATTTTAGTAATCTGCCCTATTATATAGTCCAGGAGAAATGTTAATAAATCAGTGTTTTTCAGGTGTAACTTTTACTGGTGATAAAAGAGTTTAATGCAAAATAAAAAGCTTCATATCACACGAAATATCACACGGCAGCCTGATTCCCCGCAAAAAAACGGACATAGAGCAGGTGTTCGAGTCCCGTTCCCCCCAATCAAAAGGTGAGAAGAAAATATCTTTCTTGCCAATTTCTTGCCACATACACGAATACCGAGATCAAACAAGTGCAGCATGAGGTAAAAATACGCGCATATTTGGCGAATAATGGCGATTTGTAGGATTGATTCTCGCAATAAATCGTGTACGTTTCATACCCGGAGTGTCATCTGTTCGAATCAGATCGCCGCTACCAAATACAAAACGCCCGAGAGGGCGTTTTGTGCGTTTTGGGGTAAGGGGAGGAAGATCATGCTCATCACGGAACGATTTCACATCCGAATTGAGGTTTTAGTATGTTAGAACAAATTGAACGCCGCATTTTTCATTGTTTACCTAAAGGATAGCTATTAAGATATCATGGAAAATTCATCAATCCAAGATTTCAAAGGTTATCTTCCCTATGTGTTCAATAGACGATTTAATGATATTTCCTAATCGTATGTTACCGTTTTCAATAAATATCTGTCGATAGAAACCTATTTCGCCATTATCGCACATTCTTGCTACCCATGCATTTTTGAGTACCAGTTTATGTATTCGATCACCTTTGATTACGAGATTGTCCATGCCTCTTGTGTGTGTTGATACAAATTGCATTCCATCACGTATGATTTCTACATTGGGGGGGAACGAATTGATAATATCCGCTAATGCGTTTGTTGCTTTATATTTGAACTTCTCAACGGCATCGACTTTTATTTTGGCTTGGCGCATAATAAAATCGTTTATTAGTGCAAGAGTTTTCGGAGTTATATCTTCATCACCATATCTGTTTTTCACTTCTGATGCTGAAATCTCAAGTGGTTGGATTATCGAATACTCAATTAACACAAAGCATTCTCCAACCCCAATTTGAGTTTCGTACATTGCTGTTCTAGCATCTCGTGAAACATAAAGAACTCGTTCACCTGCTCTATTAAATCTGTTTTGAGGCGCATTCGGATTATCCCAAAGATCTTGTATACAAATAGTTAATATGAAACTAACATCCTTTCTAATTCGATACAAATATTCGCCTTCAGAGTGGGAGAGCAAGTAAGAATTGAACATATATCGCTGCTTTCCTTCAAAACTGACACTAAATATATCGGAAATCGCTTGTCGTATCACCTCTTCGGGTTCAGTTGATAAATCCAGCTTCTCAAATTTTGCAATTTTTCTTATTATTTCATCGTAATTCAATAAAGCTATATATTGGGATTCATCAAAGAACATAATTTTTTCCTCCATTCGCGTGCTTAATTTCTGTAAATTATTATGTAAGCATCGCCCAATCGCAATTGTTTATAAATAACATTAACCAATATTATCAGTTGTCACAACAAAAACAAAGTTATATATTTTAGTATGTTTGTTTTGTTGGGACATCCTCTTTGCGCCTTCCATTCTACGCCCCCCCATCCTCTCTACCCCTCCTCTGCTCCACAACCTCCCTCGCCACTACAGCAGAGGACAGAACCTTACTCACCTCCCCCCGACCCCGCAAATTCGTTTGCGGGCTTATTCGTTTCTACCTAAATAATCCCTCCAGCCGCTCCCGCTTACTTTCCCCGGTGCTGACGTTGAAACCGTGGGACTGAAAGGTCATGCCGGTTTCGTCAAAGCGCAGTTTGCCGTCGACCGCCTCGGCGTCTCTGATATAGTTCGCCGGGATGCTGCTGCCAATTAAGTTTCTCATGTAAAACAATCTTCCTTTTTGTATTTTTATAGGGTAAGAATAACAGCGAATAACGCGCAACATGTCGAAATTTCGTCCACTTATTGTGCCAAAACAGAAGGCGCATCCGTCAGCAAGACGCGGGGCGCTTTATCATACAGGCATAGCGTAACGAATACGGATACAATTTATTACATTGAATTTTTGTGAAAAAAAGTGTATATGAGGATAAATAATCAACCACTCAATCTTGTAACCTATGCTAAAATGGGTTACATTATAAATGTTGTATAGTCAACCGAATGGAATGGCTTGAAGGGGAAACACAATGCGATACTGTCCGTCGTGCGGAAAAGCAAACGAAGGGGACGTTTGCATTTTCTGCGGCAGACCGCTCAAAAGCGGTCTTCGTTCCTCTGTCTGGACGGCAAGAGAATTCTGCATCAGCCTGCTGACAATGATAGGCGCTGCGATTCTCCTGTTTGCTCCATTGGTGAATATCCCGTTCCTTGCTTCTTACAGTTATCACGATATTGCATTCAACCCGGCTTTCAGCGGCGACGTGATCGCGATGGCCATGCAGTATTCCTCGGAGGCTGCGGTTCAGTTGATTGCGCTGAAGGCCGTCGGGGTTGTTTTTTATGCCGCGATTCTGCTCTCTATCGTTGCGCTTTTCCAAAAAATCGACAAAATCACACAAATATTTCGCTTCCTTTCGCTGGCGCTGGGCGCGATTCTGCTATATGCGCTGCTCTACCTCAAATCGCAGACATCGCAGAGCCTGCTCACCGGAAGCCTAGTTTCCGTGCGGTTTGGGGTTGTATTCGGCGTTGCGTGCCTGATCGCCGCCATTGTCCTAAGCTATAGAAGGGACGTTCTCCCCCGTGAGCTCTACCGCCTTGGCTCCGGATCATACGCCGGAAGGATCATGAGCGATCCGCCGCTGGTCAGCGGTTCCGGCGCGCTGGTCTGCACACGGGGCGTGTTTGCCGGTTCGCGGTTTGCCCTTGCGGGGAGCAGCTGCGTTACGATTGGACGGGACGCGCGTTCCTGCCAGATCGTGTTTCCAAAGGACGCCCAACGCATCAGCAGGAAGCACAGCCAAGTTCGGTACAGCTCAGCGGATAACTGTTACTATGTAACGGACGTTTCGAGGAACGGCACCTATCTGGCGGGCGGCGTCCGGATGCCGGCGGGCCAACCCTGCAAGCTTGTGCGCGGAACAACGATTATGTTAGAGAACTCCGGTGCGAACGCGTTCTATTTGGAGTAAACTCCGGTGCGAACGCGTTTTATATGGAGAGAACTCCGGCGCGAACGCGTTTGATTTGAATTGGAATGAAAGCGCGAAACACTTTGGCGGGAAACGTATGGCGGCTTGAAACAGAGCAAGGCGTTCGGCGGCTCAAAACGGGGATCCAAACAGAGTTCTGTTCAAGCTTCTGTTGTTGACAAAAGATCAATATTATCTATATGAATCAGGGGGTAAACTTATGAACATGCAGCGTTGCCCAAGCGGACATTACTTCGACAAGTCCAAGTTTGACCAGTGCCCATACTGCAATCCGGCGACCAGTTCGGATAACCGGACGATTCCGTTGGAGAACACGGTAGGCGGAACCACGGACCCGAGCTTTGGCGGAGGCTGGAGCAACAACACTTCCGGCACAGACGACATCGGCGTTACGGTCCCGCTGCAGTCCGGCAGCGAAGTCACCGTTGCGCTCACGCCAAAGGACGAAACCGGCAAGACGTTCGATCCCGTGGTCGGCTGGTTTGTCTGCGTGGACGGGCCGGACAAGGGAGCGGATTTCCGCATCCGCAGCGGCAACAACTCGATCGGCCGCGGCACGAGCGCGCAGATCCGTATTTTAAGCGACAGCTCGATTTCCAAGGACAACATGTCCCACGTGGCGTTTGACAGCCGGTCGCGCCGGTTCTATTTTGAAGCGGGCGAAGGCAGAAACCTGATCCGTGTCAACGACGAACTGCTGCTGCCGCACCAGTCGCGCGAGCTGCGCGCGTTTGACCGCGTATTGCTGGGGCAGACCACACTGGCGTTTGTTCCGCTCTGCGGGGAGGAGTTCTCTTGGGAATGATCGAGTACGGCAACGCATTTTTGAATCATGCGCCGTTTTTAAACGACAACGCAACGCCGGACGCCGGGTTTGAAACGGAAACGGGTTTCAGCGCGGCAACGCCCGCGGGCAATGCAACGCCCGATGCCGCTGAGCCGACGCCCAAGCCGACGCCGGAAACAAACGCTGTGGCAATGGTGTCCGCCGTTCCGGGCGAAACGCCGCTGCCGGGCACGGAGACAAACCTTACGGCCGGAGCCAGGAGCATCATCCTCGCTCTGAGTCTGGGCGCTGCCGTTTTGCTTTGCCTTGCGGTTCTGCTGATACGCGCGCTGCTGCGTGAAAAGCGGAAGCATCGCTCGCACGGCACTTCCCGCGCGCCTCGCTTAAAAGCGAGTGGTTTGGAAATTGGCAACGCGCACCATATCGGCAAGCGCGGCAACCAGGAAGACTCGTTTGCCATCTCCGACCTTACGAATGAAAAGCTCTCCCGCCACGCCGGGGTGCTGGCGGTCGTTGCGGACGGCATGGGCGGGCTTGCGGACGGCGAACTCGTCAGCGGAAGCGTCACTTCCTCCGCCATGCGGGAATTCCCCGCTTTGCCGGAGTCCTGGACGGCGCCGCAGAAGCTGCTGTATTTGGTGGAAAAAGCCAACGAAGCAGGCAACGCCGTAACCGGCGGGGTTAAAAGTCAGGGCGGTTCCACCGTGCTGATGACACTGATACAGGACGGAAGCCTCTGGTTTGCCAGCGTAGGAGACAGCAGAATCTGTCTCGTGCGCGGCGGCGGAGTCATTCAGCTCACGCGTGCGCATACGTATGAATCCGATCTGGACAGAAAAGCCGCCTGCCGCGAAATTTCGTTTGAAGCGGCCTCCGCCGACGCACAGCGCCGCGCACTGACAAGCTATATCGGCATGGGCGAGCTCTGCTCGATCGACTACAACAGCCAGCCGGTTCAGCTGCTGGCGGGTGACTGGGTGGTTCTGATGACGGACGGCGTGTTCAACGAACTGACCAACGCCGAGATTGCGCAGGCGCTTGCGGAAAACGCGCCTTTGTCCGCGGAGCGGATCGAGCGGATGGTGCTCGCCAAGGGTGACCCGCATCAGGACAATTTAACGGCGGTCGTGTTCCGCATCTTTTAACACGAAGACGACTGCAGAAACGCCGCCGTTTATCGGCGGAGGAAATCGAATGCAAAGACAGAAATTACGACTGGAATAGATCAGGGAGGGAACGTTATGAAATCCACAAAGAAATGGGCCGCATTGATTCTGACGCTGCTGCTGATGCTGTCGCTGACGGTCACAAGCGCAGCGGCTTCCGACAATCCCGTTGCCGACGCGCGCAACGGCGTCGTCCGCATCGTATTTACCTACACGCTGGACGGAGAGCCGTCGGGGCAGATGGGCACGGGTTTCTTTGTTGGCGAGGAAGGCGAGCCGGTTGAGTACATTCTCACCAACGCGCATGTCGTTACCGTTTATGACGAATATACGGGAGAAGTGCTGGGCTACGCGGACGAAGTGGAAGTCGTATTTGACGACTACGACGAAGACTCGACCATGACGGCTAAGGTGCTCAAGATCTTTACCAACGGCGTTGATCTGGCGGTTCTCCGCCTCGAAGCGCCGACCACGCTGCGCCAGCCGCTCAAACTGCTCAACGCCGAATCCGTGGATATCATGGATGAGGTTTACACGCTGGGCTTTCCGGGCATTGCGGACGATACGAGCGGAATTGTCAGTTCCAATGTGGAAGACGTCACCATTACAAGCGGCAGCATCACGAAGGAATCGTTCCTTGAAGGGGACGTGAAGTACCTGCAGATTGACGCCGCCATCAGCTCCGGCAACTCCGGCGGTCCGCTGGTGGATGCTTCCGGCAACGTCATTGGCATCAACACGCAGGTCGCCGATCCGGATGCGGGAACCGGCCTGGGGTATGCGCTCTATATCGACTACGCAATGGATTATTTCGACACCATGGGCTACCCGTATACGAAGGCAACCGACGGCGGCGAAGTTCCGGTCACTTCGGACGAACTCCCCGCGCCGGAACCCGAACCCGTTCCGGATGCGGGTCTGGCCTGGTATGTCATCGCGGCCATCGGCGTTGCCGCGGCAGCCATCGTCATTCTGACGGTGCTGCTGCTGACCAAGAACAAGAAAAAGCAGCAGGCTGATTACGTTGCGCCCAACCCTCAGCCGCAGCCGACGCCGCAGCCTTCTTCCGCGCCGATCAAGGGACGGCAGATTACGAACATTGGCCAGGCCAGTTCGCTGGGCGGCAAATCGTTTGCCGTGCAGGGCAAGGTCATCATCGGGCGCGATCCAGCCAAGTGTCAGGTCGTGTTCCCGGCAAAGACACCGGGCATCAGCAGCACGCACTGCGCCGTGCAAGAGATTGCGCAGGGCGTCGTGGTGACCGACCTCGGCTCTTCTTACGGAACGTTCCTGGATAACGGAACGAAACTCGAACCGAACAAGCCCTATACCGTTCCGGTTGGCGAAGCGTTCTATCTGGCTTCGAAGGACAACGGCTTCCGCGTAAAATAACGCCGGAATGCGGCGCGTATCCGGATTCGGAGGATGCCGCTGCGGACAGGGAACCATTTGGAAAGCTACCAAACACACAAACTATGCTACAAATGCATGCAGAACGCCGTGGAAAACGGCGTCTGCAGGCTTTGCGGCAGCAGCGCGAACGCCCCTCAGCCCGTGTCGTATGCTTTGCCGTACGGCACGGTGCTGCATGGCAGCTATCTCGTTGGCGCGGTGCTTGGCGCAGGCGGGTTTGGAATTACGTATATCGCGCTGAACCTGCCCGAAGGCCGCCGCGTTGCGATTAAGGAGTATCTGCCCGTGGACGCCGCACTGCGCGAAGCGGGAGACACCTTTGTCTGCAGCAAAGTGAACAGCGAGCAAGCGTTCCACCGCGGGCGCGAGCAATTTTTAAAGGAAGCGCAGACGATCTACCGCCTGCGCGGGTATCCGGGCATCGTCAGCGTGGAAAAGCTGTTTGAAGAGAATAACACGGCGTATTTCTGCATGGAATACCTCGACGGTCACGATCTCAAGCACCGCGTTGCGGAAGCGGGCGGCCGCCTGAGCGTTGCCGAAACCACAAGGACACTTTCACCTGTGCTGGACGCGCTGGAGTACATCCATAAAAGTGGCGTCATCCACCGCGACGTCAGCCCGGACAACATCTTTCTATGCAGAAACGGCAGCGTCAAGCTCATCGACTTCGGCGCGGCATATGCGCGTGCGCTGGATGATTTGAAGGCCATGCAGCTGATTGTCAAGCAAGGGTACGCGCCGCCTGAACAATATTATAATAACGGAAATGTCGGCCCCTGGTCGGACCTGTATGCCTGCGCCGGTACGATGTATTACTGCCTCTCCGGCACGGTTCCACCCGGCGCAACCCAGCGCGTAGAGAAGGACGAGTTAGTTCCGCTGGCGCGCCTCGGCGTTCCGGTTTCCGCCGAAATCGATGCGGCAATACGCAAAGCGATGGCACTGAATCCGGGCGAGCGGTTTTCGAGCGCGACGGAAATGAAAGCGAACCTGCTGGCCATCTCCGGGGAAACGCGTGCCATCTCGGGTGAAACGGCTCCCGCAAAGTCGCTCCTGCTGTTGCTGCGGCAGGGAACGGATCAGATTAAAGGCGCGTTTCAGCGAAAAACTTCCGCCGAACGCGGCGGGAGCAGAGCGGTTAATCCGCAAACGCAGATGGGTATTTTCTGCGGTTCCGGCGTTTACGTCGGCAACACGTTTCCTTTGACCAATGAGCCGCTGCTGCTGGGCAGGGATTCCGGCCGGTGCGGCATTGTGTTTCCGCCGGACGCATCCGGGGTGAGCCGCGTGCATTGCGAAGTCCGCGCGGACGCGCACAACAGGTGCGTTATTGTGCGGGATGTCGGCTCCCGTTTCGGAACGCAGATTGCGGGCGGGGGGCTGCTGCGCGCAGGCGAGGAAACGGTGCTGCCAATCGGCGCCGGGTTCCTGATTGGGAAAGAGTATTTTACAATCGTGCTGGTCGAAAACGGGGGTTCCTGACGCGGCAAGGGCACGAGCGGCCTGCCGGGCGGCGGGATGGTTCGGTACACGAGGAGTAAGACATGCAGTTTGATTACGCAACATTTACCAATATCGGCGGGCGCAACGTCAACGAGGACGCGACGCTCTGCTGCCTGCACGAGCAAACGACGCTGCTTGCGGCGGTGGCGGACGGCCTTGGCGGACACGGCGGCGGCGAGATTGCTTCTTCCACCGCGCTTTCAGCGCTGGAAGCCAGCCTGAAAAGACTGATTCCGCCTTCCGAAGAGACGCTCAGAGCCGTCTGCGGGGAGCTCAACCAGGCGGTTCTGGCCGCGCAAACCGATCAGATTAAAATGAAAACGACGCTCGCTATGGCGCTGGCAAATCAGGACACGCTTGCTTTTTTGCACGTTGGCGACAGCAGGATTTACTATTTTCACGAAGGCGAAATCGCCTATCAGTCCGCCGACCACAGCGTGTCTCAACTGGCGGTGCTGGCAAACGAAATCACAAAGGAACAGATCCGCTTCCATGAAGACCGCAGCAGGCTGCTGCGCTCTCTGGGCAGCGAGGGATCCGCCGCGCCGGAAATCAGGCTGTTCCCCGGCGCGCCCGTTCCGGGAGACGCGCTTTTGCTCTGCACGGACGGATTCTGGGAATACGTGCTTGAAAAAGACATGCTCAAAGAACTCAAACACACCAAGAACGCAAAGGACTGGCTCGAACGCATGACGGGTTATATCCGGCGGCGTGCCGGTAAGAAGAACGACAACAATTCCGCGGTTGCAGTCCGGATGAAGCCAGCCCGTTAGCGGGCGGGCATCGTTCGGCATCTGAAATCCGAATTCGATACATCAAAAATGAAATTTCAGGAGGCAAAAATATGCGATTTCGTATTATGAAAAAACTCTTGATGCTGGCCATGGCGCTGATGATCCTGCTGCCGGGCATCCGTCCGGCGCTTGCGGAAGACGACGCGCAGCTGCAGATTGCGGGCGGCAACGTCAGCGGGGATGTGCTGCAGGTGGTCTTTTACAGCAGCGCACCCGAAGCGCCCACCGCCGAAACGCTGAGCTTGCAGGTGGACGGCCAGCCGGTTGCGCTCAAGAGCGTCAACCCGATTTCCTATGCCGATCCGGGAACGACGTATGTCATCCTGTTTGACACCAACACCGCCGTCACCGAGCGCGCGCTGCCGGATATGAAGAGCATAGCCCAGCGTATCGTCGCGGGACTGGGCACGCAGGACAACGTTTTGATTGCGGCGCTGGGCGATGAAATAGAAGCATCGGACATCACGGACGACGCGGACGCGCTGAATGAGGCAATCAATGCGCTGCAGAAAAATGAAAATGGCGCTGATCTGTACTCCACCATGTCCGACTCTCTCAAGCTGCTTGCCGGTACAGATTCGTCTCTGCGCCCCAGAAAGTGCCTTGTGGTCATGGCGGACGGGCTGGACAGCTCTTCCAGCGGTATTTCCGCGCTGGAGCTTTCCAAACAAGTATCCGAGGCGAACATACCGATTTATATGGTTGCGCTGACCTATAATACGAAGACAAACGAGCGTGTGGAAGCGGCAAAGACGATTTCCGGCTTTGCGCGCCAGTCGCCCGCGGGGCTGAGCCTGATGCTCAAAACCGACGGCGTCACGGTGGAAAGCGCGGCGGACGAGATACTGGGCCAGCGCGATTTGAACTACATCGCCGTGCTGGACAGCGCTGCGGTGCGCGCGGTTTCGCAGGGCGACAGCGCGGCGTTCACGCTGAATCTCAAGACCGCCTCAGCTGAGTGCTCCGATACGCAGACGCTCTCGATTGCGAGCCTGCCTAAGGCGGAAGCCACGGCGGAACCTTCCGCCGAGCCGCAGGAAACGGCGCTGCCGGTGATGGAAGATACGAAGGAGCAGAGCTTTTTGCTTACGATCAAGGAGAAGCTGCTCGCGCTGCCCGGTTGGGCGCTTTGGGGCGCGGGCGCGGCGGTCGTGGTCGTTGTCGCTCTGATCGTGCTGCTCTCCTGCCTGAAAAACAAAAAGAAAAAGAAGATCGCTTCCGGTACGATCGTCCGCTTTGGGGCGACTTCCGAAGAGACGGCGGGGCAGCCGGGCGCGCCGGATATCTGCGTGGTTCGCCTTGGTGAAAAAGAGAAAATCTGCTGCGAAATCAGCATGCCGGTGAGCTTCGCCATAGGAAAAGATCCGAAACACGCGCAGCTGATACTTTCGGACGATCCGGCAATCGCACCCGTGCAGTGCCGCCTGCTCTGGAAGGACGGTTTTGTTTGGGTGGAGGATAAGAGTAAAAAGAGCAAAACGCTGCTCAACGGAACGCCCCTTGACCGGCTCACCCGCCTGAATACGGGGGATGTGCTGCTGATTGGCTCGTTTGAGTACCGCGTGTTCTGGGAACAAAGATAAAGAGTCAGAGGAGAAAGAAACAGGTGTTGATTCCCGAAGAAACATGCATGCGCTGCTTTGCGCAGCTCAATAAGCCAAAGGGCGTATGCCCCGCGTGCGGCTGCGACAATGCCGCGGTTGCCAACGAAGCGCACCAACTGGAGTGCGGCAGCATACTGGCCGGGACTTACCTGATCGGTAAGGTACTGGGTCAGGGTGGTTTTGGCATTACATACATCGGCTGGGATCTCAACCTGGACATCAAGGTTGCGATCAAGGAATACTACCCGGAAGGTTGCGTCACGCGCGATACGCATACGCACGTTTCCGTTTTGACCTACGCTGGCGCAAAGGAAGCATACTTTCAAAAAGGGAAGGAGCGCTTTGTCAACGAAGCGAGAGCCCTGGCGAAATTCTCCGGCGACAGCGGCGTGGTGGGCGTAAGGACGTTCTTTTACGAAAACGGCACAGCTTATATCGTGATGGATTTCGTTGAGGGCGAAACGCTCAAATCCTATGCAAAGCGCATGGGTGGCAGGCTGCCCGCGGCGGAAGTGCTTGCGCGGTTTCAGCCGATTTTTCGTTCTCTTGCCCGCGTGCACGACAACGGCCTGCTGCACCGGGATATCAGCCCGGACAACATCATGCTCAAAACGGACGGTACGCTGGCGCTGCTCGACTTTGGCGCGGCTCGGCAAATGTCCACAGAGGGCGAGCATTCCAACACGATCAACGTCAAGCACGGATTCGCGCCGGAAGAGCAGTACCGCACGCGCGGCGAGCAAGGCCCCTGGACGGACGTTTACGCGCTCTCGGCAACGATCTACCGCCTGACGACGGGGGTTACGCCGCCGGAAGCGCTCGACCGCATGGCGGACGGCACATTGCTCGTGCCGCCCAACCAGCTGGGCGCGGACTTTTCGCCCGCGCAGGAAGCGGCGCTCATCCATGGTTTGGCGGTGCGCGCTACCGAGCGGACAAGGGACGTGCGGCAGCTGGAAAAGGAGCTTTACGGCGGGGAGAAAACGGTTCTCGCTTCGCCGCAGGTGATCACTTCCTTTGAATATGCCGCGCCGAGCGCGCCGCAGCCGACTTATTTAAAGCAGTCGCAATCAACGGGCAAGGAACCCACGCAGAACAACGGCGCAGCCGCGGAAAACATGTCCGGCGCGGTCCTGCCGGATGAAGCCGGGCAGAAGGAAACAAAACGCAGTAAAGGCCGAAAAATCTGCGCCATCACGGCGTATACCGTCTTTGCGGTTGCGCTGATTCTGATCATTGCGGCGTTTGTGCGCTTTGGCGCCCCATTCCGTTTTGGCATTCTTGGCGCGGTAGTCATCGGGCTACTTTGGTTTTATTTCAAAAAGGGTGCGCTGAAAAGCGCAGGCAAAAAGGAAAGAATTGCCGCTGTCGTCGTTCTTTCAGTCAGCTTTTTAATGTTTGCGCTGTTCCTTACCGGCGTCATAATCAACCTGAGCATACCTTCCGTTCCTGCGTCGGCGCAGGCCGCCACGGAACCGCCGGCTGCTATTACACAGCCTGCCGCTGCGACGCTTGATCCGAATATCGCCATCGAGTGGCAGGACCCTGTCGTTGAAGCGGGAATTCGAAAGGCGCTGGGTAAGAGCGAAGGGGAAGCGATTACCACGGGGGATGTGGCAACCATTACCGATTTGAAAATCGCCGGAGATACGCTGTATATCAACGACTCGTACGTCTGGCCGTATGTCAATATATACGACAACACCTATTCGGTTGACAACGGGCAAACCATGCTCCCGATATCCGGCAAGACGATTTCGCTGGCGGATATGGAGAACTTCAGCGGTTTGACTACGCTGAGCGTGTACGCGGTGAACGTTTCGGATCTGGAGTCTCTGAAAAATTGCGTCAGTTTGGGTTCGGTTCTGTTTGACGCCTGCGGGGATATTGACCTGAATGCGTTCTCCGGCTGCAACTCCTTATACGCAATCTCCGTCTCCAACTGCGACGCGGTTACGCTGACGGGCGCATGGAATGGTCTTTCGATCAGCAGGCTTGCGCTGAGCAGCTGCGGACCGATCGACGCGGGTGAACTGGCGCAGTTTTCTTACCTGAATGCTCTTGAAGTTTGGAACGTTCTGGTGCTTTCTATTGAACAGATCGGCACCATGACGAACCTGACGAGCCTTACCATTGACTATACCGGCGCGACGAACTTCGACTTTGTGCAGAATCTGACGCAGCTGAACATGCTGTCGCTGAGCGGAGATGAGGTTACAACGCTTCCTTCGCTGGATGCGCTGACGAATCTGGAAACATTGCATTTGACTTACTGCGCACTGGACGATTCGGACATGCGGCAAATCGCATCGTATACCGGCCTTACCGAGCTGATGCTCGACGGATGCCCGATTTCCGATTTGTCCTTTGTTGAAAACCTCACGAACCTTGTGACCATCTCCTTTGACAACTCGGAGGTTCGTGATATCACTCCCCTCAAGAACCTGACAAATCTGGAAACGCTCTGGCTGATGAATCTTGATGTGAGCGATATCAGTGCGCTGAAGAGCTGCACGAGCCTGAATTCGGTCTATATTGTGCGAACGCAAATTTCGGATTACTCTCCGCTGGCAGGGCTGCCAATTGAGGATATTTGCGTTGACACCGCATATGTAGATCAGGTGCAGTCAATATTGCCCAACGCGGATGTAGACGCTTGGTAAAATCCGGCATACAAGCCATTGGAAAACCCAGCAGGAAAGAGAACGCATCTATGATGAATCCGGAACTGCTCTGCATGCGCTGCATGTCGAGCCTGCACGAGCCGAACGGGGTTTGTCCGCGTTGCGGGTTCGATGCGGCCAGCATAAAAAGCGCGCCGCATCATCTTGCGCGCGGGAGCATCCTTGCGGGTTCGTATCTGGTCGGCTGCGCGCTGGGGCAGGGCGGGTTTGGCATTACCTACGTCGGGTGGGACTTGAATTTGGACGTCAAGGTCGCCATCAAGGAGTATTACCCGGAAGGGCTTGTCACGCGCGATCTTGCAACACGTGCGTCCGTCGTGATTATATCGTCCGAACGGGAAGCATATTTTCAAAAAGGGCGCGAACGTTTTGTTGATGAGGCGCGGACGCTTGCGCGGTTCTCCTCGGACAAAAGCATCGTCGGCGTACGGGGATTCTTTCTGGAAAACGGCACAGCGTATATCGTGATGGATTTCATCGAAGGCGAAACGCTGAAAGCCTATGCGCACCGAAAAGGCGGCAAACTGCCCGCGGCGGAAGTGCTCGAGATGATGCGGCCGCTCTGCGATTCACTGCAGCGGGTGCACGAAGCGGGGCTGCTGCACAGGGATATCAGCCCGGATAATATCATGGTGCGCGGCGACGGATCGCTGATGCTGCTGGATTTTGGCGCGGCGCGGCAAATATCGATTGCTGGCGAGCACTCCAATACGATCAACGTCAAACATGGTTATGCGCCGGAGGAGCAGTACCGCACGCATGGCCAGCAGGGCCCCTGGACGGACGTTTACGCGCTCTCGGCAACGATTTACCGGCTGGTTACGGGCGTTACCCCACCGCAGGCGCTCGACCGGATGAGCACGGAGGTTCCGCTTCTGCCCCCCAATCAAGCGGGCGCGGATCTTACGCGAAAGCAGGAACAGGCGATCCTGCACGGGCTGAGCGTCCACTACAGCGAACGCACGACCGGAATGGAGCAATTCAAAAGCGAATTGTTCGGAAGCGGTCGAACGGACGGTTCGCAAATCAAAAGCAAGTCCGTATCCGGCGCGCCGCAGGCCGCCGCCAAAGCCGGTCAGCCGGGCAGCAAAAAGGCGGCGGGGTTAACGCCGGTCAAACCCAATAAATGGTATCTATGGGCGGGGCTGCTGCTTGCGGCGGCCTGCCTGCTGATTGTTAAGAGTATAGACGATCGAAACGCCGCGTCCGTCACGCCCGCCGCAACAGCGGCGCAAACATCGCCCGCGCAAGCGGCAACTGCGGAGCCGACGCCGACGCCCTTTGCAGTCAGCGCTGCGCCGAAGATGAATTACCGCAGTTACCCGCTCGATATTCCCGTGCGGGCCAGCGCGGCTCAACAGCAGGCGCAGTACGAGGCGGCCGTGCAGCTGATTCAATCAGGCAGTTGGGTGCTTGTGCCGTCGGCTTACGATTTTTCCAAGCGGATTTCGCTTGACTATTACCCGCAAACAGCCGTGCTGGATTCGGATGGACGGGTATGCCTTTCCACGGACGTTGAGCAGGACCGCGAAGCCGCGGGCAAACTGACTTCCGCCGTGATGGTATCGAATGCCGGGGAAGCCGTGCTGCATGACGACGGAACCGTAAGCTGGCTTCGAAAACCGAACTTACGCTGGAGCGATATGACCGCCATTGCCGGAGCAGATGCTCTGCTGGTTGGGCTAAAAGATGACGGTACAATAAGGATTGAAGTCATGGGTTCCGAGGGCGAGGAAACGGTCGACAGGGACGCTTACCTGGAAGAGTGGAATTTAACCGAAGCGCTGGAATGGACGGATATCGTTTCCGTTGCGGCGGGGTATGGCAACATCATCGGCTTAGCGTCCGACGGTAGCGTCGTTACATGCGGCAGTTCTTCATTCGGAACGCTGGAGGGAGCCGTTTTCAATCGGGTGTTTGTTGCGGTCTCGGCGGGAGACTGCGGTTTTGCGGGGTTATTGCAAGACGGAACGGTTGAAACGTCCTATGAACTCTGCCGAAGCGAGGTCGAGACATGGACCGACATCGTTGCGATATCTGTCGGGGCAAGCCATATTGTCGGCCTGAAAAACGACGGAACGGTCGTTGTTGCGGGGCCTGACGATGTGGGCGAGAATGATGTAAGCGACTGGCACGACATCATTGCGGTGTCGGCGGGGCTTTCGATCACCATCGGGGTTCGTTCGGATGGCGGGCTGAACATTGCGGGCGGCAATTTTGACTTTGAAACGGAGTACATCCGCGATATAACGCTCTGGTAACGGCAGAAAACGGAACAGGGAGGTTCACCATGAATCCGGAAATGATCTGCATGCACTGCATGATGCAACTGGACGAACCAAAAGGGGTTTGCCCGCACTGCGGGTTCGATAACGCGTCCGCTGAAAACGCGCCCAATCAGCTGGACTGCGGCAGCATCCTCGCGGGATCGTATCTCGTGGGCTGCGTGCTGGGGCAGGGCGGGTTTGGCATTACGTATATCGGGCTCGACCTCAACCTGAACCTTAAAGTAGCGATCAAGGAATACTACCCGGAGGGCTGCGTTACCCGCGACGGACGGACGCGCACTAGCGTTGTGCCGCTGCCCGGAGAAAAGAAGGTTTTTTTTGAACGGGGAAAAGAAAAGTTCGTCAGCGAAGCACAGACGCTGGCGAAATTTGCCGACGAGCCTTCGATTGTCGGCGTGAGGGGATTCTTTTATGAAAACGGCACGGCCTATATCGTGATGGACTTTGTCGAGGGCGAAACGCTGAAAGCCCGCGCGGCGCGCTTTGGCGGCAGGCTTCCGGCGGCGGAAGTGCTGGGTTTCATCAAGCCGCTCTGCGCTTCCCTTTCGCGCGTACATCAGGCGGGGCTGCTGCACCGGGATATCAGCCCGGACAACATCATCGTCAAAAAGAACGGCATGCCGGTGCTGCTCGACTTTGGAGCTGCGCGGCAGATTTCCATGACCGGCGAGCACTCGAACACGATCAACGTCAAGCACGGGTTTGCGCCGGAGGAACAGTACCGCACGCATGGCGAGCAGGGCCCCTGGACGGACGTTTACGCGCTCTCGGCAACGGTCTACCGCCTGACCACGGGGGTGACGCCGCCGCAGGCGCTGGATCGGCTGACAAGCGACATGCCGATCATCCCGCCGAACCAACTGGGCGCAAACTTCACGCCCGCCGAACAGGCGGCCGTTCTGCACGGACTTGCCGTACGGTCATCGGACCGGATTGCCAGTATGGATCAGTTGCTAAAAGAGCTTTCGCTTACGACGGTAAAGCCGCCCAAGCAACCGGACAAGTCGAAAACCGTGGGGTTCGACCATTATGAAAAGCAGCAAACAACGCGCAAACAAATCGGCAGGCCGAAATTTTTGCTGCCGCTTTTGATCACGGCCGGCGTGGCGGTTCTTGCGCTGTTTTTGATTCTCGCGCTCACACCGTCTTCCGAAAAAGCCCCCGATGCAGACAAGACGGCGGAGGTTGTGTTCGGCACGCAGGAAACGGCGGAAGCAAATTCGCCTGAGGCGACCGAAGCGCCGACGCTCGCGCCCGAACCGACGGAGGAGCAGGGGTATCACTTTCAGGTTGGTCAGGTGCACGATGGCTTGCTTGCGGCAGGTTCACACTACTCGGCAGTGTTGAACTCGGATGGAACGGTCTCTGTCTACGGCGGCTCCAGCAGCGAAATCAATGCTTCCTATTGGAGCGGCGTCACGCAGATTTCCGGTTACGGCGATCTGTTGGCTGGGCTGCGTTCCGACGGAACCGTGGTCGTGACCGGAACCGACGCGCAATATCTGGATAACGACATGATCGACGGCTTGACGGAGATTACCCAGGTCGAGGTCAGCTACCACGGACTGCTTGCGCTGACGCAGGACGGATACGTCCTGTATACCGGCAACATCAATACGGGCGAGCAGGACTATGGCCGAAGCGACTGCGTCGACTGGTACGGCGTAAAGAAGCTGATCAAGGGCGACGAGCATATCGTTGCCGTCAATGCAGACGGCACAATGGATTCCGCTGGAATGAATAATGTTAACCAATGCGCGGTAAGCAGTTTCAGCAGCGTAATCGACGCCGCCACAGGCTGTCAGTGTACGTATATATTGCATTCTGACGGCACGATGGACGTTGTTGGCGGCAACCCGAAATACAACTATGGCCAGCTTGACGCGGCTAACTGGACGGACATCATTGCCATTGAATGCGGCGACCGGTTTGTGATAGGCTTAAAGAGCGATGGAACCGTCGTTGCCGCGGGCGACAATGAATACGGCCAGAAAAACGTTCGAACCTGGACGAATATCGTTGCCATCTGTGCGGGAACCCGCAACGCCTATGCGCTGGATGCCAATGGCGAGCTCTATTCCACCGATTACGACAGCGGCGGGCAAAAGCAGATCGACGGTACGTTTATTCATTGATCTATGAAATCTGAATGATCACTTTTAATATTGAACGATGTCCGAAACCGCAAAAATTCAACGATGCATGGAGATAGTATGATCAATCCTGAAAACATCTGCATGAACTGCATGGCGGCACTGAATTCGCCAAAAGGGATCTGCCCGCACTGCGGATTTGACAACGCAGCCTGCTCAAACGCGCCGCATCAACTGGAATGCGGGAGTATTCTGGCGGGCTCGTATCTGGTTGGGCGCGTGTTGGGGCAGGGCGGGTTCGGCATTACGTATGTCGGCCTGGACCTGAACCTCGAAATGAAAGTGGCAATCAAGGAGTATTACCCGGAAGGGTGCGTAACCCGCGATACCCACACGCATATTTCCGTTTTGACGTTCGCCGGAGAAAAGGAACTGCAGTTCGAAAAAGGCAAGGAGCGCTTCGTGAGCGAAGCAAAGTCGCTTGCCAAGTTTTCCGGCGATCCCGGGATTGTGGGCGTACGCGCGTTCTTTTATGAAAACGGCACGGCGTATATCGTGATGGACTATGTCGAAGGCGAAACGCTTAAAACCTATGTTGCGCAGCGCGGCGGCAAACTCCCGACGGAAGAAGTGCTCGCGCTGTTTCAGCCGCTGCTGCGCTCGCTGGCACGCGTGCACGAAATCGGGCTGCTGCACCGGGACGTCAGTCCGGACAACATCATTCTGCGCAGAAACGGTACGCTGGTGCTGCTGGACTTTGGCGCGGCGCGGCAGATGTCCGCTTCGGGCGAACACTCCAACACCATCAACGTCAAGCACGGGTTCGCGCCGGAAGAACAGTACCACACGCGCGGTGAACAGGGTCCCTGGACGGACGTCTACGCGCTTGCCGCAACCATGTACCGCCTGATGACGGGTGTGATGCCGCCGCAGGCGCTCGACCGCCTGACCAACGAAGCGTTGCTGACGCCGCCAAGCCAGTTGGGCGTGGCGCTGACCCACGCGCAAGAATGCGCGCTTTTGCACGCGCTGGCAATCCGCGCCAAATACCGAACCAAAGATATGGCGCAGTTCGAAGGCGAACTCTACGGCGGAAAAGCGGTGGTGAACACCCCTTCGCCGGTCAGCGGTTCGGAGCGCGTAAGCGAGCGCTTTTCGGGCGTGCCGCCGGTTGCGCTGCCAGTGACGCCTCCCGATGATGGCAAACCGAGCGGAAAAAAGAACGCGCTGAGAATCGGTTTGGGTGCCGCCGCGCTCATCCTGGTTCTTCTCGTTGTCGGCACTATCATCGATAAGAACAAGGCTATAACGGATGAATCCGACTCGACGAGCGGGCAGATCCAGTTCGACGCAAAAGCGAAGGCGGGCGTAACGGACGTCAATCAGCAAACGGACGATATATCAGGCAACGACGCCGTTATGCAAGCCGAGCCGACCAGCGCGCCTGCGGTTTATCCCGACGTGGTGACGCTGACGCTGGATTACGGAGACTCGTACTGGTGCACGCCGGATGACTTTGATTTGCCGTATGAAATATCCGACAGCGAGATCGACTGGAGCGTTCTGCTTTCCGATGCGGGCGTCACCTGCGAAAACGGGCTGATCTATGCGGGCAACGTCAAGTTTGATCCTACGCTGGAGTATAACGACATCGTCGTTGTGATGGGAACCACGTCCAACGGCTCGGAACTGCAGTACAATGTCCGCGTTGGTGACGGACAGACCTATTCGTTCGACTGGTCGGATTCCGCGCGAAACATGAAAGTCGTGCAGGGGTACACCTTTATCGCTACGCCGGAAATCACCAATTGCGACGGGTTCACGCTGACTTTCGGTTATGATCTGACCGAGGGGAAGGTCAACGGCACGAACTGGTCGGTCTGGGTGCGCGAATACGGCACGACCTGGGTGTTCATTGAAGATATCGAGGTAACGGAAGGTAACTATTGGGATTACGACATCACGTTCGACCGCACAATGTCATTTTCGGAAATCATCGTCCAGCCGCCGGATAAATACAACAACTATTCCTATAACAATTGGTACGGCGTAACGAATCTTGTGTTCGATGTAAACTGACTAGAGCGACACCAAAAAGCAACAGCCCCTTTGCCGCAGGCAAAGGGGCTGTTTGCGTATTCCGGCTCTTCAGCCCGGCATACCTGAGTGCGGTTCAACGAACGGGAGGTTGCGGATGTAGCTTTTGAGGTATTCGTTGAACACCTGCATGCTGCGGATGTGGCTTTCGATCGGCGTCCGGTTCGTGATTCGATAACAGGTGCGGTTCTCCGGCGGAAACAGCAGCTCGTAGGCTTTGATATCCGGCCGTTTTTCAAACGATTTCACCACCGAGGCGGGAACCACCGCCCAGAAGCGCGGATGATCCATAAAGTCGAGAATCAGCGTTTCCGAACTGATCAGCACATACGGGCGGATGGACGGACTCCACCATTGGTCGTGCCATGCCTGATAGTTCGGCGAGTTGTTGAAGAAAAGCTCGTTTTCCGCATCCAGCTCGGCGGGGTGATAGGCGGTGCGCAGTTCGCTTTTATCCCCGCACTGGCGCACGACATAGAGCTTTTCCGAAAAGAGTGGCTCGATAAGAATGTTCTTGGAAGGGACGTTTTCAAACACCAAGCCGATATCCGCCTCGCGGGATTCCACCATGCGGTAGATACCCGCGGTGTCCTGCGTCCAGATGGTCAAATCAAACAGCGCTTCACTGTCGTTGCGCACGAGTTCCTTATACAGCGGGGTCAGCAGGTACGTGTTGAGCGAGCTTGTACAGCTCAGCGAAAGCGGGAGCTTGCTTTCCGAAGCGGAGAGCAGCTGAATATCCTGCCAGAGCTGCATCCAGCGTGTGCCGATGGGGACGAACGCGCGGCCTTTAACAGTTAATTCTATATTTCGATGCCCTTTGTGCCGTTCTATGAGTGTAAAACCCAGTTCGTCTTCCAGCGACTGCAAACGGTAACTGACGGTCGGCTGCGTCAGATACAGCACCTCGGATGCCCTGCTGATGCTGCCGGAGTTCACAATAGCGAGAAAAGTCTCGATTTGCAGGGAGTTCACGGCTGAAACACTCCTCTCTGTTCTGAACAATAGTATAGCATGCGATTCGGCTGGAATATAGAAGAAATACATATTAATCATAAAACAGTTGTCGTTGCATATACAAATCGGTATGTTTATAGTAAAAACGTAGAGGCGCATGCAAAGGCGCTGCGCGCTTACACTTCCTTACCACCCGTATCTTTTTTCGACACGACAACAGAATAAGGAGGACGCGACATGAAGAAATGGTTGACCACGGCAATGGTGCTGTTGATGGCAGTTGCAATGCTCACGGGCTGCGGCCAGGCTTCCGGCACGTCCGGCGCGAACATCCTGCGCGTGGGCTGGACAAGCGAACCGGACATTCTGAACCCGCTGACCTCGTACAGCACGGAGTCCATGCAGGTGACGAACCTGATCTATGAAACCCTGCTGGCGTACGACACGAATCTTGAGCCGTATCCCGCGCTGGCGGAAAACTATGAATACAGCGACGACGGCTTGACTGCGACTTATTCTCTGCGGCACGACGTCAAGTGGCAGGACGGCGTCGACTTTACCGCCAAGGACGTTGTAACGAGCTTCCGCATCGTCATGGATTACCAGATTGGCCCCGCGGCGCAGTTTGCCGCGGCGGTGGACAGCGTCACCGCGCTGGACGACTATACCGTAGAAATCAAGTATAAGGAAAAGCAGGCGTTCAACATCGCGCTTGCGCTGCAGATACTGCCCGACCATATCTGGGGCGAAATGAGCGCGGACGATATCGAGATGTTTGCAAACGAATCTCCGATCGGCACAGGCCCCATGAAGTTCGTGGACTGGCAGGAAGGGTCCACCCTGACCCTCGCCCGCAACGAAACCTATCACGGCGATCCGGCGGGCCCCGATCAGATCATCTTTATTGAGTACGGCAACGAGGACGTGCTCGCCCAGGCGCTCAAAGCGGGCGAAGTGGATATCATTACGGAAGTCTCGCCCACCGTTTGGGAAGGGCTGGAAGGCGCGGAGGGCGTCAACGCCGTTTCGCTCGATTCGTTCTCCTTCCATATGATCGGCATCAACTCCTACGACAGCGACAAGTCCGGCGGCAATCCCATGCTCAAGGACGTAACTGTCCGTCAGGCGCTCAACTATGCGGTAGACCGCAATCAGCTGGTGGAAATCGCGCTCGCGGGCCACGGCAACCCGGGCGACACGATTATCCCGCTCGGCATGGGGGACTGGCATTACAGCGTACCCGAAAGCGAGCAGATCAACGGCAATCCCGAAAAAGCGAAAGAACTGCTGGAGGCGGCGGGGTATGTGGATACGGACGGCGACGGCGTCCGTGAAAAAGACGGGCAGAAGATGGAGTTCCGGCTCTACGCCATCGAATCCACAACGGTGGACGTCCGTGCCGCGCAGATCTTCCGCGACGCCTGCGCCGAAATCGGTGTGAGCATGGTGCTCACCACGATGGACGAAAACACCATGGGCGATGCGATCTTCGATCCAGAAACGGCGGATTACGACCTCTTTGTCTGGGGTTGGGATACGAACTTCCTGGATCCGGGCGACCTGCTGAGCATTGCGCTGACGAATCAGTTCGGCAACAATAACGACACCTACTACAGCAATCCGGACTACGACGCGCTCTATGTGCAGCAGAGCCAGGAGATGGATGCTGCGGCGCGGCAGGCGATTGTGCATCAGATGCAGAAGGTCTTCTATGAGGACTGCTCCTATGTGGTCATGTGGTTCCAGGACAAGCTGCAGGCTTACCGGACGGACAACTGGACGGGTTTTGTGGAGTGCCCCGGCGGCATCATCTACAACGTAACATACGATAACTACGTAAAAATTCAGCCGGTGAGCAAGTAAGGCAACACATTGAGCGGGCGGGCCGCCTCTTTATTGGGACGGTTCGCCCGCAAGCAAAGGAACGCAGGATGGAGAACACATGCAGAAGCTGAAAAGCATCGGTAAAATGGCAGGGCGGCTCATCACGACCATCTGGGCGATCGCCACCTCCAACTTCGTTTTATTCCGGGTGCTGCCGGGCGACCCGCTCAAACTGATTGCGCGCGCCGGCCGCCTCTCGGAAGAGACGATTGCAAGGCTGCAGGAAATTTTTGGGCTTGACCAGCCCATGTGGAAGCAGTACCTGATTTACCTGAAAAATATCGTGACCGGCGAGTTCGGCCTCTCCATCACCTACCGTAAACCCGTGATGGACGTCATCGGCGAGCGGCTGGGCAACACGCTGATCCTGCTTGCGGCGGCAACGGTGCTCGTCATCCTCATTGGCGTCGGGCTTGGCATTATCGCTGCCATGCGGCGCGGCTCGCGCGTCGACCGCGCGCTGGTGATCGGATCCATGATCGGCTGGAGTTTGCCGACGTTCTGGACGGGGCTTTTGCTCATTATCGTATTTGGGGTATCCCTTCACGCGCTGCCGATTTCCGGCGTGCTCACACCGGGCGCGTATTACGCTACAGCCTGGGCGAAGATTGCCGATTACGCGCGGCACTTAATTTTGCCAACCATTGCGCTGGTCATTGTGGACATGGCGCAGTTTTTCTTAATTTCCCGCAGCGCGCTGGTGGACGTCCTCACGGAGGACTACATGCTCACCGCGAAAGGTAAAGGGCTTTCTCCCCGCCGCGCGCTCTGGCGGCACGCGATGCCAAACGCCATGCTGCCCATCCTCACGACGCTGACGCTTTACGTCTGCCTCGTCATAGGCGGTGCGATTCAGGTGGAAACCGTGTTTTCCTACCCCGGAATGGGCATGCTGATGTACGACGCGGTGCTCAAGCGGGACTATCCGATTCTGGAAGCGAGTTTCTTTTTGCTCGCAGCGGTCACCGTTGTTTCCAATTTTCTTTCGGATATAATTTACATGCTGATCGACCCGCGGGTAAAAAGCATATGAAACAAAAGAAAACTCTGCCGCGCAAACAAAAAAAACAGCATAAAAGCGAAGTCTGGCAGCAGCTTTGGGGCGATCCGATGGGACGCGCGGGGATCATCATCCTGGTTGTGATGCTGGTGCTCGCGGTGTTTGGGCCGATCGTGTTTCCCTTTGAACCGCGCGTTGCGGCCACTTCTTCGAGCGAGATTCTCCAGCCGCCGAGCGCGGTCAACTGGCTCGGAACGGACGATATGGGGCGGGACGTCTTTCGCTCTCTCCTGTTCGGCGCGCGCATTTCGCTGTTCGTCGGCTTGATGTCCACCGCCATTTCGATCCTTATCGGTGCGGTGGTCGGGCTGATCTCCGGCTACTACCGATCGTTTGTGAGTTCGTTGCTCATGCGGATCACCGACCTGTTTTTATCGCTGCCTGTACTGCCGCTGATCATCGTGCTCGCGGCGGTGTTCGGCCAGAGCCTCGCTATTACGATTCTTGTCATCGGCCTGACCAGCTGGGCGGGCACGGCGCGCATCGTGCGCTCGCAGGTGCTCTCCATCCGGGAACGGCAGTATATCGAGCGGGTCAAAAATCTCGGCGCGTCCGATTTCCGCATTCTGGGCAGGCATATTCTGCCGAACGTGCTGCCGCT
The DNA here is from genome assembly GCA_039683415.1 of Clostridiaceae bacterium. GTDB lineage: Bacteria > Bacillota > Clostridia > Christensenellales > CAG-138 > UBA7703. The sequence goes on from JBDKRL010000017.1 coordinate 204,546, forward strand.
GATCTATGCAAACACCGTTCTGGTCATTGCGGGGTCGATCCTTTCGGAAGCGACTCTGGCGTTTCTTGGCCTCGGTGATCCCGTCAACGTCTCCTGGGGGACGATGCTGCACTATGCGTTCGTTTCCGGCGCGTTGGGCCGGGGTGCCTGGTGGTACTTGATCCCGCCGGGGCTCGGCATCCTGTTCATCGTGCTGGGCTTTACGCTGGCGGGACATACGCTGGATAAAATCATGAACCCGAAGCTGAGGGAATTCTAATGAAATTGCTGGAGATACAAGACCTCGCGGTTCAGTTTCAAAGCGCCGCCGGAACCGTGCACGCCGTGCGCGGCGTCAACCTCTGGCTGGAAAAAGGGGAACTGCTCGGAATTGCGGGGGAATCCGGCTGCGGAAAAACCACAACCGCGCTTTCGATTCCGCGGTTGCTCCCCAAAAACGCGCGGATCGCGGGCGGGCAGATCCTCTTTGAAGGAGAAGACCTGACAAAGAAGACGGAAACCGAGATGCAGAGCATCCGCTGGAAACAGATTTCCGTGATCTTTCAAGGCGCGATGAACGCGCTCAACCCGCTGACCACCGTTGGCGAGCAGATAGCCGAACCGATTTTGCTGCACGAGCCGGAAACGGCCAAAAAGCAGGCCGAGGAGCGCGCCAAAGAGCTGCTGGAGCAGGTGGGCATTTCCGCCGGACGGTACCGGAATTTCCCGCATGAGTTTTCCGGCGGCATGCGCCAGCGCGTCATGATTGCCATGAGCCTTGCCTGCAACCCCAAGCTCGTGATTGCGGACGAACCGGTCACCGCGCTGGATGTGATGATTCAAGCGCAGATCCTGGTGCTGCTGCGAGAACTGTCTCAGCAGTACGCGCTTTCCATGGTGATGATTTCGCACGACCTTTCGGTGTTGAGCGAGCTTTGCGACAAAATCGCCATCATGTACGCCGGGCGGGTTGTGGAGTACGGCAGCGCAAACGAGGTCTTTACGCACCCCGCGCACCCGTATACGGTGCGGCTGATGAAATCATACCCGAACATCTACGGCGAAAAAACGTTTATCCAGGGTATTCCCGGTTATCCGCCGAGCCTGCTGAAACTGCAGCCGGGATGCCCGTACTGCAGCCGCTGCTCGGAGCGAAAAACCGCCTGCGAGGGGCTGGAGCCCGCGCTGATAGAAATTGGAGCCGACCACTACTGCGCCTGCCCCGGAAGCGTGAGGTAACTGCATGGAAGAGCAAACACGAAACGAAATCATCCGCGTACAAAACCTCGAAGTCGCGTTTACCGTGCGCAAAGGCGAGCATGGCGCAAAGGGCAAGCATGCCGTCCGTGCGGTGGACGACGTTTCGCTTTCCATCTACGAAGGCGAAGTGTTGGCCGTCGTCGGCGAATCCGGCTGCGGAAAGACAACGCTCGGCAAAGCGATTCTCAACATCATACCTTCCACGGCGGGGCAGATACTGTATCAAGGCATCGATCTTTCCAAAGTGAAAAAGCGGGAGATGCAGAGGCTCCGTCAGGAACTCCAGCTGATCTATCAGGACCCTTACGAATCGCTTGATCCCGGCCAGAGCGTATTGGAAACGCTGCTGGAGCCGCTCCAGATTCACCGCGGGGAACTTTCGCCCGAGCAGAAGCGAGAACTGGTGCTCCGTCAGTTGGAAGCGGTCGGTTTGCAGCCTGCCGAGCGGTATTTGGAATGTTATCCGCACCATCTCTCCGGCGGGGAGCGCCAGCGGCTGTCGATTGCGGCTTCCATGATCCTCCAGCCCAGCTTTGTCGTGGCGGACGAGCCGGTCTCCATGCTGGACGTCTCCATCCGCGCGGAAATTCTCAAGCTGATGCTGGACTTGCAGAAGAGCCGGAATCTGACGTACCTGTTCATTTCGCACGACCTTTCGCTGACCTGGATGATCGCCGACCGAATCGCGGTGTTCTACCTCGGCAAGATGATGGAGCTTGGCCCCGCGGAGGAGGTCGTGCACCGTTCGCTTCACCCCTATACGCGCGCGCTGGTTTCGGTCATTCCGCAGATGGCGGGCACGCAGAAAGCGGAAAACCGGCATGTGCTCGTAGGCGAAACGCCTTCGGCAACGGATGTTCCGCCCGGCTGCCGGTTCCATACGCGCTGCTGGATGTATCAGTCACTCGGCTGCCCGGCTGTCTGCCGGGAGTGCGAACCCGAACTAAAAGAGATCTATTCCGGCCATTTGGCCGCTTGTCACTTTAATCAGGAGGGTCGTTTATATGTTTGAAACACAGGAACTCGTCGAGCTCGTCAAACAACTCGTTTCCATCGACACGTCGAATTCCTTTCTCGTGCCGGGCAGCCCGGACGAGCTGGAAGGCCAGCAATTTGTTGCGGCGTACCTGCAGAAACTCGGCGTCCCCAGCGTAATCGAACGCGTGGACGACGGTACGCATTATAACCAGGTGGCGACGATATCGGGCGCGGGCGGCGGAAAAAGCCTGACGCTCTACGCGCATATGGATACCGTGGGCTACGCGCTCTGGAAGGAGCGCGCACTTTCCGCCGTGGTCGAAGGCGACAACATCGTCGGCCTTGGCGCTTCCGACGACAAAGGGTTCTGCGCGGTCATGATGATCGTCGCCAAGGTGCTTACGGAAAACAAGATTCGTCTCAAGGGCGACCTGCACCTCTGCTTCTGCTCGGATGAAGAGGGCGCAACCTGCGGCTCGTTCGACTACGTCAAGCGCCATGCGCCGGAAGCCGCGCTGATTATGGAGTCCGCGCCGATCAACCGCGTCAACGTGACGCATCAGGGGTTCGGCTGGCTCAAGATCAAGGTATTCGGCAAGGCGGGTCACGGCAGCGCGGGCGGGGATTCGCTGGACGCGATTGCCGCCATGGCGGAGGTCATCGTCCGCCTCCAGCGAAACCAACGAGAATTATTTGCAAAGAACCCGCACCCGCTCAATGGCGAAACGGTCTACCATACCGGCACCATCTCCGGCGGAACGGACTTTGCAACCTATCCCGCGAGCTGCGAGCTGGGCATTGAAATCGGCACCCAGCCGGGCGAGACCATGAACAACCGCATTGAAGAGATCAAAGCCATCTTCCGCGAAGTCAAGGAACTTTACCCCGGTTTTACCGCGGAAATTGAGCCGGTTATCGTCCGCAGTCCCTTTGAGTCGAAAGACGCGGACGAACTCTATGCCGTGCTTGCCGAGGAAATTGCGCTCGCAACCGGAGAACCTGCGGAAGCCGTCGGCGAAAATTCCTGGGGCGACGCGGAGATCTTTCAGGACGGAGGCTTTCCGACGCTCGGAATCGGCTCGCTCGGCGGCAACTTCCACGCGCCGGACGAATGGGTCTCCATCTCCGAGCTGGATCGGTTCACGCGCATGCTCCTCAATGTGGTCAAGCGGTACTGCGGAACGATTTGATCCCGTGTCCCGGATAAAATGAATCAAGTGGTTGGAGGCCGGATGAATTCTGAACTGCAAAACTACATCATCGGACTGGACCTTGGCACCTCGGCGGTTAAGCTGGTTTTGCTCGACCCGAAAGGCGGCATTGCCGCGAGCTCGCGGATGGAATATGCCAGCATTGAGACCAAGGGCAACCGGGTCGAACAGCGCACAGAAGACTGGATTGACGCCGTCGGCAAAGCCGCGGATGATCTGCTGCGCCAGGCCGGGCAGGACGTGATGAAACAGGTCGCGGCCATCGGGCTTTCCGCCCAGATGCCGACGATGGTCGTCATGGATAAAAAAGGGCGCATCTACAAAAACGCCGTCGTCTGGAGCGACTGCCGCGCGCAGGAAACGGGCGCAAAACTGCTGCAGACTTTTGGCGCGGCGCGGCATTACGCGCAAACCGGCGTGGTGCTGGACGGGCACTATATCCTGCCCATGTACCTTTACACAAGAGAGACGGATAAAGCCCTTCCCGCGGAACACCTTGTGATGTCCGCCAAGGACTATATCGGGTACTATCTGACGGGCGCAGTCGCCACCGATCCTTCCACCGCTTCCGGCTACGGGGTCTACTCCCTGCGGGAAAACGGCTGGGACGCGGAGTTCTGTCGTATGGCCGGCGTGAGCGAAACGCTGTTTCCCAAAATTCTCGACTCCAATGCCATCTGCGGCAGGCTGACGAGGGAAGCGGCGCTGGTTATGAACCTTTCCGCGGGAATTCCCGTGATTACGGGTGGTGCGGATTCGGTTTCCGGCGTGTTCGGCCTCGGGGTGGAACAAGGCACCGTCTGCGAAATCTGGGGATCGAGCACGGCGATTCTCGGCGTGACCGACCGGATTGTTTTAAGCCCCGACCGCGCGTTTTTCACCACCCCGCTGCTCTTAAAAAACACCTACGCCGTCGAGGCGGACTTGATGTCTACCGGCGTTTCCTATGCCTGGGCCGAGCGACTGATTCAGTACACGGGCGAAAGCAAGGGACTCATCGAGCTTGCGTCTCAAGTGCCGCCGGGCAGTGAAGGCGTGCTGTTTTACCCATACCTCGCGGGCGGCGAGCAGGGCGTTCTCTGGGACGAGCGGCTTTCCGGCGCGATTCTGGGGCTTACAGTCAAGCATTCGCTGCCGCATATGCTGCGCGCGGTGCTGGAAGGGGTTTGCTACGAGTCCCAGCGGTGCATCGACGCGTTTGAAGCGGGCGGCTGCCTCTGCAGCAGCATCCTCTGCACCGGGGCGGTGACGGGGGACGCGTTCTTTATGCAACTGCTGGCGGACGTCTCCGGCAGGACGTGCCGAGCCGCGCGAGAAGCTTCCGGCAGCGCGCTTGGAGCCGGGCTGATCGCGGGCGCGTCCATTGGAGCTTGGAGCCTGGACGATCTTTCGCGGATTACCAAAGGAAACGGCAGGGAATATTACCCGAGGGAAGAGACGCGCGCTCTCTACGAAAAAGGGTATTTACGATATCTGGAAAACACGAAAAACGCCAGAATCGAGTAAACACAAAAAATTCAAACAAACTCGATTTCGGAGAGGAGAAACAATGGACACGAACAAAACGGTTTTCGAAGCGGAGTACCGGCGCAGGTTCCCAACCAGCGCGCGGCTCTTTGAGGAAGCGAAACGATATATCCCCTGCGGCGTCAACAGTACGGCGCGGTGCGTCTCTTCCGGATGGGATCCCTACCCGCTGTTTGTCGATCATGGCGACGGCGCATATGTAACGGACGTGGACGGCAACGTCTTTACCGACTACCTTTTGGGGCTTGGGCCGGATATCCTCGGCCACAGGCCGAAGGAAGTCACCGCCGCGGTCACCAAACACATCAACGAAGTCGGCACCGTGTTTGCGCTGGCTTCCGCGTTGGATACCGAAGTGGCGAGAAAGATGACCGAATGCGTGCCGAGTCTGGATCAGGTTCGCCTGAACAACTCCGGCACCGAGGCGGTTACCTATGCGCTGCGGCTGGCGCGCGCCTATACCGGGCGGCAGAAGATCGTCCGCTTTGAAGGGATGTACCACGGCTTTTCGGACGGCATCTATTGGAGCAAGCACCCTTCCAAACTGGCCATCGACGAGTGGGGGCACTGTAAGCCCGAACCCCAGGGGCCGGGTCTGCCCGCGGGGTTGGAAAACAGCCTGCTCATCTGCCAGTGGAACGACCTTGCGGCGCTGAGCGAGCTCATTGAGCACCACCACGAGGAGATTGCCGCGGTCATCACGGAACCCATCATGTGCAACACCGGCTGCATTCTGCCGGAACCCGGCTATCTGGAAGGCATGCGGGAACTCACGCGCAAGTATGGCATCGTGCTCATCATGGATGAGGTGATCACCGGTTTTCGCGTTTCCCTTGCGGGCGCGCAGGGATATTACGGCATCAAGCCGGACATCTCCGTCTTTGCCAAGGGCATGGGCGGTGGATTCCCAGTTGCGGCGCTCGGCGGGCGAAAGGAGATCATGCGTCTCATCGACGAGGGCAAGGTCTCCGTTGCGGGCACTTACAGCGGCAACGGCATCGCGCTTTCCGCCGCGTCCGCAACGCTTGATTATCTGCGCGCGCCAGGACGGTATGAAGCGTTCACGCGAACGTCCCTCCGTCTGATGAACGGGCTGGAAGTACTGTTTTCACGTTCCAAGCTGGACGCGTACGTGGTCGGCGTCGGGCCGCTGTTTCAGGTGTGGTTTGCTTCCCACCCGATCAAAAACTACCGGGACGCCGCAAAGTATGCCAGCGAGGAGCTCTTTACCCTCTGGTGGCGGGAGATGCTCTTTAGGGGCGTGCTGTTCCATCCGCACTACTTTGAAAACATGTTCATCTCTATGGCGCATTCGGACGCGGATATCGACGACACGCTGCAGAAGGCGGAAGACTCTATCCGCGCGATGGAGAAGAAGCTGGGGAAATAGCGCGATCATATAATATTCAGCAAGAAAAGACCTTGCCGCAACCGGCAAGGCCTTTTTTATGTATCCCTTTCAGAAACAAAGAAGAGAATGTTATGCCGACGGAGCTTTGTTCTCCTTTTTCCGTTTACGGAACGCAAAGAGCTTGAGCATGGCGAACGTCACGGGGATGCCGACCACCGCCGCGAGAATGTAGGTGATGAGCTTGCCCATGCCGAGCCAGTTCATAAACACCAGCACGAACGCGTTCTGGATGAGGAAGTTCGGGATATACGAAACACAGAACTTGACGTATTTGGAAAAACCGAGACTTTCGCGGAACGTAAAAAAGCTGTTGAGCAGGTACGAAATTGTCAGGCTCAGCAGGTAGCCCGCCGCGAACGCCAGATTCGGCTGGAGCAGCAGCGAAAACAGGTACGCAAACAGTACGCCGTTGAAGGTGTTGATTCCACCGATGAGCAGAAAGCGCGCGAATTCTTTTGAGAGGAAGAAGTGTTTGGCTTTTTTCCAGGCGGACGGGCGGTACTCCGACCATGGGATGGCACTGCCGCCGGAAACGAGGAAACTCTCGTTTGCCAGCGCGGCGAGCGGAGAATCGGAGAGGGAGTCGGAGTAGAACCGCTCGATGGGACTTTCCCCATACGCTTTTCGAAATCGTGCGACCTTCTCTTCGCCGTAACAGTTCAGCCCGTCGTAAACGCCGGTTGTTCGATCCACGCGCGAGGCAATCAGGTTGGTTATTCCCAGTTCGGCGCAGACGGGCCGGAGCAGGAATTCCGGCGAAGCGGAAACGATCACATCGTCCATTGCCTTCTGCGCCAGATACCAAGGTTCAATCTTTTGCCGATGCGTATTCCAAAAGAGGCGGACTTCCTCGTCAACATTGCGAATGCCGCGGTAGTACCGATAGAAGCGCTGCTTGAACGCCGTTTTGTCGATCAATCCGAGCGCGTAGGGAATAAACGCGAAAAGCTGCCCCGGCAGGAACCGCAGCAAAAGCGGATGGCGGCGGCAGCAGAAGCGTGTAAAATCCAGCGTGCTGTCGCCGGAATAGATGGTTTTGTCGAAATCGTAAACGTTCAAATCAAATCGCTCTTTCTCGTTATTTCCTGCACACGCAGGCGTTTTTCATCATAGATAGATGAGCACCACCCAGATGACGCAGAGGATCGCCACAAGCGAAAGCAGCAACTTGTCGCCCAGCAGCACGTCCACTGGGTCGCCGTCGGAATTGCCTTCGATGCGCAGGCTGTAGCTCATGCAGATAAGGATCACGAGCGGCACGGTCCAGACGACGCCGGAGGTGTGGATGCGCTCTGTCGTGATGGGGTCCACGCTCCAGAGCGAGTAAAACGCAATGGTGAGCGCGAGGCAAAGGTACATGTTTTTATCCAGAAAATTGCGGTTATAATACTGCAATACTTTTCGCTGGACGCCGTCAGGCTGACGAATGAGTTCGTTTCTGCGTTTGCCGAGGCCGAGGTAAAAGCTCATGGCGATGACGGTCAGGTACATCCAGCGCGAAATTTCGATTCCGCTGAGCGCCGAACCGTAGAGCACGCGCAGCAGAAAGCCGGAAACGAGAATCGCAATGTCGATGATGGGCACGTTTTTGAGCCCAAAACTGTACCCCAGATTGAGAACAAGGTAAAGGAGCAAAAATGCCCACGCATACCAGTGCACCGCGCCGGAACAATAATGCAGCACCGCAGCGCCAATCAGCAGAACACCCGCGAGAACGACCGCCGTTTTGACCGGCACTTCGCCGCTGGCGATGGGGCGAAATTTCTTTGTCGGGTGTTCGCGGTCGGACTTGACGTCCATGATGTCATTGATGATATAGACCGCCGAGGAGAGCAGACAGAACACCGCAAAACCGAACGCGGCTTTGATAAGCAGGTTTGCTTCAAAGAGCTGTCCGCTGAATAAAAACGGCAGCAGGATCAGGCCGTTTTTGATGTAGTGTTTGAAGCGCATGAGCTTGACGTATTTTTTCATCGCGGGTCACCTCACTTTGCTGCGGCAGAGCCGCCGGACTGCGGGGAGCTATTTTACCGGATAATACCGGATGCCAAAGAGAATGATGTTGATTATATTCGCGGCGTTCACGGCAAGCAGCGCGGTAACAGCCGCAATAGAAACGACGGATTGCACCGTTTTCCATTTTTTCAGCGCTGCATCAAGCGCCAGATACGCCAGCACCAGATACGCCCACGAGAAATACAGCGTGTAGAGCACAAGCCCGTTTTCCGCCGTGCCCCAGCCGATAAGGCAGAGCAGCACAAAGGAAAACGCAGCCCAGCCCAGACTCACCCGAGCGAGCCTGCTCTTCCGGTTCAGCGCAAATCCGACGGCGGCAAGAACCAACACCGCAACGCCGATCGGGTTGACCGCAGTGACGGGGTACAGCTGGTAGGAAGGATACAGATAGGTCGTCGTGTCGACGCCCGCAAACGGGCGCACCACGCAGGCGGCCACGAAGTTGATATACTGCAGCAGTTTATCGCCAAACCCGAGTCCAGTGCCCGAAAAACTCATCAAGTCGCGGATGGACGCGGCCGCGCTGTAGAGCAGCGGGAACTGCCCAAAGAACGCGAGAAACGCAAGCAGCAGCCCCGCCGCGCGCAGCAGCTCGCGCAGAACAGAACGGAAGCTCTTTTCATACGGAAGCAGAAAAACCAGCGCACCGCTGGTAAGCAGAGACCCCGTTGCTGCAACAAAGGCGAGTCTTCGCCTCGGCGCGTTTTCACAGTACGTTTCCACAAGGAGGATTACCCAGAACAGCGCAAAGATATATTGCTCCACGCACAACAAAAACAGCAAAACCGGATACGAAACCGTCATCAGCGCAAGGAACAGCGCTTTTTTTATCCCCTGAAGCCGGAGCATCCGCGCAACGGCGGTGCAGCAAAACAGCAGCAGCAGCGCCTGTATGATACCGAGCAGAATCGGGTACGCGTTCGGCACAAAAAACAGCGCCTTGGAGAGAAGCTCCGCCGTGACGGAAAACGGCAGGGAAAACACGCCGAACAGCGGCTGGCGGATATCGTTCTGCCAGGCGTTGATGTTGAGGAACGTGTTGGTTTCCAAAAGCGTGCCGGAATCCGCCGTGTATACGACGTCGTAAGGAATGCCGCTGACGGTAAACGCGCTTGTGAGACTGTAGACACAGACAATCAGCACTGCGGCCAACAACCCGGCAACCAGCAGGTAGCGGCGTTCCACCTTGTCCGCCGTGCGGAAGCGGCGGCCCGCTTCCAGCAAAAAGCGGTCAATCGCAACATAAAACAGCGTAAACAGCGCAATCAGCGAAGCGACGGCAAACGCGGTGGAAAGCCACGTATGCAGCATGCCCGTCAGCGCCTGCGAAAGATGGAGTACGCCGTTGATCTTTTCGAGCATGCGGTCGCTCATGGAAGCGCGGTACCATCCGGAATAGACATGCGCGGTGTAGAGCGCAAACCCGGCGGAAACCAGGAGCTTGGCGGGACTGACGCGGCAAAACGCGCGTTCGAGCGCATGAAACCGGAAAGCGAACAGCGCGCAGACGGCAAACGAGCAGACTGCGCCGGCCAGTCCGATGCCAATCGACCCGCGCTGGGTAAAGAGCATTGTTGCCGCCGCGCCGGAAAGCGCGAACAGCAGGTTTACAAACCAGGAGAAACGGATCGGTGCGTTGGAAGGATTGCTGACAAAAAAGGCTTTCCATGACCAACGCTTTAAAAGGGATTGAGATTCCATTGGCGCTCCTTTACCCGTTTGATTGGATCAATTTTATCATATCGAACGGCGGTTCACAATCGAATCCGCTTCGACGGGTGTGGCGGGAGAACCGCGTGAGAACCGCTTGATGTGTTCCATAGAATAAAAAAGGAAGCGCTCAAGAACGCTTCTGAAATATCCGCTCAATCTTTTTTTCAAAGATGTTGGGACGGATCAATCCGTTTCGACGCAACGAACAGCCTGCGCAATTTTGTCGAAGACGTCCGTATCCACCGCGCGGTCGAATTTTCGCGCAAAGAGCGCGCCGGAAGCCATCAGTGCGTCGAAATCCGCGTTCGTGAGCACTTTGGGCGACCGACCGCCGTCCGACCAGTCCACATACCGCATGGTTGCTGCAAGCTCGTCGTCCCAGCCGGAAAAGAAGCGGCGCTCCATAAAAAGCGAATTGACCAGAATCGTCTGCAGCCAGATTTCGTCCGCACAGACGGATTTGCGGTAATACGGGCGGTAACGCGGCATCTGCTCAAGCACAAAGCGCGCGAACGGATGCGTAATCGAGAACCACACCGCGCCCTTTTGAAATACGACGGGGCAGCGTTTGAGACGGTTGACGCCAACGGCGGCTTGCAGGCCGTTCCAGACGGGTTCAATGCGCTTATAAACGCGCAGCGCCAGCGGATTGACCGGACGGCTGAGCGAATAGCGCCCCAGACGCTGAACCAGCACGTTCGGGTCGGCGGTTTTCTGATCGAACGCGACAAATTCTTTTCCCGGGTGTTCTTCGAAAAACTTATGGATTTCCTTTTGCGGTTTCAGCGGCAGATCGACGCCCGAGAGCAGATGGTAATAGACGTGCTCCGTTTTTACTGCTTCTTTCAGGAGCGAAACAATCGCGTCGATAAATACTTCGCTGCCCCAGCGCGCGTCCAGACGCGGAACGAACTGAATGGAAGCGTGCCTGACCGCCGCGATCAAGTCGCCGTCATGAATGTCGGCGGCCTTTTTGTCGATATGCAGGTAGAGGTCGTTTGACGCTTCGTCTAAAAGGCCAAGCAGCGTGATGAGCTGATCCGGCTTGTCATGCGCCGTAATCAGGTAGGCATGGCGTGGGGAATTGGGCGCTGCCTGCGTCATAAAACCGCCTCTCTGTGAATTGCCGATTGTTGAAGTGAAAGAAAGCCGAAAGAACGGACGGCTTTCGTGACTATGGCTTCAGCCGTCGTCCTCCGTTGTGACCGAACCCTGATGCTGCGCGCGCAGGCCGAACATCTTTTGAATGGTCAGGTATCCTTCGTTGCCTTTGCGCCAGAGGCTCAGGGCGTACTCATTACTTGTCGGGTGCGCCTTGATGAGGGTGTCTGGCAGTGCGGCTTGCAAGGTTGCGACCTGTTCTTCGGTTAAGTGGTTGCCGTTGATCCAGAGCCGTTCCAGATTCGGCAATTCCATATACACGTCGATGCTTGTTACGCTGTTGGCGCTGAGGTTGAGGAAACGGAGTTTTTTGCAGTTGCGGATGGGTGAAATATCCGTCAGATAGTTATAGGTCATCTCCAGAAATTCGAGGTCGGTCTGGTTTTCCAGCGCGGAGATATCGGTCAGGTTGCAGAGCGAAATGATCAGGTATTTCAGTTTCGGCAAATTCGCGATAAAGTCGATATTGCCGATGTTGTCGCAGTGGCCGACGTCCAGCGCGACAAGATCCGTGCAGTACTTCAGGTTTTCGAAGTCCTCCGCGTGAATGTTGCCGTATTCGAAGTCCTTGCCGATATAGTACCCCATGCCGTCCGGGAATTTGCGTTTGTTGCCGGTGCTGAAACCCTGGATGTCCGTGCGGATCATCCACTTGCTAACCTGTGTGAGCCAGATGAACTTCGTGTTGGGATAGCGCGCGCGCATGGCGGCCATATCGTCATCCGTCGGCCCGCAGCCGCACATGTCAAGCCGGGTCAGCGCGTTGAGCAGCTGGAGCTTATCGGAAAAAGCCGCTGCGTCCGGCACCGTATAATCGCGCAAGTCCAGCTCAGCAACGTCCGACCGAACGGACAAATCGTCCAGCAGCTGCACGGTCCAAACAAACGAAACAGCAGGGTACGCTTTGACGAGCGCGAGCTGCTCTTCCGTCGAAAAAATGGTGGTTTCGTCCAAAGTAACCTGCGTCAGGGCGGGCAAACCAGAAAGTACCGCGGTGAGTTCCGCGGCGGTAACCGTTTTACCGGAGAGGTCGAGCGAGGTCAGGTTGCTGCTATACGTTTCGCCCTCAAACGCCACGTTCCAGGTGAATTCGACGGCCGGATACGCCGCCGCGAGCGACATAAGCGCGGAGTAATTCGACTCATCCGAAACGGCGATGGAGACGGTTTTCAGGTTCGGAAAATACGCAAGAAGCGCATTTACGTCCTCCGGCAGGCTTTCGAGCGCCAGTTCGGCCGTATCGCTGTCGACCCGCTCGCCTCCGATGGGCACGCTCCAGAGGATGTCGCAGTCGGGCAGCGCAGTTGCGAGCGTTTCGTAGCTTTCTATCGAAATCGGGTTGCCGCGCAGGTCGAGGGAATAGAGATTTGTCTTTTCCAGCAAGCTGGTTACGTCCGTCAGGTTCGTGTTGCTCAAATCAAGCGCGGCGGGTTCCGGTGTTGCCGAAAGCAGCGCGCCCAGCTTGCCGCCGCAGGCGCAGAGCGGCAGAGCCAGCGCCAGGCAAAGAAACGCCAGCGCCAACCGTTTTGATGTTACCTGCGGGTTTTCAAACGTATTCATCGTTAAAATTCATCCCTCTTTCAAGCAAACGCGTGCCGACGGCGCTCAGTCATATTTTGAAGCGACGAGGCCGGTATACAGCCTTGGCTCATCTTCCGTAGGCACCAGCTCGGAATACCCCCAGAGCAGCTGGTCGGGTACGGCGCGGTAGTGCTTCTCGGCGCGGAGGTTGATATATTCGCCCATGAACACCATGGTTGCCGAAGCGCCGCCGTCGAGATTGTAAGCCATGACGCACCCTTCATCCTGGAACATCTTAGCAAAATCGGAGAGCAGGATGCCGTGGCTGTATCCGGGGAGGCGGCCGTCTACGACGATGGCAACAAAGTGACCGGGTTCCACTAGTCCAAGCCCGGCGCGCGGGTTGATGCGCCCGACGCGGTCGCCGTCCACGCCTTCGCAGAGTTCGCCGTTGAGAATCAGCGGCGGGCCGAAGGCGAATGTCGCCTGCACACCGTCTTCGATTTCGTTGAGCATGCTCGC
>JBDKRL010000018.1:0-22210 GCA_039683415.1 Clostridiaceae bacterium
ATCAAGAACAAGACCGGCTTGGGCATCACAGAGTTTTATTTCTATGAAACAGGCGCGGATTACACCACCTACGCCAACATGATTCCCAATCTGATCGACGAAAGCGGCAACCCCGTCACCGTATGGGCGGCCGGCAAGGGCGGTCTGTATGTGTTCAACTTCTTCCTCCGTCCGCATGCGGACACGTATGAAGTCTACGTCGTCTTTGAAGACGGCACCACGCTGACTGTCCCCGCCATCGACCTCTTTACGTTGAACGGCGACGGTTTTGCCAGCAACGAAATCTCCATGAAGGACGCGGCGGACCCGGATTTGACCGAAGTCTCCTATGACGACGGCGATCCCGAACCGATCCAGTACATCAAGGACGCTATCGCCGCGGGCATCCCCGCCGACGCATGGTACCCGGTGTATTAATCCGCACAATCCCATAACAAAAACGCCAAGGGGGATCACAGAATTGTGATCCCCCGCCTGTTTCAAACGATTGTAAGGGAGGACTTCTCCATGCGCAACAGAAAGATTTTCGCGGCGCTCTGCGCGCTTGTTTTGTTGCTGCCGCTTGGCATCACGCGCGCGCACGCGGAAGAAACCACATCCTGGTGGGAAGGCGACATCTGGGAAACCGCGGCTCTGACCGAGCTCGGCGCGCTTTTACCCGCCTATAACACAGCCACCAAACAATACGAAATTTCCACGCCGGAGCAGCTGCTCTACCTCAGCGGAACCTGGAAGCCGGAGGATACCAACGCCGACGGCGCGCCGGACGCTCCCTGCGACGGCGTGTATGTGCTCACCGCGGATCTGGACATGCAGCCGCTGATGGACCGCATCGGGGAAACGCTGAGCAGCCTCTCCGGCACGAACATGAGCGGATATATGCCGCCGATTGCCGCGCTGACGGAGGAAACACAGGAGAGCGGCATCCGCTGCGCTTTTTACGGCACGTTCGACGGTCAGGGACACACCATCAGCAACCTGAGAATCGAGCGGATGCAGGATAAATACGCCGGGCTCTTTGGCAATATCGGTCACGATCTGGGCGAAGGGTTTGTACGCAACCTCGCTCTCCTCAACATCGAAGTCAAGTGCCTTGCCTCCTGCGGACTGATTGTGGGCGGGCTCTACGGGGACGTGGAAAACTGCGTCGCCATCGGCACCATCGACTGTCAGGAAAAAACCGCCGGCGGCATCGCGGGCAAGGTCAAAAAGAACGACAACGGCTATCTCGGCACTGTGTCCAACTGCTTTGTCTACGCGGATATCCTCGTCCGTGGCGAAGGCAGCGAAAACGGCGCGGCAGGCGGCATCACGAGCGCCCAGTCCGACGGCGGTCGCATCTACAACTGCTTTGTCGGCGGCAGCATCACCGTGCTCGGCGAAAATGCGGACAGCGTAGGCGGCGTCACTGGCAACCTCAAGTCCGGCCAGGCGCTGGAAAACACCCTGATGCTGCTGCGCGCCATCGATGTAGCAAACGGCGCAAACATCGGACTTCTCTGCGGCGATTATGCCGGGGAAACCGGCTCGCACCTCGTCAACAACTACGTCTGGAACGGCACGCTTCTCAGCGGAGGCGTTTCCAGCGATCACCCCGATACCGCGGCGTATACCACGGTGGACGCCGCAACGATCCAGACGAAATCCTTTTACAGCGATACGCTCGGCTGGGACTTTGACACGCTCTGGACGTGGATCGGCGACGACGCTTCCGGCTATCCGATGCTGCGTCAGTTCACCGGAACCGGCGGCGCGCTCGAAAGCAAGGGCGAACTCATTCAGTCCGGCCTGGCAGTTGCGGAACCCGTTCTCCGTCCCTCGGAGCCGATGACCACGCAGGCCTACGCGGGCGACGAAGTACCGATTACGTGCGTTCTCACCCTGCCGGAAGGCGCGGCGGTGGAATCCGCCACGCTGCGTTATGGAGCGGATAAGGACGCCGCTGCGTTTACCGATTCCGTGCCCATGACGGACAACGGCGACGGTACGCTGACCGCCCTTTTTCCCGTAACTGACGCGGGCGAGTATTACTACAGCATCGAAGCAGTCGTAAACGGTGCAACCATTGCATTCCCCAATCAGGCGGGCGCGAGCATTCGCCTGGAGCTGCTCTCGCCGGAAGCGAAGTACCAGCCCAAGCAGCTGACCGTCTCCCCCGGCGCGGATCCAACGAAAATCGGGATAGCCTGGATCACGGACGAAGGCGACGGCAGCGTGAGCGCCAAGCTTCTCTACCGCAAAGCGGGCGGATCGGATTGGATCACCGCCGATGTGACTGAAGTCTATTCGGACGACATTGCGAGCAGCGGCAAGAGCCTGGTCAGTTATTCCGTCGATCTTGCGGGGCTTACGCCGGATACGGAGTATGAATACCGCGCGTTAACGAACGTTCTGGGTAACGAGTACCAAACGGAGACCAAAACCTTCACCACGCTTCCGGAAGGGAAATCCTTCTCCTGCGTGCTGGTTTCCGACCTGCAGTCCACCACCGAGGAAGGATACTTGCCGTTCCTTTACACAATGGATTCGTTCGTCAATAGCCAGCTCGGTGGAACGGACTTCGTGATCAACCTTGGCGACCTCACCGAAGACGGTTCCTCGTTGTCTCAATGGCGGTTCATGTTCCAAACCCTCGCAGACTACTATGCGGCAAACCTCACCGCGTTTGTGCCCGGCAACCACGAAGCGGGCAGCGACGTGAACTATACCATCTTCGAAATGGAGACGAATCTGCCCGGCGGCGTGGGCAATCCCGACCTGTTGGAGACGACCGGCAGCTTTACGGCAGGCGACGTGTGCTTTGTCATTCTGAACACGGAACCGTATTCCGGCGAAGAAGGCGCGGATATTGCCGCCGAAAAGGCCGCATACTATCAAATGGAGAAGGATTACGCTAGGCAGGCGTTCGAAGCTTCCGGCTGCAGCTGGCGCGTTCTTCTTGCGCATGCGGGGCTGATTCAGGACGACCCGACAGCAACAGCGTTTCTCGAAAGCATGTGCGATGAGCTGGACGTCGACCTCTATTTCAACGGGCACATCCACAATTACTATCGCGCCTGCGTGCGAGACGGCCAGGCCGCCGCAACCGGCGAGGGTACGACCTTTATCACGACAAGCCCGATGGGACTGAAGTTTGACGACTTCACGACGGGCGTCATCGACGACCTGCTCCAGTTCCAGACCGGCGGTTCCGGCGACGAGCGCCAGTACTTTACCCAGCTGAGCGCAAGCGATGCGGGTTTGGTCGTGACCGCATACCAGCTCACCGAGCCGGGCGATCCCGACAAGCAGGATTCCTACTCCGCGTATACGGTCATCGACACCGTCACGCTGACCCAGAGTCTCTCAGCGCAGCATGCCGCCGCGTCCGCCGCACCTGTGGCAGAAGCTGATCAGCCCGCCGCCGTCCAATTTGCCTGGTGGAAAATTGCGGCAATTGCAGCCGCAGCGCTCGTCATCATCGGCGCAACCGTCGTCCTCCTGTTAAAGCGGAAGGCGAAGGCGGAGAAAAAATGATGCCCGCTGTTGCCGCGCGCGGACAGCCAACGTCGTTGTTTCCGCTCCCTCCCCTGTATACCGAAAAACCGCTCGACTACGAGCGGTTTTTTGTTTGATATGGAATGTATACATCATGAATCAACCGGAAATTGCCTTTGGGCGTTTCTTTTGCGTTTGCGGGGTCGTTCAGCGGTTGATACGGCGGTACTTACCAGCGCCGTCCAGCGAACGACTCGAGATGCACGACTCGCTTTACAATCAGGCTCTTGACACGCCGGAAAAAATGTTTTACGATGGAATTGTCCTTTAGTTGTAATGGCCATTACCACTATTCAGATTTGGGAGAAAACATGGATATTTACGAGCTTTTCAAGGAGATCGGCTTTTCGATCAACGAGGCCAAAGTCTATACCGCGCTGATCGGTAAAAACCCGATTAACGGCTATGAAATCGCCAAGCGCGCCAACGTCACGCGCACCATGGTATACGACATCCTCAACCGTATGGTCGGCAAGGGCGTGGTGGAAGTCATCATGCAGAGCGGCACGACGCTCTACGCTCCCGTTCCGTATAAAGAGCTGTTTCAGCGCCTCCGGCAGGACTACAACAGCCGCCTGGAGGAGATGGAACTCACTCTCGACAGTATGGAGTCCGACCAGCAGGACGGCAGCCTGATTAAGAACATCCCCGATTACGAGGCGATGGTTGCCGAAATCCGCGCGCTCATCCGCAGCGCCAAGCACGAAATCTATCTCTCGATCTGGGAAGAGGAAGCGCTGCTGTTTGCCAGCGACCTAAGGGAAATGTCCGCTCTCGGCGTCAACATCATCACCTTTTCATTCTGCAGTACCCCGTTCGACTTTGGCATCAACTATACCTACGACATCCCCTCCAAGGAACTCTATAAAATCTGGAGCCGCCGGAGGATTACGGTGGTCGTCGACCGCGAGCGTATCTTGATCGGCGAGGGCAACGACGCCATTGAAGAAATCAGCATCATCACCAGCAACACCATGCTGGTGGAGATGTCCATCGACCAGATTCTTTTAGATATTATCCACCTGCACGCGCTCAAGCAAAGCGGCTTTTTGCAGGAGAACATCACGACAATCGAGCAGTACAACGCGGCGACGGCGCGCTTTCAGCAACAGCTCCATCTGGATCTTTCGCGCCTGCCGAAGCGGGCGGATCAGGACTAGCCGAGAAGAGGAGTAATCATGTTTTTATCGTTTGACCAGTACCGTCCGAACGCGGACGAGCTCATGGCTCGCGTCGACGCCTGCTTTACCGACGCGGTGACCGGAAAACCCGGCCATCTGCTGCTGAGAACGCTGATGCCCAGCGACATCGCGCTCTACGAAAACCTCAAGCTCAACACGTTCGATTTCGAGTCCGAAGCGGGCATCGAGCGGTACATTGCCGAGCTCTGCGAAGAATATCATAAGAGTTTTGCCGCGCGCGAGGGCGTTTTGGACGACGCGGTGCTTGTTGTGTCCCCCGTGCTCGGCATTGGCGACTACAGCGCGTTTGTCGCGGGGGATATTGCGTTTGCGACGGATACGAGCTGGAGCAAGCCGTTACTAGCGGAAGTGGGAGACTATAAAAAGCTCCCGCCGCTCGGCACTTCCGTCTGGTACCGGCGGTTTTTACTGATTTGCGAAAAGCTCATGAGCGCAATGGGAGACTGCGGCCTGCCGTTTACGCGCGGGTTCTTTTCGCCCATGGACCTCGCGGGCGCGCTGCGCGGCGAAGGACTCTACTTCGATTTTTATGACGATCCGGACGAGTTGAGGGGTTTGCTCGACTACTGCGCAGACGCTACCATCCGCTTTGCGGAGGATATCTACGCGCTCGCGGAAAAGCATCTTGGCCACACGAAGTACGGAACGTTTTACCTGAGAAACAAGATCAACATGAGCGAGGATATCTCCTGCATGATCTCCGGCGAACTCTACCGGACGTTTGCCGCGCCCGCCACACAAAAGGTCATCGACCACTTTGGCGTGGGGCACATGCATACGCACTCCCGCGCCATGTATCTGGTCAAGGAAATCTGCGCGCTGAAAAACGTCGCCAACCTCTGGCTGGCCACCGACCCGAACCAGCCGCGCCCCATCGAGCACATCAAAGAACTCTGCGCGGACTCCAACGGCGTCTGCATCGCCATCGACTGCGAAAACACCGAAGAAATTGAGCGCAATCTCGACGATCTCAAGCACGGAAACTTCTCCATCTGCATGCCGGTTGCTTCCAAAGAAGAAGCGCAAACAACCGCCGCGCGGTTCGATTGTTATCGTTCGAGGGGATAAGTATGAAACGCAACGTCGTCTTCAGCCTGATCACCGCCGCCATCATCGCGGTTTCTTTCGCGCTGCTTCCTTCCCCAGCACGCGCGGATGACGGTGGTGAACCGGCTGAGCAGCAGAGCGGTTCCGACAGCGCGTCCACGCAAACCGTAAAGGTCTGGTTTGGCGCAAACGAGGAAGAAAACGCGGTTCTGCAGCAGATTGCGGATCGGTTCGAACAGGAAACGGGTATTGCCATCGAGGTCGTTGCCAGGCGCGCGATCTTCGACGCGCCGACCGATTTGGTCAACTATGCAAAGCTGGAGGAAGCGCCGGATATTGTCTATATGCAGGCGCCGGACATCGGCACCCTCGTGCGTTCCGGCTTTTTGGAACCGCTCGACCTCTCCGACGAGGTGAAGAGCCGCTTTACGGACGTTGCGTTCAGTGCCTTCACGCTGGACGGCCTCTGTTACGGCGTGGGCTACAGCAACAGCACATCGGGGCTTTTATACAACAAAGCGCTGATTTCCAAAGACGAACTGCCCAAAACTTGGGACGAGTTCTTTTCCACCGCGGAACGCCTGACCATACCGGACGGAAACGGCGGGTATTCGCAGTACGGTACGCTGCTGAACGTGCGCAACATGTGGTTTGTGTACCCCATCTTCAAGGAATACGGCGGGTATTATTACGGCCAGCTTTCGGACGGCACGTATAACCCTTACGACGTCGGCCTCGACAACGCGGGCATGCTCAGCTATGTTGAAAAAATGAAGGAACTGCAGTCCAAAGGACTCGTGCTCGGCACCCGCGTGGCAAGCGAAAGCAACATCGTCAGCGCGTTTGGCGAAGGCAAAGTAGCCATGATGCTCTACGGGCTCTGGTCGGCGGACTACCTCAAAGGGCTCGGCGTGGACTATGGCATCGCGCCATTGCCTGCGCAGAGTGACGGAACAGCCTCCCAGCCGCTGACCACGGTGGAGGGGTTCGTCATCAACCACTACTCCAGCCATCTGAGTGCAGCAAAACAGTTTTTGAACTACATGCTGGAGGACGAAAACCAGCAAGCCCTCATTGAAGCGGGCAACGGCTATGAACTCAAGTCCGGCGCGCGGAACCCCACGAATTGCTCCGTGATTGCCAGCGATTATATCCAGAGCGACGATATTCTGAAAAACCTCAGCGCCATCGGGGAAAACAGCGAACCGTTCCCGAACATCCCCGAAGGGACGATTTGGTATAACTACACGACTACCGCGTTTGGAACGATTTTTTACGGCGACAGCAGCGGAAACGCCGTGGATGCGGAAACAAAGCTGCATGAGCTGGCCGACGCGGTGCGGAGCGACGTTGCGCGGATGAACGAATCCACCGAGCGGGTGGATATCCCCTGGTGGGCGTTTGCCGCGTGCGGGACTCTGTTCGTGCTTGGTGTCTCCCTCGCGTTCTTCCGCAGGCAGAAACGCCGCCCACTCGAAGTTCATACGCGGTACCCGAAGGGCTCCGCGCTGATCGGCTGGGGGCTGATGGTGCCGCTGATCGGTCTGCTCGCGCTGTTCTATGTGTACCCGATTCTCCACAATATCGCGCTCTCGCTGACCAACTACAGCAACATCCACCTCGCGGACTACGAGTATGTGGGCGTTGCGAATTATAAAAACATCCTGACCGAAGGCGTGCAGGGGCTGCTCTCCATGCTGCTCTGGACGGTGGTGTTCGCATTTTCGGTCGTCGCGCTTGCGTTCCTGCTTGGAACGTTTATCGCAACCCTTCTGGAGCGCGTCGGCCTCCGCATCGGCCGGGCGTACCGCGTGGTGTTCATCCTGCCTTGGGTCATCCCCACCGTCATCACGCTGCTGATGTGGCAGGGTCTGCTGGAAACCGACGGCGGACTCGTCAACCAGCTGCTCAGTCTCGTCGGCATTCCCGGCGTGCCGTGGCTCAGCGACCCGAATTGGGCGCGCGTGAGTTCCATCCTCGTGATGGTCTGGTTTGCGTTTCCGTACTTCATGGTGGTGGCGTTCGGCATCCTCAAGTCCATTCCGCGTGATTACTTCGAGGCCGCGCGCATCGACGGCGCGAGCAACGCCCATATCTTCCGCTCCATCACGCTGCCCATCGTATTCAAGGCCATGAAGCCGACGCTGGTTATGTCGCTGATTATGCAGTTCAACCAGTTCGGCATCTACCTGCTCACGCAGGGCGGACCCGCTTCGGACAAGCTCGGCGCGCCGGGCGCCACCGACCTGTTGATTACCTATATCTTTAACACCGCGTTCAACACGGGCAGTTACGCAAAGGCCGCGGCCTACTCGGTGGTTCTGTTCCTCTTTATCGGCACGTTCTCCCTCGTGGCCATGAACCGCGGCAACCGAAAGGAGGCGGAGTGACATGCAAAAAAGACTCCCCCGTTTTCTGATTCAAGCGTTTTTGCTTGTGCTGGCGGTCTGCGTGCTCGTTCCGTTCGTCTATATCGTACTCATCTCGTTTGGCAAGCACGTTTCGGGCACAAGCACCGTCGTACCCAAGGAATTCACGCTGGAAAACTACGTCAAGCTCTTTACGCAGACCAGTTTTTTACGCTGGATGGGCAACTCGCTGTTCGTAGCTCTCGGCACAACCGTCATCGCCGTGCTGCTCGTTTCCGTCTCGGTCTACGTGTTTTCGCGGATGCGGTTTCGCGGGCGGATGCAGCTCTTCAACGCCGTGCTGCTGATTCAGATCTTTCCGCTCACGCTTTCGATGGTCTCGCTGTTTCATATTTTCGTGCAGTTCGACCTCGTCAACAAGCTCCTGGGCCTGATCCTCGTGGATTCGGCCATCTCGTCGGCGGGGCTTGTCCTGCTGGCTAAAGGGTATTTCGACACGATTCCCTACGAGCTGGACGAAGCCGCAATGATCGACGGAGCGAACCGCTGGCAGATCATCACGCGCATCACGCTGCCGCTGGCAAAGCCCATGCTCGCGGTGATCGCCATCCAGAGCTTCGTGATTTCCTACAACGAGTACGTCATCGCAAGCACCATCATGTCCGAAGGGCTCGACCGCTTTCCGCTCGCGGTCGCACTGCAGAGCATGATCACCGGGCAGTACGGGCAGAACTGGAGCCTCTACTGCGCGGCGGCGGTGCTGGGCAGCATCCCGATGCTGGTGCTATTCTACTCGCTTCAGAATTACTTTATCGGCGGGCTGACCGAAGGCGGCACAAAGGGATAAACGACTTAAAATACAGCTTTCCCCGCGCAGTTTCATTGAGCAGCGCGGAGAGCAAACGCAGAACACAGGAGAATTATGGAACGATCTTCGATTTACCACAAAAGCGAACAGCCGTATGCGTACGCGGTCGGGAAGGATACGCTTTGCGTACGCCTCCGCACGCGCGCGGGCGACTGCGAACGCGTGCTGGCGCACTATAAAAATCTCTACGACCACACCACCCCGTTTCACACCGTGGAGCTGACGAAGATTCTGAACGACGGCATTGCCGCTCTTTACGAGGGCGAGATCCAGGTGCCCGAACGGCACTTTAAGTACTGGTTTGAGCTCGTCTCCAAAACCGAAACACTCCAGTATACCAGCGACGGCTTTCTGGAGAACGTGCAGGAGCGCAATTGTTTTTACTATCCCGTGATCAACAGCGACGATATCATTGCTCCGCCCGAATGGGCAAAGGGCGGAATCGTCTACCAGATTTTTGTTGACCGCTTCTTTAACGGGGACAGGACAAACGACCCGGCGGGAACGGTCATGCCCGAAACGCTGCCCGGCCACTACACGCTCTATGGCGGAGACCTGCAGGGCGCGGCTGAGCATCTGGATTATGTCAAATCCCTAGGCGCGGAGATGGTCTATCTCAGCCCGGTGCTCAAGTCGCCCACCTACCATAAATACGACGTGGCCGATTATTACGCCGTGGACGAATCGCTGGGCGGAAACGGCGCGCTGCTCGAATTTGTGCAGAAAGCGCACGTTCTCGGTCTTAAGGTCATCCTCGACGCGGTGTTCAATCACTGCAGCGATATAAATCCGCTGTTTCTGGATGTACTGCGGCGCGGGGAATCTTCCCCCTACCGCAGCTGGTTTTTCCTCGACAGTTTCCCCGTCACTGCAGATCCATGCAACTACGATACCTTCGCAGGCGCAGTGCCCTCGATGCCGCGCTTCGACACCTCGAATCTCGAAGTGATCGAGTACCTGACAAGCGCTGCGCTCCACTGGACACAGCGGCTGAATCTGGACGGCTGGCGGCTGGACGTTGCGGACGAAGTGTCCCATTCGCTCTGGCGCGAACTGCGGCGTAAGCTGAAACAGGCAAACCCGGAGATTCTGATCATCGGTGAAGTCTGGAACCACGCGGGCGCCTGGCTCCGCGGGGACGAGTTCGACACCGTAACGAACTATAAGCTCCGCGGCGCGCTGATTTCGCTTGCGCAGGGGCAGGTCGATTCCGGCGCGTTCTGGCGGGCGGCCAGCGCAAACCGGATGCTCTATATGACCCCGCTGTACCCTTACCTTGTGAATTTTGCGGGCACGCACGATACGATCCGCATCCGCACCTTGCTGGGCAGCGACGCGCTGCACCTGCTCACGCTGGCGGCGGTGCTTACGATGGACGGCATCCCGCTGATTTACTATGGCGACGAACTGGGTATGGAAGGCGGCGAAGACCCGGACAACCGCAGAGCCATGCGCTGGGATTTGATCGATTCCCCGCTTGCGCGTGAAATCCGCGCGCTGGCGAGCTTCCGCGCTCAAAATGCGGTTCTGCGCCGCGGCTCAATGGAGCCTGTCAACGCGGGCGGACGGACGCTTGCGTTTACCCGCACGCTCGGCGTTGAGCAGTGGACGGTGGTTCTCAACTTTGGCCAAGACGAATCTGCGGTTGCCGGAACCTTCAATGAAGTACTTCTCGGGGAAGCGAACATAGCAGAAAGCGGCATACGCGTGCCCAGCATGCGCTATGCCGTCGTGAGATAGCGCAAAATGCGGAATCTGGTAACGATTACAACCCCCTTTTGCGCGCAGACGGTGCTCCAGCAGCGCGGCGGCTTTGCCGAACTGGCACTGAAAGGCACCGTTGAATTAGAAGACGAGCGGAATTACCCGGTCATCCGCGTCGTGAACGAGCGCACCGAAGAAACGGAGCTCTACGAGCGCCTGTCCTGCGAAAACGGGCGCTGGGCGCACACCCTGCGGCTACCGGTCGGTATGCACCGTGTTGAAACGGGCGTTGCGCTGGCGCAGGCAGGCTATAACCCCTACTATCTGGGGCATGGGGATATGCTCCGGAGTGTGTTCGTTGGCGAGGTGTTCGCCGTCGCCGGGCAAAGCAACGCCGCGGGTTACGGCAAGGGTACAGTCTGCGACCCTCCGCAGTACGGCGTTTCGGTCTTCGACGGCGGCTGGTGCACCGCCGCGCACCCGATCGGGCAGACAAAGACCAGCGCGGCTTTCACGGACGCGCTCAACTGCGGCCACAGCGCGTGGCTGAGCTTCGGCAAGAACATCCTGGAGCAGACCGGTTCCCCGGTGGGGCTCGTCCCCGCCGCGCTGAACGGCTCCGGCATCCGAAACTGGCAGCCGGGGCAGCCGCTGTTTGAAAACCTCGTTGCTTTGTGTCTGGAAACTGGAGCGGCAAACCTGATCTGGTATCAGGGCTGCACGGACACCGACGAGCCGGACGATTATGCGGAATTGCTCGAACGCATGCTGCGCGAACTGCAAGGCCGTTTGGGCAGCATATCGGTTCTCATCGTCCAGCTCAGCGGCACGACGAACGAACAGCGCGAAGGTCGCGGCTGGCGGCTCGTGCGGGAAGCCCAGCGCGCGTCTGCGGTGCGGTTTGGAGCGATGCTGATTCCAACCTTTGACTTAACGCGCTATTGCGACGACATCCACCTTGGCCCAAAGGACAATCTGCTGCTGGGCGAACGGGCTGCTATGCAATTCCTTCGCCAAACGCCTGCCGGTGAAATAACGGCGCGGCAGACGAACGGAACGGTCGAAGTTCGGTTCAGCGGGGTGCGCTTACGCCCCGGCAAAACGGAAGGCGTTCTTCTTCTGGACGAGCAGGGCGCGGCGATCCCTTGTGAAGCAAACGCGAAGGGAAACATCCTTCAGCTCTGCGGTAAAGGGATGGAGCGCGCGCGGCGCGTGACGCTCGCGTTCGACCGCATCTATACCGGCGCGTCCCCGCGAGACGAAGCAGGGGAAATTCTGCCGTATTTTGATATTCCCATTGAGTAGAGCTTATTTCGAACTAGAATCTTTTTTCAGCTTCAGCGTCTAAATGCGCAAAACGCATTTCAGATAAAATAGCGAAACCGTCAAACATCTTCATCCAGTAAACAGCATCTAAATGCGCAAAACGCATTTCAGATAAAATAAAAGGAGGAAACGGTATGAACAAACAGGTCTTCAAAGCGCTGGCGCTCGCGCTGGCGGCGATTATGGCACTCTCGATGTTCGCGGGATGCTCCACCACGCCCGCGGCGGAAACTCCGACGGCGGAACCAACCTCTTTCAAGGTTACGTTCGATCTCAACTACGAAGGCGCGGAGAGCGCCATCGAACCACTCACGGTTGACGCGGGCGGCACGGCGACGGCTCCCGCCGAACCCATCCGCACCGGATTTGCGTTCACCGGCTGGTATGCCGACGCGGCCATGACCACGGCGTTCGACTTTACCGCCGCTGTCGGCGCGGATACGACGCTCTACGCAGGCTGGGCGGCGGCAGAGTATTACCTTGCGGGCAACTTCACGGGCTACGAAGCAGCCATGGACGGTTACGCCATGAAGCCGGTCGCGGGCAAGGACGGCTGGTATACGCTGACCGTCGACCTCACCGCGGACGTGCGGGACACGACCTATGACGGGCACTACTACAAGGTCACCAACGGCACCTGGGACGCCACCGGATGCTGGGGCGCGGACAACTACGCGCTGCAGCCCGCGCCGGTCTCCCCCACGGGCGGCGGCCTGGGCTCCATCTGGGTCTATAACGACGGCACGCTGACGGTGCTCTTCGACTCCGTCAACAAGGTCGTCTACGACGATTCCATGACGCAGACCTTTGCAACCCCGCGCATTTACGGCGACTTCAACACCGCCATGACGCGCGGCACCGACTGGAGCTTGGCCGACGGCGAAGCGCTCGAACTCACCGACGCCAACGGCGACGGCGTGTTTGAAGGCCTCTACAAGCTGCCCGCTTACACCGGCACGGGCGAAGGCTACTCCATGGTGCTCGCGGTTTCGCAGAAGTACTATATCTATGCGGGCAGCGGCGCTTGGGGCGCGGCGGAACAGTATCTCTTTGACGGCACAGCCGCCGGAATGGGCACCGTGAGCTACCTCAAACCCGACGCGGAGACCATCTACGAATTCAAGTACGACAGCGCAACCCACATCACCACCGCAACCGCCGTCGCCAAGGACGAAGTGCAGGCGCTGGCGGGACCCACGGCGTACGGCGATTTCTCGCTCTGGCTCTACGAGGGCGGCTCCTCCGTCCTGCTTAAGGATGACGACGGCGACGGTGTGTTTACCGGCACGCTGACGCTGCCCGCTTACACCGGCACGGATCAGGGCTACATGATCGCCATCGCGCTCTCCAAGAAACTCTATGACGACGAGTACGGCATCCGCTGGGGCGCGGAAGAACAGTATAAGTTCGACGGCACGGCGGCTGGCATGGGCGGAGTAAGCTACCTCAACCCGACCGCGGACACGACCTACACCCTCAGCTACGACAGCGCAACGCACATCACCACCGCAACGGAAGGCTGAGCCGAACCGCAACAACATCAAAAAGGCCCCCGCTCCGTCCAGCGAGCGGGGGCAAAGTTTAGGAGAAACCATGTTTAGAAAACAGGATCGCCAGCCGGATTTTGAAAACCTTCGCTTGGTGTTGGAGCGAAAAGTTCCGCCGCGCCCCGTGCTGTTTGACTTTATCATCGGCGCGGACAAGGAAAAGCTGCTCACCGGCGAGGACTACCATACGGCTACGGAATTTGAGCGCGTCGTCACCACGATCCGCGCGTTCGACAGCGCGGGGTATGACCACGCGCCGATCATCGTGCGCGGCCTTGACTTCAAAAAGAACGCGGCGCATCAGGAGCAGACAAAGTCCCTCAACGACGGGGCGGCGGTTGCTTCCCGCGAGGACTTCGACCGCTTCGTCTGGCCGGAGATTACCGACTGCGACTTTTCGATCATTCAACGCGCGGGTGCGTTCGTGCCAAAAGGCATGAAGCTGATTCCGTTCAGCTACGACGGCATCCTCGAAAACACGATCAGCATACTCGGCTATGAATCCCTTTGCCTGATGCTTTACGACGATCCGCAGCTTGTCGAGGATGTGTTTTTCGAAGTCGGCAGGCGCATGAAAGAGTATTACGAGCGGTGCCTTGCGTTCGACGCGGTCGGCGCTATCCTCTGCAACGACGACTGGGGTTTTGGCGCGCAAACCATGGTCTCCCCCGATACGCTGCGCAAGTGCGTCTTTCCCTGGTACCGGGAGATCGTCAAGGCGGCGCACGAACGCGGAAAACCCGCGCTGCTGCATTCCTGCGGCGCATACAACGCGATCATCGGCGACATCGTCGATACCATGCACTTTGACGGGCGGCATTCCTACGAGGATAAGATCGTCCCTGTGGAGACGGCTTACGGACAGCTGCATTCACGCATCGCGGTGCTGGGCGGCGTCGACGTGGACTTTCTTGCGCGGAAAACCCCGGACGAAGTCTACGCACGCTGCCGGAACCTCATCGCGCTTTCCGCCAAGGAAGGCGGGTACGCTCTCGGCAGCGGCAACAGCGTGCCGGACTATGTTCCAAACGAGAACTTCCTCGCCATGCTGCGCGCGGCAAACGAGGGATATTGAATCAAGAGCAGAATGTAAGCCGAAGCTCAAAAAGCGTCAGCCACATGTTCTGTCTTGCGGCGTCTTCTGCCGAATACTGGTTGAACTTTTCTCAGAGTTCTTTTTTCGTGTTATACAGATTACTCCAAAGTGGTTGATTGCCAAGGGCTAAGCCTGTTGCAATCCACAAGTTTCTCAGCATCGGTTCGGCGCTTTTTCAGCGCGCTAGGCTTTTATAACATTCCGGCCTGCGGTCGCGGAACAGCCCCCAGCTCAGGCGTGCTCTTTTGATCTCCTCAAAATCGTATGCGGCTAGAATAACGCCTTCGCTGACGCGATCTGCCGAGGTAATAAGTTCCCCGGTTTCGTCCGTCAGAAACGATGAGCCGAAGAACGTCAGCGCACTGGACTGGTTCCCGTTTTCCGCGCAAGGAGTCA
This sequence comes from Clostridiaceae bacterium, assembly GCA_039683415.1. Taxonomy (GTDB): domain Bacteria; phylum Bacillota; class Clostridia; order Christensenellales; family CAG-138; genus UBA7703. The sequence goes on from JBDKRL010000018.1 coordinate 15,093, forward strand.
CCCGCTCCTCGCCCACACGGTTTGCCGCGGCGACCGGCAGGATGTTCGCCGCCGCGTGCCCCTGCATGACCCTCTTCCAGTGCGGCATACTGTCCAGGCTCAGAATCGGTTCCGACCCGATGGCGGTCGGATAAAGCAGGATATCCGCGCCAAGCAGCGCCATTGCCCGCGCGGCTTCCGGGAACCACTGATCCCAGCAGACGCCAACGCCGACGCGCCCAAAGCGCGTATTGAACACGCGAAAGCCCATGTCGCCGGGTGAAAAGTAAAACTTTTCCTGATAAAAATGATCGTCCGGGATGTGCGTCTTGCGGTAGACGCCGAGCAAACTGCCGTCCGCGTCAATCATCGCCACGGAATTATACAGGCGGTTTTCATCCTTTTCATAAAAGCTCACGGGCAGAACAACGCCGAGCTCCTTTGCAACTGTTTGCATGTGCAGCACCGCCGGATTCTCATAAACGGGCAGCGCGTAGTGCAGGTATTCGTATCGCCGCTCCTGACAAAAATACGGGCGCTCAAAGAGCTCCGGCAAGAGCACGATCTGCGCACCTTGGCTTGCAGCCTCGCGCACAAACGCTTCGGCTTTCGCGAGATTCTCCGCAGGGCTGTTCGTCATGCGCATCTGCACGGCGGCAACGGTGATCTTACTCATTTCAGCGTTCCTTTCGGTAGTTGTTGCGTCACACAATGAATGTTTCCCCCGCCAAGCAGGATTGCGCGGGAATCGATCGGTACGACCGTTCGGTTTGGGCAGAACCTTCGCATTAGCTCCGCCGCGCGTGCGTCGGAAGCGGCGTTTTCTCCTCCGAACTGCGGAAGGAGAACGGAATCGTTCGTAAAATAGAAGTTGACATAGCTCGCGGCAAGGCGTTCGCCCTCTGTACGCGTTTCTTCCCCCGGCGCAAACACAAAGTTTGCCATATCCTCTTTTGTAACGCAGACCGCGTGGTCAGGAACCGGCAGTTTGTGTATCACGAGATGCCGCCCTTTTGCGTCCGTTTCGCGAGAAAGATATTCGTAGTCCGCGCGGCTCAGCGCATACTGCGGGTCGCTCTCGTCGTCCGTCCACGCCAGAACGACTTCGCCCGGCGCAAGAAAGGCGCAGACGTTGTCCACATGTTCGTTTGTCTCGTCGTTGAAGATTCCACGCGGCAGCCAGAGCACCTTCTTTGTGCCGAGAAAGTCCTTGAGCTTGTGCTCGATCTGCTCTTTCGTAAGGTTCGGGTTTCTCCCCGCGCTGAGCAGGCAGGCTTCGGTCACGAGCAGGGTGCCTTCGCCGTCCGAGCAGATGGAACCACCTTCCAGCACGAAATCTTCCGCTCGATAGCAGTCCGCGCCGACTGCGGCGCAGAGCGCTTCCGCAAACGCGTCGTCCTTCGCCCAGTCGGCATAGAGTCCGTCCACTTCCCCGCCCCAGGCATTGAAGCGCCAACTCACGCCGCGAACTTGCTCTCCGTTCGTCACGAATGTAGGGCCGATGTCCCGCGCCCAGGCGTCGTCGGAGTCTATCTCCAGCAGCGTGGCGAACGCGCCGGCGCATTCCAGCGCCTCGCTATAATGCTCGCGTTCCACCGCCAAAAACACGCGCTCGCTCTTGCTTGCCGCGCGCATGATCTCGCAGAACGCATCCTGCGCGGCGCGCGGGTCTTTTCCCCAGCTGCCGGGGCGCGTCGGCCAAACCAGCAGGACGCCGTCCTGCGGTTCGAATTCGGCGGGCATGTGGAAACCGTCCCGCGCGGGCAGCGACGAAATGCGCATTTCTTACGAAAGCCTCCCTTTGAAGTCTTGATAACCGAACGTCTTCACGAGCTCGCAGTCCCCGTCCTCATGTTCCAGCGCGATGGCGGGCAGCGGCATACCGTTGAAGGTGTTCGTTTTCACCATGGAGTAGATTGCCATGTCCCCAAACGTCAGCCGCTCGCCGATTGTCGGCAAACGGTCAAAGCTGTAGTCGCCGATGACGTCCCCCGCAAGGCACGTCCGCGCGGCAAGGCGGCAGGTGCATGCCTTCTCGTTCGGCTCGCCCGCATTTTCAAGCGCCGGGCGGTAGGGCATTTCCAGCACGTCCGGCATGTGGCAGGCGGCGGAAGCGTCCAGAATCAAAATATGCATGCCGTTTTCCACCACGTCCAGAACGGTGGTATCCAGCTCGCCCGCGTTGAGCGCGACCGCCTCGCCGGGTTCCAGATAGACCGTCACGCCGTACTTTGCCTGAATCGATCGAATCAGGTCTTCCAGCGCGGCAACGTCGTAACCGGGCTTCGTGATGTGGTGCCCGCCGCCAAGGTTGAGCCACTTCATGCGCGGCAAAAACTCGCCAAATGCCTGCTCGAACGCCATATACGTCTCGACTAGCGCGTCCGCGCCCTGTTCGCAAAGCGTATGGAAGTGCAGTCCCTCCACGCCGTCTAGAAGATCGGAGCGGAAGTTCCGCTTGGTTACGCCGAGGCGGGAAAACGGCGCGCAGGGGTCGTAGATTTCGTGACCGCTCTGCGTACTGCATTCGGGATTGACCCGGATACCGACGCTGACGTTCGCCGTTTGCCAGACCGGGCGGTGCGCTTCCAGCTGGGCAAACGAGTTGAACACGATATGGCTGCAAATACCCACCAGCTCGCGCAGCTCGCTTTCCGTATACGCGGGCGAAAATACATGGTTCTCGCCGCCCATCTCCTCGTGCGCCAGACGCGCTTCAAAAAGCCCGCTCGCCGACGCGCCGGAAAGGTACCGCGCAATCAGCGGGTACACGCGGAACATCGAAAACGCCTTTTGCGCAAGCAGAATCTTAGCGCCCGTGCGCTCCTGCACGCCGCCGAGAATCTCCAAATTGTGCCTGAGCGCCGCTTCGCTCACCACAAAGCAGGGCGTCGGCAGTTCGCTTCTCTTCACCGTTTACTCCACTGTTTCTGGATTTTCGATGACCTGCCACGGCAAGCCCCACTTGTTGAGCATCTCCATATACGGGTCGGGGTCAAACTCGTCCGTGGTAAACACGCCGGGCTTCTTCCACGTTCCGTTCAGCACGAGCGCAGCACCGATCATGGCGGGCACGCCCGTGGTATAGCTGATGGCCTGGCTGCCGAGTTCACGATAGCATTCCTGATGGTCGCAGACGTTGTAGATGAAGATCGTCTTTTGTTTGCCGTCCTTTACGCCGGAAATCACGCAGCCGATGTTGGTCTTGCCATGCGTACGGGGCCCGAGCGACGCTGGGTCGGGCAGCAGCGCCTTGAGGAACTGAATCGGAACGATCTTCTCTCCCTGAAAGTCGATGGGTACGGTCGAGAGCATGCCGACGTTTTCCAGGCATTTCATGTGCGTGAGGTAGCTTTGCCCGAACGTCATGAAAAAGCGAATCCGCTTGATTTCGGGGTAGTGCTTGGCCAGCGCTTCGATTTCCTCATGGTGCAGAAGGTACATGTCCTTTTTGCCCACTTCGGGGAAGTCGTATTCGCGCTTGATGCTCACGGCGGGCACTTCGATCCACTTGCCGTTTTCCCAATAGCTGCCGGGCGCGGAAACTTCGCGCAGGTTGATCTCCGGATTAAAGTTCGTAGCAAACGGATAGCCGTGGTCGCCGCCGTTGCAGTCGAGGATATCCACGCTGTCAATGCGGTCGAAAAAGTGCTTTTTGGCGTAGGAAACAAACACGCTGGTCACGCCGGGGTCAAACCCCGTGCCAAGCAGCGCGGTCAAGCCCGCGTCTTCGAACTTCTTTTGATACGCCCACTGCCAGCTGTAATCGAAGTAGGCGGAAAAGCCTTCCTCCTCCACGCGCTTATCGTAGACGGCGCGCCAGGCGGGATCTTCCGTGTTCTCCGGCTCGTAGTTCGCCGTATCGATATAGTCCACGCCGCAGCTTAAGGCAGCGTCCATGATGGCCAGATCCTGATATGGCAGGGCGAGGTTGAGCACCGCGTCCGGCTTGACGCGGCGGATGAGCTCGACGACCTCGTCAACGCTGTCCGCATCCACCTGCGCGGTGAAAATTTCCGTTTTGGTCTTGCCCTTGAGCTGCTCTGCCAAAGCAATGCACTTGGCTTTGGTGCGGCTGGCGAGAATCAGCACGGGGAACGCCTCGCTGTTTTGACAGCATTTTTGAATTGCGACCGAGGCCACGCCGCCGCAGCCGATCACGAGCAGTTTTTTACCGGTGTTGTTCATCAGTTTTCTTCCTCCTCCAATAAGTCTTCGACATATCTTGGCAGCATAAACGCGCCAACATGCAGGTTCGCCGTATAGTACCAGGTTTTAATGCCCCGCTCTTCCCAGCGCTTTTTATCAAAATGCTCCAGCGGGTGGTATTTTTTGGAAGCGAATCCGAACAGCCAGTACCCCGCGGGGCATGTCGGTATATGCGCCTGATACACGCGGCTGATCGGGAAGCTCCGGTAGGCTTTTTTATGCATCGCGCGGCAGGGCGCTTCGTCCTCGTCGAAAAACGGGCTGCCGTGCTGGTAGACCATGATGCCGTCGTCATGCAGCGCCTTAAAGCAGCTGCCGTAAAATTCTTTCGTAAACAGCCCCGCCGTATGCCCGAGCGGGTCGGTCGCGTCGTTGATGATCAAATCGTAGTCGTCCTGTTTGGAACGCAGAAACCTTAAGCCGTCCTGATAGTAGACTTTCACGCGCGGATCGTCGAGACCGCAGGCGTTGGCGGGAAAGAACTTGCGGCAGACGTCCACAAAGAGCTTGTCCTGCTCGACCACGTCGATGGCTTCGATCTCCTCGTAGTGCGTGAGCTCGCGGGCGACTCCCCCGTCGCCACCGCCAATGACCAGCACGCGTTTGACGCCCGGATGCACCGCCATGGGAACATGAACGATCATTTCATCGTAGGTGAATTCGTCCTTTTCCGAAAAGATCACGCTGCCATCCGAGGCGAGAAACCGCCCGAACTCCGGGGAGTCGAACACGTCGATGCGCTGAAAGTCGCTTTCCCCGCTGAAAAGCTGCTGCTCCACCCGAATGGAAAGCTGGACGTTCTGCGTATGCATATCGTTAAACCAGAATTCCATTTTTCAACAACCCCCTTTTTTAAGAAAAGGGCGCTGAACATTCGGCGTGTGCATCGTATTAAACCAGAATTCCATTCAGCGTTTCCCTCCCTTCAATACGTTCAGGTACTCGATCTCCGGGTCTTCCGGCCCCTGCATGGAACATCCTTTGGCCTTTGCATAAAGGATGTAGTCGATAATCGCCTTTGTGATCACCTCGCCGGGAGCAAGGATCGGGATTCCCGGCGGGTAGCACATCACAAATTCGCTGCAGATTCTTCCCTCCGCAGCTCGAATGGGCAGGGATTCCGCCTCCGCGTAAAACGCCGCCTGCGGGGTTGCCGCCACGACGGGAGAGATGTACTCCGCAAGAAACAGTTCGGTCGGCTCCTTGGCGTAGAGCCGCTTGATATCCGCCAGCGCGCCGACGAGCCGCTCGATATCCTGTATCCGGTCGCCAATCGAAAGATATGCCAGAATGTTGCTGATGTCCCCGAATTCGATCTGGATGTCGTATTCATCCCTTAACAGGTCATACACTTCGATGCCGGCTAGGCCGATGCCCCGCGTGTAGATCGAAAGCTTGGTCACGTCGAAGTCGAACACGCTGCCGCCGTTGACCAGCTCCCGCCCGAAGGCATAGTACCCGCCGACTTCGTTGATCTCATCGCGCGCGTACTGCGCCATCTCGGCGACCTTTTGAAACGACTGTTCCCCGCGCAGCGCAAGGTTGCGGCGGGAGATATCAAGGCTGCTCATCAAAAGATACGATGCGCTTGTGGTCTGCGTCAGGTTGATGATTTTATCCACATACCGCGCGTTGACGTTTGGGCCAAGCAGCAGCAGCGAACTCTGGGTCAGGCTTCCGCCGGATTTATGCATGGAGACCGCCGACATATCCGCGCCCGCCGACATAGCGCTCATCGGAAGCTCTTTGCCAAAGTAGAGGTGCGTTCCGTGCGCTTCGTCCACCAGTGCCTGCATGCCATGCGCGTGCGCCAGTTCCACAATCGCCTTTAAGTTGGAGCAGATGCCGTAATACGTCGGGTTGTTGACCAGCACCGCTACCGCGTCCGGATTCTGCTCAATAGCAGCCTGCACGTCGGCAAGCTCCATGCCAAGCGGAATACCGAGTTTGGGATCGACGCGCGGATCGATATACACCGGCACCGCGCCGCAGAGCACCAAAGCGTTAATCGCGCTCTTATGCACGTTTCGCGGGAGGATGATCTTCTCCCCGCTCTTGCAGGCCGAGAGGATCATGCTCTGCACGCTCGAAGTCGTGCCGCCGACCATGAGAAACGCCCGCGCAGCGCCGAACGCGTCCGCAGCGAGTTCTTCCGCCTCGCGGATTACGGAAACCGGGTGGCAGAGATTATCGAGCGGCTTCATCGAGTTAACGTCGATGCCGACGCACTTTTCCCCCAGCAGCTCCACGAGTTCGGGGTTTCCGCGCCCGCGCTTATGGCCGGGCACGTCGAACGGTACGACCCGCTGTTTGCGGAACTGGACAAGCGCCTCATAGATGGGCGCGCGTTTCTGCTGATTGAGATTCATCGGCTTCGTTCCTTCCGTTGGCTCCAGTTCCCGCTTCCCCGCCAAAATAAAAAACAGGCGGCGAAATTTCACCACCTGTCGTCACAATTCCTGTTCCGTTTTCCGGCGCACGCAAACACTGCATGCGAGTTGGATAGAACGATGACTATGACCGTTTCATCAGAGTTTTGTTGGCTAAATGGAGCATGGATGCCGTCGCTACTCTTATTGACCGTTTCACAAGTGGTGTGCAGTTACGCACTGGTTATGAAGTAACCAACTTATAAAATTTGAGTCTTCAAACTCAATCAATAATGTGACGCTTCACGTCACGCGCGGCAGCGGCCAGCCCTGTCCGATGGGCATTTTTACTCGGCCAAGTCTCGCGGAACCAATGTTATCGGTTCGCGCTTACCCATCTTAACATATTCGGCCTGAATGTCAATTATATTTTTAGAATATCACATGCTCGTTTCTTTTCGGGCTTGTTTGCTCATGCGCAATTCGATCGGCCGAACATTTCGTTTGCCCGCCGGAAACCCAGACCGGTCTGTCTGTTTTCATCAGGTTTTTATATGCAGC
>JBDKRL010000019.1:0-211434 GCA_039683415.1 Clostridiaceae bacterium
CCCGTAGCTTGACGATGATCTGCTCGACCGTGAAGTTCTTTCTTGCCATCTTCTTTCAGCTCCTTTGTTAGTCTTTTTTCTTTTTTCCCTAACATTATAGCTGGTCCAGTTTTTGGGGGCTAGATCACTTCCAAACGGTAATTGCTTTTGGTTCAACTGTTTAAGCGCCAATATGTGCGCTTCCATTAACAAGCAAGTCTATGATATAAAGGCACTGATCGAATCAAAAGCGCCGGCGCAATGACCGCTTGTACAATACTCTTCATTAGTGAATATCAGCATTTTAGCAGTCCTAACACATATACTGGATCTCGTAATATGAGGCTTCGGTAGTTGTTTAAGTAACTTCGTAGTCCGTGGCCGCTGCTCTAAAAAACAACGGCAGTGTGCAGACGGCACACCAAACGAAGCGAAAAAACAACTATCATCAAATTGGATGGTTTTCCGCGAAGCCAATGCAAACCGGCCTCGCTCCCCAAAAGCCTATTGTGCGGGTCGCGACGGTCGGAAATCAGGGCTTTCGCATCAATTCGGCGGATGCGGCAAACGAATAAAAAGGAGATGCGCTATGAGCTACATCACAACGTTTTCCAAAACCATAACGGGAAAATTTCCATATCGCTTTATTTGCAACCAATGCGGCCAACTCTGCGAAAAACAACTGGAATTAAAGGGCATCGGCGATATGAGTGTCCGAGGTTTCATAGAGGAAACCCCGGACAATCCGGCGCTTGAGCGTAAGCTGATGGCCGCCGCTATGGACGATCTAAGGGATAGAACGGCCAAGATTCTTGACGATTTCGAAGCATACCGTACCGCATTGAACTCACCGCCGAGGTATAAAACGGAAAAGAAAAAAGCGGGGCCGCCACGATACCTCGCGATGGATGGAAAGTGCGACCACTGCGGCCACGAACAGTTTTGGACTGTCGACCCCGATGAGGCAGGCCTGAAGCCGGGCTGTATCGTAATCAGCCTGTCCGCGGTTGGGTTCATCGTTGGGTTGATTGGTATAACAAAAACGGGCACGGCGGAAATAATCCTTGGAATTACGGGCCTTGCGATCTTATTGGGTTCGGTGGTTGGCTTCTTTCTCGTTCATGCAAAAAGTGCAAAAAAAGAAGAGAGGCGTATCGCCGCCATGCCGCACAGCGGAGGTCTGCCTGTATTCGGAGAAGTAATGCTGTCCGATGGTAAATAGAAGGGAATTTAAAATAGGGCTGTCTGGTAACGATTCCAGCGAATCGCAAATCGGACAACCCCTATTTTTTAGTCAATTCCACCTGTTCGGCGATGACGATTCCTCCACGGCAGCGAACGCGAAGGCGTCTGTTTTGCGCTGTCTGCGCGGGGAAAGTTGCAAGCCAAGCGATACAACGCCGCTCACAAGCTGAATGCGTCGCATCAGATTTGACGCTGGGGTGAAGTTAGTACCCACATCGGATGGATTTGGCACCCTAGTTCGGCTGTAGTCAATTGAAGTTGAGTTTGGATATTTCGCTCATCCGAGACACCTCGACCGGCGAAGTTGAACAGCGGGGTTCGCTCAAATGCGGTAGGAATTGTGAACCGCCGTTCTAATTATGTTCGGAAGCAATGGTGGGGCTGCTGTGGAAAACGCAGCTATCGCAGGTCAATTGGGAGCGGCGGAACGGGAAGCTATACGACATCCCGTTTCGTTTATCAGTATTAAGTGAACCAACGAGCTTACAGAACCGGGATATGTCCGCCGGAATCAATAAATACTGGAAGGAGCAAGTCATGAAGAAAATACTATGTTTCATAATGGCGCTTTTACTTTGCCTGCTTGCAGCGTGCTCATCACCGGGAGCGGAGCAGGCGCCAGAGATTGCAACCGCTAAGGAAGTAACGCCTACGCCGACTACTGCACAGGAGGCGATTGCGGCTGCTACAGCGGACGAGTTGCGGGAGATGGTGGAGCAGTACAGGAATGAAGAAAACTATCAGATGGCATATGAGGCGGCCTCAAGGCTCATCGAGCTTGATCCTTCGGACACAGATGCGTACATCGCCGCAATGAGCGCGCTGAATGCCATATCAGCCGCCAATTACGAGCGGATCAATGTTCTGCTGGCGCAAGGCGTCGAAAACGCGCAGGATGCGCAGGCGTTGGCCGAATGGGCACAGGACAACCAACCGGATTGTACAATAGAATTGCCCTTTATTTCGGATTATAAATCGGATGATCAAATCAACACAATGGGCACCACGTCCGGAAATTTGCTCAATGATTTTCACAGGGAATTTGAATTCTGGGAAACCGGGTTATTCACCTCCCAGGGTGACTGGATATACTTCTCACGCGCGGATGAAGGCTTTACGATATACAAGATGCGCACGGATGGCAGCCAATATCAGCGCCTCGGCGAGGTTAGCGGCAGTTGCCTCAATGTGGTGGGCGATTGGATCTATTTCCGTAACCCCATGGGCGATAACCAGCGCGAGATGTATAAAATGCGTACAGACGGCAGCGAATGCATAAAATTACTCGATGGTATTCGCGATTACATATGCGTGTCGGGAGATTGGATCTATTATGCAAACGGAAACGATAATTTCCGGTATTACAGGATGCGCACGGATAGCAGCGAAAATATGGCGCTGACTGAAGGGTCAGCGTGCTATATGTGCGTATATGGCGAGTGGGCTTACTATTGTCTGACGGATGAAAGCGGATTTTATCGCACGCGCACTGACGGCAGCGAAACGCAGCACCTTACAGAACGGATCGTGAGTCTTTACTGCATGGAGGGCGATTGGATCTATTACTGCATCAGAGACGACAACTATACCGTCTGGAGAATGCGGCAAGACGGCAGCCAAATCGAAAAGGTGCTGCGGTATGACCAGCCTATTGCTACCATGAACATTGCCGGGGATAAGATGCTGCTATCCGTTAATAACAACGGGAGCGGCGGCGTCATCATCGTCGTTGATATGAATAGCTTTGAAATACTGCGGACATTTGAGCAGATTACCGACGCGATTTACGTGGACAACGGCGGCAATGTGTACTTTGCAGATTATAACAATATGAAGTGGTACCGTGTCAACATTCATACCGGCAAGCTTAACGAATTGGGATACGCTCCGTTTGAACCAGCGACGCTCATGAGCCTGGGTTTTGTTCCGGACGAGGCTAACGCGGTCTACCTTTATGAGCAGCATGGGGAAAGATACATAAGCATTGAAGTACACCGGCCCGAATGGGGAGAAAAGGAGTATGATTTCAGGTTCTATACGCCTATCAACGATTATGGTCTAGTAATTACATATCACATTAAAGAGCAGCGTTTTCAAGTAGGCTGCGATCTGGGAGAGACCTATGCGGTGTTTGACTATTTTTTGAAGGATGGCTCAACGGTCGATGGTGTTGTATCTGGAGCAGCAACAGTAAAAGAATGTTTCCAGAATATGTATAACGATCCTAAGATCACTGACATCTACTCTTATTCCGTGCGACTTGTCGAGCAGTATATCTCGGACACGTTCGACTTGAGCATTGACGAACTCTGTACACTACCCGTCGGAGAATAAACTTAGTCAGATCGCACCTACTACCTGATGTTTATTTGATGTTTATCAACGCAAATGATCGTTTAAAGTCGCTCGTAATCATTGAAAATGAATTGTCAAAATCCGCGAAGATCGGCGATTATCTTCAGTATTCATCGCATCTCCATAATAATTTTTCGCATAAGTACGCACTCATAACCCGGAGGTCTTAGGTTTTTCCCAAATTAACCAATCGTCGACATGAAGCACATCATTTGTGCAGTGCTCATGGTAGTACTAATTTGGTCCCCCTAGTGCGTCAAAAATGCGACAAAAACCAGAATCGACCTGCGAGATCACCCTCTCGCAGGCCTTCATATTTCAACCCTGAATAACGCTTTTTTCGGATTTGTCGCATTGTCGCACATTTTTAAAAATGAGCTAAAATCGAACCCCCTAAAAAGTCGCCTATTTAGGGGGTTTTTGGCGTGCCTGGGAGGATTCGAACCTCTGGCCTTTGGAGTCGGAGTCCAACGCTCTATCCAGCTGAGCTACAGGCACAAGTATTTAGTTGTCATTTTCGCACCTACGACCCGCGGAGTCGGAGTCTGATACTCTATCCAGCTGAGCTACGGGCACAAGTTTTAGTTGTCAAATTCTCGCCTGCAACCACCGGAGTCGGAGTCCAACGCTCTATCCAGCTGAGCTACAGGCACAAATATGATATTGACCAACGATGAACGCTCCGAACGATACGGGGCGTTTCCCTCAAAGCGCAAGAGCGATTATACCACAGGTTTCTTCTCGTAGCAATAGGCGATCGCCTCGCCGACGGTCGAAACGGGCACGATGGTCAGCCCGTCGATCTTCGGTTTTTTGGTCAGTTTCGGCACGAGCACGGTGCTGTAGCCAAGGCGCGCGCACTCGCTGAGGCGCGGGTCGATGCGGGCGACTCCCCGCACTTCGCCGGTCAGCCCTACTTCGCCAAGCGCCGCGGTATGCTTTGGCAGCGGAACGTCCATCAGCGCGGAGGCCACACAGAGCGCTACCGCAAGGTCGGTGCTGCGTTCGTCCAGCCGCAGCCCGCCGACGACGTTGAGGTAGACGTCCTTATTAGAAAGCTTGAGGTGCGCTTTCTTTTCGAGCACGGCAAGCATTAGGCTCAGACGGTACGCGTCAACGCCCGCGCTGGTTCTGCGAGGGTTGCCGAACGCGTTTTCGGTGAGCAGCGCCTGCACTTCCGCCAGAATCGGCCGGGAGCCTTCCATGGCGCAGGTGACCGCGCAGCCCGGTGCGCTCTCGCCGGAGAGAAACAGTTTGGAAGGGTCGACGACTTCCCGCATGCCGTTGTCGCACATTTCAAACACGCCGACCTCGTTGGTCGAGCCGAAGCGGTTCTTCACTGCGCGCAAGAGCCTCAGGCCTTCGTGGCGGTCGCCTTCGAAGTACAGCACGGTATCCACGATGTGCTCCAGCACGCGCGGGCCCGCGATGTTGCCGTCCTTGGTGACGTGGCCTACGATGAACACGACCACGCCCGTATCCTTTGCAAAACGGGTGAGTCGCGCCGTCGCCGCGCGCACCTGACTGACGCTGCCGGGCGTCCCCGCGCTCTCCTCACAAAACATGGTCTGAATCGAGTCGATAATCAGCACATTGCACTTGACGGCAACCGCCTCATCGATGATATGCTCCAGATCCGTTTCGCAGAGGATGTCGATATCGTTTTTCATGCCGAGCCGGTCGGCGCGGAGCTTGATCTGCGCCGCGCTCTCCTCGCCGGAAGCGTAGAGCACGATGCCGTCTTTGCCCAGCGCGTCCGCCGCCTGCAGCAGAAGGGTCGATTTTCCGATGCCCGGATCGCCGCCCAGCAGAACCGCCATGCCGCGCAATAAGCCCCCGCCGAGCACGCGGTCGAGCTCTTCCATGCCCGCGGATACGCGTTTTTGCGGCAGCGGCGTCACTTTTGAAAGTTTTTGCGAAACCGAAGATCCGGGAGACGATGCCTTGACCTTGACCTGCGCCGATTCCGTCATGGTGTTCCAGCTGTCGCACTGGGGGCATTTGCCCATCCATTTGGCGGACTCGTAGCCGCACTCGCCGCAGATAAACGTCACGCGATCTTTGGCCATATCGTCACACTACCTTCATGTATTTCCTGAACAAGCTATCCGAATCGACCGTATAGTCACATTACTTTAATGTATTTCCAGAGCGGGTTTTCGGGATCGGTCATGTCGCGCCAGAGCGCGTAGTCGCCGCTCGCCATGACGAACTGCGAGTTGGTTCCCGTTTCGCTGAGCACATAGGTTTTGTTATCGGAAAAGACGTAGGCGTACACCGTTTCGTCCCGGCTGAACACCACGCAGGTGGGCGTAATATCAAAGTCGATCACGCCGCGCGCAACGCGCATCGGACTGCCGCCGCCAACGCTGACGTAGAGGTCGCTTTCCCCATCGTGATTGCCGGTCAGGTACGCCCAGCGGTCGCCCGCGGATTCCGGGTCGTGGACGTAACTGCCCGCGGCAAAATCCCAGCGGCTGTTGTCGCTGAGCAGCACCGTGCGGATCAGCCCGCTGCCGGGGTTGGCCTCGTCCGCGTCGGCATACAGCACCTGGCCGCTCTTGAGCGACGGCGCGGAGTCGGCATACGTGGAGTCGGTAAACACCGCAAGCGTCAGCAGTTCCCCGCTTGTAATGTCGCAGACCATGAGCTTTGCCGAGGCGTCTCCCGTGCGCTCCATCCAAACCAAATACGGCGCTTCGAGCGAGAGCTTTGGCGCGCCCATCGAAAATTCCGCCAGCGCGGTATTCTCGCGCGTCGTTTTATCGATCATGCGGATGGTTCCGCCGCCGGTCGATTTGACGTCCGTATAGATGAGCACCTCGGCGTTTTCAACGGGGCTGCGCATGGTGCTGTTTGTACGCTCCGCCTCGATGTTTTCAAACGCGCCCGTTTCGGGGTTGAGGCGCACAAAACGGTCGCAGGCGTTCTCATCCGCGCCGGTGGCAAAGAGGATTTTACCGTCGTAAACGGAAGGATCCACCACCGCCGTCGGCAGGCCGTAGCCTTCACCATACTGAACCGTCTTGACCGTGTTGGTTAAAATCGGGTTCTTCGGCTCGGCGGTCTCCTGCGCTACGGAAGCCGTCTGCTCGCCGGAAAACAGCGAACCGCCGTTTTGCAGCCGCGCGGAGATCAGCGGCACGATCACATAGATCGTCAGCAGCACGAAAGCGGCCAGCAGAACGAGCGCCAGCGCGAGTTTGAGCGCAGGGCCAAACGACGTTGCGTCGAGGTTCCACCTGCGCCGGGACGGCGTATATTTGAGATGTTTGCTTGAACGTTTCACGGTTACCATTTTACAGCAACCATTCGGATCGGTCAACGAAAGAAAAGGCTGTGCGGCTTTGAGCTCCACCCCATCTTGTCAGGAGCCTGTCCCTTTGGAATCCCTTCTTTTACCAAACCGCAATTTATGGTATCATACTTTTTGAATAGAGATCAGGAGAAACGCATTCATGGCCTACCGCGCGCTCTACCGCCAATACCGCCCCGCCGTCTTTTCGGAAGTCATCGGGCAGGATCATATCACCACAACGCTGAAAAACCAGGTGGCTTCGGATCGTCCGGCGCACGCCTATTTGTTCTGCGGCACGCGCGGCACGGGCAAGACCAGCACGGCACGCATCCTTGCCCGCGCGGTCAACTGCCTTTCTCCCGAAAACGGCGAACCCTGCGGCAAGTGCGAAGCCTGCCAGATGACCGCCGCCGAGGGCGCTTCGGACATCACGGAAATCGACGCGGCCAGCAACAACAGCGTCAGCGACGTGCGCGACCTCATCGAGAGCGCGCAGTACGCGCCGCTCCGCCTCCGCCGCCGCGTGTTTATCATCGACGAAGTTCATATGCTCTCGGGCGCCGCGTTCAACGCGCTGCTCAAAACGCTGGAAGAGCCGCCGGAGCACATTCTCTTTATCCTTGCGACCACCGAACCGCAAAAGCTCCCCGCAACGATCATCTCCCGCTGTCAGCGGTTCGACTTTCACCGCCTGAGCGTAACGGACATCAAAAATACGCTGAACGACGTCCTCTCCCGCGCGGGCGTTTCCATTGCGGACGGCGGCCTCGCGCTCATCGCGCGCGCGGCGCAGGGCGGCATGCGCGACGCGCTCTCGCTGGCGGATCAGTGCCTCGCGTTCTGCGGGGACAATGTGTCCGAGCGGGACGTTTACGACGTGCTGGGCAGCATGGAGGACTCGTTTTTATTCGATATTTCGGAGGCGCTGCTCTCCTCCAACGCGCCGGAAGCGCTTAAGATGCTCGACGGCATCGTCCATTCCGGGCGCGACCTCTCGGTTTTCTGCGCCGACCTTTCGGCGCATTTCCGCGCGCTGCTGCTGGCCAAAACCTGCGGCAGATGCGAGGATTTGCTCGACTGCACCGAGGACGCGATGAACCGCTATCTCACTCAGGCGAAAAACACGTCGGAAACCCGGCTCATGCTCGCGGTGGATCGGCTGCTTGCCGCGCAGAACGACATGCGCTACCTGCCCTCTCCGCGCGCCATGCTGGAAAGCGCGTTGATCCATATCTGCCGGCCGGAGGACTCCGTTTCGTTCGCCGCGCTGGAAGCGCGGATTGACCGGCTGGAAAGCGGTTTTGTTCCGGCCGCTCCGGCACAGACGCAGAAAAGCGCGCCGCAGACCGCCGAACCCACGCCCTGGGACGGGCCGGAGCCACCGCCCGAGGAAGCGTTCGAAACTTATGCGCCCGCACCGGAACACAAAAAAGCGCACGCGCCAGCAAAAAAGACGGAACCGAAAGCCGAACCCGCGCCGCAGGCAAAGAAGGCAGCAAGCGATATTTCGCCTTCCGAAGCCGTCGGTTCGCCCGCTGGCGACGTGCCTTCCGACGCATCTGCCGTCTGGCGCGCGGCCATCGCGGCGATTCCGAATATGTTCGTACAGGCCATCGCGCGCGAAGGCGTCGCCATCCGTTTCGAGCACGACACGCTGACGGTCGGTTTTTCGGACGCTCAGGAAGTCAAGTATAAAAGCATCACCGCTCCGGTCAACTTTGAACCGGTGCAGCGCGCGCTCCAAGCCGTCCGCCCCGAAGCGAAACTCGCCTTTACGCTCACCCGCACCGCACCCGCAAGCGTTCGCACGGAGCAAATCGCCAAAGGCTTATTCGGCGACAAACTGGAGATCGAGTAAAAAATTAGTCGATTGACCATCAATATAAAAACAGAATTTGTTTTAGCAGGAGGACATTTTTATGGCAAAAGGCGGATTCCCCGGAGGAATGGGCGGCGGAGCGAACATGCAGCAGCTCATGATGCGCGCCCAGCGCATGCAGCAGGACGTTCAGCGCACGCAGGCGGAGCTTGCGGAGCGTGAATTTTCCGCCAGCGCGGGCGGCGGCATGGTAACCGCAACGGTCAGCGGCAACAAGGAAGTCAAGTCAATCGTCATCGCCAAGGAATGCGTCGACCCGGAAGACGTCGAAATGCTGCAGGACCTCGTGCTCTCCGCCGTCAACGGCGCGCTGCGCACGGCGACCGAAACCGTCGAAGCGGAAATTTCTAAAATCACCGGCGGGATGGGGCTGGGTCTGTAACAATGGTTACCATCGAACCCATCGCGCGGCTGACCACGCAGCTTTCCCGCCTGCCCGGCATCGGACAGAAGACCGCCCAGCGGCTGGCATACCACATTCTGGATATGCCCGTTGCGCAGGCGCAGGAGCTTGCCGCCGCCATCCTCACCGCGCGTGAAAAGGTGGTGGACTGCCCCATTTGCGGCACTTATACGGATGTAATCCCCTGCCCCATCTGCGCGGACGACGCGCGGGACGGCAGCGTGCTTTGCGTGGTTTGCGACGCCAAGGACGCGTTGGCCATGGAGCGCACGCGGGAATTCTGCGGCAAGTACCATGTGCTGCATGGCGTGCTCTCGCCCGTGGACGGCATCGGTCCAAACGACATCCGCATCAACGAGCTGATCGAGCGGGTCAAGACGGGCGGTGTCAAGGAAGTCATCCTCGCGACCAACCCGGACGTGGAAGGCGAAGCGACGGCTTCGTATATCGCGCGGCTGCTCAAGCCCATGGGCGTCGCCTGCACGCGCATCGCGCACGGCATACCCATCGGCGGCAACCTCGAGTACACGGACGAAGTCACGCTTGCAAAAGCTATGGAAGGCCGCAGGCCGATTTAGGCTTGTTTTCAGTAGGCCGAAGGCCGATATAAGCTTTCTTCAGTAGGCCGCAGGCCGATATAATTCTTAACTATAACAAAACAGCGGCGCAAGCCGCTGTTTTGTTATAGACAAACCCTGTATGCCGTGGGCAGCGCGTGGCGCTCGTCGAGGAGTGCCCAGCCTTCGGGGAGTGTTTTCACCGAAACCTCGGCCGAGCAGACGCGCATCTGCCATTCGATATGCGTAAAAACGTGCTTGCGCTTATAAAACCGCAGTTCGCCGACAGGCAGTATCCCGCGCTCTCCCATCCAGACCGCGGCCTCCGCGTCCGTCAGCAAGCCCGCCGTGTCCGGCAGCTGCCAGAGCCCCGCGAGTAAGCCCTTCTCCTCCCGGCGGTACCCCAGCGGAAGTCCGCCCACGGTCAGCGCGAACACCGTCTTTTGCTCCACCCTGCGCGCGCTCTTTTTGCCGATCACCGGCAATTCTTCGGTACGGTTCTGGCGGCGGGCTTCGCAGTACTCCGCAACGGGGCAAAGCTCACACTTTGGCGCACCGTTCGGCAGGCAGACGGTCGCGCCAAGCTCCATCAACGCGGCGTTGAACAGCGCGGGATCGGCAACCCGCATCAGCGGCAGAAAGAACGCGCGGACTTCCTTTCGAAACGCCATACCGCGAACGTCCCGCGCGTCGGCAAACAGCCGCGCATAAACCCGCAGGACGTTGCCGTCCACGCTGGGAACCGCTTCTCCGAACGCGATGGAAGCAATCGCCCCCGCGGTGTATTCACCGATGCCGGGCAGTTTGAGCAGTTCCTTGTATGTCCCCGGCAGTTTCCCGCCGTACTGTTCTGTTATTTCCATAGCCGCGCGCTTGAGGTTTCTGGCGCGGCTGTAGTATCCAAGTCCTTCCCAGAGCTTGTGCAGGCGGTCGTCCGAAATGCGCGAAAGTGCGAACGCGTCCGGCAGTTCCGCCATAAACCGCTCGTAATACGGAATCACCGCGGCAACGCGCGTCTGCTGGAGCATGATTTCGCTGACCCAGATCGCGTAAGGATCCCGCGTTCTGCGCCAGGGCAGATCGCGCGCGTTGATTCTGTACCATTCCACCAGTTTGTTGATCCAATCCATGGTTTCAGTATACCATACGGCACCGGACGACCACCATGCAGGGGGCCCTGTTCGACGGGAACAACGCGCAAAAAACCGCAAAAAGTGCATATTTCATCCGCCCCGGCGCGTAAATTATGGTATACTGTGTGTTTGTAGACACTGATGCAATAAGGAGACCGGACATGAACTATTCCGAAATAACAAAACAGGCCGCTAAGGCCGTCGACATCCTGCTCGTTTCCGCCGAGCCGAAACCGGGAGAACTGTTTGTCATTGGCTGCTCCACCAGCGAAATCATCGGCCAGCGCATCGGCTCCGCCTCCAGCGAGGACGCCGCCAAAGCCGTGATGGAAGGCGTGCTGCCAAAGCTGGAAGCCGCGGGGCTGTTCCTCGCGGTGCAGGGCTGTGAGCATATCAACCGCGCGCTCTGCACGAGCAGGGCTTGCATGGAGCGCTTCCGTCTGCAGGAAGTCTGGGTCAAACCCTGGCTGCACGCGGGCGGCGCGTTCGCTACCGAAGCTTTTAACCGCTTGTCCGACCGCGTGATGGTAGAAGACCTCTGCGCGCAGGCGACGCTCGGCATGGACATCGGCGGAACCTTGATCGGCATGCATCTGCACCCCGTCGTGGTACCCGTCCATACCGATTTGAGGAAAATCGGCGAAGCGACGCTGATTCTCGCCAAATCCAGACCGAAATACGTTGGCGGACCGCGCGCGCAGTACGTTTCCGACGAGCCTGCGCACACCTGACCCCCAAGGATACAATATCTTGTGTCCGGGCGTTATCCTCGCCCGAAAACGCACTAGTTTAGCGGGTTGTCGGCACGATATATGTAAAAAATATTTGCAATTACCATGTGACGTGCTCTATAATGTTTTTGGTGTCCGTGATTCGGGTCTGTGGTTGAAAATCGAAGCCAGTCGCAGGCAAAACGATCCACATAAGCGAATAAATTGTTCGTGAGCATGGTGCGGTCTAGACGTAAGACCAACCGGAGCGCAAGTTCCGAGAGAAGCGTTAGTGAGAGGCATAATCGCCGGGTAGCAAAACTTCCAGTTGGCGAGTGTGGGGGCAAAGACCAGGTCAGCCGATGCACGGGTATCAAAAAATTCATGAACCGAAAAGGGGAAAAAATCCAAATGTTCGAAGACAAGACACTGGTATGCAAGGATTGCGGTAAGGAATTCATCTTTACGGCCGGCGAGCAGGAGTTCTATGCTGAGAAGGGCTTCCAGAATGAACCCGTCCGTTGCAAAGAGTGCCGCACGAGCCGCAAATCCACCCGTAACTCCGATCGCGAGATGTTTGATGCGGTCTGTGCGGAGTGCGGTGCGCCCACCAAGATCCCGTTCCAACCGAGAAACGATCGCCCCGTTTACTGCAGCGCTTGTTTCCAGAATCACAAGAACCGCTAACTCGTTCCCCTTTATTCCGCGCGAACACGGATATAATCGGAAGACAAGTTAAAAACGACTTTAAAGGCGTTTCGCCCCACGAAACGCCTTTTCCGATTTTGGGGGGAACCTGTCTGAAAAGAAGAATACGACAGCTATCTGCAAGCCTTCCCTGCGCTTGCCATTGCCCAGCAGGGGTGTTATTCTAAATTGACAAGAAAACAGAAACAGCAACGGAGAATTGATCAAAATGGAAACGGTAAAAGAACGCTTTTTGCGTTATGTCAAGATCGACACAGAGTCCGTTCAGCACGTTGAGTCCTTCCCCAGTTCGGCAAAGCAGCTCGACCTTTCGCGCCTGCTGATGGACGAACTGTTCAAACTGGGCGCAAAGGAAGTCAAGCTCGACGAATACGGGTACTTGACCGCAAGCATTCCGGCCAATACGAAAAAACCCGCGCCCGTGGTCGGCCTGCTTGCGCACGTGGACACGGTGGACGCGGTCACCGGCGCGAATGTAAAACCCGTGCTGACCCCGAACTACAACGGCGGGGAGATCGACATGGGCAACGGCTATGTGCTCTCGCCGAAAGCTTCACCGAAGCTGCTCAACCACTTGGGCGAAGAGATCATCTGCACGGACGGAACTACGCTGCTCGGCGCGGACGATAAGGCGGGCGTAGCGGAGATTATGACGCTGGCAGAGCGTTTGCTCGCCCCCGGCGCGCCGGCACACGGCAAAATCCGCATCGCCTTTACGCCGGACGAAGAAGTAGGCCGCGGCGTGGACTTTTTCAACGTCGAAAACTTCGGCGCGGACTTTGGCTACACGGTGGACGGCGGCGCTCTGGGCGAAATCAACTACGAGTGTTTCAACGCCGCGAGCGCGGAAGTTCATCTCCGTGGTCTAAGCGTGCATACCGGAACCGCCAGAGGGCGCATGGTGAACGCTTCTCTTTTATGCATGGAACTGCACGAACTGCTGCCGCGCTTTGAGAACCCTGCCTGCACCTCCGAATACGAGGGATTTTTCCATCTGGAACGCATAAACGCCTGCGTGGATCACGCGGATGTGCACTACCTCATCCGCGACCATGACAAGGCGAAGTTCGAGCAAAAAAAAGCGCTGATGATCAAAGCCTGTCAGTATATGAACGATCAATACGGCGAAGGCACCGCAACGCTCAAACTCACCGATACCTATTACAACATGAAGGAAAAGGTTGATCTCTTCATCGTGGAAGCCGCGCAGCGGGCCATGGAGAGCGTCGGGGTGAAACCCTTCCTCGCGCCCATCCGCGGCGGCACGGACGGCTCGCGCCTCTCCTACGTGGGTCTGCCCTGCCCCAACCTCTGCACGGGCGGCTACAACTTCCACGGGAGATACGAATTCATCAGCGTACAGACGATGGAGAAGGTCGTAGATATCCTGCAGGCGCTTGTGGTTTCGTTCGTCCCGGCGGAATAACGGCCTGGCTTAATAAACTTCTTATATAAAAAACGGAGCTTTCCCGATTGGGAAAGCTCCGTTTTTAAATACAAACTTAATCCAGCGCGTAGAACAGCGTCACAAGGTCGCCCGTGGTATCCTCATTGGCGGTGGTAAGCCCCACGGTGCCGACGTAAATACTCTTACGAATCACCACGAGGGTCTGATATATCGGCATCCCCGCGGATTCGCCGTAGACGATCAGTGCCGCATGCTCCGTCCCGGCAAACATAACTGTTGTTTTTTCGGAAGCAACATTCTCATATCCGGTCGATTCGAGAGATTTCACTATTTGCTCCGTCGTTGCGTCAATATGGCCTTCCTCTGTCAGCGCCGTGCCGTAAAGAACGCCCATATTGCCGACGGTGATGTTGATGGCGGCGGTGTTGTCCAACTTCTTCGCGAAAAAGTCGAATACGAAATTTCCGTTTTCCATGGCGATACGATCGCTATTGCCCATGCCGCCTTCTTCCAGCATATCAAACGTAAGTCCGCTGAGTTCGGCCAACTCCTCCTCGTTCAGAATCTTCCAGGTATCGTCCAGTTCGCAGCCGATGCCGAAAAATTCGTTGCTGTAGGTATTGTTTTCGATTGTTCCGGTCTGGTACTCTTCCACCTCGCCGGGCGCCGCCGCCGCACTGATGGCGGGCGCAAGCACGCAGCCGGAAAGCGGCAGAAAGAGCAGCAGTACAGCCAACGCTGTGCAAAAATAGCGTTTCATCATAA
This sequence comes from Clostridiaceae bacterium, assembly GCA_039683415.1. Taxonomy (GTDB): domain Bacteria; phylum Bacillota; class Clostridia; order Christensenellales; family CAG-138; genus UBA7703. The sequence goes on from JBDKRL010000019.1 coordinate 14,441, forward strand.
ATTCCCCCGAATATTTATCATAAGACTCTACCATAACCATGATTGGGAAAACAATCGTCCGTTTTGGCTGATTCGCACCGCGTTGCCGCGCTCTGGTGAAAGCCTGTTCATTCAGTTTACGCTCGCATTACTTCTGTTTCTGTAACCAGTAAGAAAGCTCCCCCTTTCGGGGAAGCTCATCTGATCAAAAAGTCACCTTGATGGGTAAGGGGCGCAGCCCTTACCGCGAACATTCCGGCTGTGCGGTTTATCCAGCGCAACGGATCGCCCACTTCAGATGGTTTCCTTGTGTTCTTTGGTGCCCGGAAATTTAAGGAACGAAAGGTAAAGAGCAATTGCTCCCATCAACAAAACCGTTTTTAATAACCGGAAAGGAGCTTCCCCGAATTGGAAAGCTCCTTTTCTGATTCTTTCTTAATCCAGCGCGTAGAACAGCGTCACAAGATCATCCGAAAAGTCCTCGCCGCCGCAGGAGAACGCTACGCAGCCGACGTATATGCCCTTTCGAAGCACGACCATAGTCTGGTAAATCGATATGCCCGAGTATTCGCCCGAAAGTTTCAGCGCGGCATGCTCGGTTCCCGCCAGCGTGACCGTCGTCTTCTCCGTGGTGACGTTTTCATACCCGATCGTTTCGATAGACTTCATCATCTGCTCCGTCGTCGCGTCGATATAGCCTTCTTCCGTCATCGCCGTGCCATAGAGGACGCCGATGTTGCCGACGGTGATGTTGATGGCCGCGGTGTTGTCGTTTTTCTGCGCAAAGAAGTCGAATACGACGCTGCCGTTCTCCATCGCGGTGCGCATGCTGTCGTCCATGCCGCCTTCTTCCATCGTGTCTAATACAAGACCGCTGCGCTCAGCAATCTCCTCCTCGCTCAGAACCGTCCAGTTATCGTCCAGCTCGCAGCCGATGCCAAAGAAGTCGTTGCTGTAGGTGTTGCCGTCGATCTTGCCGGTCTTAAACTCTTCCACCTCGCCAGGCGCCGCCGCCGCGTTGATTGCGGCGCAGCCGGAAAGAAGTGAACAGAGCAGCAGCGCGGCCAGCGCCGCGGAAAGGAAACGTTTCTTCATAAATCCCCCCGAGTTTTGATGGTATTCAGTTTACCATAAAGGTGTTTTGGGAAACAACTGTATGTTTTGGATGAATCCCCCCCGCCCGAATTCCGTTCGCAGGTTTTCTGTTCAGCATCCCGCCGCGATTCTTCCGAGAGAAACAAAAAACTCTCCTGTTTGAGGAGAGCTTCGCAAGGCGAACCGCTTGCGCAAATCGCGCAGGCTTTATTAGATATCCCATTTCTTTCCCGGTGAATTCACCCTTGCCGCCTGCTGCGCTTCTTCGCGGCGCGCTTCGTCGGTAAGCTGTTTTCTCACCAGTTCTTCCTTTTCGGAGTAGCTCATGGGGTTACTCGCAAACATGCTGCGCAGCAGGTCGATTTTTACCTGCGCTGCAGCCTGTTCCGGGTCGTTCCAGTCGATTGGCGCGTTGTAATGAGTGCCGTGATGGAGCACGCGTTGATTCACTTCCGTTTCGGTTCTGTTTGGAATGAGCTCATTCTATTCCTGCCCGAATGGATTGTCAATCAGCAAGGCCACACATAAAAAGCTCCCCCTTGCAGAGGAGCCACTGTGCTGAAGAAAGCCGTTTTGCCTTACGCAAACGCGCGGTAGATGGCGCGCACGGCGGTCGGCAGGTCGTCGTTTTCTATGCCGACGATGATATTCATCTCCGAGGAGCCCTGGTCGATCATGCGGACGTTCACACCCGCTTCGTACAGCGAACCGAACAGCCTTGCGGCAACGCCCAGCGAGCGGATCATGCCCTTGCCGACGGTGGCGACCAGCGCCATGTTGGAGTGCAGTTCGATGGACTGCGGTTCGCAGTCGTGCTGAATCTCGCGCAGAACCGCTTCCAGATGCTCCTTGAGCTTGGCGTCCGAAATGACGAGGCTCATGGTGTCGATTCCGCTCGGAATATGCTCAAAGGAGATGTTGTACCGATCCAGCACCCGCAGCAGGCGGAAGCCGAAGCCGACTTCGTTGTGCATATTGTCCTTATACACGGTAATGACCGTAAAGCCTGTCCGCCCGGCGACGCCCGTGAGCACACCTTCGCGCTTGTAGTACTTGAGATACGCGTCCGGGATGATCATCGTGCCCTCTTCTTCGGGGCTGTTGGTGTTGCGCACATTGATGGGAATCTGCGCGCGGCGCACGGGGAAAATCGCATCCTCGTGCAGAACCGTAGCTCCCATGTAGCTCAGCTCGCGCAGTTCGCTGTAGGTTACCACCGAGATGACCTTGGGGTTATCGACGATGCGTGGGTCGGCCATTAAAAAGCCGGAAACGTCCGTCCAGTTTTCGTAGACGTCCGCCTGCACGGCGCGCGCCACGATGGAACCCGTAATGTCGCTGCCGCCGCGCGAAAACGTCTTGATGCTGCCGTCGCGCTTTCTGCCATAGAAGCCCGGAATGACGACGCGCTCGGTGTCCGTGAGCTTCTGCGTCCACTTCTGGGTTGTTTCATCGTCGTACGTGCCGTCGGAATGGAAGCTCACGAGCTCTGCCGCGTCAAGAAAACCAAAGCCGAGGAAGTCCGCCAGAAGCAGGCCGCTGAGGTATTCGCCGCGGCTGGCAATGAAATCCTCGCTCGCGCCGGAGATGATGTTTTTCTTGATCGACGCAAGTTCGGCGGCGATGTTGGTCTTGAGCCCCAGCTCGGTTTCAATGGCGACGTAGCGCTCCGCAATCTGCGCGAACGTTTCGTCAAAGCTCAGACCGCCCGAATTCTGCGCATAGCAGAGGTAGAGAAGATCGGTGACCTTCTCGTCTCCGGGGAAACGCTTGCCCGGAGCGGAGGGTACGACGTACTTCCTCGCTTTGTCGGCAAGGATGATGTTTTTGACTTTTCTGAAGTTCTCAGCGTTGCATAGGCTGGTTCCGCCGAATTTGACTGCCTTAACGGCCACGTGGCATTCCTCCCGTTCCTATCGTTGCGCGGTTTTCCGCAGATATACCGGTTATTTAGGAAAACGCCAAAGGGACTACCGTCCCTTTGGAATCCCTGTAAACCAATCGAATGGGGTTTCCAAAGGGGCTTGACCCCTTTGGCGCTCCCATACTATTTTTTCTCGATGCGGCGGCACTCCATATAGTACCGCTTTTCGTTTGCTTCGCCCATGGAGAATGTCTTTCTGGGCAGCGCGCCGTCGTACACCACGGTCGGGAAGAACTCGCTCTTCTTCATCGCAGGCAGCAAAAACCCGATCGCGCCGCCCTTTTTGGAGAGTTCCTTGACCACTTCCGCACCGTGGATATAGTCCACTTCGGTGCCGGGTACTTCCGCAAGCAGCGCGTCGATGGCCGCCTGCAGGGTACCAACCGCCAGCTGCGTTTTGGGGCAGCTCACGATAAACGCGCCTTCGACTTCCCCGGTGAGGAACGGCATGATGTGCGTATCCCCGCTCTGCGCGCAGGGCATGCGCCCCAGCTCCACGCGCGCGCAGCCGTTTTGCTCCTTGAAGAAGCGCAGAAGGGTTTCGATGGCGCGGTTTCCGCTCACGCCAAAGACCACGCGGTGGATCGGCTCAAATACGATGCCTTCGTCATGCACATTTTCCACCTCGACCAGCGCGTACCTTGCGGGATGATCCGCGCGCTCGCTCTCGGGCAGTGTCGCCTTAATCTTTTCCCAATACGCCTTGGCGGTGGCAAAACTGTGGTTTCCGTCCCCCATGGCAAAGAGCAGTGGCGCGTGGTCGCCGTACTGGGCGCGAAACTTTTCCGCGTCCTTGAGCTGTTCCAGCGCGGAAAGCACGCCGAGGATATCGTCCTCCGCGTCGACAAGATGCCCGGTAATATGTCCGCCGTCCTGCATGAGGTCGGTGTCATACAGTTTATGCAGCTGCGCTTTTTTGAGCGTCAGCGGCTCGATGACCGTCCTGTCCGGGTCGTCGATCAATACGAGGATATGCGGCAGCTCGATGGGCGCGCCTTCGCGGATTTTGAGCCGCGGCGGAATGCGCGAAACAATCGTGCCTTCGGTGGCGCGAATCGGCGTTGTCGAGCCTTTTTGATAGTCGTACGCCTCCAGATCGAGCGCCATGACGAGTCCCGTGCGGGTGTTGCCTTCCACGGTGCGGGTCACGAGCACGAACCCCTGGGGCTGCTCTTCGAGAATGCCCTGATCGAGGTATTCGCGCATATGCGTTTTGATGGCGCTGATGCGTTCCGCTTCGCCGGGCTTTTCGAGATACGCTTCCGGCAGGATCAGTTCCAGTGTGGAAGGCGCTTTGCCGACGATGCGCTTGGCTTCCTCCCAGTATTCGGGCTGAGAAGTAAACTGGTCGCAGGCGACGACCGCCCACTTATGATAGTTGGTTCCTTTTTTCGGCAGCAGAACGTGCGGCACCTGCACCGCGACGTTATTTTGATACCGTTTATCCATAGTTTCCTAATTTTCCTCCGAGCGCGCCCTTGTTCTATTCCGCACCGGATCGGTTGTTTTCCGAACTCCGGCGCGTGGAGCGGCGCAAAAATCGCATTGTGCTATTATATCTTAACTTTTTTTTGTTTTCAAGAATATCTGTGCTGTTTTCGGGCGTTTTCGCAACTTTTCCCGCCGTTATCGGCTGTCGGCCCCGCCGTGGGCAGGTTTTTCGCCTAAATATCCCCCAGCGTCGCTACCATGACCGCTTTGATTGTATGCATGCGGTTTTCCGCTTCGTCGAACACCACGCTGTGGCGCGAACGGAATACCTCGTCGCTGGCTTCCATTTCCCTCAGCCCGTACTGCTCGAAGATCTCTTTGCCGACGCTCGTCTCCAAATCGTGGAACGACGGCAGGCAATGCAGAAACAGCACGTCCGGGTTGCCGGTGCGATTCAGAACGTCCATCGTCACGCGGTACGGCTCCAGCAGGGCGATGCGCTCGGCATAGTGCGCCTCTTCCCCCATGGACACCCAAACGTCCGTATAGACCGCGTCAGCGCCCTTGACCGCGTCCAGCGATTCCGAACATTCGATGTCCGACTCCGTCGTTTTGCCGAGCATGCGCATCCGCTCGGTCAGCGCTTCTTCCGGCCAGAGCGCTTTTGGCGCAACGGCGGTAAAGTGCACGCCCATCTTGGCGCAGCCAATCATCAGCGAATTGCCCATGTTGTTTCGAGCATCGCCGACGTAAACGAGTTTTGCGCCTTTGAGCGGTTTTTTCATATGCTCTTCCATGGTCATCAGGTCGGCAAGCACCTGAGTAGGGTGGTCGCTGTCCGTCAGACCGTTCCAGACCGGCACGCCGGAAAAGCGCGCGAGGTCTTCGACGATCTTTTGCGAAAAGCCGCGGTATTCGATCCCGTCGTAATACCGCCCAAGCACCTTGGCGGTGTCCTCCAGCGATTCCTTTTTACCCATCTGGCTGTTGCTCAAAAACGTCACGTGCGCGCCTTCGTCCAGGGCGGCTACTTCGAACGCGCAGCGCGTGCGGGTGCTGGTTTTGTCGAACAGCAGCACGACGTTGCGGTTCCGCAGCCGCATGGGGAACACGCGCTCGCGCTTTTCGCGCTTGACTTGACGGCTCAAATCGAGCAGATACCGAATCTCCTCAGGCGAATAATCCAAAAGGGTCAAAAAGCTTCTTCCGCGCAGATCCATACTCTTCCTCCCAATATCTTTTTTCGGGGTCTTAAGGGGCAAGCCCCTTAAAATCCCCATTCTTATGGTTTTAGGGTTCAAAGGGGCGAAGCCCCTTTGTATCCCCCTTATTCTTCCCGCCAGAGAGGCATACTCATACAACGCGGCCCGCCGCGTCCGCGGGAAAGCTCCGCGGAGGGGATTTCGTGGACGATCACCCCGTGGTCGCGCAGGATGCCGTTGGTTACATAGTTGCGCGAAAAGGCGATGACCTCGCCGGGGCTGACCGCAAGCGTGTTGGTTCCGTCGTTCCATTGCTCGCGCGCGGCGTCGATGGAGCTTCCGCCGCCGCAGGCGATCAAATCGACGTGATCGAGCTGCAACGCGTCCATGAACGTTTCCCGCAGCCCCTGCTTTTCCTGCGTTACGAACAGCCTGCCGTTCTTTTTCGTCAGCGAAAACGACTTGAGCATCGGCAGAATCGCGGGGTGAATCGTAAACTTGTCCCAGTCGACCATGGTCATCACGGTGTCAAGGTGCATATAGGAGCGCACCTTGGGGATGTCGATGGCGATCACGCGGGCAATGCCCGTTTCCTCGCCGATCAAACGGTCGGCCAGCGCTTCCACAGCGTTGGGGTCGGTGCGCTGCGAAATGCCGATGGCGATGACTTCCCTGGAGAGCACCAGCACATCCCCGCCTTCGATGGAAAACGGGTCGTCCCGTGTATGCCGCATAGGCGTGTTTTTGTACACCGGGTGATTTTGAAACAAACAGCGGCCAAACAACGTTTCGCGCGCGCGCACCGTGTTTGCCATACTGGAAATGCAAACCCCGTCGCCCACCATGAAAAACGGGTCGCGCGTAAAATATAGATTCGGCATGGGATCGACGTAAAACGGGTACGCGTCGTCAATATAGTCCACGAGGTGCTTTTGTTGCCGCATGCCGAGCTCGCTCTTGCGAACCCCGCGCACCATGGCCGAGAGCATCTGCGGCACGGGCAGCTCCAGAAGGTACCCGCGCACCGTATCCTCCACGCCGTGGGCGGAGATGCCCATCTCTGCGACAAAGTCGTCCGTAAGGCGTTCCTGCACGCCCGCTTCCCGCACGGCTTCCGCCGTTAAATCAAGCAGGTAGCAGACTTCCACCCCGCAGGCACGGAGCGTTTTGGCGAACTGGTCGTGCTCCTCGCGCGCGTGCACAAGGTAAGGGATGTCCTCAAAGAGCTGGCGTCCCAGGTACTCCGGCATCAGGTTTTCGAGCTCCTGCCCGGGACGGTGGAGCAGCACCTTTTTGAGCCGCCCAACCTCGCTGTATACTTGAATGGGTGAGTCCATGGCTGTTCTCCTTCATTCTTCGATTCACTTTTTCTCGTCCAAAGAAAGAAAAAAAGAAGAATCTGAATTCTCTATGACCACGATAAAATGAATACCCCTGTCGTCGCTGTGGTTTCCCTTGTTCGCGCCAAAATGAATATCTCTATATATGATAGGAAATTATTCACAATTTCCACTGATTCTATTGTAACAGCATAGGCACGGAAGAAAAGAAATTTGCTAAAATATATGATTTTTGCTTGACAAGAAGGGGGATTGATGCTAGATTATCCCCAATATCATATATTCTTTGTGAAAGGAGCCGCTTCGTGACGCAGATGACCGCAACGCAAACCAATACGAACGCAACGCCGTATACTGCGGCTGGTTTTACCTGCGCAAGCGCGGCCGCCTCTTCCATCCTGATTATTCGCACGCTCAACGTGATGACGTTGAGCGTTTTGCTATTGTCTGTGGCTGTACTGCTGATTTGCCTTGTAATTCGACTGGGACTTTATCAAAAAGCGCCTGATACGGAACGAACCTGAACGCCTGAAAGGGATAACACGGCGGTTCCGTATGAACGGAGCCGCCGTTTATATATCAAATGAACAGGTTCCCGAAAAACAAAGCCGGATGCCGGGTTTCAAACGCCCTGAACGCATTTGAAAAGTCCGAATGATTTTGATAACCAGGTTTCAAACGCCCTAAACGCATTTGAAAAGTCCGAATGATATTATTAACCAGATTTCAAACGCCCTAAACGCATTTGAAAAGTCCGAATGATTTTTATAACCAGGTTTCAAACGCCCTAAACGCATTTGAAAAGAACAATAAATAACTAGGAGGAAATCACAATGAAGAAATTGCTCTGCATGGCGATGGTCATCATGATGGCGTTTGCCGTTTTGACCGGCTGCACAGCGAAAACCGACACCGCAACCGCTGCCGACGCGGCAACCGCCGCCGACGCCGCGGCCGCCACGGAAGCTCCCGCGGAAGCCGCCGAGACCATCAAGGTCGGCATCCTCGGCCCGCATACCGGCGATTACGCCGTATACGGCCTGGCTGTCAAAAACGGCGCCCAGCTCTACATTGACCAGATCAATGCGGCGGGCGGCGTAAACGGCAAGCAGATCGAAACCATCGTTTATGACGACAAGGGCGATGCAACGGAAGCCATCACCGCGTTTACGCGCATGGTTGACGAAGGCATCACGGCGCTGATTGGCGACGTGCTCAGCGGCGCCACCATCGCGGTTGTCGGCGAAGCCTACCCGATCAACATGCCGATGATCACCGCTTCCGCCACGGCAGCGGGCGTCACCTATGACGAAGCCACCGGCACGACGTTCACCAACATCTTCCGCACCTGCTTCATCGACCCGTTCCAGGGCGAAAAGATGGCGCAGTATGCCTCCGAGAAGCTCGGCGCAACGACCGCCGCGGTTCTGACTATGACCGGCAATGATTACTCGGTCGGCCTTGCGGACGCGTTCAAAGCCAAGTGCACCGAACTCGGCATCACCATTGTTGCCGACGAAGGCTATTCCGAAGGCGACGTGGACTTCAAGAGCCAGCTCACCAACATCCTCGCGGCTGCCCCCGCCGTAGTGTTCTGCCCGAACTACTACCAGGACGACGGCATGATCGTAACCCAGGCGCGTGAAATCGGCTTGACCGCCACGTTCCTCGGCGGCGACGGCTGGGCGGGCGTTTCCGCTTATGCCAGTGCCGAAGACCTCGAAGGCAGCTACTTCTGCTCCGCTTACGCGCCCGGTTCCACCGACGCGGTCAAAGCCTTTGAAGAAGCCTACACCGCAGCTTACGGTGCAGACACGCTGAACATGTTCGCGGCGACCGGCTACGACGCGGCGATGGTTCTCGTTGCCGCTCTGGCCAAGGCCGAAGAAACCGGCACGGCGCCCGCCAGCGACGAATACAAGCAGGCGATCCTTGACGGCATCAAGAGCGAAGGCCCCAGCGTTGTCGGCATCACGAGCGAAGCCGGCTACACCTTCGACGAATACAACAACCCGATCAAGAGCGCGGTCATCATGACCGTCACCAGCGGTGCGGAAACCTTCAAAGAGATTTATTAATCCGCAAACCAAAAAGTAAGCGAACCGGTACGTCCCGCGCTGCAAAAATGCGGCGCGGGACGCAGCCGCGTTAAGAACCCTGAAGCGGCACGCGCCGCTATCCAGAGGGAGGGAAGCGTATGTCCGTCTTTTCAACGTTTTTAAGGCAGATTATCAACGGTCTGCAGGCCGGCTCGATCTATGCCCTCGTCGCGCTTGGCTACAGCATGGTGTATGGGATCATCACGCTGTTAAACTTTGCCCACGGGGACATCATCATGATCGGCGCATACATCGCCTGGGTGTCAATGGCAAAATTCGCGCTGCATCCGGCGTTCGCCATCATCGCCGCCGTACTCGGCTGCGTTCTTCTTGGCGTATCGATCGAAAAAGCGGCTTATAAACCGCTGCGCGGTTCCCCGCGTATTTCCCTGCTCATTACGGCAATCGGCGTCTCCTTTTTGCTTGAGAATGTCGCGCAGATGGTGTTTGGTGCCAACGCGCAGGTCATCCCGAGCTTTTTCAACATGCCGACACTGATGCTTGGCTCCATTGAAATTTCCGGCAATGCGATCCTTACGGTGATCGTCTCCGCCGTTTCCATGATTTTCTTAACGCTCCTGGTACAGCGCACCAAGATGGGCAAGGCGATGCGCGCCGTCAGCGAAGATACCGACGCGGCTCAGCTCATGGGCATCAACATCAACCGCACCATCACCTTTACCTTTGCCGTCGGCAGCGCGCTGGCGGGCATCGGTTCGGTGTTGTACTGCTCGGCCTATCCGCAGGCTTCGTCCACCATGGGCGCCATGCTGGGCTTAAAAGCGTTCGTCGCGGCGGTGCTTGGCGGCATCGGCTCGATTCCGGGCGCGATGATCGGCGGTTTTGCCATCGGGTTAGCTGAAGCGCTGGTCTCCGCCATCGGTCTTTCCGTCTGGAAGGACGGCGTTGTGTTCGCCATCCTGATTATCGTTCTGCTGGTCAAGCCCACGGGATTCCTGGGCAGGCCCATGCAGGAGAAAGTTTGAGGGCGCGCCATGAAGCAGCAGTATAGAAAAATTCCAATGCCGTTACGGTACGCGATCAACCTGATTTTATTTGTCGCGCTGCTCATTGTCGGCTCCCTGCTGATTAAAAACGGGGTCGTCAGCAAGTACTTTTCCAAAGTGCTCATGCTCATCGGCATCAACATCATCCTCGCGGTGTCGCTGAACATCTCCACCGGGTACCTTGGCCAGCTTCCGCTCGGCCATGCCGGTTTTATGGCGGTCGGCGCGTATACCTCGGCCATCTTTATGACGCGCGTGGCGCTGGACTCAGCGATTGCGTTTCCGCTGGGGCTGCTGCTCGGCGGCGTTGCCGCGGGGCTGTTCGGCATCCTCATTGGCATTCCGGCACTTCGGCTCAAGGGCGACTACCTCGCCATCATCACGCTGGGCTTTGGCGAAATCATCCGCGTGGTGCTGCTCAATATCGACAGCGTAATCGGCTTCAAGCTGACCTACGGCGCGGCAAGCCTCAAGAGCATCCCCAAGACGACGACGTTTTTCAACGCGTTCCTCTGCGTCGGAATCGTATGCTTCTTGATTCACACGATGATGAAATCCCGCCACGGCAGGGCGATCCTCGCGATTCGCGAAAACGAAATCGCGGCGGACGCCTGCGGCGTCCACGTTACCTACTATAAAGTGCTCGGCTTTGCGGCCAGCGCGTTCTTTGCGGGCGTTGCGGGTTCGCTCTACGCGGGGTATCTCGGCATTCTGAACCCCTCGAGCTTCGGGTTTATGAAGTCCATCGAGATCCTCGTGATGGTCGTGCTCGGCGGCATGGGTTCCATGGTCGGCTCCGTGCTTTCGGCAACGGTGCTCACCGCCGTACCGGAACTGCTACGGGCGTTCTCGGAATACCGCATGATCCTGTATTCCCTGCTGCTCATCGTGGTCATGATCTTCAAGCCCTCTGGACTGATGGGTATGTATGACTTTTCGCTTTCGCATTTTCTTGAAAAGCTCATCAACTGGAAACCGGGGCAAAAGAAATCCTCAAAGAAGGCGGGTGAATAAGCCATGGATAACCTCGTACCGCTTCCCAGCCTTGGCATGATCCCCGAACGCGATTTGGGGACGACGCCAATCCTCGATATTCACCACCTTGGCATCGACTTTGGCGGTCTGCACGCCGTGGACGACTTCACACTCGTGATCGGGCGCACGGAGATTGCGGGGCTCATCGGCCCCAACGGCGCGGGCAAAACCACGGTGTTCAACCTCCTGACCAACGTCTATACGCCCACGCGCGGGGTCATCCTGCTCGACGGCGTGGATATCCGCGGCAAAGCGACCCACCAGCTCAATAAGATGGGCATTGCGCGCACCTTCCAGAACATCCGCCTGTTTAAGGAGCTCACGGTGGAGGACAACGTCAAAATAGGCCTCCACAACGCCTTCAGCTATTCGCTCGGCAGCGCGCTGTTCCGTTTTCCCTCCTACTGGACAAGCGAGCGCAAGGCGCATGAAACCGCGCTGGAGCTGCTCTCGATTTTCGACATGCAGTCGTTGTCCGACCAAAAAGCGGGCTCGCTGCCTTACGGCGCGCAGCGCAGGCTGGAGATCGTCCGCGCGCTGGCCACGGGGCCGAAGCTGCTGCTGCTGGACGAACCCGCGGCCGGCATGAACCCTTCGGAAACGGGCGAGCTCATGGAGAACATCAAAAAGATCCGCAACACGTTCGAAATCGCCATCATGCTCATTGAGCACGATATGAACCTGGTTATGGGCATCTGCGAAGGTATCGCCGTGCTCAACTACGGCAAGATCATCGCCAAAGGCACGCCGGAGCAGATCAAGAGCAATCCGGTGGTCATAGAAGCGTATCTCGGCCGCGGAAAGGAGGCGAAAGCCTGATGCTGAACGTACAGAACATCAACGTGTATTACGGAAACATCCATGCCATCAAGGACGTTTCCTTTTCCGTTGAAACGGGCGAAATCGTCTCTTTAATCGGCGCAAACGGCGCGGGCAAGTCCACCATCCTCAAAACCGTATCGGGCTTACTGCGCACCAAGACCGGGGATATCACGTTTGAAGGCAAGAGCATCAAGTCCGTAGCGCCCCATAAGATCGTCTCGCGGGGCATTGCGCACGTGCCGGAAGGCCGCAGGGTGTTTTTGCAGATGAGCGTGGAAGAGAACCTCGAAATGGGCGCGTTTACCGCGCAGCGCTCCACCATCGAAGGATCGCTGGAAAACGTCTACGCGCGCTTTCCGCGCCTCAAGGAGCGCCGCAGGCAGATAGCGGGCACGCTCTCCGGCGGCGAACAGCAGATGCTCGCCATGGGTCGCGGGCTGATGTCCCGCCCCAAGCTCATGATGCTGGACGAACCCTCCATGGGTCTGGCGCCGATCCTCGTGGAGCAGATCTTCGAAATCATTTTGGAGCTCAACAAGGCCGGAACGACGATTCTGCTCGTCGAGCAGAACGCGCTCATGGCGCTCTCCATCGCCACCCGCGGGTATGTGCTGGAGACCGGCAAGATCGTGCTCCACGCGCCTTCCGCCGAACTGCTGGCCAACGACGACGTCAAGAAAGCCTATCTCGGCGGCTGAAAAACCCTACGGTATAAAAAACCGCGCTCACGCGCGGGGATAATACAAAACCGCGCGAAAGCGCGGTTTTGTGTTATCGTTACGAATACAGTTTACCGGATAAAGTTGGTGATGACGCGTGCTTCGTCCTCCGGCGGAGGAACCGTCTCTTTGCCCGCCTCAATGAGTTTCATGAGCCATGCCATCGCGCGCGCGTTTTTCTGCAGCGTCTGGACGCCTTCGCCGTCCTGGAGCACTTCGCCCTTGTCCATACCGTATGCCAGCGTCCAGTACTGCGAAGGGGGAATCACCGTTTCCGCGAGTTCGAGAAAGTCGTTGATCTGGTGCACGACGTCCACCCCGCCCGCGCGCCGCACCGCCGCGACAGACGTTGCTACTTTAAAGCGGAACTTGCCCCAGCCGGACATGAACACACGATCGAGAAACGATTTCATGGTTCCTGCGACTCCCGCGTAATACGTCGGCGAGCCGAGGATCAAGCCGTCCGCCGCGCGCATCTTTGCGGAAACCTCGTTGACGATATCGTCTGTAAACACGCACCGGTTCCCCTCGGACGTCTGGCAATGCCCACATGCAATGCATCCGTGGATGGGCAAATGCCCGATTTGGATGATCTCCACGCCGATGCCCTGCTTTTCCAGTTCGTCCGCCATCAGCCGCAGTGCCGCCGCGGTATTGCCGTCTTTTCTGGGACTGCCGTTAATCGCAACCACGTTCATGTTAACGCCCTCCTTCTGATTTTGCTGGAACGAGTTTACCTTCCGTGCATAACAGCATCATATCAGAATAAGCGCCTGATTGAATAGTATTTTATTGTTTTCAGTTGTAATTGCTCTATTGATGCCGGTTACGGCTGCGGTGTTTGAGCGGAAACGGCGAAATAACGTCGCCCTTGACCAAAAACGCCTGCTTCGCCAGTTTCGCCAGCGGCGTATCCGCGCGGCTGTCCGAATAGAAGCAGTCGATTTCGACCTCCGGGTACGCTTCCTTCAGGCGGCGCACCTTCTCCTCGTCGTGGCAGTTCAGCCCGTCGTATTCTCCCGTCTTGGGATCAACCTTCGACGCGATGAGCCGCACGCCAAGCGTTTTGCAGATGGGATTGAGTAAAAATTCCGGCGAGGCGGAAATGATCAGATCGTCTTGCCGTTTCTGCTTGAGATACCAGGCCTTGATATATCCGCAGCAGCCTTCCCAGAACCGCTCGGCCTCCGCCGCCGCGTCCGGCACATAGGAAAGATAACGGTAAAAGCGCTCCTTTTCGCGCGTCAGGTCGCGCTTATGCACCACCAGTGCGAAAAGAAGCGGCAGCACGCCAAACACGTCCCGCTTGACACGCGGGTATTTACTTCGGCAGTACAGGTAAAAATCCATCGAGGAATCCCCGCGATAGATGGTTCCGTCAAAATCATACGCGTTGATCAGCACGAGTGTTCTCCGCCCGCGCTCAAAACAAGGTCGGGCACCTTCTTTGGATCGTCCGTCATGCAGACCGCGCCCGCGGTGAGCAGTTCGCCAACGCTGCGGAACCCCCACGTCACGGAAACGCAGCGCATGCCGGCGTTCCTGGCAAACTCGACGTCCACATCCGAATCGCCAACATACACCGACTCGTCGGGCGTTACGCCAAAGAAGTCCATGGCAAAATTCAGCGAATCCGGCGCCGGCTTGATTTCGAACTTATGCGTCCGTCCGAGCACGAGCGAGAACGTGTCTTTCGGGTACAGCCGGGCAACGACGCGAACCGCATCGTCGTGGGGCTTGTTGGAAACCACCGCGACCTTTACGCCCGCGCGCTTGATGGCAAGCACCGCGTCGATCATGCCGTCGTACGGCCGGGAGCAGTCGAGGCTGTGTTCGGCGTAATGCGCCTTAAAGAGTTCGAGAATGCGCGGAGCCAGCGCAATCTGCTCCGGCGGTACAGAGTTTTCGCACATATAGGTGATGCTGTGGCCGACGATGGCCGAAACCTGCGCCTCCGAAAGCGCGCTCTGCCCGCATTCGGCAAGCGCGTAGTTGAGGCTGTTGGTGAGATCGCTCAGGGTGTCGACAAGCGTCCCGTCGAGATCGAATACGCAAAGCTTAACCATCTGTTACTCCTATAACCCCATGAGAATCCCGAACTGGCCGAGCAGCACAAGCGCCGTGCCGAAGACCGACGAGCCGGGTTGTTTTTCCTTTTGAAACATGCGTGAAAACAGCATTACAAACGCAAACGCCAGTACGCCGATGGGCGCAAGTTCGCTGATGTCTCCCCGCAGCGACGCGTAATAGCTGCAGGCATAGCTCCCCGCAAGGCTCAGCGCGGCAAACGAAATGCCAATCCATCCGCGCGGGCTCAAGTCCCCCAGCGTGTTCTGCTTTCCGCGGATAAAGACAAAGATCCACAAAATCACGCAGGCAGCGGCGGAACGACCGGCCTGAAACAGCGTTTCTTCAAACGCGCTCCCCAGCAGCCCGCGCTTGAGCAGCTGCGTTCCGGCGGCGGTCAGCGCCGCGATGAGCGCATAGACAAACCAGAGCTGCCCGCCGAGGTTCTTGGAACTGCTTTCGATAAACACGATGCCCAGCAGGATGACCACTACGCAGCAGATCCTCCATAAGCCCAGCGGCTCGCCGAAGAGAAAGTGCGACGCGGTGAGCGAAAACGCGTACCAAAGCAGGTAGACGGGGATCACCTTGTTCACGCGCCCGCCCGTCAGCGCCGTAAACAGGCTCAGCCAGGTTAGCGCGGAGAGCAGCCCGCAAGCGGCAAGCGCAAGGTATTGGTTCGCCGTGAGCGTTAACAGCCCCTTTGCGCCACCGGTGAGCGCCAGAAACACCGCCATGACGCCAACGAGCACAAGCGAAAACAGCGCCGCCGCCGCGGAAGGATCCGCGCGCTTTGCGCCGCAGCGCATCCAGCTTGGCGTTGCGCCAAGCAAGATCGCGTTTCCAAGAGCCAGCGCGATCCAGATCAATAGATTGCGGATTGCCAGAGGGTCGAGTTCCATGCAGCCGCCTTTCTGCCTGTTTGCCAACGTATTGTACCATACGAGAGGCGCAAATCACAACCTTTTCACCCCCTTGCGGAACAGTTCCGCGCGATTTGCGGATGCGGGGGTTTCGTGCAGAAGCGCCGCGTATTTTGCCCGTGCCCGAGCAATCATAACTGTGATATACTGAAAAAAAAGCTTGGAGGAACGGCAGCATGTGCGATACGCTCGGCATTTTGTATCCCGGTCATTCGCTCTTTGGCAAAAACAGCGACCGCAGCCCCAATGAAGCGCAGGTCACGGAGTTTTACCCCCCGCGCTTCTGCAAGGAAACCAGCCTCAAAGCGACGTACATCGCCATTCCGCAGGCGCGCGAAACAAAGGCCGTTTTGCTCTCGCGTCCCGTTTGGATGTGGGGCGCGGAGATCGGCGTCAACGAGGCGGGCGTCGCCATTGGCAACGAGGCGGTGTTTACCAAAGGGCCTTACGGAAAACCCGCGCTCACGGGCATGGATTTGCTGCGGCTCGCGCTGGAACGCGCCGAGAGCGCAAACGGCGCCGTGGATACGATTATTGAGCTGCTGGAAACCTACGGTCAGGGCGGCAACTGTGGCTACGACCACAAGTTCTTTTATGACAATTCGTTTTTGATCATCGACCGCGACAACCTGTTCGTACTTGAAACCTGCGGCAAGAGCTGGGTGGTGAAGTCCTTCCGGTCGGCTTCCATCAGCAACCGTCTCAGCATCGGCGCGGACGGCGACCGCTACGGCGGCGGCGCGTGCGACTTTGCAAAAGTCCATACCGACCCGCTGTACACCTTCTTTTCCGGCTCAAAAATTCGGCAGGGGCAGTCCGGCTGCGCGCTTTTAACGATTGAATCGCCACAGGGCATGGCGTCCGCGCTGCGCAAACATAACCCTTCCGTGCAGAACCCCTTTGCCGAAGGCTCGGTTTCGAGTTGCTGCATGCACTACGGCGGCGCGGTCGGCGACCAGTCGACGGCGAGCATGATCGTTTCGCTGTCCGGCGGCGCACCGACGGTCTTTCTTTCGGGCACGTCGCTTCCCTGCGTTTCGCTTTATAAGCCCTACCGCTTCGGCAACCCCGCGCGGCTGCCCGTTTCGAGCCTTGGCGAAAGCGCGGCGGAAACATACTGGAACAATGCCGAAACCTACCGCCGCAGTCTTCTCGGCAAGTCGGTTCCCGCCGAATTCTACGCCGAACGCGACGCGCTGGAACAGCGCTGGATGGCGGACGTCTCCGCCGACGACCGCGCGATGGACGAACTGCTCCTGCGCGCGCTCCGCGAGGAAGCGGAATTCTACGCAAAGTACGATCCGGAAAAGTTTCCCAATTCTCCTGTGAAAAAAGCGTTCTTAAGCAACTGGAATAAAAAGAACACGGCGTTTGCCAGCCATGCCTCCAAGGAGGAAGCGCGCGCATGACGCAAAGCCCCCACGAACAACTGGATTATGGCGTAAGGTACCTTGTAAACGAACGGCGCGTGATCACCGGCATTGCTGTTTCTTACGGCGGGCTGCGCGGCGGCGAACAGTTCTGTCACGGCGCTATCCGCGAAGTCCGCCTGCAGGACGGCGCGTTCGTTCCCGACCATGCGCCGATGGACGGAAACTCCATTTTCGACCTTGCTTCGGTGACCAAGCTCTTTACGTGCATTGCGGTTCTTCAGCTCTGCGAAAAAGGCAAGCTCTCGCTCTCCAGCAGGATCGGCCAAGTCGACAAGCGCTTTTTACAGATTGCGGATGTGACGATCGAAGAACTGCTCTCGTTTCGAACCGCGCTGCAGACCGCTTTTCGCATCGACACGGCGGAAAGCGCCGAAGCAGCGCAAAACCTCCTGTTCAATATCCGCACCGGCCCCGCGCCAACGAAAAAGTTCTATACGGATATGGGCGCGATGGTGCTCAAATACGTCATCGAATCCGCCGCTGACCTTTCCTTTTGGGAGTATTTGGAGCAAAACATCCTCCGCCCGCTCAACATGAACCATACCTTTGCGGACGTGCCGGAAGCGCTGCTGCCCAACACTGTTTGCTATAACTACGAGCGGACGGTCGCGGGCGGGCAGTTTCGCGTGGATACCGGCTGCCCAGCGGGCACGATTCACGACCCTAAAGCGCGCCTGCTGCGAACCATCGAGGCGGGGCCGTTCGGTCACGCGGGCTTGTTTTCGACCCTGCCGGATATGACGCTTCTGGCCGGCGGCCTGCTGCAAAACGCGCTGCTGAGCCGCAAAACGCTGCTCAGCATGGGCGTCAACCGCACGGGCAGCGCGCTTGCCGAGAGCGGGTATTCGCAGTATATGGGGTATCTGTGCTACTCCAAGCATCCGGTGCAGACTTTCAGCGAGGTACCAGCCAGCTTTGGCGAGCGCGCCATTGCGCTCAACGGCTTTACGGGCAACCACTTTTCCGTCGATCCGGAGCAGAACCGGTATATGATCCTGCTCGCCAACCGCATCCATAACCGCGTTACCGTGCTCACCGGGCGCGCCGATCCGAACGACCATACCGAAACCGTGCGCTGGGACGACGGCCATGCGTATGTCGTTTCGCAGAACTTCGTCTACATGAAGGACAAATACCTCAAAAACACGATCGGTGAACTCTTGAAAGAATATTGATAAAGGGATACCCAAGGGATTTTCCCTTGGGACAGGGGTTTGGGGGTGGAACCCCCAAGATTCCCCCCCTATTCCGATGCTCTCTTTTTCAAAGTTTCAACGTCAATAAGAGCATAGCCATTCTTGCGCTTCTCCAGCACGCCTTCCTCGCAAAGCTGCTGCAGGCACCGCAGCAGGTGCCGGTAACTGCAGCCGAGCTGGTCGGCAACGTTCGTGAGCGTTTCGCGGAAATACCCGTCCTGCGCGCTCTGCAGCACATACCCGCAAAGGCGCTGTTCAAACGGCTGGAGAATCGTTGACGACATATTGGTAATGCTCGCCTCCAGCTTTTCCACCAGCCCCGCGCCAATGCGCAGCACAAACGGCAGATTCCCACGCAAAACGGAAGCATAGCGCTCAAGCGGCAGCCCGATCAGTGTCAGCGCCGTCACCGCCTGCATGGAGGAAAACGCCTCGTGCTTGCCCGTCATGAGCTCCATATCCCCAATCATGCCTTCCGAAATATAATAACAAAGCAGTAAGCTCCGCCCGTTTTCCACGCTGACGGAAACTTTTGCTTTGCCCGAAAGCAGGATATACAGGTAGTCGATGGCGTGCCCTTCGTTGAGCAGCCATTCCCCGCGTTCGTACTTGAGCAGCACCGCGCCGCTCGTATCGAGCCCGTCAAGGTCGTATTCTGCCAGTTTCGCGGCATACCCCGGCGGAAGCAGCGTCTTTTTCATACTAGTTCCCCCCTGAATGGTTCTTTTCTTCAGTGTGACATTTGGCATATGCCTTGTCAACCCCGCGCGATATACTTTGCCCATCAGGCCGAACCGCGTTTTCTTTGCTGCGCCGTACTGCCGGGGAGAAGGACTGTCCATGTATTACTTCGTTTCGCTGATCATCGGGATCCTCGTTGCGGTTATGATTACCGTCAACGGCGGGCTGACCACGCTCTACGGCGTGTATTCCGCAACGGTGATCATCCATATCGTCGGCCTGTTGCTCATCGGCGGCATCATTCTTGCGCGAAAGGAAAAGCCGTTTCAAAAGGGCCTGCCGTGGTATCTCTACATCGGCGGGGTCATCGGAGTGGCTTCCACGGTGTTTACCAACTATGCGTTCGGAAAAATCAGCGTTTCGGCCATCCTCGCGCTGAGTTTGTTCGGTTCCAGCGTGATGGGCTTGCTCGTCGATCAGTTCGGGCTGTTTCAAATGCGCGTACACCGCTTCCGCCTTGATCAAGTGCCGGGGCTGCTGCTCGTGGTCGGCGGCATTGTCTGCATGACGATCGGTTCGTTTTCGATTCTGCCGGTGCTCGCGGTGTTTTCTTCCGGCCTGCTGCTGGTCGTTTCGCGCTCGTTCAATTCGCGCCTTGCGGAGCGAACCAGCCTGTATTCGAGCACGTTTTTCAATTATCTCAGCGGGCTGATTACCGTTATTCCGGTGTTTTTGCTGCTGGGGCGCGGCGAACCGTCGATGTCCCAATTTGTGCTTTCGTCCAACTGGTGGATCTACCTCGGCGGGGCGATCGGGGTTGCGACAGTGTTTTTGAGCAACGTCGTGGTTGTAAAAATCCCGGCGCTGTATATCACGCTGTTGATGTTCGTCGGCCAGGTGTTCACGGGTGTTCTGCTGGACGCGCTGCTCGACGGGGCATTTTCGCTCCAGAACCTGATCGGCGGCGTGTTCGTTGCCTTCGGGCTGACACTCAACCTGCTCTTTGAACGGCGGGATTCCCGCAAAGCCGCCGCGCTTTATCGCGAACAAAACGACTAACAATTGATGGAGCAGCCGTATCTGACAACAGATACGGCTTTTTTCGCGTAAAGAGTAACGAAAGGCGCAACCGCCCCGTTCGTTGCAATTTATCGCGCTTTTGGGTATACTGTTACTACTTTCAATATACTCGGAGGTAAAGAAGCCATGCCGGATATCGCAATCATCGGCGGAGGCCCCGCCGGTTTAACTGCCGGATTATACGCGGCGCGCGGCGGAGCGGACGTTACGCTGTATGAAGAGCTCTTCCCCGGTGGTCAGATCGCAAAGACCCCCATGGTGGAAAACTACCCTGGTTTCCCGGAGGGAATCGAGGGTTATGCCGTCGGCAGCCGGATTCAAAAACAAGCCGAGAAGTTTGGTCTGAAAATCGAATACACCGGAGCCACCGCGCTGGAGCTCGACGGAATGACGAAGAAAATCGTGCTTGCCGACCGCGTGGATACGGCAAAAGCCGTGATCCTCTGCATGGGCGCTTCTTCCCGGCCGCTCGGCGTCCCGCGCGAGGAAGAACTCACCGGCGCGGGTGTGAGCTACTGCGCAACCTGCGACGGCGCGTTTTTTAAGGACATGCCCGTTGCCGTCGTCGGCGGCGGAGACACCGCCATTTCGGACGCGCTGTATTTAGCGCGGTTCTGCTCCGGCGTGACCGTCGTCCACCGGCGCGACGAACTGCGCGCCTGCCCCGCGCTGCAAAAAGCGGCGTATGCCAACCCGAAGATTGCGTTTGCGCTCTCCTGCGTGCCGGTTTCTCTCGTTGGTGAAAAGAAGGTCGAAGGCCTCGAAATCCGCGACCTGAAGCTGGATCAAGTGCGCGTCCTGCCCGTCAACGGTGTGTTCGTCGCGGTCGGCATCACCCCGCGTACGGAGCTGGTCAAGGAAAAAGTAACGCTCACCAGCGCTGGCAATATCGTGACCGACGAACTCATGCGCACCAGCATCCCCGGCGTGTTCGCAGCTGGAGACATCCGCAATACGCCGCTGCGGCAGGTGATTACCGCCTGCGCGGACGGCGCGGTCGCGGCAACCGCCGCGCTTGAGTATATCGCGTCCCTGTAACATCGTTGAGCGACGACGCTTCCCCCGAACCGCTGCTTTTACACGGTTCACAACAGAACAGAGGAGAATTCGGCTATGGCAAGACTCTTTGGCACGGACGGCGTGCGCGGAATTGCAAATAGGGACTTAAGCTGCGAACTGGCCTACAAAATCGGCGCGGTTGGCGCGTATGTGTTGGCAAACGAAGTGCACTCTCCCCGCATCCTCATCGGCATGGACACCCGCAAATCCGGCCCCATGCTGGGCGCAGCGCTCTCGGCGGGCGTCTGCTCGGTCGGCGGGGACGTGCTGGACGTCGGCGTTCTGCCAACGCCCGCCATGGCGTATCTTGTCCGCCTGTACGAAGCGGACGCGGCGGTCATGATTTCCGCCAGCCACAACCCCATGGAATACAACGGCATCAAATGGTTCGATCAGAACGGCTTCAAGCTTTCGGACGAAATCGAGGACCGTATCGAGTCCATTATTCAAAGCGGCGAGGAAATTCCCCGCCCCGAAGGGCGCGAAGTCGGCCGCATCATCCCCGCCGTGCGCGCGCGGCAGGACTACTGCGACTATCTGGTCGAGCAGTCCGAGTTCCGCTTTGAAGGCCTGCGCATCGTGCTGGACTGCGCAAACGGCGCTTCGTCGTTTATCGCAAAGGAAGTATTCGAGCGTCTCGGCGCGGAAGTCATCGCAAAATCCTGCGCGCCCGACGGCATCAACATCAACGACCACTGCGGCTCCATGCACCCTGAACGCCTGCAGGAGATGGTGGTCAATTACGGCGCGGATCTCGGCTTTGCCTTTGACGGCGACGCCGACCGTTTGATCTCCTGCGACGAATACGGCAACATTGTCGATGGCGACCAGGCCATGGGCATCCTCGCGCTGAGCATGCTCGCCCACGGTACGCTCAAGCACAATACGCTCGTGCTCACCGTTATGAGTAACCTCGGCCTGAAGAACGCCTTACGCGACGCAGGCATCCAGATTGACGAAACCAAGGTCGGCGACCGGTATGTGCTCGAAAGCATGCTGAAAAACGATTACGCCATCGGCGGCGAACAGAGCGGCCATATCATCCTTCTGGCAAGCAACACCACGGGCGACGGCATGATGAGCGCAATTTCGCTGCTTGGCGTGGTTGCCGAAAGCAAGAAACGTTTAAGCAAGCTCGCCGCGCGGATCCCCAAATTCCCGCAGGTGCTCGTCAACGTCACCGTAGACAACAACAGCAAGGCCGACGCGCTGGCGGATGCGGAGCTGCTCGAACAAACTAAAATAATCGAGGCGCATCTCGGCAAAAACGGCCGCGTGCTCGTCCGCGCCTCCGGTACGGAACCGCTCGTGCGCATCATGCTGGAAGGTCAGGATGAAAAGGAAATACTCGACCTGGCTCTGTCGCTGGCGCATATCATCGTAAGAAAATACAACGGAAAGATTCGCACCTGATGCTCACCAACGAGCAAAAAACCGAAGCGCTCGCCATCCTCGCGCGGACGTACCCAAACGCGAAACCCGCGCTCGAATTCCGTTCGCCTTTTGAACTGCTCGTGGCAACCATCCTCTCTGCGCAGAGTACGGACGTCATGGTCAACCGCTGCACGCGCGAACTCTTTGCCGCCGCCAACACGCCCGAGCAGATTGCCGCCATGAGCGAAGAGGAGCTCTTTCCCTACATCAAGCGCTGCGGCTTTTTCAACACGAAGGGGCGGCATATCCTTGAAACCGCGCGCATCCTCGCAACCCGGTACGGCGGAGAGGTTCCCGCAGATCTGGAGCTCTTGCAAACCCTGCCCGGCGTGGGGCGTAAAACCGCTAACGTGGTGGCAAGCAACGCCTTTTGCATCCCCGCCATCGCCGTGGATACGCATGTGTTCCGCGTCAGTAACCGCATCGGGTTGGCGAACGCGAAAAACGTAGAGAAAACCGAGGAGCAGCTGCAGCAGGCCATCCCGCGCGAAAACTGGACACAGGCGCATCACTGGCTGATCTATCACGGGCGGCAGATCTGCGCCGCACGGAAGCCGAAATGCGAAATCTGCCCGCTAAGCGGACTCTGCGACTATCTGCAAACCAGCAAGCCCGCAGAATAGATTCAGTTTTTCGTGAGAAGTACCGAAAAGATCCGCGTTCGGATCACCAGAAAAGAGAATTAATATGCAATTCATCGATAAAGCGCGCATCGTAATCAAAGCCGGCAACGGCGGAGACGGCTGCGTTGCGTTCCACCGGGAAAAATACATAGCCCAGGGCGGCCCCTCCGGCGGAGACGGCGGCAAGGGCGGCGATTTGATTTTTGTTGCCGATCAGCAGCTTTCCACACTATTGGACTTTAAGTTCCAGCGTTTTTACCGCGCGGAAAACGGCGAGCCCGGCAAGGCCAAGCTTTCTTCCGGCCATGACGGCGCGCCGATGGTGATTCATGTTCCCATCGGCACCGTCGTGCGGGATTTGGAAACCGGCGCCATCCTCGCGGACCTGAACGAGGACGGCAAGGAACGCGTCTTGCTGCGCGGC
This sequence comes from Clostridiaceae bacterium, assembly GCA_039683415.1. Lineage (GTDB taxonomy): Bacteria > Bacillota > Clostridia > Christensenellales > CAG-138 > UBA7703. The sequence continues at coordinate 38,014 of JBDKRL010000019.1, forward strand.
GGCTACGGCGGCAAGGGCAACGCTCGCTTTGCCACCCCGACAAGGCAGGCGCCCGACTTTTCCCAGCCGGGGCTGAAAACGGCGGATCACGAGGTTGAACTCGAGCTCAAGAGCATTGCGGACGTCGGACTTGTCGGCCTGCCTTCCGTCGGCAAGAGCACGATCCTCTCCGTTTTAACCGCGGCAAAACCCAAGATCGCCGCGTATCACTTCACGACCCTTTCGCCGAACCTCGGCGTGGCGACCCGCCACGGACGCTCGTTCGTGCTGGCGGATATCCCCGGCCTGATCGAAGGCGCGGCGGAAGGCGCGGGGCTTGGCCACGACTTTTTACGGCACATCGAGCGCACGCGCATGCTCGTGCATGTGCTGGATATCTCCGGCAGTGAACTGCGCGACCCGCTCGACGACTACCGTAAAATCAACGAGGAGCTCGGCAAGTTTTCCCCGCTTCTTCTGGAGACTCGCCAACTTGTTGCCGCCAATAAAACCGACCTGCCGGAAGCGGAAGAGAACCTGGCGCGCTTTCGCGAGGCGTTCCCGGACATCGAAGTCTTTCCCGTTTCCGCCGCGACCGCGCAGGGGTTCGAAGCGCTGCTCGACCGCATTGTGCAGGTGCTGGATACGCTCCCCCCTGTGAAACGCTATGAGGAAACCGAACTGGCCGAAACGCCCGCCTATGAGCGCGGCTTCCATATTGAAAAGGACGACAGCGGCGCCTATGTCGTTTCCGGCGGGGACGTCAAGCAGCTGCTGGACTTGACCAACCCCGATAATCAGGACTCCATGCGCCGGTTCCAGCAGTCGCTGATCAAGTCCGGCATCATCGCGGCGCTCCGCGAGATGGGCGCCAAGGACGGCGATTCCATCCGCATGGGCGAGTGGGAATTCGATTTCCTCGACTGACGGAAACGACACAACGATCTTTTACGAAGAACGATCATTCAGAGAGGCGGTTGATCCTATGGCCGATTCCGAGCGAACCCGCATCACGGTCGAAACGGTCGTCTCCGCCACGCCGGAGCGCGTTTGGGATTGCTGGACGCATCCCGAGCACATCGTATGTTGGAACCAGGCCTCCGCCGACTGGCACACGACCCGCGCCGAAAACGATCTGCGCGCCGGGGGCAAATTCCTCTCGCGCATGGAAGCGAAAGACGGCAGCGCCGGTTTTGACTTTTGGGGAATCTACGATGCCGTCGAGTCCAAAAAGCTGCTCGCGTCCACGCTGGGCGATTCCCGAAAAGTTATCGTCTCGTTCGAAGCCGTCGAGGGCGGCACGCGTATCGTCGAAACGTTTGAAGCAGAGGATCAAAACTCAGTCGAACTCCAGCGCTTCGGATGGCAATCGATCCTGGACAGCTTCAAGAGCTTTGTCGAAACTGCCGAATAACCGCAAGCGAACCTGGATTGGATAAAACACTTTTTCGTTTACGCAAAAAAATACCCGCCGAGGCGGGTATTTCGTTCGTTTACTACCGTTCTTCCGCGGCGAGTCTTCTGCCCATGAGCACACCCATGACCGAACTCATCATCAAGCCTCGCGTCCAGCCGCTGGAATCGCCGAGCGTGTAAAGGCCGACGATGCTCGTGGTGAAGTTTTCATCCATCTTGACGCGGTTACTGTAGAACTTCAGTTCCGGCGAATAGAGCAGCGTTTCCGCCGCGGCAAAACCGGGCACGACCTGATCGACCGCCTGGATGAAGTTGATGATGTTCGTCATCGCGCGGTACGGCATTGCCGCCGTGATATCCCCCGCGACCGCATCCGGCAAAGTCGGTACGACGTTGGAAAACGCCAGTTCCTTTTGCCAAGTGCGCTTTCCGTCGAGGATGTCGCCATACCGCTGCACAAGGATATGCCCCGCGCCCAGCATGTTGGTCAGTTCGCCAACCTTTTGGGCATACGCAATGGGTTGGTCGAAGGGAATGTTGAAGTTATGCGAGCAGAGGATCGCGAGGTTGGTGTTGGGCGACTTCCGCTCCTTGAATGCGTGGCCGTTGACCACGGCAAGGTCGTTATCGTAATTCTCCTGACTCACAAACCCGCCGGGGTTCTGGCAGAAGGTGCGCACCTTGTTGCGGAACGGCTGCGGATAACCGATGAGCTTGCTTTCGTAAAGCACCTCGTTGATGGTTTCCATAATCTCGTTGCGTACTTCGACCCGAACGCCGATATCCACCGTGCCCGGCTGATGCGCAATGCCATGTTCGGCGCAGATGCTCTCCAGCCAGTCCGCCCCGCGGCGGCCGGTTGCGACGACGACGTGCTTTGCCTTGACGTCGAACGTGGTTTTGCCCGTGTCGACGATTACCCCGCGGCAGACGCCGTTTTCGAGGATCAGGTTCGTGCAGGCGTGCCCAAAGAGAATTTCCACGTCGTGCTCAAGCAGGTACTGCTCGATGGCATAGTAGATATCCTGCGCCTTTTCGGTGCCGAGGTGGCGGATGGGGCAGTCGACCAGTTTGAGCCCCGCGCGGATCGCCCGGCGGCGGATTTCCTTGACCGCTTCGGAATTGTTCACGCCCTCGACCGTTCCGTCCGCGCCAAAAGAGAGGTAGATGCCGTCCGTATAATCGATCGTTTCCTGCGCCTTGAGTTCGCCAATCAGGGTCGGCAGATCGCCGCCGACTTCGTAGGAGAGTGAGAGCTTCCCGTCCGAAAACGCGCCCGCGCCGGAAAACCCGGTTGTGATGTGGCAGTACGGCTTGCAGTTGACGCATCTTCCGGTGATGGTTTTGGGGCACCGCCGGTCCTCGACCGCCAGGCCTTTTTCCACGATCAGGATGCGCTGCTTGCTGCCGCGCTTACGCATTTCCAGCGCTGTAAAGATACCCGCGGGGCCAGCGCCAACGATCACAACATCCGTTTCCATATCGTTCCCTCCGTCGTTTTGTTTGGATGCACATGCTGCCAACAAAGTAATATTTATACATGAAAAAACCCGATTTGTCAAACAAAATCGGCGTTTTAATCGCATAAATGTTTTGTTTTGGCGTAACAGGCCGCTTCCCTTTTCAGCGGGTTGGAATCATGCTATAATAAAGTATTATCATAGTTGGGAGCAGGCGTATGGGGCTCGAAGAATTGGTCCGGCGGATTCGTTTTGGCGATAAAACCGCGGTAAAAGATTTGATCTCGATCTATGGCAACGCGGTTTACCTGCGCGCCCTTGAGCGCACGCAGGATAAAGAACTCGCGCGCGAAGCCGCGCGTCAGACGTTCGGGCAGTTCGTCGCCGTTGTTCAGCAGCAGCCGGAAGAAGACGGCTGGTCGCTCTGGTTCGGGGACTTGATCGAACGGAACATCTCCGCTTTTGCGCAGATCGACCCGGACATGAGCCTGATTGAAAACGAGCTGGAGCGCGAGCTTTACGGCGAACAGGACGTTCTGCCGGAGCCGCAGTACTCGCAGCCATCCGCACGCATCGCCCAGCAGCCGCAGCCACAACCGCAGCGTCAGCCCAGCGGACGCGTCGTGCCCGCCCCCGTCGTTGAACAGCGGGATAAGACGTCCCGTTCCAGCGGTCGCTCGGTGCGCGACGAGGTCTTTGACGAAGCGTATCGCCCGCACAAAAAGAAAAAACGCGGCGGTGGCACGCTCAGCGTGATTTTGCTGATCCTCGTTTGCCTGATTCTGCTCTGGGTCGTCGGCGGCGTGGCCATGACCATGAAGTGGATTCCGGAGTACGATTTGGGTTACACTTGGTTCAACCTAAACGTATTCAAGCTCTTTTAGTGCTTCTTTTCTTAGAAGAAAAGAAGCAAAAGACCGGATTACTCTTCTTTTCTTAAAAGAAAAGAAGCAAAAGAACCTCTTTTTACAAACAAAGAACTTCTCCAATAACAGAGAAGTTCTTTTTGTTTTACTTTTTCTTTCAAGAAAAAGTAAAAATCCCCTACTCCTCCGGCTTCTGCCGGTACAGCACGAACTTGCGGCCGATGCACTGTATCATCTCTGCGTTCGTGCGCTCCGCGAGAATTGCGGCGGCTTCCTTTGCCGAAAGCGAGCTCGTTTCCAGCACGGCAAGCTTAATAAGCTCCCGCTTGGCAAGCGCTTCGTCCACGCTCTTGATTAAATTCTCGCCGATATCCTCTTTGCCGATCTGGAAGATCGGTTTGAGGGTATTCGCCGCTTTTCGAAACTCCGCGCGTTGCGCTCCGGTCATGGTTCTTTGCTCCTCTCCCGCAAGAGCGGGTTTGTATTTTATTTTTGCGCTTGATTATAACACGGGTTTATCAAAAAAGCGAGAACTGGCTGGGGGAACAGCGATTTCCTTTTTCTTGAAAGAAAAAGGAACAAAAAGAACTTTCTCCTGAATCGCTAGAAAAGTCCCCGCGCAAAGCGCGGGGACTGTGACTAGAGCCTTATCTGGTTTAATAGATCTTCCTCTTGACATAGGTCGTATGGAGGATCTTATGCGCCTTGTGGGAGCCGGGCTTTTCAAGGTAGGTGTCGTACAGTTCCTTGACGAAGGGGTTTTCGTGGCTCTTGCGGAGCGTCATGCACTTATCCTCGCCGTACAGCCCCTTGGCGCGCTCGGCGCGCAGGTCGACGAAGTTGCGCACGCTGCCGGGCTGATGCGGCTGGCCGCCGCCGTTGACGCAGCCGCCGGGGCAGGCCATGACTTCGATAAAGTGATAGTCCGCTTCGCCTTTGCGCACCATTTCGAGCAGCTGATGCGCATTTTCAAGCCCGCTGGTGACCGCGACGCGCACCTTGGTACCCGCGAGGTCATATTCCGCTTCCTTGCAGCCTTCCACGCCGCGGACGGCTTTGAAGTCCAGATTGTCCAGCGGTTTTCCGGTTACGATTTCCGCAACGGTGCGCAGAGCCGCTTCCATTACGCCGCCGGTCGCGCCAAAGATATGGCCCGCGCCGGACGCGACGCCCATCATGGGGTCGAAGTCCTCGTCCTTGAGATTTGTGAACATAAGCCCGGCGCGCTTGATCATGTTGGCAAGCTCCCGCGTGGTGAGCGAGATATCGACGTCCGGCACGCCGGCTGCGTTTTCATCGTCGCGGGTGCACTCGAACTTCTTGGCCGTGCAGGGCATGATGGAAACGACAAAGATATCCTTCGGGTCGATGCCTTCCTTCTCGGCGTAATAGGTTTTCACCAGCGCGCCGAACATCTGCTGCGGGCTCTTGCAGCTTGAAAGGTTCTCGATCATATCCGGATAATAGTGCTCGCAGAACTTGATCCAGCCGGGCGAGCAGGAGGTGATCAGCGGGAGCTTACCGCCGTTCTTCAGGCGATCGAGCAGCTCGGTGCCTTCTTCCATAATCGTCACGTCCGCGGCAAAGTCCACGTCGAAGACTTTTTCAAAGCCGAGGCGGCGGAGCGCCGCAACGAGCTTGCCTTCCACATTGGTGCCGATCGGCATGCCGAAGCATTCGCCAAGCTGCACACGCACCGACGGCGCAGGGGCGACGATGACGTGCTTTTTCTTGTCCGCAAGCGCTTCCCAAACCTTCGCGGTGTCGTCGCGCTCGGTCAAAGCGCCCGTCGGGCAGACGGAGATGCACTGGCCGCAGTTGATGCAGGTGGTCTCTGCCAGCGGCATATCGAACGCGCTGCCCACATGGGTATCAAACCCGCGCTCGTTGGTTCCGATGACGGCCACATGTTGGTTGTGTTTGCAGACGGCCACGCAGCGGCGGCAGAGGATGCACTTGCTGTTGTCGCGAACGAGATGCGGCGCGCTGCGCTCGTACTGGGGACGGAGATCTTCGCTGCCGGCGTACTTATACTGATCCACGCCGTACTCGCGGGCAAGCGCCTGCAGTTCGCAGTCGCCGTTGCGGTCGCAGCTCAGGCAGTCCATGCGGTGGTTACTTAAAATGAGCTCCAGCGTGGTTTTCCGCGCGGCGCGGAGTTCCGGGGTGTTGGTGGTAATCTCCATGCCGTCGGCAACCTGGGTCACGCAGGCCGCCGCGTGACCGCGCACGCCGGTTGCCTGCACCAGGCAGACACGGCAGGCCGCGATGGCGTTGATGTTCTTGAGGTAGCACAGCGTTGGAATCTGGACGCCCGCTTCATGCGCCGCTTCCAGTATCGTTGCGTTGGCGGGAACCTTTGCTTCGACCCCGTTGACTTTTACTGTTACTTTATCCATGTTCCTGCCTCCTTACTTCTTTGAAATGGCGCCGAATTTGCAATTTTCCATGCAGACGCCGCACTTGATGCACTTCTGCTGGTCAATGACATGCGGCTGCTTGACGGTGCCGGAAATCGCACTGACGGGGCACTTGCGCGCGCAGAGCGTGCAGCCCGTGCACTTCTCGGGTTTGATCTCGTAGCGCAGGAGCTTTTTGCAGACGCCCGCCGGGCAGCGCTTGTCGACCACGTGGGCAACATACTCGTCCCGGAAATACCGCAGCGTCGAAAGCACCGGGTTCGGGGCGGTCTGGCCGAGGCCGCAGAGCGCGTTGTTGATGATGTAGTGGCAGAGCTCTTCCATCTTGTCGAGGTCTTCGAGCGTGCCTTTGCCTTCGATGATCTTATTCAGCATCTCAAGCAGGCGCCGCGTACCGATCCGGCAGGGGGTGCACTTGCCGCAGCTCTCGTCCACGGTGAACTCAAGGAAGAACCGCGCAATATCCACCATGCAGTTGTCCTCGTCCATGACGATCAAACCACCGCTGCCCATCATGGAGCCGATGGCCTTGAGGTTTTCATAATCGATCGGCGTGTCGAGGTGCTCCGCCGGGATGCAGCCGCCCGAGGGGCCGCCGGTCTGCGCTGCCTTGAACTTCTTGCCGTTCGGGATGCCACCGCCGATTTCAAAGAGGATCTGGCGAAGCGTCGTGCCCATCGGGATTTCGACGAGGCCGGTGTTGTTGATCTTGCCGCCGAGCGCGAAGACCTTGGTACCCTTGGAGCAGTCGGTTCCCATGGAGGAGAACCATTCAGCGCCCTTGACGATGATCTGCGGGACGTTCGCGAACGTTTCCACGTTGTTGATGATGGTCGGCATGGCGAACAACCCCTTTGCCGCCGGGAACGGGGGCTTATTGCGGGGTTCGCCGCGGAAGCCTTCGATGCTGGTTAACAGCGCCGTCTCTTCGCCGCAGACGAACGCGCCCGCGCCTAGACGGATGTCGATATCAAAATCGAAGCTCGTGCCGAAGATGTTCTTGCCGAGCAGGCCGTATTCACGCGCCTGCTGGATGGCGATCTTGAGCCGCTTGACCGCGATGGGGTACTCCGCGCGGACGTAGATGTAGCCATGCGTGCCGCCGATGGCGTAGCCCGCGATGGCCATGGCTTCCAGCACCGCGTGCGGGTCGCCTTCCAGAACGGAACGATCCATAAACGCGCCGGGATCGCCTTCGTCGGCATTGCAGACGACGAATTTTTCGGGCGCGGCGTTGTTGGCGGCAAACTGCCATTTCGTGCCGGTCGGGAAGCCCGCGCCGCCGCGTCCGCGAAGGCCGCTGGCCTTCATGATGTCGATGACGTCCTGCGGCTTCATCTCGGTGAGCACTTTGCCGAGTGCTAGGTAACCGTCAACGGCGATATACTCGTCGATATTTTCCGGGTTGATCACGCCGCAGTTGCGCAGCGCAATGCGCTTTTGCGATTTATAAAACGGCGTGTCGGACAGCGAGGTTACGCCGTGCGGCAGTTCCTCGGTCTTGGGGTTATAGATGAGTCTCTCGACCGGGCGGCCCTTGAGCAGATGCTCGCTGACGATCTCAGTGACGTCTTCTTCCGTCACGCGACTGTAGAACGTTCCCTCAGGGTAAACGATCATAATCGGGCCGAGCGCGCAGAGGCCGAAACATCCGGTCTGGACGACTTTGATCTCTTCGTCGAGCCCCTGCTTTTTGAGTTCTTTCTCCAGGTGCTCCCGAATCGCGGGGCTGCCGCTGGATGTGCAGCCGGTGCCGCCGCAGACTAATACGTGTGAACGAATCATGGTTTCTCCTCCCGTTAATTCTCGCCGATCGTGTATTCGTAAACGGGCGTTCCGCCCTTGATATGCTCGCTGACCACCCGCTTGGCTTTTTCGGCAGTCATCTTGACATAGGTGATCTTTTCCTTGTCGCCTTCAAACACCTCGACGATGGGTTCGAGGCGGCAAATGCCGATGCAGCCGGTCTGGGTTACGGTCGCCTTATCGGCAACGCCCTGCTTTTCGATTTCTTCAACGATCGTATTGAGCACCGGGCGCGCCCCGGCCGCGATGCCGCAGGTCGCCATGCCGACGACGATACGGATGTCGTTCTGACCTTCGCGCAGCGCGATTTTCCCCTTCATTTTTTCGCGGATCTCCGCCAGTTCCTGCAGTGATTTCATGTTCCTCGTCCTTTCCTGATTGTAAAAAATATGCCGGTTATCTGTATTCGGTGTAACTGGTTTTATATAAACTGCAATTTTGCAACACAGATCGATTAATTCTTGGTTTCTTCTGTCCCGACGGGTTCCAGTTCACCGTCCTCCAGCAACTCTTTGACCCAAGCGAGTACTTCCGGCGCGTTCAGCGGTACTTCGTCCCCCAGCATTTGCCGCATCTCTTCGGTAGAAAGGAGTTTTTGCCCCGCTTCCGAGCGGTACCGGTAGACCAGTTCGATTTCGGGACTGCCCTGTATCAGCGTCGTGACCGTGGAAGCGACGTCGCCAAGCGGTTCGCAGTCCACGTGGCTGGTATCGAAAGATGCCCGCACGGTGGTGCCGTGCGCATCCCCCGCGAACGCCGCCTGATGGGATTCTATGGCGAAGGTTCCCCCCGTCTGCTCCGCCGCCAGTTTGAACAGCGGCAGCCCCATGCCGACCTTGCGGGTCGTGCGGGTCGTGGTAAACGGATCGGCCGCCGCCGCGGCGAATTCCGGGCTCATGCCGCTTCCGTCGTCGGAGATGGCAATGGTGAGCCATGGCCCCGACTGTTCAAGAGAAATTTCAATGCGCGTTGCCCCGGCTTTGACGGAGTTCTGCGCAATATCCAGAATGTTGAGCGAAAGTTCCTTCATCTATATCTGCCTTTCGTAACATCCTCTTTGGCTTTTTCAAACCCTGTTGTCATGCAAACGGCATATACTGCCGTTTCCGCCTCCCGTTCAAACCTGTCGGGCACTGTGCAGGAGGCGTTTCCGTTAGACTCCCGTCATTTGCCCAGCAAGTAATCGATCAAAGCGTCGCGGACTTCCTGCTCCTTTGCGTCCGCCGGGCAGGCCAGCTCCAGCAGGCAGCCGGGGCTTGCGATTTCCCAGAGGCGGTGCGCGTCCGAGGAGACGATCCTGCGTTTGCCAATCAGCCGCGGAACCTGCGCTTCGTAAGCGGGCTCGTTTACTTCGTTGCGGTATTCGACCGATGCAAACATTGGACTTTCCGGCAGGTCGCCCAGCACGGCGATGACGCCGTTGCCTTCCCGATCCACATGCGCGGGAACCGCCGCTCCGTTATAGTTCCAAACCAGCCGCGCCGCTTCTTCCAGCGAAAGCATCGTCGCGTTGATCAGCAAATCCGGCTCCTGGCCAATCGGTTCGTCGTCAAAACCGATGAGCAGTTGTTTGCCGAAGATCTCCGCGCGGTTCGGAATCCGTATCCGCATGTTCTCCACTTCGGCGGCAAACGCAAGAGCGTCTTCCAGCGAACGAAAGAGGCAAAGCAGGTGCACGTCCTCGCTGGTAGTCAGCTCCATCCCGGCGACCGGGACGATTCCGTACCCCTGACAGGCGCGAAAAAACGATTCGCAGTTGCCGCAGGCGTTGTGGTCGGTCAGCGCCGCAATGGCGAGGCCGTTGAGCTTTGCCATACCGGCCATGGAGTACGGCGTCATGTCGTCGTCCGCACAGGGCGACAGGCAGGAATGCATGTGTAAATCGACGGCAAACCGGCTCATAGGAGCTTGGCAATCCGCCCGCAGAGCGCAAACGCGGATTCTCCGCCGCCAAGCAGGTTGACCCCTTTGGCAAGCGCAATCTCCACAACTCCCGCGTCAGGCACAACGCCTTCGGCGAGGATCACACAGGAAACGTCCGCGAGCGTTGCCACGGCGACGATGTTGGGATTGCTCATGATCGTCACCCAGGCGTCGCCTTCGTTTGCGCGCCCCATCACCCAGCTGAGCAGATCCCCCACGTAACCGCCGGAAACCACCCGCTCTCCGTCCGAAACGGCGAAGGGTTCCAGGTTCAGCGTTTTGATGAGTTCGCCAACGGTCATTTCGATTCGCCCTCCGAACCGTCTTCGCTCTCGCCGGGCGGTTCCTGATTCGATTCGCCTTCCTGTTCGGCAGCCAGCTTTTGAATCCGTTCGCGCATGTAGACGATGCACTCGTCCACACTCCGCCCGCCAAGCACGACGTCCTCGGCAAATGCGCGGCAGGTTGGCGCCCCGCAGCTGCCGCAGTCGAGCGCGGGCAGCGACTCGGCCAGTTGTTCGATTTCGCTCATCTTCTGCATGGCGAGCGCGCGGTCCTCATCGAACTTACCGACGGGGCGGTACTCGAGCTCATGTAAAAAGAGCATGTTCTTTGGAAACGCTTCCGGTTCATCCTTGGGTAAACGGTTGAGTGAAACCGGCAGGTACCTCCGCAGCGCCTGCATGCGCACGCGCGCGATATACGGGTTCTCCACCGTCGCCACACCGCCGACGCAGCCGCCGGGACAGGCGTTGAGCTCCACGAACTGGAGCATGGGGAAATGCCCCGTCTCGATTTCGTCCAGCACGCGGATGACGTTTTCAATGCCGTCCGCCGCCAGATACTTATCGTTGAGCAACGCGCTGGCTTCTCCGCCCGTGCTCGCCCAGCTCATGCCGATCATGCCGCTCTGGCTGGCCGTCTGCGGCAGCTTGCTCTTTTTCATCACGCCGATGAGCTTGAAATAGATGTCGCTCATGGAGACCACGTAGTCGACATAGCTCTTCTGCCCCATAAAGCCATTTTTGACATAGCTCGCCTTGGCCGGGCAGGGAGAGAGGAACACCACCGCGATATCCTCCGGCTTGAGTTCCGTGTGCTTTTGCAGCGCTTCCTCGCGCGCCATGCGCCCGGCCACCTCGATGGGCGGCATCATGGGAATCACATGGTCGCAAAGATACGGAAACCGCAAGGAGATGAGTCGCACCACCACCGGGCAGGCGGAGTTGATCACGGGATAACGGACGTCCTCGCGCTTCATGTAGCGCCGGGTGTATTCCGTTACGATTTCCGCCGCGCGGGCAACTTCGAACACCTCGTTGAAGCCGATGTCGAGCAGCCCCTGCAGCACGTAGTCCACGTCGTCCAATTCCGCAAACTGTCCGTAAAACGAAGGGGCGGGCAGCGCAATGCGGAATTTTTTGTTATCGATATCCTCAAACTTATCAAAGATCGCTTTTTTTGCCTGATACGGGCACCGGCGGATGCACTCACCACAGTCAATGCAGACATCCGAATTGATCACCGCGTGGCCATCGCGAATGCGGATGGCTTCGGTCGGGCACCGTTTCAGGCAGTTGGTGCAGCCTTTACATTTTTCGATGTCAAGCGAGACCGAATGCTTGTACTGATCCATGACCGGTAGACTTGCCTTTCCGCCTTCCCGCCAAAACGCACGCCTGTGATCCATTGCGCCTGGCGGCCCCTTCGCCGGAATCCGTGATTCCCTGCGTCAGCGGCGTAGTTATACGTAGACCTTCATCGAAACCGTCGTACCCTTGCCGACTTCGGTTTCAATCTTCATTTCGTCGGTGTATCGCTTCATGTTCGGCAGCCCCATGCCCGCGCCAAAGCCCAGCGCACGAATGTTGTCCGGCGCGGTGGAGTAGCCTTCCTGCATGGCGAGCTCCACATCCGGAATGCCGGGGCCCTGATCGGCAAGGACAATCGAAATGCTGTCCGGTTCGACAAACACGTCCGCCGTGCCGCCGCGCGCATGCACAACCATATTGATCTCGCCTTCGTACATCGCAATCGATACGCGGCGGATCGTCTCGGCAGGAAAACCGAGCTGGCGCAGCTTGCGCTTTACCTCAACGGACGCGGCGCCCGCAGAGGTGAAGTTGTCGCCATCCACGTCGTAATGGAATCGGAGCGTTTCCGCCATCGCTTCAGGCCTCGCAGCCGAGGCCGCTGGCGTAGAGCTTGCCGCAGGCTTCGTACATGCGGTAGCTGCTCACAAGAACAGCGATATGATTCTCGTCCGCAAGAACAAGCATATCGGGCGTCGGGCGCTTGCCGCGCACAAACACGACGCAGCGCATGTCCATCATCATGGCGGTGCGTACGACCTGGGGATTGACCAGCCCCGTAATCAGCACCGCCTGATCCTTGACATAGGCGAGCACGTCGCTCATCATGTCGCTGCCGCAGGCGCTCTGCGCTTCCTCGTCGAGCAGTTTCTCGCCGCAGAGAACCTCGGCGCCGAGCAGTTCGGCGATTTGACGTAGTTTCATCCGGTATCCGTCCCTTCGGAAATCTAACTTTGTATGTTAGTTATATTTGGCCAGAATTCCCTTGATATCGGCGGGTACGAGGCGTCCGTAGACTTCGTCGTCCACAACGATGACCGGCGCTAAGCCACAGCAGCCAAGGCAGCGGGTGGCTTCCAGCGTGAACACGCCGTCCGGCGTGGTGCCGCCGGCTTTGACGCCGAGCTGCTTTTCGAGCTCTTCAAGAATATTCTGCGAGCCTTTGACATAGCAGGCTGTTCCAAGGCAGACCGCAACGCGGTGCTTGCCGTTGGGATTCAGCGAAAACTGCCCGTAAAACGTGACGACCTGATACACTTCCTCAAGGGAAATATCAAGCCCTTCAGCGATGATGTTCTGCACCTCAATGGGCAGATAACCGTACAGCTCCTGCGATAGCTGCAGCACCGGCATCAGCGCGCCCGGTACGTCCTTATGATCGGCAATGATCTTTCTGAGCTGTTTCTCCTGTTCCTGCGTGCCGTGAAATGGTACCGCAGTTTTCTGCTTTGCCATACTTTCCTCCTCGGTTTGGGTTCATATAATCGTTTATTGTCGTTCAGACCAAGTTCGATTATAGCATAGCAATATTATTTAGGAAAGCTAAAAATGCTCCAAAATCACAGAAATCCGTAATATTTTATCGATTATAGCATATTCATTAACGGCTTTGACAGCCGCCGCGCCGCGCGCCTATAATAGAGGCAGACTCGCACGCCAAAATTCAGGCAACAGCTTCCAAAAAAGCGGCGTGCTTTCCCTAAACAACGTTTCCCCGCCCCCAAGTCCCGGCATCCCCGGGCAATTATATAAAAGGAGATTTGTTTTTGATGCGGATTCTCGTCACCGGCGGTGCCGGTTATATCGGCAGCCATACCGTTTTGGAGCTGCTCGGCGCAGGATACGATGTGCTCGCGGTCGATAACTTTATCAACTCCAAGCCTGTCGCAGTGACACGTACGCTCGAACTCGCGCCAAGACCGTTTGCGTTTGAGCAGTGCGAGCTCATGGATGCTGACGCGGTGGACGCGCTGTTTGCCAAGAATAAAATCGACGCGGTGATCCATTTTGCGGGTCTCAAGGCCGTTGGCGAAAGCGTCTCAAAACCACTCGAATATTATAAGAACAACCTCGTTTCCACCCTGAACCTGCTCTTTGCCATGCGCGCGCACGGTGTAAACCAGTTCGTGTTTTCCTCCAGCGCGACGGTCTATGGCGACCCGGCCAGCGTCCCTGTTCGCGAGGACTTTCCGCTCTCGGCAACCAACCCTTACGGGCAGACTAAGCTGATGATCGAGCAGATCCTGCGGGACGCGGCGGTTGCCGATCCGACTCTCCGCGTCGTGCTGCTGCGGTATTTTAATCCAATCGGCGCGCATGCTTCCGGCAGGATTGGCGAGGATCCCAACGGGATTCCCAACAACCTCGTGCCTTATATCGCGCAGGTCGCGGTGGGCAAGCTCCCCGCGCTCCGCGTCTTTGGCGCGGACTACGCAACCCCCGACGGCACGGGGGTAAGGGACTATATCCACGTGGTCGATCTGGCGCGCGGGCATGTCGCCGCGCTTAAAAAACTGCAGAGCGGCGCGGGCGTGTATGCCTACAACCTCGGCACCGGCGTCGGGTACTCCGTGCTGGATATGCTGCACGCGTTTGAAAAAGCCTGCGGCAAGACGCTGGCGTATGAGGTCGTCGACCGCCGCCCAGGGGACATTGCCGCCTGTTACGCCGATCCGGCAAAGGCGGCCGAGGAACTCGACTGGCGCGCGGAATACGGCATTGAGCGCATGTGCGCGGACTCCTGGCGCTGGCAGTCCCAAAACCCGAACGGCTTCGAGGACTGAGTCCCGGCGAGGGCTCCGCCCTCTCGCTCCCGCCAAGGGGCAAAGCCCCTTGGAACCCCAATTTTCGCAGTTTCAGAGGCGAAGCCTCTGTAAAAACTACAAGGAGTATTTACTATGCAGAAACCCACACTTGTTGTCATGGCCGCCGGAATGGGCAGCCGTTACGGCGGACTCAAACAGATCGACCCGGTTGGAAAGCACGGCGAAATCATCATGGACTACTCGCTCTTCGACGCCGTGCAGGCGGGGTTCGAAAAGGTCGTCTTCATCATCAACCGCAAGATCGAGAAGGATTTTTACGAGGTCATCGGCCGCAGAGCGGAAAAGCATCTGGAAGTGCATTATGTCTTCCAGCAGCCGGAAGCCCTGCTCCCCGCCGGGTTTGCCGTTCCCGAAGGGCGCGTCAAGCCCTGGGGCACGGCGCATGCCATCCTCTGCTGCAAGGACGTCGTGCATGAACCGTTTGCCGCCATCAACGCCGACGACTATTACGGCAAGCGCGCCTTTTCCGTGCTGTTCGACTACCTGAGAAACGCTCATGACGGCGAAAAATACGACTTTTCGATGGTCGGCTACGAAGCGCAGAACACCCTGACGGAAAACGGCCACGTTGCCCGCGGCGTCTGCGAAGTCGACAAAAATGGCGAACTGGTCAACATCGTCGAGCGGTTGAGAATCTATAAAACGCCGGAAGGCCCCGCGTATACGGAAGACGAGGGCAAGACCTTCGTGCATTTCCCCGGGGACAACCTCGTTTCCATGAACTTCTTTGGCTTTACGCCCGCGCTGTTTGGCGAGCTGGAAGCGCGGTTCCCGGAGTTTTTAGAAAATGCCATGCGTGAAAATCCCCTCAAGGGTGAATTCCTGATTCCGCAGGAGGTCGGATTCCTGCTGCAAAAAGGCAAGGCGAGCGTACGCGTGCTGTCCTCGCCGGATCGTTGGTACGGCGTGACCTATCGCGAGGACAAGCCGGACGTCGAACGCGCGCTTGTGGATATGACGCTGGCGGGACTGTATCCGGACGAAAAGCTTTTGGGTTAATCAAAAAGCAGAAAGGCCTGGCCTTTCTGCTTTTTAATATTTGCGGCACGAAAAAAGCGGCATTCGCCGCTTTTTTCTATAAAATGATCTCTTCGAACTGAGTATCCCGTAACCGTCTCCGAATCAGAATTTATCTTTCGTTCTGATTGAAAACCCCCGTTCGATGCTTCTTAACGAAAAAAGCGGCTAGCAGCCGCTTTTTTCATCCGAAGCCCAGCGTTCCGAGCCTGGCTTCTTTTCTCTGGGAACCCATTGCGCCCCCAAACTTAGTTCGCGTTACCCGCAGATACGCCAGGCAGGGTAATGTTGCCGCCGGAAACAAGCGTGTTCCCGCTGGAAGCATTGTCGCTGGAAGCGGCGTCCGTGGGGTTGCACGCGGCAAACATGAACATGCTCACGACTGCCAGAATCAAAACGATCATCGACTTTTTCATAAAATATAACATCCTCCAGTTTTTTTGTTGCGCTTTCATTGCACTATGTGTACTATATGTGTTAGTACGCATGTATAATAACTCTGAATCCGCAAATTTGTCAAACGAAAAAACGCGATTTGTGGTAAAATTCATGAAAAGGTCACACTTTATGACGATGGAACCGTATCAGCAGAATCTGCTCCGCGCAAGGCGGCTGCCAACGAACGTGTATCTCGCGCTCGTCTGTTTTGGTTTGCCGCTGGTGTTTACAAACCTCTATTTCAACATCACGGAAACGAAGCACACCTTCTTTCTCGCGTGCAGTCTGCTCTACGCGCTCGCGCTCGTGATTACAAACATCCTCTATCCCAAAGGATACGGCGTTGCCCCGGCAAAACGGGAACCCGTCGCGCCCGCCGTCTGGTGCCTGCTGGCGTATTTTGGCTGCATCGTGGTTGGCGGCGTGTTCGGCGGGCATCCGCAGGATGCGTTCTTTGGCCAGAACAACCGCTATCAGGGCATACTGACGGTGTTTACCTACGTAGTGGTGGTGTTTGCGCTTTCTCGTCAAATGCTCGGCCTGCGCCTGCCGGAAGCGGCGGTGGCGGCGGGCGCTTCCCTGGTTGGCGCGCTGGGGCTGCTCAACCACTTTGGGGTCGATCCCATCGGGTTTATGACAAAGCTCACGGAGCGCGATATGGGGCGCTTCCTTTCCACCATCGGCAATGCGGACTTCTACGGAAGCTACTTTTCGCTTGCGTTTCCCGTAACGCTTGGTCTTTTTATCCGCGCGGAGCGAAGAAACACGCGCGTTATATCCGTGCTGGCGCTCACCTTCGCCTCGTTCGGCGCTTTGGTTGCAGGTAGCGATTCGGCGGCGCTCGGTATGATCGCCGCGGCGGTCTTCTTTCCGCTGTCGCTGTTTGCCGATCCCCGCGGCATGCGGCGGTA
The DNA here is from genome assembly GCA_039683415.1 of Clostridiaceae bacterium. Taxonomy (GTDB): domain Bacteria; phylum Bacillota; class Clostridia; order Christensenellales; family CAG-138; genus UBA7703. The sequence goes on from JBDKRL010000019.1 coordinate 54,667, forward strand.
TTTCTTTGGCTGGGCGGTGTTCGCGCTCTGCGCGCTTGCGTTCGGGATTGCATCTGCCTGCCTGCCTTCGGTTACGTATCTTTCAACGTTCAGCCTGCTTGTTTGCAAAGTACCCGTTGCGCTGGGGTTGGCGCTCGTCTGCCTCGCGCTTTGGCTAGCACTGAGCAAAGCCAGTCCCGCGCGGCTGCTGCGCGGCAGAAAAGCGTACGGCTTTGCGCTGCTTGCCGCGTTCCTTTTCGGCGTGCTTGTGCTTGTTCTGCTCAATACGGCGCTGATTGACCTGCCGCTCGGCGGCGCGGAGCAGTATCTGCGCTTCAGCGAAAGCTGGGGCACCGACCGGGGCATAATCTGGACGTTCTGCCTCAACGTGTACAACTCCTTTACCCCCGCGCAGAAGCTCTTTGGCGGCGGGCCGGGTGCGCTGTATTACGCGGACGCGCAGAACCGCGTGTTTGCCGACGCGGCGCTGGACACCGCGCATAACGAATACCTGCAGATTCTGCTCGTTTCCGGAGCAGCTGGTCTGCTGAGTTTTTTGGGGTTTCTTGTACTGGCGCTGATTTCCGGTGCAAAAAAGTGCGGGCGCGATCCTCTCGCGCGCGGCTTTATCGTGGCGATTGCGGCCTATGCCGTCCAGGCGGCGGTAAACATCTCCCAGCCGGCCTCCACGCCGCTGCTCTATGTGTTCTGCGGGCTAATTCTCTCCGTTTCGGATCCGCAAAGCGAGAATCTCTGGCGCAAATCGCGCCTCACGCGCTAGATTTCCCTTCGCAGGAAGCTGAAAAAGCACACGTAATACTCCGCTTGTTATCGATACGAAGAATAACGATTGAACCGTTATCAGCGTAAAAAACAGCCCCGCGGCTTCGTCGCCGCGGGGCTGTTTGACTGCTAAGTTAATTCTTTCAGGTCTTACGGAACCGGGGTCCCCGTGGGAACCGTGGTGCTGGGGGTGATGTAGCTGGCGTACGCATAATAGTTCTTACCGGTCGCGACAACTTGAATATAGTAATAGTCTCCGGTCTTAAAGTAGATCAGCACCGAGTCGCCCTTCACCAACTCGCCCAGTGCCGTATTGCCTTCCTTTGTTGGCATGCTTCTCAGCGCGACAGAGCTTGCGGACACAGTGCCGGGGACGGTTCCCGCAATCGCCTTGGGCGTAGGGGTTGCGGACTCGCCGGGCAGAAGACCCGCTTTATCCACAAATTTCGTGGCGATGTAGCCGTAGATGTTTTCCTTGACGATTTTGACAAAGAAGTAGTCTCCGTCAACTTCATACACCTTGAGCTGCGTGCCGGAGGAGTATTTGGCGATCTGCGTATAGGTCGGGCTGGGGCCGGCACGGAGAGCGACGCCGCTGGCGTTGAGCGTGCCGTCCACGGCGGTCTGCACCTGCTCAGGGCTGGGCGTCTTGGTCGCGGGTTCCGGCGTATCGTCCTGCTTGGGCGTCATGGTGGACGTTTCTGCAGGCGCGCTCGTGGTTGCGGCAGCGGTCGTGGCAGCCGGAGCGGGTGTTTCCGCGCCGACCGGTGCGAGCGAAGGTGTTGGCGTATATCCGGAGGGCGACGTGCTCGCCGAAAGCTCCTCATTGTTGGAACCGCGCATCGACCATACGATGAAGTAGATACTCACCAGCATCACCAAAACGATGATGCTCAAAACGATATACCCCAGCGGTGTGATGCGTACGGATCTTCTCCTCATTGTCTCTTCCCCCAAAAACAGCAAACGTGCGTTCATTTCGAATTGTGATAGATAGTATCGGATGCCTATGCACAGTATATTGTTTTTCGCACGCTTTTCAAGTAGTTTCCATGAAATATTTACAAAGTGTTGCAGCGTGTTTTAAAAGAGTTCACTTTTCAAAAGCGGTGCGTTTTCACGAAAAACGTGCTATAAACTGCTCAATCAAGCTCGCGAAAACCGCGGTCATCCGCGCTCGTTCAATACCACCTGCGGCTCAAGAATGCGGCTGATGCGGAAGAGCAGCAGCTCTTCGTCCGAACGTTCCAGTATGCCGCTGAGCAGTGAGCTCTGTCCCTTGACGGATTCGAGCGCGTCTGTGAGATACCCTTTGCCCGGCGACTCGGCCCATTCGGTGACGATTTTCCCGTCGTAAAAACGGATCTTGATCAGCCGCGCATTGGCCGCTTCCAGGAACGAAACGCGGATGGAGAGCACGGGTCTTCCGCTCTCGTCCGCGCTGAAGCGGCCGCTCACGCCAATGCGGTGGATTTCGCCATGGGTGGCAAATTCGCCGTACGCGGGCGCGTCGAAACCGATGTCCAGCACATGCCGCTCGTCCGTTTCGTCAACGACGATCTGCAGGCTGCCGCCGCGGTAAACAAACGAGAGCGCGTGCAGCCCTTTGGTGAAGTTGTTCTGCAGCGTCTGCGCGTAGAGCGGAAAAACGCCGACCGGAGAAGCGCGCTTATCGCCCGCCGCAAAATAGGCCCGCCCGTCCAAACACTTGCAAATCCCCGCCAGATCGAGCTTGCCGCGCTGGGAAAACAAGTCCCCGAACAGCGCTGTTGCGGGCACGTACAAATCCGCACAAAGCCGCTTTTTCGCGTTCTGCAGCGTGCCAAGACCCGCACCGAGCTTCGGTTTCGATTCTGCGAATGCTTCCGCGCGAGCGAAGTATTTTGTTGCCAGCGCATAGAAGTTGCTCTGCTGGAAAAGCTCATTGTTGCCCGCGTTGGATACAATCAGCACGCCGGAATCGAAAAATCCCAGCACGTTCTGGCCGAACATGCCGTTAAAGAGGAACGAGCGTTCGTTCCTGCCCACCCAGATTTGGTAACCGTAGTCATAATCGCCCAGCGTTTTCGGCGTTGCCGCCTGCGAGCGGGTCGCTTCCTTAATCCATTCTTCGGGTACGATCTGCTTTGTGCCGTAGCGCCCGCCGTCGAGCACCATCTGGCCGATCTTTGCGATATCCTCCGGCAGGATGTATAAACCCCATCCGCCTTTTTCGTTGCCCATGGGACATTTTTCCCAAAAGAAGTTCTCAATGCCAAGCGGCGCAAAGAGACGGGGCGTCAGGTAGTCCGTCAGCCCCTCGCCCGTGATCTGCTTGATGGCGCAGGCGAGCATATAGGTGTTCATGCTGTTGTAGTTAAAGCTCGTGCCGGGTTCCTTGAGCACTGCGGATTCCAGAAAACACTTGACCCAGTCGGTTTCCGTTACGGAACCCGCTTCGTTGAAGGTGACGCCGCTGGTCATGGTCAGCAGGTGCCGAATCGTGATGTTGCGGTGCGTCAGCTGGTTGATGCGGCTGATTTTGCCCGCGAAGATATCCACCAGCTTGTCGTCCAGCGAAAGCTTACCTTCGCCGATCAGGATGCCGATGGCCAGCCCCGTAATGGACTTGCATTCCGAATGCGTAATATGCCAGACATGCTGGTCGTAAGCGCCAAACGCGGCTTCCGTAATGATCTTTCCGTTTCGCAGCACGATGACGCCGTGCATATCCAGTGTGGGATCGTCCCGCATTTCATTGAGAAATGCGGCGGCCTGCGCGGAAGGAACGCCCTGCGATTCCGGCGTTGCGCGTAAAAAAGGCTGTTTGATCGCGGAGGGCAAAAACTTTGGCTTCTGCGCTTTAACGTCAACCAGCGCGCGCACGGAGGATGTGTTGTCGAGCAGTTGTTTAACCATCATCAACGCACGGGAGTCGGTAATCAAGTCCATACGCAGTCCTCCTTTGAGTCTTATAACGAGAAAGAAAAACGCCTGCCGCGGCGGAGAAAAAGAAAATCGGTCCCGTCAGGCGGCGCTTGAACCGCGCGCCGAGTACGCGTTCGGCAAACGATGAACCGTCTCTTACTTAATTATTATACCAAATTTCGGACGCGAATCATAGGCCGCGTTGTCACGAACGCCGCGCCCCTTATTATTCTCTCCAATGTGTGATATACTATATTATATATGTAAGGAGGTGACTTGCCCGATGGATCGAAAAGTCTATGTCCAAAGCGCATGGTCCGCTCCGGATGTCGAGCTGCTCAAGGCCGAATTTGCGCTTTATAACCACCGTGCGATCGCCCGCTTTGCCTGCGACTGTGCGGAGCGCGCCTGTCAGCGCTCCACAGCGGATAAGCGTGCATACGCCGCTATCCTTGCCGGACGGGGCTGGGCGGATGGACTAACCACCGTGGAGGAAGCGCGCGCTGCCGCGTTTGCCGCTCACGAAGCCGCCCGCGCCGCGATCATTCCCACCACGCAGTATGCCTGCCGCAGCGCAGGACACGCCGCAGCAACCGCGCATGTAATCACTCATGCGGTAGTTGCCGCGGACTTTGCGGCAAAAGCCGCGCATGATCCGCTCGGAGAGCGCGAATGGCAGTATAACCATTTGCTCTCGATGCTCCAGAACATGGCGGACGGACTCGCAAGATAAAAGGGTCATATCGCTGAAAATCGGGCCGCTTTCGCGGCTCTTTTTTTTGCCAGTTCTGTTACCAGGCAAGTCGCAGGCCAACGCCGACTTCACGCGCGTCAAACGCGCGTACAAACTCCGCCTTGACCGCGAGCGACGTGCAGTGACACGGGTAAACCAAGTTCACGCCAAGGCCGCGAAGCGTTTGGATCGTTTCGTCCAGCGCAGGCCCCGTCTCAAACAGATGAAACCCGCCGAGCACGCCCGCGACGCTGGTTTCGCCGCTTTTTTCCTTTGCCGCGGCAACGGTATTGCAAACCCCGCTGTGCGCGCAGCCGCAGACCACGAACACCCCGCCGGGGACGCTCAGCGCAAGAGAAGAATCGTCCCGCATCACGTCGCTTTCCCAGCAGCAGCCGCAGGCTGAGAGCGTTTCTCCGACCGCGCGATCCTGCTCAAACGGGTAGACGCGCGGAATTTCGCCTAAAAACAAAACGTGTTCGCTGATTGGCACGGCCTTTGCGGAAAGACGCGGTTCCACCCAGTCCGGCAGGTCGCAGAGCGGCAGCGGCGAACCCGCGTCCAAACCTTCGTAACGCTTGGGTAAAAACGCGTTCGGATGCGCCGTAAGCCGGACGGGCTGACGGAACCGCTCGAAGAACGCTGGCAGGCCTCCCGTATGGTCGATATGCCCGTGGGAGAGCACAAGATCCGTTACTTGGGAAAGATCGATCTTCATCCGCATCGCGTTTTCGATAAACGCGCCGGAATACCCCGCGTCGAAGAGAATCGTCCGTTCGCCATCCTCGATGAGATAGCTCACAGCGGGTTCGCCGAGGTAGTATTGATCGATGTAGGTGCTGTTGTCCATGAGCACGGTCAGCTTCATATGTTCCCTCCCTGGCGGTGTGATTGGTTCATTCGCGCTCCATCAAGCTGGTTGCTCAAAAGTCAGCCGCCAACTTTTTTGCGCGTTCAACGGCGCGGCTCAGAATCGCTTCCACGGGTTCGCGCCCCGTGTCGAGGCCGTCCGCCGCGATATGGTCAAAGCGCGGGATGCCGAAAAACTTCGCCATGTCGCTTAAGTACTTCGTGCCGTTGTCCAATGGAGAACCATCAAACACTCCGCCGCGTGTGGTCAAAAACAGCATCCGCGACGCGCTGCAAACACCATAGGTGCCGTTTTTCTCATCGCAGTCAAAGGTGACGCCCTGCACGCAAAGGTTTTCGATATAGACTTTCAGCAGCGCGGGAAAGCTCAAATCCCAAAACGGTGCGGCAATGACGATCCGCTCCGCCGCCTTGAACTGATGTGCGTAGCGAAAGCGCGGGTGATCGAGTTTTCCAGCCTCCAGCAGTTCTTCCCGCTGGTGAAAAAACCCGTTCTGGAACGGAACCAACGGCTCGTCCATCAGCGTGAGCCGCTCGACGGCGTACGCGCCGGAACTCGCAAGCTCCGCTAAAAACGCTTCCGCAAGTTTTTTTGTGCGCGACAGTTCGCCGCGAATGCAGCAGTCGATATATAAAACGTTCGTCATCTCTATCCTCTCCATCCGGTCGGTTTATCGTTTCAGCGCCAGCCGCCCCACTGTTGCAACTGCCCCAGTTCGCCGGAGCGCATCGCTGCAAGCGTCCGCGCGCGTGGAGGTATGGAGTCCGCAGCGCCCATTACTTGCACGCAGAGCGCGGCTGCGGCGGTCGCCAGCGCAAGCGCATCGTTCACGGCCGCACCATCGGCAACCTCGTTTAAAAAACACCCTAAAAAAGTGTCTCCCGCCGCCGTGGTGTCCACCGGGGTTACCCGGTATGCGCCAAAGCGCGTTTGCTCGCCTTGAAAAACGCAGACCGAGCCGCGCTCACCCAGCGTGAGCAGGACGTTCAAATGCGGATGCGCCCGTTCCAGCGCGGGCAGAATCTCTTCCTCACGCGTGCACCGCGCAATGGCCATGCCTTCGATCTCATTGACAATCAGCCAGTCCAGCAGTTCGAGCGGGTACGAAAACACCGCTTCGTCCATCGGGGCTGCGTTGAGAGCTGCCATAAGGCCTTTTTCTTTTGCTCTCTTTATGATCGAATCGACCAGGTTCGTTTCGTTTTGCAGAAGCACCAACCCGCTTGAACCGAACGCTTCCAGCGCATTCTCGACATACGCTTCCGTCAGCATCCGGTTGGTGCCGCCGTGCAGCAGGATGCAGTTCTGCCCCTCTTTGTCCACCTGAATGACCGCGTGGCCGGAAACGCCTTCGCTGCGCTCCAGCAGCGAGCAGTCCACGCCGCATTCGACGAGTTTTTGCAGCAACATATCCCCGTCCCGCCCGATCAGCCCCGCATGCAGCACGGTTGCTCCCGCGCGCGCCGCCGCGACGGACTGGTTGAGTCCCTTGCCGCCGCAATGGTCTTCCAGCGACAGGCTGGACTTGGTTTCGCCAGGGCGCACGAACGCGTCCACGCGGTACACATGGTCGATGTTGAGTGAACCAAAATTCAGTATTCCAGCCACAATCCTCAATCCCCCGCCGAAATTTTATGGTATGATGAAACCGTAATTTTTACCTCGAACGCAAATTCAAAAGGAGCAAGAGAATGCCGCAAAACTCGCCGAACCTGCAGCCGCATCTCCAGCTGGATTCCAACCACGGCGCCGTATCGGCGCTGCTGCCGGGCGATCCCGCGCGGCTCGACCGAATCAAGCCGTTTCTGACGAACGTAACCGAACTCGCTTACAACCGCGAATTCCGAAGCCTTGTTGGAACCTACAAGGGCGTCCGCGTGCTCATCGTTTCCACAGGGATCGGCGGAGCTTCCGCTGGAATCGCCGTGGAGGAACTGCATAATCTCGGCGTTAAGAACATGATCCGCATCGGCAGCTGCGGCGCGCTTCAGCCGGAAGTCAAACTCGGCGACCTGATCCTCGTTTCCGGCGCTGTGCGGGACGACGGCGCGAGCAAGGCGTATATCGACCCCGCCTACCCCGCTGTTGCGGACGAAACGCTCCTCGCCGCCTGCGAAAAGGTCGCCAGAACGCTTGGTTATGCGCACCACACGGGGATTGCCCGCAGTCACGACAGTTTTTATACCGACCGTGAGGAGGAAATTGGCGCATATTGGTCGGGCAAAGGCGTGCTGGGATGCGATATGGAAACCGCCGCGCTCTATGTCATCGGGCGGCTGCGGCACGTGCGCTGCATGAGCATCCTCAACAATGTCGTTGCGTATCAAACGGATACGGCGGACGCCATCGGCTCGTATGCCGGCGGGGAAACCGCCGCTATGCGAGGCGAGGAAAATGAAATCGTCACCGCGCTCGAAGCGCTGGTAAGCCTTTAGGTATAACTGGATTCAATAAAAAGATGCAGGAACGGTTCCGGCTGAACGGAGCCGTTCTTTTTTATTCTGCGCCGTAGTGCGCCATGGTTTCAAACAGGCGGCGCTTGAACGCCTCCCGGTCGACGCCGGTGGCGACCCAGGTGTTTTTCTCCATCTTCTTGTCGCTGTAGAGGTCGGTCACGGTCTTGCCGCGCGTGAGCTTTCCCTTCGTTTCCACGCGGACGCCCGCGCGCTCAGTTTTGAGCAGCGTTTCATCGTCGGCATAGAGCAGCGCGAGGGGATCGTGCATGCACATGCCCGGCAGGCCGTAGCCGTGCGAGTACTTCAGCACGCCCTGCGCCACGTCCCGCGCAAATTTCGCCTGTCTGGAGCCCAGCGCGCTGAGCTCGTCCAGTTCTTCGGCTGTCAGGTAAGCGGGAACGGTCACGTCCAGCCCGCACATGACGACGTCCAATCCGGAGTTGAACACGATGTCCGCCGCTTCCGGGTCGGCATAAGCGTTGAACTCGGCGGCGGGGGTCACGTTGCCGCCAACCGCCGCACCGCCCATCAGCACGACGCGCTTGATGCGCTTTGGCAGATCCTTGTACTTGACCAGCGCGAGTCCGAGGTTGGTCAGCGGGCCGATGGCAACGACGGTGAGTTCGCCTTCACAGCGTTTGGCGGTTTGGTCAATCGCGTCCCAGGCGGGCAGTTCCTCCGGCTGACGGAGAGAAGGCGCAAGCATAAGCCCGCCAAGCCCGTTTTGGCCGTGGACATGGGGAGCGGTATGCGCTTCTCCAAACATCGGCTTTTCCGCGCCGCGATAGACGGGAATCTGATCCATCCCCGCGAGTGCCAACAAATCCAAAGCGTTCCGCGTGGTGTGCTCAGTGGTCACGTTCCCGGCAACGCTGGTCACCGCGACAAGTTCAAGATTGGCTAAATATTTCGATAGCAGGATGGCAATCGCGTCGTCCACGCCGGGGTCGCAGTCGAGCAGCAACGGCAGTTTACGCATGTTCCCGCCCTCCTTTCGAATAGGTTAGCACGGCCTCGACGAGCAGGTCGACAAACCCCATGCGGTCGATATCGAGAATCACCGTGGCGTTGGCGGGCTTGCCGTAAAAGCCTCTCGTGTCGCCAATCGTCGTGCCCCGGCAGTAGTCGCCCGAGGTTTCGATTGCCACATACATGTCCCGCGTGGTCATCAGTTCCGGGCGCACCAGCGCCGCGACCGCCACCGCGTCGTGCACAGGCGCGCCTGCGTAACCTATTTTTCTATGGAAATCGTAAAAGAAGTCCAGCCAGTCCGCAACGACTTTGGCAACGGGGTTGCCCACCGCGCGGACGCGCTCGAAGTCCTCCGGAAACACCAGCGCGCGCTCGGTTACGTCCAGCCCCGCCATCGTGATGGGCACGCCGCTGGTAAACACGATCTCCGCCGCTTCCGGATCGACAAGGATGTTGAACTCCGCCGCGGGCGACCAGTTGCCGTGCGCGATTCCGCCGCCCATCATGAAAATTTTCGCGATCTTGTTTTTCAGGTGCGGGTAGAGCAGCAGAAGCGACGCAACGTTGGTCAGCGGCCCGGTCGGAATCAGCGCAACAGGCTCTTCGCTTTCCTCCAGCACCTTTGCCATCAGTTCGCAGGCGTCCAGTTCCAGCGGCTTGCGTTTTGGTTCCGGCAGAACGGGGCCGTCCAGACCGGAAGCGCCGTGCACGGAAGGCGCGTTCATCGCGTCCGCCAGCAGCGGCTTGACACGTCCTGCGGCAAGCGGCACGTCCAGGCCGATCAGCGCCATAATGCGCCCGGCGTTATACGTTGTCTTTTCAATCGTCTGGTTGCCGCAGACGGAAGTCACGGCCTTGATCTCCAGCATCGGGCTTGCGTTTGCCAGCACCCAGGCGATCGCGTCGTCGTGCCCGGGGTCGCCGTCCAGCAGCACCGGAATGCGCTTTGTCATTTGGCCGCCTCGCTTCCGGCGTCTTTGTGTCTTTTGATCCGTTTGAGGGTGCTTGCCGCGTAGATCACCAGGCCGAGGATGGTCACCACGTACGGAATCAGCGAAACGAGATAGCTCGAGACGCCCTGCATCCCGCTGACCTTGGTGCGGAGCGCCTGCGCAAGCCCAAAGAGCAGAGAGCTCAGCATAGCGCCTACCGGTTCGCCGCGTCCCATCGCCTGCGCCGCGAGCGCGATAAACCCGCGGCCAGCCACCATGCCGCTGTTCCAGCCCTGCGAATAGTACATGGACATAAACGCGCCGCCCAGTCCCGCCATCGCGCCGGAAATGCCGATTGCGATATACTGGACTTTCAGCACGCTGACGCCGACGCTCGAAGCCGCGTTGGGGTTCTCCCCTACGGCGCGGATGTTGAGGCCGAGCGGCGTTTTGTAGAGCACGAGCCAGCAAAGGTACACGGCAAAGAACGCAACGTACGTCAGCACCGAATGCCCGGAGAGGATATCGCCCAGAATCGGGATATCCTTGATGAGCGGAATGCTGATCGTTGGAATCAGGATATTCTGGCTCACCAGCGCGCCGGTGTTGCCACGCATGCCGGTGAACATATACAGCAGAAAAATCGTCCCGCCCGCGCCCAACATGTTGATCGCGATGCCCGCAAGGATGATGTCCGTTTTCATCTTGAGCGCGAAAAAGCCCATCAAAAGCCCCAGCAGGATGCCGATGGCCATTGCGCCCAGCACGCCGACAAGCCAGCTCTGCGTCCAGTAGCTGAAGAGCACGCCAAAGAGCGCGGAGATCATCATGATACCCTCAAGGCCGATGTTGGTGACGCCCGCTTTTTCCGCAATGACCGCGCCAAGAGCTGCAAACAGGATCGGAGCGGTGATGCGGATGACCGAAAAGAGAAATTCCGCTTTCAGGATCGTATCGAAAAGCTGCTTCCACATCACTCGATCCCTCCCTCGGCGTTCGCCGCGGCCTTGTTCAGATCCGCGCGTGCGTTTTTGACCACGATTTTCTGCCGCGCGCCGGAGAGGAACTGCTCCGCGGCAAAGAAGAGGAAGATGGATGCCTGAATGATATCGATCATTTCGCTCGGCACGTCGCAGTAGGTCGCCATCAGCTGGCAGCCCTTGTTGAGGTAAGCGATGAAGAACGCCGCCAGCGGCACGAGTAAAGGGTTGTTTTTTGCGAGAATCGCAACCGTAATGCCCGCCCAGCCGTAGCCCGGCAGTTCCTTCCATAGAAACGTAGAGTACCTGCCCAGCACCTCGATGCTGCCGCCCATGCCGGAAAGCACGCCGCCGATCACCTGCGAAAGCACGATCGTGCCGCCGACTTTCATGCCGGAGTACTGCGCAAACTTCTGGTTGATGCCGATCATGCGGATGGCGTAGCCCCAGCGCGTGCGGTACATTAAAATGCCGACGATCGCAACGAACACCAGCGCCACGACGAAACCCCAGCTGAGCTTGCTGCCGCCCGGCACCAGAGAGGGGATCTCCGCCGTGGCGTCAAACGGGAACGTCTGGGTGGAGCCCTTGCTGCGGTCGGCAAAGTTGTAGCTCAACAGGTGCAGCACAAGGTACATACAGACATAGTTGAGCATCAGGCTCGTGACCATTTCGCTAGCGCCGAGCTTGACTTTGAGCAGCGCCGGAATCAGCATGATCAGCCCGCCGACAACCGCCGCAACCAGCACGCAGAGCACCGCGTGCCAGCCGGTGTTCATATGGATATAGATGCCGCAGAGCGCCGCGGCAAACCCGCCCGCCATGACCACGCCTTCACCCGCGAGGTTGAACTGGTTGCTCGAAAACATTACGCAGACGGCAAGCCCGGTAAAGATCGTTGGAATCATTGCCGCGAGAATCGTATAGAATCCCTGCGTATTAAAGCTCGCCATGCCGCCTTTGAGCGAAACGAGCGGTCCAATCAGCAGGTACCTCAGCGCGGTGAACGGCTCGTCCGAACTCAAAAAAATGAAGATCGCTCCAACGCCCAGCGCCAGCGCGATGGTTGCAGCTCCCCGCAGGAGCTCAAACGCCAGCATCCGTTTATCCCTCATGACAAACCCTCCCGATCTCCTCGCTGCTCTGGCGCTTAAGGCCGAGCATGTACTCGCCCATCACTTCGTCGTCCAATTGGGACGTATCTTCAAAGTATGCCGCGATCTTGCCGCCGTAGAGCACGATCAGACTGTCGGACAGTTCCATCACCTCGTTGAGGTCGGCAGAAACCAGCAGCACCGCAGCCCCGGCGCGCGAAAGGTCGACCAGCTTTTTGCGGATAAATTCGGTTGCGCCAACGTCGATGCCGCGCGTCGGCTGGTCGGCAATGATCAGCGTCGGCTCGCTGGAGAACTCGCGAGCCACGACCACTTTTTGAATATTGCCGCCGGAGAGCATCTTTACCTTCTGGCGGCGGGATTTGCAGAGCACCGTATAGTCGGAAATCAGCCTGTCGCTCTCGGCGCGGATAGCGCGCATGTTGAACAGCGGCCCGCGGTTGAAGCGCCGCTCGGTAAACCGGTCGGAAATCAGGTTTTCCTCAATCGTCGCGCCTTCCGCAACCCCGTAGGTCATGCGGTCTTCCGGAACGAGAGAAACGCCCATCGCGCGGATGCGCGCCTGCGACGCATGAATCACGTCCGTTCCGTTGACCGAAGCCGTGCCGGAGTCCGGCTCCATCAAGTCAAAGAGCATGTCCACCAACTCGCGCTGACCGTTTCCTTCCACGCCCGCAACGCCGAGAATTTCGCCCTTTCGAACGTCGAACGAAACGCCGGCCAGCATCTTTTTGTTCCATTCGTTGGTGTAGTGCAGATTTCGCACCTTGAGCACTACGTCCGTGGGTGCAGGCGCGTCTTTTTCCACGTCCAGCACGACGTCCCGCCCGACCATCAGGCGGGAGATTTCCTGCTCGCTCACGGCGTCGGTTTCAAACACACCAACGGTTTTTCCGCCGCGCATAATCGTGATGCGGTCGGTTATCTGCTTGATTTCGTTAAGCTTGTGCGAGATAAAGATGATGGTATAGCCCTGTTCTTTGAGGTGGGTGAGTTCGCGGAAGAGCTCCGCCGTTTCCTGATTGGTCAAAACTGCCGTCGGCTCGTCGAGAATCAGAATCTTCGCGCCGCGAATCAGCGCTTTGAGGATCTCCACCTTCTGCTTCATGCCAACGGGGATATCCGCGACCTTTGCGTCCGGATTGACTGCGAGGTTGAACTGCTCGGCGCTCTGTTTGGTGATTTCCAGCGCTTTTTTGTAGTCGATCAGCATGCCCGCCTTTTTTGGCACCATACCGAGCACGATGTTTTCCGCAACCGTGAGGCTCGGAACCAGCATAAAATGCTGGTGCACCATGCCGATGCTGTGCGAAATGGCGGCGGTCGGCGAGGAGAGCGAAACCTTTTCGCCGCCGATCCGGATTTCGCCTTCGGTCGGCTGTTCCAATCCGAAGAGAATCTTCATCAGCGTGCTTTTGCCCGCGCCGTTTTCACCCATCAGCGCGTGGATTTCGCCTCTTTTGACGGAAAAATCCACATTCTGATTGGCGGCGATGCCGTTTGGATATACCTTCGTAATGCCCTTCATTTGGACGATGACGTCGTTTTGCTCCATAAGCCGGATTTCCCCCGAACTCCTTGCGAATTCATGTTCTCAAGCCACCAGCAGGTCGGCCTGGAAAAAGAATGGACTTCTGAATTTTGACATGAATAACGACCGTTGAATGACCTTGCAATAACTATAATGAAACGATACGATAAATGCAATGCCATAACGTCAAGCAAAAGCAAAGCGGGAAAACGTTATTTCGCTTCCCCGCTCAGGTTTATCACGTACTGTTTGGTTACGGCTGCATGGAGTCGCGCAGCGTAACCGCGCCGTTGGTGGTGTCGCCAATGGCGGTGGAAACCTTGATCGATCCATCCCGCACCGCGGCTTCGGCGGTCAGAACCTTTTCCTGCGCAGCCTGCGGAACGATCGCGGCAAAGTTCTTGTCCGTCACGATGCCGACGCCGCCTTCCTGCAGGCCAAGGTTGATTTCCTGACCCCAGTAAGTCCGGCCCGCATCCCATTCGTCAAAGAACCAAATGAGCGACTGGCCGATATTTTTCAGCCCGGAGGTCAACGTGATGGCCGCAAGGTCGCTGGAAAGCGTCAGTTCCTGGTCGGAGTCAACGCCGATGAACCAGGCTTTGCCGGTTTCCTGCGCCGCTTCCGCCGCGCCGTTTCCAGCCTGCCCCGCAACGCCCCAGATGATGTCGCAATGTTTGTCGTCAATCATGGACTTGGCCAGTTCCTTGGCGGCAGCGGTGTCGTAATAGTTGGTCACATAGCGGGTGTCAACCTTGACTTCCGGATCGGTCGCCTGAACGCCTTCCAGGAAACCATAGAGGAAATCGTTGATGACCGGGCTGTCCTCGCCGCCGACAAAACCGACGACCTTATCGGCATTGATACCCGCAACGGAAGTTTCCGAGGTCATCGCCGCTGCAAATACGCCGATGAGATAACCCATGTCGTTTTGCCGGTAAGTGAGGTTGACGACGTTCTGATTTACGCCTACGTAGGTGGCGTCGTCGTAGATCAGGAACATCTGATCCGGATACTCGGTTGCCACTTCCTTGAGGTAATCGGGCATCTGCCAGGTGCCGCAGATGATCAGGTCATATTCGCCGGATGCCGCCACTTCGTAAAGCGTTTCCTGCCACATGGGCTGGTCCGCGTCGGTGGCGCCCATTTCGATGGTCTTGTAGGTGATGCGCCCCGCGTCCTGCAGCGTTTTGAGTCCCGACTCCGCGGAGTCAAAGAACGACTTATCGCCCAGGTTGCCGTTGACGAGGCTGACGACGTTGTAGACCTTCTGTTCGTCCGTTGCGGCGGTTTCTTCCTGCGCAGGTGCGCTCGTTGCCTCGGCAGCGGCATCGTTGGTTTCCGCCGCGGCGGCATCGTTGGAAGCGTCTTTGCAGGCAAACAGCGATAACGCCAGCAAAACGGCCAACAGGAGTGCTGTCAGTTTTTTCATTCTAATTGTTCCTCTCTTCCTCACTAAAAAGATATGCGTGGATTCCGAAACCGGTTCGGATGGGCATTCCACAAGGCTAGTTTACCCATCGCCGGAAAGGAAGTCAACCCGCCGCATTCGCCTTTGCAGCAGCACGGCGGAAATGCGCACAAAAGCCCCACCGTTGGCCGGCGGGGCTTTGCAGGCAAGTACAAACTGTTTGAACTATTCTTCCTTCTGGAGGCTGCCCTTCTTGGAGCGGGTCTTGCTGTAGGCAAACAGCAGCAGAGAACCGATCACGCCCGCGGAAATCATGTTCCAAAGCCCGGCAACGAGACCTTGCGTAAAGACCTTGGCGACGGGTTCGGCGTAGATGACGATATCCAGCACCGGCGCGACAAGCCCCCAGGCGATGACGTTGGCAAGGATTTGAAAGATGTTGAAGCGCAGCAGGTCTTTCCAGCCAAACTCGCCCTCTTCCACCTTCATCTTGGGGTACACGAGACCGACAAGGAACATGGAAACGCCGCTGGCGGCAACCCAGCTCCACCAGGGAGAGCCGTACTGCAGCGCGTCCGACAGCGCATGGCCGATGAACGCGATCAGGCCGCCCGCGATGGGTCCAAACAGCGCGGCAAAGAACGCGCCGAGGCCGTAAGCGGTTTGAATCTCCGTTTCGGGGATGCCGGTAGGAATCTTGACGTACATGAACAGCAGTGCAAACAGCGCCGCGCCAAGTCCGGTTGCGACAATGGTCTTGGTCGTTACCTTGAACATTTTCTTCATAGTCATACCCTCCCATTAATAATGATTTCGCTTGTTTCATTGAATCAAAATTCATGCCAAATGTCAAGCAATCCGCGGGTTTTTCCGCGCCGCGCGGGCGCCTGAACAGGCGCTTTTATAATCGCAAAGCGGCAGAAGGACGTTTGAAAGCGCAAAACAAAGCAGGTTTTCAGCCTTTCGAAAAAATAACTTTCCAATCAGGCCCGAAACCTGCGCCGTATTGCTCTTTAAAGCTGCCGCGGCTCACGGCCAGCGCAAGCTTGGTCATTTCGTTGTTGTAGATGATCGGTTCGCCCAACCCAGCAAAACCGAAGCTCTGTTGGAACAGCACCTTTTGGTCGAAAACCGGTTCCCCCGTGTGCGAAATGACCACACGCACCTTTTCGCCGTAGGCAAAACCGCTCTCGTTGAACAGCCTGGTAGGAATATTCGTCCAGAGGTTGCCGAAGTTCGGGTCGTCGATTTCGAAAATGCCTTCGACGCGCCCTTGCCCGGCAGCGGGTTCGAGCAGTTCGTGAGTCACGATCTCCTCCACGGGGTACGCGGGGCCGACGCCTTCGAAGTCGATGATGCCGCTGGCAAGGCGCGCCGCGCAGTAGCCGAACAGGTCGCGCCCATGAAAGATGGCGACGCCTTCGGTGTCCTTGCCGCGCAGGCGGTTGACGCTTTCGTCAATTTCCCGCACTTCGAGGATCCCCATTTCGCGCTTGATGTGCGTGAGCGCGCCGTTATCCGGCGTGACCACGTAGTACCCACCCTTGACTTTTGCCACGCAGGCTCTTCGGCTGGTGCCGACGCCCGGATCGACAACCGAAACATAGATCGTCCCTTCCGGCCAGAAGCGCAGGCTCTGGTAGAGGCGGTAGCTCGCGCTCCAGGTATCGTACTGCGGCAGTTCGTGCGTGCCGTCCATGATTTCGAGCTCGCGGTCGACGCTCTTGACCACGCCGTACATGGAGCTGACCGCGCCTTCCTTATATGTAAAGTCTGTTTGAAAAACAAGAATCGGTTTCATAAATTCCTCCTGATATTTACGGGCTACTGCCTAAGGGGCGGACGCCCCTTTGGAAACCCCACTTTTTATCCGATAAACGGATTATAGAATTTGCTGTGGTTGACGAACACGCTCATGGCGATGGTGGCAAGCAAAATCAGCACCGAAACGGAGAGCGCAACCGCATCCCCGCGTTTGAGCGGCTTTGCCGCATACCACGTCCGCTTCTTCATCTTGCCAAAGCCACGCAGGTCCATGGTGTTCGAAATGGTCTCGATGCGCTCCAGCGTGGAGAAGATCAGCGGGATGGTGATGTTGAGAATGTTCTTGACCCGCTTGCCGAGCTTTTCCTTTTTGGATAAATCCAGCCCGCGGCTCTGCTGGGCGGCGGAGATATCCTGATAATCCCGAATCAAATCCGGAAAATACCGCAGCGTGAGCGAAAAGGCGAACGCCGCCTTGTAGCTCACACCCGCGCGGTTGATGCTGGCGGCGAGCTCGCTTGGGTTCGTCGAGAGGAAAAAGATGATGCCGAGCGGCACGACGGAGGCGTATTTGAGCGTCTGCGTCGATTGATACAGCAGCTGCTCGCTGGTGACGTAATAGCGCCCAAGGATGGGAAAGAGTAAATGCTCCGTGCCGTATATCTGCGTGCCGTAGGTCGGCGCAAAGAGAAACGTCAGGAAAAAGTTGATCACGAGGAAAATGGTCACGTAGATCAGCATCAGCTTGATCTGGTAAAACTGGATGCCGGAAATTTTGAGCATGACCAGCGAAAACACGAGCACAAAGCCGATCACGCGGATGTCGAATGAAAACATGACGGCGCCGGTCAGCATTAAAAAGCACAGCAGCTTGGTGACGCCCGAAAGGTCGAAGATGGCGTTATGCCGCTCGATATAGTCGAAGAGTTTCGCTTTCACCGCGCCGTCCTCCTCTCGAAATCGATAAAATGCTGCACAAACCGTACGGGGTCGTCAATGCCCGCGCGCTCGGCCAGCTCGTAGAGCGAAGTGACTTTCAGGCTCGCTTTTTCGGCGATGTCGCTGCTGGTGAGCGCTAAAACGGCGGAACCGTCCAGCAGGATTTCGCCGCCGTGCAGCACGATGGCATGCGGGGTGTATTCGAGCATCAGGTGCATATCGTGCGTGATGAGCAGAATCGTCGTGCCCTGTGCGTTGAGGGAGCGCAGAAACTCCATAATCTCCGTGTAGTGCCGGTAGTCCTGCCCCGCAGTCGGCTCGTCGAGGATGATCAGTTCGGGTTCGAGCACCAGCACGGAAGCGATGGTCACGCGCTTTTTTTGGCCGAACGAGAGTGCGGATATCGGCCATTTTCGAAACGGCGACAGCCCGCAGATTTTGAGCGCCTGCTCCACGCGGGGTTTGATCTCCTCCTCGCTCATGCCGCGAAGCCGCAAACCTAACGCAACCTCGTCGTAGATCATGGCCTTGCAGATCATCTGATTCGGGTTCTGCATCACATACCCGATGCGGCCGGAGCGCTCGTGGATGGTGAGGCCCCGCATGGTTTCGCCTTTAAAGAGCAGTTCGCCTTCCGGGTCTTTGCAGATGCCGGTGACGACCTTTGCCAGGGTAGATTTGCCCGCGCCGTTGGTGCCCACGAGGCTCGCCATTTCGCCCTGCTCGATCGAAAAGCGCATGCTTTTGAGGATCGGCTTGCCGCTGACGTAGCTGTAGCCCAAATCCCGCGCTTCCAGCAGCGGCGGGCGCTGTTCCTTTGGCGTGTGCTCCGGCTGCGCGGCGTCCCAGCCGAACACCTTATCGCGCACGGCTTCGACATCCAGCGTATCGATTCGCCCTGCATGAAGCTCCTTGGTAATCGCTACCCCCGCGTACTTCAGCGCGGTGACATAGAGCGGTTCGCGGATGCCCAGCGGAGGCAGGATGCCCGCCGCCATGAGCTCGTCCGGCGGCAGGTCGGCGACGATGCGCCCGTCCGACATCACCACCACGCGATCCACGCTGCGGTAGAGCACGTCCTCCAGGCGGTGTTCGATGATGACGACGGTTTTATGATAATCCTTGGAGATGCGGTCGATCAGGTCGATGGCGGTTTTACCCGTCGCGGGGTCGAGGTTTGCCAGCGGCTCGTCAAAGAGCAGGATATCCACGTCGTGCACCATGACGCCCGCAAACGAGACGCGCTGTTTCTGACCGCCGGAGAGTTCAAACGGCGAAGCGGAGAGCAGGTGATCCATTTCCACAAGCGCCGCGGTCCGGGAAACGATGCTCTTCATTTCGGCCTGCTTCATGCACTCGTTTTCCAGCGCGAACGCGATGTCCTCGCCCACCGAAAGGCCGATGAACTGGCCGTCCGGATCCTGCAGCACGGTGCCGACATGCTGGCTCAGCGCAAAAATGCTCTCTTTCTGCGTTTCCTTACCGCAGACGCGGAGGCTGCCCTGCATGGCGCCGGAGTACGAAAACGGAATCAGTCCGTTGACGCAGCTGCCCAGCGTGCTCTTTCCGCTGCCGGAAGGGCCGACGATGAGCACCTTTTCGCCTTCGTAAATCGTCAGGTTGATCGCGTGCAGCGTCGGTTCCGCCTGCGAAAAATACTGAAACGAAAAGTCCTGAAATTCGATGACCGGTATTCGGTTATTCTCCACGGCAGGACTCCTTTTGACAGGATTTTTGCATGGTGATGCGCCAGGGCGCGCCGGTGCCGATGTTGTAGGCGCGCGCAAAATCGCCCTGATTGATGGCCACGGCCATGCGGTCGAGGCTGTTGACGTAAACCAGCGGTTCGCCGATGAACGCATCCGTAAACGCGCGTGCGTAGATCAGGGAATTGCGGTAGTAGAGACGCGTGCCGTTTTCGATTAAAATCTCGATGCGGTCACCGTGCTTAACGCCGAGCCGGAGGAAGAGCTCCCGCGAGATGTTCGTCCAGAGACTGCCAAAACGCACGTCCAGCACGTCGATATCCCCCGTGATGCTGAGGCCGTCAAACTCCGGCTCCGGCATGGGCAGCTCAACAACGCTGCCCGGCGGCACCTCGGGGCCGACTCCGGCAAAGTCGATCACGCCCGCGGCCAGACGCGCGCCGGTATAGGCGTAGATGTCCCGTCCGTGGAACGTGTAGCTCTCTCCCGAGCCGGGCAAACGGTTGACCGCTTCGTCGATTTCCCGCGCAGAGACAACCCCGCTGAGGCGTTTGACGTGCGTAAGCGTTCCGTTGTCGGGCGTAATGATATACTGACCGGCAGTAGTTTCCACGGCGATGCTTCTGCGTGTGGAGCCTACGCCCGGATCGACCACGGAGACGAACACCGTTCCGCGCGGCCAGTACCCGACCGTCTGGATCAGGCGGTAGGAAGCTTCCCAAACGTTATACTGCGGAATATCGTGCGTCAGGTTGGAAATGTTGAGATGTTCGCATACGGAATACGCAACCCCGTACATGGCGCTGACCGCGCCGTCGGCCTGCCCGAAATCGGACATGATCACCAGAGGTTTCATCGCCGTTCTCTCCCCGTTTCAACTTTATTTGCAGGTTCGGGCGGAATGCGAAAGCGAACATGCGATTCGCTCCCCGCGCCATTATTGATGATGATACACTTCTCCCGGAATAAACCCCGCGTCGGAGCAGTTGATCAGCTCCCAGACCGTCACGAGCTGGTAGCCCTGCTCCAGCAGCTGGGGAATGATGATCTTGACCGCGTCCACCATGTAAGGCTTGGTGTCATGCAGCAGAACGATATCGCCGTCCTGCAGTTCCTTGCCGTTGACGATCTGCTTTTGCACGTTCTGCGCAATCAGCTTCGGGTCGCGCTCCATCACATTGCCGCTCTGTGCCCATTTGGCAACCGCCATGCCTTCTTCTTTGGCGACGCGGCAGACGTCGGGGTCGTAATATCCACCCGGCGGGCGCACAAAGCGCATTTGATACCCCGTGGCGTCGAACACGATTTTGTTCGTTTCGCGAATGGCAAAGCGTTTTTGTCCGAGGTTCTGGCTGGTCAGCCGGTCGTGCGTCCAGGTGTGGTTGCCGATTTCGCAGCCCAGGCTGATGGCGCGCTTGACGATTGCCATCTCCTCGGGCTTGTTCAGCCGGATGCCGACGATAAAGAACGTCGCTCTGACGTTATACTCCTCCAGCACGTCGAGGATTTCGTCCGTCACCCCCGGTTTGGGCCCGTCGTCGAATGTCAGCGCCACCATGGGCTTATCGGGATCGATAACCATCTTTTCGATCGCCTGGTCGATTTCTTTTGTACCGGCAAAATCGCCGTTTTTCGCAAGCATCCTGCGCAGGGTGTTGTTCCGCTCGACATACCACTCGGCTTCGACGTGCGGCACGCTTGTCGGTTCCGGCGTGGGCGGCGGGATCGGGTGCGATTGCGTCGGGCGCAAAGGCCGGGTCGCTTCGTCTTGCGGCTGTCCCTTTGCCGTCCGCCCGCGGCCGTCTGCGCAAGCCGCCGCGCTTATTAGCGTGGTCGCCAGCAGCGCCAAAACACAAATGAAAGCAAACCCTCGCTTCATGCCGGGAATCCCCCCCCTCGGATGCTGCGTTATTAACTATGTATTATACCACAGCACCGCTCAGGCTGCGCGGACGAAATCTCGCGCTGCGCGCAAATTCGGCGCCGACGGCAACCCGCCCGCAGAAAGGCGGAATTTCTTGACAAATTCCGTTCGGGTTATTATGGTAATGCTATCGCAGACTTTCCCCGCGCCAAAATGGCATCCTCTCCGAACCCGGCCGCTCGATGAACGAACGCCTTTTTCACTTGCCCCGCGGCGGCAGAAGGTTCTGCGCAAATGTTAAGAAAAGAGCTTTTTCATATGAAACGCCTGATCGCGCTGATCTGCGCCCTTCTTTTCCTCTTCAGCTTGGCTGCCTGCTCCGGCGCGCCCGAACCCGCCGTCGAAACCCCCTTGCCAACGGCAACGGCCACGGCAACCCCTGCGCCGACCGAAGAACCGACGCCCGAGCCCACCCCTTCGCCAACGCCGGAACCCGCGTTTGTCGAAACCGCGCTTTCCGAGAAGCTTTTTCAGCGCGAGCGTGTCACCGTCACGGCGACGGGAATCCGCTTTTCCGCCAACTACGCGGCGTATATCGACCTTTCCGTCGAGAACGCCTCCGAACAGGCGGTCAGCCTCGCGATGAACGGGTTGTACCTGAACAACTGGCGTGTGCAGGGCGTGCTGGAAAGCGCCGATTCCATTCAGCCCGGCGAAACGCGCGCGGCCACGATCTCCGTTTTATGGACGGACGACCCGACCGCCGTTTATATGGATATCTCCCGAATCGTCTCCTTTGGCTGTGGACTGACCCTGAACGACGCGGATAACGGCGAACCGATCGCCGCGCAAAAGCTCGTCACCATCTCCGTGCCGGACACCGAACCGCTCGCCTCTCCCGCCGATGGCGCAACAGCCGTCTATGAGGACAACAATCTGATCGTCTACCTGCAGGGCATCGACCAGTCGCTCCAGACCGTCCGCGCGATTCTCTATAAAAAGCCGGACGCAAAGTGGGTCAGCGCGACCATCGATCCCGTCTACGCCGGATACACCAACCAGGTCAACAACACCTACCCGCTCGATCCGGGTATGTATCAGTTCATTTTGTTTGACGGAACGGACGTCATGACGAGCCAAAACATCACGAGCCTTGCCGAGCTGGATCTCTACATTTCGCTCAACATGGCGGATGGGCGGCTCAACCGTCCCGTGATTGCAGCCATCACCGATCCCAACGTTGCCGAAACCGTGGTCAGCGCGCCGGAAGCGGGGCCGATCGTTTACCAGAGCGAACTGGAGTACTGCATCCTTCGGTATATGGGCATCATCACGTTCGAAGGTCACGAGGCGATTTTACTCGACTTTGAAAACGTAAGCCAGAACTACATCAAAGAACTGGACATGACCGCGTTCGGCTCACTCCAGACCATCACGGTCGACGGCGTGGAGTATCCGCTGGGCATTTACTGCACCTATGCCTTCCCGACCACACACGGCTATATCATGCTCTGGCCGGAAGGCGCGCCGGAAGGGACGCTCTCCGCCGCCGCCAGCGCTTCCGCCCGGCTCAAGATTGCGCGGATCAATGCCGGGCGCATCGACCCGATTCAGGACACGGGCACGTTTACCATCGACCTGAAATCGAAATAGTCTTTTTGGGGGCTTCGCCCCCCACCCCCTGAGAACCTTAATATAGGCGACGGAGCATATGCTCCGTCGCTTTTTTCGTCTCTTTCCCTGTCACTGCCATATTATTGACGACATTTAACACACAATGCTCAAATCCGGCATATTGAAAGTTCAAATTGATTTTCTATACTGATCTCAGACGAAAAAAGGAGCGTCACATTATGGATCAAAACAACGATTGGTACGAACGTTATTCTACTTACCGTCCTGACGACAGCGGCACCCACACGGCAAAGCGCGAGCGCCACGGCGTCCGCGGGTCAACCCTCGTTATCTGCATGCTGGTTGCGGTTCTGCTTGGCGGTCTTCTCGGCGGACTCTATACCCGCCAATACGTTGGAGATCAGATCGCGGCGCTGCAGACCCAACTGGACCAAACGGCGATTGCCGAAAACGCGGCAAGCGACGCCACTACCGACAGCGACAGCGTCTCGGACGCGCTGACCACCACGGCGTCAAGCAGCCTTTCAGCTTCCACTTACTCCAAGGCGCAGATCATTGAACTCTGCGCGCCCGCCGTGGTCGGTATCGACACCTATTATACCACGACCGGCAGCAACTATTACTACAACGGCGGCACAACCGATTCCGACGGTCAGGTGCAGTATGGCAGCGGCAGCGGCATCATCCTCACGAGCGATGGATATATCGTCACCTGCAAACATGTTGTGGAAGGCTGCGACACCATCAAAGTCATCCTCAACGACGACACGGAGTATGAAGCAACCCTGGTCGGCACCGACTCGCGCAGCGACCTTGCCGTGCTTAAAATCGACGCGACCGGCTTGACGCCCGCAACCCTCGGAGATTCCGATATGCTCACCGTCGGCGAAGACGTCATTGCCATCGGCAACCCGCTCGGCGAACTTCGCGGCACCGCCACCAGCGGCATCGTCAGCGCGCTGAGCCGCGAAGTCACCGTTGAAAACACGACCATGTCGCTGATTCAGACCGACGCGGCCATCAGCCCGGGCAACTCCGGCGGCGGACTTTTTAACTCCAGCGGTTCGCTGATTGGCATTGTCAATGCAAAAGCCAGCAGCACGGACGCCGAAGGTCTCGGGTTCGCCATCCCGGTGAGCAGCGTCAAGACGATCATCAGCAACCTCATCGATCATGGCTACGTGCTCGGCAGGGCGTACCTGGGCGTTTACACGCAGGACGTCACCCTTTCTTCCGGCAGCAACGACTGGAGCAACGGCTTGTTCGGCGGGTACTTTGGTTCCTCCGGCACCACCTGCGTACAGATTGCGCAGATCGTCTCCGGCAGCGCGGCTGAAACAGCCGGCCTGCAGGTTGGGGATCTGATTCTCGCCGTGGACGATACGGAGATTTCCGACAACAGCACGCTGAGTTCGGTGATTGCGAGCTTTAACGCGGGAGACACCGCAACGCTTACCATCCAGCGCGACAGCAAGCAGCAGAACGTTACCGTCACCTTTGGCGAGTATACGCCTGCGGACTGATACCGGTAGGCAAAAACGGTCATCGCGTCCTTTCGGACGATGACATACGACTGGAAGGCATCACCGCCTTCCGAATTCCCCCAGAGCCATCCTTAACAGCGAGAAGCCGCCCACCCCCCCCGGGCGGTTTCTTGCTAGGGGGGAAAACATTATTTCTCTTTTGTTTCTTTTTCTTGGTAAAAAAGAAACAAAAAGAATAAGCCCCGCGCGAGCGGGGCATTGTTATGTTAAGTTTCTGGGAAGGTGTCGCTGACAATGTAGACGCCCGTGTCTCCGGGGAGCTTTGCCTGCGCCTGCATAAAAACTTGGATTTCCGGCGTGGTTTCGAGGATAATGAATTGATCGTACGTCTGAATCTGCGCTAAAAAGCTCGCTTCGTCAAAACTGCTCACCGCGTCCACCTGCGAGGCAAAAAGGAAATACCGCCCCACATACGGCAGATAATAGTTAGTCACCTGATCGTCCGTATCCGTTGCGTAAAAGAGATACCGCGTTTCATCGTCCTCCTGCTGCCAGCTGTCGCCAACCAACGCTTCCACCCGCGCGGGCAGGGATTCGCCGTAAGAAGCCTTGATGCTGTTCATGCCGTTGAATTCGGAGAGCAGCACCATCGCGGCGGCCAGCGTCAGCACAACGGTTGCCGTTTGATAGATATTTTTGGTTGTCAGGCTCTTGAACGCGCGGACGTCCCGCCGTTCGCCCTGCTGGACGTAAAAAGAACGTTCCACATCGCAAACGGCGCACATGCTGAGCGCGCCAATCATCAGCAGCACCATGCTGGAAGCATACCGCTCGACGCCTGCAAGCCGCAGCGCTTCGTCCAGCGGCATGGCGATGATGTACATCGCCAGTATGCCAGCGTTGTGCACTACCACAATCGCATCCAGCACGATCAGCACTTTGAGCAGGTTCCAGCGCTTTTTGAACGCAAACCGTGCAATAAGATACGCCGCCAGCGCAAGCCCGTTGAACAGCAGGATGCCCTGCGTAGCCAGCTCCTTGAGCGAGGTGACGGTTTCAATGTAAAGCGTGGCGATTGCGCGGATCTGCTCCGGCGTTTTGCCGCCGGTCAGCGACGTTAACCCGCTGAGGTCGAAGCTGAATTTGGAAGCAACCCCCGGAAACGCAATTGCGGTATGGATATTCCACAGCACCAGCGGCAAAAGCGCCGCAACAATTGTTGCAAGCGCGAGCCAGGGATACGGCCGCGGCTTTGCTTCCGCATTTCGCAGCCGAACCGCTCGGTAGAGCAAAAACGCGCCAGCCAGCGCGGCATAGATCGCTCCCGTGCTCTTGACGATGACGAGCAGCCCCAGCACCGGCAAGCAAGTAAAGCACGCGGCGCGAAAGCTCTTTTTCTCCGCGGCGATGATGCCAACGGCAGCCAGCGCGAGCGCGGGAAGCAGAAAGTCCACGAGCAGGTTGTTGACGCGGATGCTGATGTTGTAAAAAGCCAGCACCGCACAGCCCAGTCCGAGCAGCACCGTGAGCAGAAAGCGCTTGACGTCCCGAATCACGCCGAACACCGCGTAAAAACATGCGACAAGCAGCAAACCCTGCCCCGTCAGCATCACGCCTTGGCTGTTGCCCACCACGCGGCAAAAGTAGTAGAGAAACGACGAACTGCCCAGCGGATACGACTTGAAATCGATGATCGCGCTCGCGATGGCTGGAAAGCGGTTGCTGATGAGCATGCTTTTGACAACCACCGCCCAGTGCGAAAAGTTGTCGTAATGGATAAACTTGGTATCGATCAAAGAAACTATCAGCGCAACGGTTCCGGCGGCAAACGCCAGGTTCATCGCGTTGAGCGACGAAGTGCCGTACGCAAGCGCCATCTTTCGCTTGACCAGCAGCCAGACCAGCAGCGCCAGCCCGCCAAAGAACAACGCGTACGCGGCGTACAGCAGCACGCCCAGCAGTCCTGAAAAAAAGACCAAGCACGAAAGCGTGGAGAGGACAAAAATGTAGCTGGCGCGCGCGGGGACTTTCCAGTAAACCCGCGCAAAGGCGACGTAACCCGCCGTGGAGAGTGCAAACGCGATCAGTCTGAGTATGGTAAAAACCATCTGCATGTTGTTCGCTTCCCTTCCCGAAATTGGGGATTTTCCACTATGCCCGGCGTTGATCCGGCCTGTTTTCGTTTGCGCGCGGTTCAACGCTCTTAAAAACAGTATACACTGGATTCTATGAATTAAAAAGCGCTTTCCAAGCCCGCCCGGCACGGGTTAACCACCCATACCTTCGCGGTGAAAAACGCTTGCTCTCCCCTGCAGGCAAGCAGGCTGCGCAACAGCGCAGCCTGCTTGTTTCTTTTAATTCTGCGGGAGCAGCTTGTTCTCCTGATTCGTCTTTACATGCCGCTGCCCGTTCTCAAAGATCCAGTCTTCCAGCAGCGTCTGGAACGGTTTGCTGCGGGCGAGTTCCTGCCAGTTGACCACACGCAGGAGCTTTTCGCCCGGACGGTACACCGGAATATCCGTCGGTTCGAGCAGGATGCGAACGCCTGCCCGCGGAATCATGGTCAACTGCGCCGCATTTGTGGTAAGGTCGCGAACCAGCATGTACTTATAGTTAAAGTTCACGAGCATGGCCTCGCCGCCTTCTTCAAAGACGACGCTGCGCTCCAGTTCGATCCTCGGCAGGGAGCGCATCTCGGCGCGCTGCTTTTCCAGGCGGACGCTGGCGTTGTTGACGATGTCGTCAAACGCGGTAACCCAGACGTTCATGGATTTCGGCAGAGAGGACGAACGATCGTACACCAGCTGCAGATACTGCCGCCGTTCCGCCTCGGTGAGTTCTCCGGTAAGCTTTACATGATAAAGCCACTGATTTTGCTCGCTGTTGACGTAGACGATCTGCCCTTTGACCTGCGCGCGGTAACGCTCGCTCTGCAGCGTAAAGCGCAGTTCCTCGTCGCTCGGCAAGTACAGCGGGCAGGCGAGTGAAAACTGGAAGCCGCCTTCCGAGATGTTTCTCGTTACGGCGTGGATGACCTGCTTGTCGTAGGTCAGCTTGAGCGGGATATTGGCGTCTATCCGCTCGCTGGAACGGTAAGCCTTTCTGCCCATCATGAAATACACCGCATACAGCAGGTTGATGATGTTGTAGATCAGCCAGAAGGCGATAAACGTGCTGTAGAACAGCGCCATGCCATATTTGCCGCTCAGGTAGCGAACCAGCCCCGCAACGGACATGCCCAGCATGATCAGCTGCGGAATGATATACACAAGGTTCGAAGCCTGGGGTTTGCTGGTGCTCTTATCGGTTACCTTGAACTTTTTCTGCTGCACGCCAATGGTCTCCAGAAAGACCGGGATAACCATAAACGGCGCAAGAATGGTATCGATAATCTGGTTCCAGCGCTGGTTTCTGGTGTCGCTCGACAGACAGCGCATCGCAAGACTGTAGAAGATATAGGACGGCGCCCAGATGGCCAGAATCTGCCAGAACGACGTTACAACGACCTGCAGGCCAAACAGTGCAAACATAATCGGCGCAAACGTAAACACCAGCCGCCTTGCAAACGACCACCAGTAGGAATACGACACCATGTAGCTGATGCGAGCATCCACAGTGAGCCCCTTATTGAGCGGTAGCTTCGTGTTGCGGATGGACTGGATGACCCCGCGCGCCCAGCGAACCCGCTGGGTGACCATGCTCTTGATGCTGGTCGGGGCCAACCCGCTGGCCAGCGGCTCGGTGGTGGAATACGCCGTATAGCCCTTGGCCTGAATGCGGATGCCCGTTTCGAAGTCCTCGGTAATCGTATCCGTCGGGAACCCGCCGATTTCCTCAAGAGCGCCTCTCGAAAGCACGGTGTTGCTGCCCGTATAGGCAACGGCGTTCGAGCTGTTGCGCATGACGTTGATCTCGCGCGAGAAGAAGTCCTGCTCGTTCGGGATATTCCGCTCGGCATAGAGGTTGAACTGGAACAAGTCCGGGTTATAGAAGCTCTGCGGCGTCTGGATAAAACCGATCCTGTAGCGCGGGTCGATTTCGCTCTCCTCGCGCACGGCCCAGGTTCCGTCCTCCAGCTGCTTGACGCGCGGGAGGTAGAAATACGGCACCGTTTCCATTAAAAAGTTGCGGCGCACGATCATATCCGCGTCAAACGTGGCAACCAGCGGCGAATGCGTATGCCGCAGAGCGTTGTTGTAGTTGCCGGATTTTGCTTCCTTATTATTAGCAAGTCCGATATAGCCTACGCCGAACGACGCGGCGAGCTTGGCCATCTCCGGGCGGTTGCCGTCGTCGCTGATATACACATGCACCTTGCTCTTGTCCGGATAATCCAGAAACGTGATGGCGTTGACCGTTTTATAGAGCAGTTCGACCGGCTCGTTATGGGTCGCAATCAGGATATCGACATCCGGGTACCACTCCAGCGGAATCTCCGGGCGCTTGATGTCCATCTTGTTGAGATGGCTCTTGCGCCAGTAGAGCTCAAAGGTTCCCAGCGCCGCGGCGATTTCGCTGCCAAGCAGCAGAATGCCGAAGACAAGCGAAACAACCCCGTTTTTGAGGGGCAGCGTGAAGATTGCGCGCCAGAGCAAATAAATCGTCGACGATACCGCCGCGAGGATGAAGATCACATTGGCAAACTTTGCGTTTTTAAACATTCGGATCACTCCTGTTCCTTCCGTTTTGGATAAACTGGATTCCCCGAGTATCAACGCATTCTTGAAACGTGACTGCGATTGTGCCTTTCAGTTTATCGTGTAACAGTATTATGTAACATTTTTATTGTCCGCACATGGAGGAATTAGGCGTTTTATGTGCGATAAACCCTTATAATATCTGCATTTTTTCGGTATCAAACGACTAACCATTTGTTACCTGATCTCATTTTAGTATGGAATCCATCCATATGTCAACGCCGCAATTGATATACCTGAATAACCACAGCGCATATACCATTTGGGAGGATCGGTTCCAACCTATGCAGCATGGCTTCGTCTTTCGGGATTTAAAAGCACTTCTGCACTTAAATGATCATACTATATGATAATGATTCCTATATGTGTTTACTGTGACAAAGTTACCCGGCAAATCTCCGTACATCCGGCGAACCGGCGGCGAACTGCGAACGAGTGAATAACGGCCGTGTTTTCGCTTGATGAACACTTGACAAACGCAAGTATTTTTTACAACGAATCCCCGGATACATGCCGAAAACATGGTTGCTATGCTCAGGCCAAAGGAATACAATGAGCGTAACGGACGGGGACTGGCTGCGCTGATCGTTCTGACTCATTCAGCCGGTTTCAGCCCGGTTCCGATTACATAGACGAACCGATCCATTCCTTATGATACGGAGAACAAACGATATGAAACAGAAAGAAGCCGACCTTACAAAACGACCACGCTGGTCCTGGTACTTCTATGATTTCGGCAACTCCGCCTATGCTTCCGTCATCCTGCTGGCTGTCTACTCGGCGTATTTTAAAAACGTCGTTGTTGGCGGCGCGGAAGGTACGCGGCTCTGGGCCATCTCCGTTGGCATTGCGGCGGTGCTGGTCGCCGTCACTTCGCCGATTCTCGGCACAATTGCGGATTATTCAAAAGCGAAAAAGACATTCCTGCTCCTGTTTACCGGTATGTCGGTCATCTTTACGGCGCTGCTGTTCTTTGTTCGGGAAGGCGACGTGTTCACCGGCATGCTCTTCTTCATCCTCGCGGAAATCGGCTATCGCGCGGCGCAGGTGTTCTACGACGCGCTGCTGACTTCGGTTTCCACGCCGGAAAACATCGGTTCCGTCTCCGGCAAAGGCTGGGCGGTCGGCATGCTCGGCGGCATCGCGGCGCTGCTGGTGGTGCTGGTTCCCATTCAGCTTATCGGCAACTCGGTGATTCCTTATGCCTACCTGATCACCGCCGTGTTCTATTTCGCTTCCTCCGTGCCCACTTTTCTCTGGGTGAAGGAAGTCAGGGATATGGAGGTCGAAAAGCCGGAAAAGGGCAACATCCGCATCGCGTTCGAGCGGCTCCTGCAAACCTTCCGCTCGATCAAGAGCTACAAGGAATTCATCAAATACACCATCGCGTTTTTGATCTATAACGACGGTATTATGATGCTCATGGACTTTGCCGCCATCATTGGGGCAACGCTGTTCGGCATGGGACAGATTCAACTGATTCTGTTCGTGATCGTGATCCAGATTGCGGGCTCGTTCGGTGCGCTGCTCTTTGGCAAGATTGCGGACAAAACCAGCAGCAAGGACGCCGTTACCATCGCGCTGTTGGTGCTGATTGCCGCCATCGGCGGCCTGCTGGTGCTGGGGCTTCTCTCACGGAGCCTGATGTGGTTCTACATCGTCGGGTTCTTTGCGGGATTCTCGCTCTCTGGCGCGCAGGCGGTCAGCCGCTCGATGGTCAGCCAGTTCGCCCCACCGGGCAAGGTGACGGAATTCTACGGGTTCCTCTCCGTCGCCGGGCGCACGTCCACGTTTGTAGGTCCGCTGGTGTTCGGCACGATTTCCTACCGCATGAACAACTGGTATGTCAACCACGGCATGGATGCAACGCTCGCCGAGCACAACGGTCTGCTCTGGGCAATCGGCTCGATCCTGCTCTTCCTCGTGGTCGGCATACTTCTGCTGCTGATCGTCAAGCGTGTCACGGCAAAAGATCCGCTGAAGTACGAATCCTGATCGGAGCCATCGGAACAAAAAGTCCGCCGCGTTCTGCGCGGCGGACTTTTTAATGGCTGCTTTTGCCAAATTCAGCGATTGCTTTTTCAGCAAAGCGCCTGTATACTGAGAAACTGCGAAAGGAAGTGACGCAACATGCACCAATTCATCCCGCGTGGTAAACTGGGCAAAAAAGCCAGACGCGAGCTGGACCAATCCCAGCGGCGCTTCTGGCAGGAGACAAACCCCGTAACCAGAACAATTGAAAGCAAAAAACATTACAACCGCAAAAAACCCTCTTACCGCTTCGGAGACGACGGCACGAGGGTTTTTTCATACTGTTTTTCAGTTCATTCGTATTGCTTGGCGTTTAGCAACGTTTATTCGGCCGGCTGTTCCGGCTGCGGGATCTTGTAAAACAGGAACGGAAGAATCGAAATCAGGCAGCTGACCGCGGGAATGATCGTAATGGAAAGAAACACTTTGTTCTGCATCTCCGGCGTGACCACCGCGCTGCTTTCGTACCCCGCGCCCGCAAGCATCAACCCGAACACCAGCACCGCCAGCGAACCCATGAGCTTGCTAACAAACGTCAGGCTGGAAAACGAAAGCCCGTCGTTTCGAACGCCGGTCAGCTTTTCCGCGCTGTCCACAGCGTCCGCAATCATCGTGGTCTGCACCACGGAGAAAATGCCGAGCGTCACGCCGGTGATAAAGATCATGCCCATCATGGCGTAGAGGCTGGCAAAGCCCACAAAATACATCACCGCGTAAGCGACGGCGGCGGCGATGGTGCTATAGATCATCAGGGGCTTTGCGGGTATTTTTTTGAGCAGCAGCGGAGAAAGGAACGAAGCCGCCACCATGCCGAGGATGATTGCCGCTCCGATCAGCGTAAAATACCCTTCGTCGTGGTAGGCGATAATCGCGAACACTGCACCGCCCGCCTGGATGATGTTGCGCCCGAAGCCCAGCGTGGAACCGAGCAGCACGAGATACAGGGGTTTATTATGAACCAGCGTGGAAAACAGCGTTTTGAGGCTCACCGAATCGGCGGGCGGCTGATGGCGCTCGCGTGTGTTGAAAAACGCGAGCGTGAACATCGCCATGCCGACGATGGAGATTAAAATAGCGGCTCCGCTCCAGCCCGCTCCCGTCGTCTCACTGGAAAAACTCAGCAGCTTTGCCAGCCACGGCGCGCCGAGGGTCGCCAACCCCAGCGCGATAGCGCCGAACGCGCGGACGTAGGAAATTACCTTCGTCCGTTCGGGATCGACAAACGCAGCTCCGATCAGTCCCCAGAACGGCACGTCGCAAGCGGTGTACGCCAAATCCCAAAGCACCAGATTAACCGCAAAGAAGATGAGTTTCCCGGTTTCCGAAAAGTTCGGAATGCAGAATAATATCGCCGAAAAGAACGCCACCGGCAGTGCGGAAAAGAGGATATACGGGCGCAGTTTGCCCCAGCGTGAGCGCGTTTTATCGACGAACACGCCCATGACCGGGTCGTTGATTGCGTCGAATACTTTCGCGCCCGCGAGGATGGCCGTCACGGCAATCAAACCTTCCTTGGTGATATGCGCATACTGTGTCAGGTACATGAGGATAAATGTGGTCACAAACGTGAGCACCATGTTTTGACCGAATCCGGCGACGACGATGCTCGTGCGCTGCAGCCTTGGCGAGGGCGTTCTGGCTTCCATATGATTCTCCTTTGCTTCTATTTCGGGTACAGGGATTCAATAGAATACTCCCTCAGGAATCGAGCGCTCCGCCCTCAAGACGGATGGTGACGATTTGGTACGGCCGAAAGCGCAGATGTTCGACGTCCGCGCTCTCAGTCGGACGTTCCAGCAGGTCGCAGAACACTGCATGTTCAAAGCGCAGGCGCGTAAAAAGCTTCATTTCCGTTTCGTGCCCAAGCGATTCGTAGAGGCGAAGCACGACGGCGTTTCCGTCCTCACTGCGCTTGATCGTTTCCAGCACCACGCCAGGATTGCTCACGCTTGCTGCGCTTTCGAACGGCTTGTACCCGCCGACCAACAGAGGGTTGTTGAGCCGGTAAGCTTGCTCCACGGCGCGGGAGTTGTCCGCGCCCAGCGGGCAGAAGGCGTAACGGAACCGGTGCGTGCCGCGGTCGGCGGTTTTGTCCGGATACACCGGCGCGCGCAGCAGGTTCAGGCTCATCAGGCCGTTTTTCACCCGCCAGCCGTATTTACTGTCGTTAACGAGCGCAAAACCCCTGCCCTCGCGGTGAACAGAAGCCCATTTCTGCCCGCAGACCTCGAACTGCGCGGCTTCGACGGAGTCCCGCTCGGTCGTGGTGCGCTCCATGGCGCCAAACTGGATATCGAATTCGGCAGAATCGCCGTAGTCCGCGGGGTAAAAGTCCGCGCGGAGCATCTTCAGGCGTTCATGCCAGCTGCACTCCGTTTCAAACAGCACGCGCTCGCTGTCGAGTTCGAGAATGACCGACTGCGTGATGTAGGATTTGCCAAAGCGATAGATTTGTTTACGCACCACGCGCGGGCCGTCGATTATGATTTCCACTTCGGCGGCGCGGAGCCTGCGGCTGTGCTTTTTATAATACTTTACGTCGATATCCCAAGCGTCGAAGGGGATGGTCAGCTTGTCGCGGTAGAGCGTCAGGCGGTTAAGCGTGCCTTTGGCGAGTTCGCGCCCGCCCACGGTCCTGCAGGAGGCAATCTCGCCGTATTCATTGAACGTGAGCGTCATTAGCCCGTTGCTCATCGTGGTATCGGTATAACTAAGCGCTTCCGGCGCTTCGGCAAACGGCGTGGTCTCCGCCGCGGCATATGGCGCAATTTCGGCTCGTCGCCAGCCGTTTTGCCAGCGAACATACTCCGAACGCGCAAACGATGTGAGGTTGACCGCCGCGACCGCGTCCGCTTTGGGTATCACCTGCTCGATCAGCGCGTTCAGCCGTTGTTCCATTTTGGCGTACCCTGCGCAGGATTCCGTATATACCCGTTTGATGCTCGAACCGGGCAGGATATCGTGGAACTGATAGAGCAGGACTTCCTTCCAGATTTCCTCCAGCGCTTCGTAGGGGTAGTCCTGCGGCGAAAAGAGCGCGCATAGCGTTTCCAGATTATGCAGCAAACGCTCCATCAGGCGGTTGTAGCGCTTGTTTTCGGCTTGCGTGGTGAGCGTTCCCTGATGCGTTTCCAAATAGAGTTCACCCTTGTAGTAATGCGGAATCGCTTTCTGTTTGAGGGAATCAAAAAACGCAATCGCGCTCGAAAGCTTAATCTTGGGCAGCCCTTCCAGATCGCGCTCGCGGGAAAGGAGTTCCAGATGGCTCTCGCGCGGGCCGCCGCCGCCGTCGCCGCCGCCGTAGACCAGCAGCGCGGTTTCGAGCGAGCACTCCGGATACCGCCGGACGGCTTTGAAGATTCCGTTTGCGGCGGCTCCGCTGTTATAGTCCCCTTCCGGCGGCATATGGACGAGCACTTCGCTGCCGTCCACGCCGCGCCAGACGAACGAGCGGTACGGAAAAACGTTGACCTTATTCCACGCGAGCTTGATGGTCGAAAAATACTCCATGCCGCAGCCGCGCAGAATCTGCGGGAGGTTTCCGTTAAAGCCGAACGCGTCCGGCAGCCAGCAAATACGCATCTGCTTGCCGAACTCCCGCTCGGCAAAGCGCGTGCCGTAGATGGCCTGCCGAACGAGCGATTCCCCGCCGGAAAGATTGCAGTCGCACTCCGTCCAGAACCCGCCCTGCAGCTCGATTCTGCCGTCGATGACCGCCTGCCGGATGCGCGCGTAGAGCACAGGATTGCGCTCCTTCATCCATTGCAGCTGCTGGGGCTGGCTGGTTCCGTAGAGATAGTCCGGGTAGCGGGCAATGTTTGAAAGCGCCATGGCGTAGGTGCGCGCGCTTTTGCGCATGGTTTCGCGGATGGGCCACATCCAGGCAAGGTCGAGGTGCCCGTGCCCCACGGCGCTGAACGTGAGCGGGTCGCGGGAGCGTTTGGAGAGCGGCACGGCAAGCACCTCTCGCGCCGCGGCCGCGCCGTCTTTGACAAACGCCCGGTAAGAACGTTCCAGCGCGCGGGAAAGTTCCTTCTTCTTCTCAGCATCGTCCGTTTCGGCAAGCAGAATAAACAGCGTGACGTAGTCGTAGTAATACGCGTAAACGAGCTCGTCTGTTTCGGCCAGAAATGCGCCAAAGAACCGCGCATGCCCGATATCGTTGAGTACGATGCCGTTGTAGCCGTAATCCATGTAATAGGTAAACGCCTTCCCCGCAGTCAACCCTGGCAGGCGGAGGGAAACGCATTTTCCGCTGGCGCGCGGGATGTCGTTCGGCGCCCAAACGTCGCTGAGGCCGTCCAGTATTTCGCCTTCCGGCGTATACAAAAGCCCTTCTCCCGTATTATGCACGAGCAGTACGGGGTTCTTCAGCCCCTCCGGCACGCGCCCGGAAATCCTCAGCCACGCGCAGGAAAGCTTTCGCCCCCACGAAGCGCCGCGAGTCGCATAGGTAAACGAATGCTGACTCAGTTCACCGAACGGAATCGGCTCCGCGCTGGGCATAATCTCCGCGTCCAGCCGGCAAACCACGCGGTAAACCCGCGCGCGGATGCTGTTCAGGTGCGCGCCTAGGACAGGGTAACGCAGTTTGTATTTGAGCATAATTCGCCTCGAAATTAAACAAGATTGGAAAGAAATGAACCGGGAGCAGGCTCTCCTAAGCTTTTGATTTGTCCGATGAGCCTCTTTAGGCATGCTAACACACGACTATCGGGCTGTCAACGCAAGCGCAAGTGATGCTTCACGAAATCGCGCCAGGTTTTTTGCGTCGACAGGATTGCGCGAAAATAAGTAGAAATTAATCTGCTTTTCCTCCGTTTTTCCGGTTCCATTCCCCGCGCACAGGCATTAAAATACCATTTAGAGCGTTTTTTCGCCAAAGCCCGCGTGCCTAAAAAAGCAGTGGATTTTTTATCATCACCCCCATGCCGCGTGTTTGTTAAGATCACAGTGTCGAAAGACGAACAAACACAAAACAAACGGAGGGTACGGCAATGAACGCAACTTATACGCTCGGCAGCGGCAAAACCATGGACGGTATGGCATACGCGGTGGCTTCCTTTTTGAGGAACCAGGAAAACATGGAAACCGAACTCGTCCCCACGGAAAACGGCAGCACATTCCTGCAGGCGCGGGTGCGCAACGGAAACCTCAAGCAGATTGTCGGCATGGATAAAGCCATATTCGTCCGCTTCAACCCTGTTGGCGAACGTCAGGTGCAGATTGAAATCACCAAGGGCAAGTGGGTCGATAAATCCATCGTCATGGCCATCTCCATGGTCGTGCTCTGGCCGCTGACGGTGACGTCCGGTATCGGCATGATTCAGCAGGGCAAGCTGCCCGGCAAGATCGTCACCTGCATCGAAAGCTATCTGATGAAGGCCTGAACACTGCCCTCAAGTTACGGCGGAGCCGCTTGATTCCGCCATTTTCGCAAGGCCGCATACGGCCAAGCACCAATCACGCGCGCCGCGCGGAATATAAGGAGTTCCCCGACCATGGAAAAAAACGACAAAAAAACCGACTACACCGAATACGCCATCGCCTGGATGCAGGCGCATGAAGAGCCGCTCCCGCCCGACAAGCAGGTTGCGCTGGAATCAATTCCTTCCTTCCTCAACAAAAAGCTCGGCGAGCGGGAGATGACCACCGCCCAGCTCTTTGAAGCCGCCGGAACCGAGCGTTCCACAGGCTATAAGATCATGAACGGGCAGCTCCTGCCCAGCCGCGACTCGCTGCTGCGCGTGGCCTTTGTGCTCAAGCTGGACGTTAATGAAACGCAGTACCTGCTTAAGGTAGGCCGCAGAGCCAAGCTCACCCCGCGGGATTCCAGGGACGCGGCGGTTCTGCACTGCATCATCAGGCGCATGTCGCTGATGGACGCAAACCTTACCCTTGACGAAGCGGGAGAAGAACCGCTGTAACCGAACCTTTTTCTGTCCGCGCGGCGATTTTGACGACCGCCGCAGAAGGAAAGGATCTTC
Source organism: Clostridiaceae bacterium (assembly GCA_039683415.1). Taxonomy (GTDB): domain Bacteria; phylum Bacillota; class Clostridia; order Christensenellales; family CAG-138; genus UBA7703. Next base: position 91,444 of record JBDKRL010000019.1, read on the forward strand.
ATGAACATCGACGAACGCCATGTCTGCGCGCGCTGCCTGAGCCCGCTGGAAGAAGACACGCGCTGCGAACTCTGCGGCTTTCTTGAGAGCGAATACGCGCCCGAACCGCACCACCTCCCGCCGGAAACCCTGCTGCAGAGGCGATACCTTGTCGCCAGCGTCCTGGGCGAAGGCGGTTTTGGCGTCACCTACGCCGCCTGGGATCTAACCCTCGACCGGCCGGTGGCGATTAAAGAGTATTTCCCGCGCTTCACCGCCGGGCGCGACTGCGGCAAGACCTACAGCGTCTCCCCTCTTTCGGGCGGCTCGAACAAAAACTGGTTTGCCGCGGGGCGCGACCGATTCCTGCGCGAAGCGCGCATTCTGGCAACGCTCTCCGGCATTCGCGGCGTCGTGCCCGCGTTGGACTGCTTTGAGGAAAACGGCACGGCGTATATCGTGATGGACTTCATCCGCGGCGTGAGCCTGCGAAAGCTCGCCGACCAGTTCGGCGGAAAGCTGCCTGCTTCCGAGCTTTTGCCCATGCTCCGGCCCGTGCTGGACGCGCTGATTCTGGTGCATCGTTCGGGGCTTCTGCACAGGGATATCAGTCCGGACAATATCCTTATCGACCGTGAAGGTTCCGCCTGGCTCATCGACTTCGGCGCGGCGGAAGAAGCCCAGCGCAGCCTCGACGACGTAAGCCGGACGATTCTGCTCCGAAAGGGTTATACGCCGCTGGAACAGTACGACTCCCATGGCGAACAGGGCGCATGGACGGACGTTTACGCGCTCTGCGCTACGATTTACGATCTTCTCTGCGGCCAGGCGCCGCCGGAAGCGGTGCTGCGCACCGGGCGCGACCCGCTGGTTAAGCCAAACAAACTCGGCGCACGCCTCTCGCACCGCCAGCAGCGCGCGCTACTAAGCGGCCTCGCCGTCCATGTTTCCCCGCGTATTTCAAGCATGGAACCGCTGCGCAGCAGGCTCTACGGCTTGCCGCTTCCGGAGGAAGTTCGCTGGCGGAAACGGCTCATCCGCAATATCTGCGCCGTCGGCGCGGCTATCGTGCTCGTTGGCGGGCTGTTCGTGCTCAACGCGACAATGGGACTGCCGACATTGAGCGGCGTATGCTTTACCATTTCTAAGGACGGCATCTCCGCCGTGCGCTATATTGGCAAAAAGTCGAGCTTCTCCATACCGGAACGCCTGATGGGGCTGGATGTTTCCGAAATTTCCAGCCGGGCCTTTGCCGGTCAGGACGACCTCGTATCCGTGCATCTGCCGGGCACGATCAACTCCATCGGCGAAATGGCGTTTTCCGGCTGCGCCAAACTCAGCGCGCTGAATATTCCGGAAGGCACAAGCCTTATCGGGGACTACGCGTTTTTAGGCTGCAAGATGCTTTCCAACATTACACTTCCCTCAAGCGTAACGAGCATTGCGGATAACGCGTTTGAAAGCTGCTCCGACAATCTCACGCTCTACGGCGAAAGCGGAAGTTATGCCGAGCAGTATGCCAGCGAAAACGGCATCAAGTTCGCCGTATCGTCCGAGTTCCGCTACTATGTCATCAACGGCGGCGCGGTGATTACGGGCTATCGCGGCAGCGCGTCCGACGTAGTCGTCCCCGCCGAACTCGGCGGGTGCCCCGTAAGGCGCATCGACGACGCGGTCTTTATGTTCAACTATGACCTGCGCTCCATTGAACTGCCGGACACACTGCGCTCGATCGGCGAAAGCGCCTTCGGCAACGCCTACCACCTCAAGTCCATCCGCTTTCCGGAAGGGTTTCTCACCATCGAGGACAACGCGTTCTGGAGCTGTTTTGCGCTCGAAAGCGTCGATCTGCCCAGCACGCTGCGGTCAATCGGAGAGTGCGCTTTTGATATGTGCTGGTCGCTGGCTTCCATCTCCATCCCGGACGGGGTCACGGAAATAAAAGCCTACACTTTTCTGGATTGTGGACGAATGGAGAGCGTAACGCTTCCCGCTACGCTCATCTCCATCGGCGAGTACGCTTTTGCCGACTGTCGTAATATCACACATCTGCGCTTGTCAAGCACTGTCCGTTCAATCGGAAACAGCGCTTTTGCAAACTGCACGGCCTTGAGGACGCTGTACATTCCGGAAGGAGTTCAATCGATAGACCCATCCGCATTCGTTGGCAGCCTATTTGAGAATGTAAAAAACACATGCCCCAACCTGACGATCATCGGCTTTCCGAACACTGCGGCACAACAAGCGGCTGCGTCCAGCGGCCTGAAGTTTGACGACGTTACGCTTTGGGAGCACGCATACAATTTCTATTTCAAACGCGAAAACGGCGGCGTCACCATCATCGGCTATGGCGGGCGCGCGGAAAACGTCGTCATCCCGTCGTATATCGGCGGCCTGCCCGTGTTGCGCATCGGCGATCAGGCGTTCGACTCGAATGAGAGAATTCAGAGCGTTTCGCTTCCGCTGCGGCTGGAGCAAATCGACTCAAACGCGTTTTCCGGCTGCTCCAACCTAACGGACATCGTACTCCCGGACGGGCTCGAGACGATCGGTGACCACGCGTTTTACCATTGCGCAATGGAAAGTATCACCCTGCCCGACAGCTTGACCACCGTGGGGATGGAATCGTTCACGTACAATCCGTACCTTAAAACGCTCTCCGTCGGAAGCGGTTTACTCAGCTGGAGCAGTTATGACTTTGACGGCGCGGACGCACTGGAAAATTTGACGATCGAGGCTGCGTCTTCGATTGGGTCCTGCGATTTCCCCGCTCTCCGTTCCTTACGCTTTGGCAGCGGCGTCAAGCGCATCGAGTCCGGCGCGTTCACGAGCTGCCCGCTGCTGACTTTCGTCTACATTCCCGCAAACGTCACCAGCATTGCCGACGACGCGTTTGCCGTTACCCCGCAGCTTACCATCCACGGCGCAGAGGGTTCCGCGGCGGAAGCATACGCCAATCAGTTCGGCATCCGTTTTGTCGCGGAACCGTGAAAAATTTTGATAAAATCCACACACAAACAATGTATTTTGTGTATACTGGTTCAAAATTGACGGTTCTAAGCAGTCAAACTCGACAGGGTTTTGCCAAATCGCTTCAAGAAACCGCCGGATCGTTTCCCGAATAAACGAATTCAAGTTACAGATCGGAAAGGGTGCCTCATGGAGATCGCTAACACAGATTCTATTTGCATGGGATGCATGCGAGAAAACAAGGGAGAAGGAATTTGCCCGTTCTGCGGATTCGACAGCAAACAGTACGCCGCTTCCCCGCACCATTTGCCACTCAAGACCATTCTGGCGGGAAAGTACCTCATCGGGCGTGTGCTCGGCGAAGGCGGCTTTGGCATTACGTACCTAGGGTGGGATCTTAACCTCGGCGTCAAGATTGCCGTCAAGGAATATTACCCCATGGGCTTCGTCACGCGCGAGCATAACGCCACCTCTTCCGTGCTGCCCTATGTGGGAAACAAAGCGGCATTCTTTGCCGCTGGGCGCGACCGCTTTGTGGATGAAGCAAAGAGCCTTGCCAAGTTCTACGGCTTGCCGGGGATCGTAGCGGTAAAGGATTTCTTCCTCGAAAACAACACCGCGTATATCGTAATGGAGTTCGTCGAGGGCAAGACGCTCAAGCAGATGCTGATTGACGCAGGCGGAAAGCTCCCCGCCGCAGCCGTGCTGGAGATGATGAAGCCGCTCATGCGCTCGCTTTCGGAAGTGCACGACGCAGGCATCATTCACCGCGATATCAGCCCGGACAACATCATGGTCACAAAGGAAGGCAACGTCAAGCTGCTCGACTTTGGCGCGGCGCGGGATTATGCCGACAGCGGCAACCGCAGCCTCTCCGTTCTGCTCAAGCCCGGTTACGCGCCGGAAGAGCAATACCGCACGCGCGGGATTCAAGGGCCCTGGTCGGATGTTTACGCGCTCTGCGCAACGATCTACCGCGCCATTACCGGCGTCACCCCGCCGGAGTCGGTGGAGCGCCTCCGCGCGGACGAGCTGCAAGCGCCTTCCTCGCTCGGCGCCGCCATCGAACCCGCGCGCGAAAAAGCGCTGCTTAACGGCATGGCGGTGCTGCAGACATCCCGTTATCAGAGCGTGATCGAGCTCTACGAAGCGCTCTATTCGGAGCAGTACGCTGCGGGTATAACGCTCAAACAGCCGCGCAGACAGAACAACACCGTTACTCCTAAAAAGGCCGCACAGCAGCCGAAAACAGCAAAGCAACCGGTTCCCACGGCAGGCAGTGCCCGCAGGTGGAGCACGCCGAAGTGGATCGCGCTGGGCGCCGTGTCGCTGGTTCTCATCAGTGCAACGGTGTTTTTTGCCAGGGCGGCAGTGACTGGCGATTACGATGAAAACAGCCTTGTTGGAAAGATTCTCGCCAATTCGAACGCATCCGAGCGCGCGCATGATTCGGATGGAGAAGGCGGAACCAACGTTTCTCTACTCAGCAGCACGCAGGAAGTGCCGGCAACCGCAATCAGCGCGGCGGCTACCCCTGCGCAGGAGGATGTAACCCCGACGCAGGAACCGACGGTTACGCCTGTTGGCGGTTCCGCGAGAGAAGAAAGCAACGAGCCAACTACCACGCCCAAGGTTACGTCCACGCCGAAGCTCACATCAACGGTTGCTCCGACGTCCACGCCAAAGACGCCTTCATCGCCCGGTACCGCAACCGACTGGTCGAACTGGTCAACTAACCTGCCTGGCGGAATTTCGGCTCCGGCTTATACGATTGAAAGTAAAAATCAGTACAGGGAAGTCAATTACTACTATACTGAAGGAGTACAGTATCGTGCGCTGATCGAGACGGAATCGGGACAATCCTGGACAGACTGGACGTTTGATTTCTCTATTGTCTACGGCTACGGCGTTATCGAAAGTGAGTCGCGCGAGGCACCTCAGTATATTACGGACGCCGGTTCCTGGGTAGACGGCACCAAATCCGCTTCCCGCCCGAGTTTTTCGGAACCGATTGATTATGTGGGCGTTGAAACCCGCACCGTCTACCGCTACAAACACAATTAACCATCAATCCCCCGCCCTCCGGTCAACCGCCGCGAGGGCTTTTTTTCGCAGTCGATAAAAGATCATCCCCTCTTTTTCCTATTCGCGGTATGCTGATGCCAACAAAGAAAGGGAGAGTAACCAACATGATGGGAACAATAATCAATCTCGGCACAAAGGCGCTCCGCGCGCTGATCGTTCACCCCGAAGCGTGGGTGATCGCTGTTCCGATTCTGGCCGTCACCGCCGTTGCCTGCGGCGTAGAACAGCACCGGCAAACCATCGCAAGGACGCAGGCCGAAGCCTCCGCCCGCCTTTCGGAATAACAATCTTGCACAACGACGTTCAGCCCGCTCTGCACGGCAACGCGCAAAAGAAACAACTTTCTCTCCAAGCCGCTCCCAAACGAGGCGGCTTCTCTATTTTCCCGCGGAACATATAGCTTATTTTTCCCCTTTGACAGTCTACAAATTATCATCACGAATAAAAGAACATTATGCGAAAATGGCACCATCAAGAACAAGGAGGTTTTCCCTTATGAGTATGCAATCTGAAATGAGCCGCGCGGCGATTCATTTACTTGGCGCCATCCGCAACAACCCGTCAACGCTGCCGGTGATTGTGCCCATTCTGGCCGCGGTCGGCGTGGTATACGGGGCGAGCAAACTCTACAAATACGCCGAGAAGAAGAAAGAAGAAAAAGAGTGTGAAGAGCTTTATACCTCTCTGTCTTCCGGCAACCGTTAACCCGCCGTTTGTAAGAATTTTCGCGCTTTTCTCTCATACCCGTGGTTTTTCGCCGCCGAAAGGAGCTAACTATGGATATCAAGACTTCTCTTACTGCAGGTGCGGCATTCTATACCGGCGGCATTCTCGTCGATCCCTGCCCGCCGGTTCTGCCGCTGCCCCTGCTGATGCTCGCGGCGGCGGGGTTCGCCGCAAAAAGTCTTCTCTCCTCCAAAAAGAAAGCCGCTTTAAAATAAACTTGCCACGAATAAAGCAAGGCCGCCCGGCAGGGCGGCCCGTTTGCGTATGTTCGTCAGGAGTTCCCGGGAAGATTATCCGTTTTCTCCAAATCCGCATGAACGTGGTCATGCCCCTCCAGCGCGGCGTGCGCGTGGTCGTGCGGTTCGGCGGGATTCGACCCGTGCGTATGCAGGTGGGTATGCGCGTGTTCGTGCGGATGGGTATGCGTTACGCCGCCGTGAACGTGCGCGTGCGTATGGACATGCGAATGCGCGTGCGTATGCTGCAGGCGGATCGTGTCCGTGGCGGACAAATACGTCCCTGCCAGCATGAGCGCCAGCGCGGGCAAAAAGCGCCAGCCCGGCAACTCGCGGAAGATCACCAGCGAAAACAACACGCCGATGAACGGCGCCGCGGCGTAATACACGCTAGTCTTGGCAGCGCCAAGCTCCTTCTGCGCGCGGATATACAGAAAGATGCTCAGCCCAAACGCGGCAAACCCCAGCAAAAGCGCGAAAAACGCCATTTGAAATGTTGGAAACGGCTCGCCGAGGATCAACGCAACGATCAGCGACCCCGCGCCGGAGAACAGCCCTTTGACCGTAACGATCTCAGCCGCGCTCTTTTGAGAGAGTTTCCGGGTGCAGTTGTTCTCCAACCCCCAGCAGACGCACGCCGCAAGCACCAGCAGCGCACCGGGCGAAAACGTAAACTGCTCCACGCTCTCCAGCGAGAGAGCAAGGCTAGCCAGCGTAATCAACCCGACAGCGATCCAAAGGCGGCGGGAAACCACCTCGGAAAAGAACAGCATTGCGATCATGGCCGTTGCAACGATTTCGAAGCTGCCCAGCAGCGAAGCGGTATCCGCAGCGGCGGTCTTGAGCCCCAGCATGAGCAGGATCGGCGCCAGAATATCCAGCGCGATCATCGCGAGCGTATACGGCAGTTCCTTTGCCGTCAGCGGCGCAATGTCCCCGCGCCCGCGAATCACCCGCCTGACGGCGGAGACGCATCCGAGCCCGATCCCCGCGCCAAGATAGAGAAACCCCGCGAGCATGGCCGGGGAAACGCTCCGCAGCAGCAGCTTGGATACGGGGATATTGAGCGCGTAAAGAACCGCCGCACCCAGCGCGGACAGCACGGCGATACTCGGTTTGAATACCTTCTTCTCTTTTTGCATTTGCCGCCTCAAAAAATAATAAAAAAACGGGGAGTGCTTTTGCCCTCCCCATCAGCATACGCAATTTTTTGTATCAGCACAATCCCCGCGTAACGGGCGCGCCGCTTAAACAGCAAGCTAGTTTTGCTTTTCTGACGCCTGCTTAATCGAAAGCGAAATGCGTTTTTTGACCGGGTCGACGCCGAGGACAAGCACCTTGACCACGTCGCCGATAGACACGGCCTCGGACGGATGCTTGACGAAGCGATTGGCGATTTCCGAAATATGCACCAAGCCGTCCTGATGCACGCCAATATCCACGAACGCGCCAAAGTCGATGACGTTACGCACCGTCCCGGTCAGAATCATGCCGGGCACGATGTCCTTGATGTCCAGCACGTCCGTGCGCAGGACGGGCTTTGGCAGCTCGTCGCGCGGGTCGCGGCCGGGTTTGGTCAGTTCCTTTACGAGATCGCGCAGCGTCGGCAGACCCACGCCGCAGGCCTCCGCCGCTTTCGACTCGCCAAGCTGCTTGACGCGCTCATGAAGGTCGGTAATCTTGCCCGCGGCAACGTCCGCAAGCGAATAACCGCAGAGCGCAAGGAGCTTTTCCGCGGCGGCGTAGCTCTCCGGATGCACGCCCGTATTGTCCAAAACGTTTTTACTCTCCGGCACGCGCAAAAACCCCGCGCACTGCTCAAAGGCTTTCGGCCCCATCTTGGGCACCTTTAACAGCTGCTTGCGGGAGGTGAACGCGCCGTTCTCCTCGCGGTAGACGACGATGTTTTTGGCGAGCGTTTCGTTGAGACCCGCAACCTGTTTGAGCAGCGAAGGCGACGCGGTGTTGACGTCCACGCCCACGGCGTTGACGCAGTCCTCCACCACGCCGTCGAGCGTTTCGCTGAGGCGTTTCTGCGGCATGTCGTGCTGGTACTGACCGACTCCAATAGCCTTAGGGTCGATCTTGACCAGCTCCGCGAGCGGATCCTGGAGCCTTCGCGCAATGGAGACGGCGGAACGCAGGTTCACATCGTACTGCGGGAACTCCTCCGCGGCGAGCTTGCTGGCCGAGTATACGGAAGCGCCCGCCTCGTTGACGATCATATAGCTGACGCCCGGCGTTTTTGCGATCAGTTCGCAGGTCATCTGCTCCGTTTCGCGGCTGGCCGTACCGTTGCCGATGGCGATATGCTCGACATGGTGCTTGTGAATCAGCGTTTCGAGCGAGGCGATGGCTTCGTTTTTCTGCCGCTCGCCGAACGTCGGATACACCACGGCGGTGTCCAGCACCTTACCGGTTGCGCTGACCACGGCCACTTTGCAGCCGTTGCGGAAGCCCGGATCAAGTCCCATCGTGACATGCCCCTTGACCGGCGGCTGCATCAAGAGCGGTTTGAGGTTGATGGCGAAGTTATGGATTGCGCCCTCGCAGGCCGTGTCCGTCAGCGTGCCGCGCGTTTCCCGCTCCATGGAGGGCAGAATCAGGCGGTCGTAAGCGTCCTGCGCCGCAAGGCGAACAAACTCCGTTGCGGGCGAACCGGGCTTGACTACCGCGTGGGTCACGATACCCAGCGCGAGGTCGCGCTCGACTTCCAGCGCAACCTTCAGCAGGCCTTCCTTTTCGCCGCGGTTAATCGCAAGGATTTGATGGCTCTGGAGTCTGGTAAGCGGCTGTTCGAATTTATAATACAGGCTGTAGACGGAATCCTCTTCCTTTGCGGCTTCGGAACCGACTTTCGCGGTCTTTGTGATGCTCTCGCGGAGGCGGCGGCGGATCTCCGCGCTGTCCGAGACAATTTCTGCAACGATGTCGGAAGCGCCGGCCAGCGCTTCTTCCACGCTGGCAACGCCCTTCTCCGCGTCCACATACGCCGCGGCGAGCGTTTCCAACGGCGGCAGATCCTTCTTTTGTTCGAACAGAACCAGCGCCAGCGGCTCCAGCCCCTTTTCCTTGGCGATAGTTGCGCGCGTGCGGCGCTTTTGCTTATACGGCCGGTAGATATCCTCCACCTCGGCGAGCGTTTTTGCCTCGTCGATCAGTTTTTCCAGTTCGGGGGTGAGTTTATCCTGCGCCGCGATCGATTTTTTTACTTCCTCGCGCCGTTCGGCAAGGCCGCGCAGGTACGCCAGCCGGTCCGAAAGGTCGCGCAGGACGGTATCGTCCATCGTGCCGTGCATCTCCTTGCGGTAGCGCGCGATAAACGGGATGGTATATCCTTCGTCAATCAGCGAAACGACGTTTTGCACGTGCGTTTCGTTTTTATTGAATTCCCTCGACAGGATTTGTACACAGCTTTCCATGTTTTCTCCTTGGCAGAATGTTCGTTCCGTTTCGCCCACCGTTGTAAAAAACGGACGTACGGCTATTTTACCATAAAACGCGCCGCGCGGCATAGCAAAAAGGTAGTATACAATCACGCACTCCGCCTGCACTCCAAGGGAAAGCAGATAAAACACGCGTCTCGCATACGATGCAATTCTGCATAAACTTTGACTTTCTCTTTATTTATTCAATACAATCCGGCGGTATGATGAATTCGATAAAGAAGAAAAGCCTAGAAAACGATAAGGAGAGAAGAATGAAGTCTGCTTCGCATCACGCGATGGGTTACCTGTTATATTCCGCACTGGAGCAGGAAGGAATTCAACTGGACAAGGATCTGTTCGTACTGGGCAACCTTTTGCCGGACTACCTGCCGGAACTCATCCTGGCTCCGCATTTTACCATGAAGTGCCAGCGGGAAATCAACCTCTTTACCGGTGTGCTCGCAGCTCAGCGCGTATTGCCCGAGTCAGAAATTCCTCTGGAGTATTCGCTGCGGCTTGGCATCCTCTGCCACTACCTGACGGACTACTTCTGCTTTGCGCATTCCCGCGAATTCCAGCAGAATCTCGCGCGCCATTCCATCTATGAGCAGGCGCTCGACGACTACTTTCGCGATCACTATTCCGTGGAAGAGTGCCTGCTCCCCACCGGTGCGCATCTGCAGGCAAAGAACGCCAGGGAAGCGGTACAGGAGATTTTTCGCCTGAAGCACGAGTACAAATCCGCCGAACGCTGCTTTCAAACGGACGTGCAGTATGCCTTCTCCGTCTGCCTCGGATCCATCCGCACGCTGCTTTCGCTTTCGGCAGCCGCGCAGAAACCGGTTCGCGCCGCGCTGCTGTTTTCGCCCTTTACCGCCGAGCGCTATGCCTTCCAGAGCGGCGTTCGCCATAAAGCGATCGTTCCGCGCCGCGCCTGGTGCATGAGCCTGATCGCCTGAGAATAAAAAACGTAGACCAAACACAGCCAATCGTTTTTTGACCGCAATGCCGGTCAAAGACGGTTGTTTTTTTTGCGAAGTGTTTCAACATGAAAACCAAAGCGAGCGCTATAAAGACGGTTGTTTTTTGCGAAGTGTTTCAACACGAAAACCAATGCGAGCGCTATATGGTATGAAATCTTTTCTTCATTTCGAGCAAAAGGCTCTGGCCGAGAACCGCGACGCATAGCACCAATATCCCCAGCGCGGTAGCGCCCAGCGCCGTCATCGGCCAGTTTCTGTCCGGCCAGCCGACCAGCGAAGAGAAGATGGCGAGGATGGAGGCAAAGACCAGCCAGAGCATTGGCATGATGTTCTGCCGCTGCTTGCTCAGGTCGGAGAAAAACAAAATTCCGATGAAAATCAGCCCGCCGGTGCAGATGAGCGGCACGACAAACATCGCCCAGCCGGGCGAAAGAAGCGTATCGATCAATATCATCAGGATGCAGGAGTAGGCGATCAGTTTGGAAGTCTGGCTGATGCGGTTATACTCCACCATGTCGGGCGAAAACGTAAACGACCAGATGAACCGCAGCGACCAGATCACCACGATGCTCCAGGCGTGCCCGCCGGAGGCAATGTTGATAACCGGGCAGGCATACGCGGTTAAAAAGAACAGCCAACGCACCCAGCGCCGGAACTCGTAGGTGCGAATGAGTTTTTTCTCCACAACCGGATAGACGATTTTAACGTTCATACAGTCTGCTCCCCTCCACGACGGCTTCCACCCCTTCGGCGGCGAGCAGGCGATACAGTGACTCTTCAAACGAAGGATCGGCGGTGAACTTGCCGATCGAAAGCGTCGTCGTGTTTTGGAACGTCACCAGCGAACAGCTCGCGCGGTTCAGGGTGCTTCTGGCCAGAATGATCTCGTAGTGGTCCACATACGGCGTCATCTCATCAGGCAAACGCACCACCCCGATGTTGGAAAGCGTGTTGCTGAAGATCCGGTCGCCCAGAAACCCGTAGATGACCCGTGCCGCGGGCTTTTTGATAAACAAAGGGACAAAGCGCAGCGAGCGCGTCATCCGCTTTGTTGCGCTCATCATTTCCTTCATCGCACTTTCGGAAGCCTTGGTTTCCAGCTGTTTGGTGATCTCCGGCAGAATCGCGTCCAGGTTGGAAATCGACCGCAACGGCAGGCGCACGCCGCAGTAGAGCGAAAAGTTCCGCAGCGTGCCGGAAGGGTAGAATTTTCGCATGTTGACGGGGACCTGAACGGCAACATCCCCCGCTTGCTCATCCGTTGCGTTTCTTTGCGCAAGAAACATCAGAGCGAGAATATACGCGGTCAAAGACGCGTTCTTCGCCTTGGCCGCCGCCTTGAGCCGCTCCGCGTCCAGATGAAAATGCAGGATCCGGCAGGGTTTTGCAACGGAGAGCCTTCCGCTCATCTGCACGGCGGATTTGTTGACAAAGCCGGAAGCGCGCTTTGCCGTTTCCGCGTTTGTAAACCCGTTTTCCGTTTCTTCCGCGAGCGGGTCGGCGTTGATGTCCTTGACTCCGCCACCAAACGGCACCGCGATTCCAAGCAGGCGCAGGTACTCCGCAATCAGCGTGTTTAAAAACACCATGGCGCCCGTTCCGTCGGTGAGCACATGAAAGAACTCCACGCTGATTCGTTTTTCGTAATACAGCACGCGAAACGTCTGCGACCCGCTGCCGGAAACGTCCAGCGGCTGGCAGGGCAGATCGATTTCCGGCTCAACGAAAAAGCGCCGCTTCGCCGCGTCCAGATAGTGCCAGAAAAACCCCTTTTTCAGCGTGGTGGCAAAGCTCGGAAACCGCTTGATGGTAAACGTAAGCGCCATCTGCAGCAGCGCGGGCACGATCGCTTCCTTTAAGCAGATCGAAATGCGGAACACCGCCATGCTGTTGTGTTTCATCGAGAGCGGATAGATCTTTGCCGCGTCGTCCAGCGGATACCAAAGCAGCGCGGGGTGCGCGTAGTATCCGCCGAGGTTAACCGGATCGAGCTGGCTCAGCGCGCATTCCAAGGGAGTTTCGTGGGAAACGTACCAATAGACCGCTTCCTGAAAATCCCGCACCATCGCCCGGTTGCTGGTTTGATCCAGCGCAAGGCGGTCGCTCACACGCGCAAAAAAAGCGTCCAGCGCCAAACGGTCCTCGTCCGAGAGCGAAAGATAAAACTCGTCAAATCGGGAAGCCGGTATTTTTTTCAAAACGCATTTGCTCCCATATCGGTTGTATTTTTCTTGTTTCAACACGGTTTCATCGTTGCATATATTAATAAGTTATCATATCATCTTTCCCCGCGCTTAAAAAGCGGCCTTTTGGGTAAACGGCTGGCTCCTTTCGGAAAACGGTCTGAATTGAGCACAATATCAACAAACTTTTACACCCACTTTTCGTTTTCTTCGGCAACGCGCGCGCTCCGGCCTGCGAAAACGGCCGCCGGAACGCAAATTATTGCTTGACAAGTCATATATCATATATTATAATTCGCCTCAACACGAAAAAGGCAGCGACCGGGAATAAGTACGCATCGGATTTTGCGCCAAGAGAGCTTTCGGCTGGTGGAAGAAAGCGGCAAGGGCGATGCGGAATTCATCCCGAGAGCCGATGGTTGAAAGAGAGCGGTCCCGCTTCTCCTGTAGACCGATACGGGTACGCCCGTTACAGCGCGGGGCGGTTGTTATGACCGCCGACCGAGTCCCTTGATTCGCCGCAAGGCAGAGGGAGAAAAAAGGTGGTACCGCGATTTTATCGCCCTTTTCCGAAACCATTCGGAAAAGGGCGTTTTTTATCCCCGCGGTTACGGCGGAGATAGAGCATGACAAAAAATGGAGGGAATCACAATGATGAAAAAGACTATTGCCATCCTGCTCAGCATCCTGATGCTGCTCGCCCTGGCCGCCGGCTGCACCGCAACCGCGCCCGCCGCGGAAGCCACCGAAGCGCCCGCGGAAGCAACCGCGACCGCGGAGCCCACCGCAGCGCCGGAAGAAGCAAAAACCTACAGTATCGGCATCGTACAAATCGTTGAACACGCCGCTCTGGACGCCGCCCGCGAAGGCTTTATCCAGGCGCTGGCGGACAACGGGCTTGTCGAAGGCGAAAACGTCACCTTTGACGTCCAGAACGCGCAGGGCGATCAGTCGACCCTTTCGACCATCGGCGACCGGTTCGTAAGCGCGAACGTGGATATGATCCTCGCTATCGCGACGCCTTCTGCGCAGACCATGGCCAGCAAGACCACAACCATCCCGATCCTCGGCACCGCGGTCACCGACTATGAAGTGGCCAAGCTCGTCAACTCCAACGAAGTGCCCGGCGGCAACGTCTCCGGCACGTCGGACATGAACCCCATTGCCGACCAGATCGCGCTGCTCTTCGAGCTGTATCCCGACGCCGCAACCATCGGCTGCATCTACAACAGCGGTGAGGACAACTCCGTTCTTCAGGCGGCCATCGCTAAGGAAGCCATCGAAGCCGCGGGCAAGACGTATACCGAAGTCACCGTGACTTCCACCAACGACGTCCAGCAGGCCATGCAGTCGCTCGTCACCCAGTGCGACGCGATCTACATCCCGACGGACAACACGATCGCTTCCGCCATGCCGATCGTTGCGGAAGTGGCCAACACCGCCATGATTCCGGTCATCTGCGGCGAATCCAACATGGTTGCCGCGGGCGGTCTTGCGACCCTCGGCATCAACTATTATGACCTTGGCTACCAGACGGGCCTCATGGCGCTGAAGATCCTGCTCGAAGGCGCGGATATCTCCACCATGCCCATCGAATTCGCAACCGGCTTCGACGCCGCCTTCAACGCCGAAACCGCCGCGGCGATCGGTCTCACCATCCCCGAAAAATACCAGTCCGCCATTCTGCCCGCGGCATAACCAACGGCGCATCCTTATAAGAACCAATTCGTTCAGGCAGGCGCTCGCGGAACACCCGCGCGGCGCTTGCCTGAATTCGGCAGGAAAAAACCAACTTTCGCTTTGAGGTAACTAACATGTGGAACGAATTGACCGGCGCTGTCGGTCTGGGGCTGATCTGGGCGCTGATGACGTTTGGCGTATTCATCAGCTACCGTATTCTCGATATAGCGGATTTGTCCGTCGAGGGGAGCATCACTATGGGCGCTTCCATCGCTGCGGTGAGCATCTCCGCCGGGGTCAACCCGCTGCTGGCGCTGCTATTCTCGTTTGCGGGCGGCATGGCGGCGGGGCTCATAACGGGCATCCTGCATACGGTGCTTAAAATACCCGCGCTGCTCTCCGGTATTCTGACCATGATCGCGCTCTGGTCGGTCAACCTGCATGTCATGGGCAAGGCGAACGTTTCGCTGCTCAAGCAAAGCACGGTGTTTACGCCGTTTACGCAAACGCTTGGCTGGAACAAGAACGTCGCGGTCATCGCGGTTGCCGCCGCGTTCGTTGCGGTCGTGTTTCTGTTGCTCTACTGGTTTTTTGGAACGGAGATCGGCTGCGCCGTCCGCGCCACGGGCGATAACCCCAGCATGGCGCGCGCGCAGGGCGTCGATACCGACAAAATGAAGCGGCTGGGGCTGATCCTCTCCAACGGGCTTGTCGCCCTCTCTGGCGGGCTGATCGCCCAGAGCCAGTCGTTTTCGGATATCCAGATGGGTACGGGCGCCATCGTCATCGGTCTCGCTTCGCTGATTATCGGCGAGGTGCTCTTTGGGCGGCGGACGTTCTTGCGCTCGCTTGTCAGCGTGTTCTGCGGCGCGGTGGTCTACCGCGTGATCATCGCGGGCGTCCTCCGCCTCGGCATGCCTGCCAACGACCTCAAGCTCTTTACGGCCATCACGGTGGCGTTTGCGCTTTCGCTTCCGACCATACAAAAATGGGTGCGCGACCGCGCGGCAAGGGGGCGGAAAACATGCTGAAGCTCGAACACGTTTCCATTGTCTTTAATCCCGGCACCGTCAACGAAAAAACCGCGCTCGACGACGTGAGCCTGCATATCCAACCCGGCGATTTTGTGACCATGATCGGCGGCAACGGCGCGGGCAAAAGCACGCTGCTCAACTGCGTTTCCGGCGCGTATTTACCCACGCGCGGCAGAATCCTCATCGACGGCGCGGACGTGACCAACACACCCGAATACCGGCGCGCGGCGCTGCTGGGACGCGTGTTTCAGGACCCCATGATGGGCACGGCGGGCAACCTCTGGATTGAGGAGAATCTTTCGCTCGCCCTGCGACGTGGTAAAAAGCGCGGTTTGCAATGGCAGATTACGGGCGACGAACGGAAGTTTTTCCGCGAACAGCTCGCGCGCCTCGACCTCGGACTGGAAGACCGCATGACCACGAAGGTGAAACTGCTCTCCGGCGGACAGCGGCAGGCGCTGACGCTTTTGATGGCGACGCTGAGCCGGCCGAAGCTCCTCTTGCTGGACGAGCACACCGCGGCGCTCGACCCCAAGACCGCGCTGAAGGTGCTTTCTCTCTCCGATCAGATTGTGGAAGAGAGCAAGCTTACGACCCTGATGGTGACCCACAACATGCGGGACGCGATCAAGCACGGCAACCGGTTGGTCATGATGAACGAAGCGCGCATTGCTCTGGATATTGCGGGAGAAGAAAAGCAGAAGCTCACCGTGGAATCGCTGCTTAGCCGCTTCTCGATCGTCAGCGGCAGCGACGAAGTCGATGATAAATTAGTTTTATAACCAATACAACAAAAAAGCAGGCGGTGCCTGCTTTTTTGTTGTATTGATATTTAATACTTTCCAAATTCAAAGCCCGCGTCGGCAAGCGCATGCAGGTTTTCCGGCGGTGTGCCTTCGCTGAAATAGTCGCTCGCGGCGAGGATAAACGATCCGCGCGGCTTTGCCAGCTCCAGCACGGTCTTTACGCGCTCGCGCACCTGCTCGGGCGTTGCCACCTTGAGAAACGAAATCTGATCTACGCCTCCGCTGAGCACGGTCGGCGGCGGGATGATCGAAAGCGCGTCGGCCAGCACGGTGTCCCCGTACGGCGCTTCGGTGAGCGATTCGTACATGTCGATGCCCATTTTGGCATAGAGCGGAAGCAGGTATTTCGCGTCCCCGCAGTTGTGGTAAATCATCTTTCCGCCCAGCTTGTGAATCGCTTCGATGAGGCGCATTTCGTGCGGCATGACGAACTCTTCAAACATCCTGGGCCCTGCCATGCTGCCGCTTGCCATGTTGCCGCTCACGGAGATAAAGTCGCACCCCGCACCGATCAGCTGCGGCACGAGGGCGATCAGCCGGTCGGTAAAATATGCGATCATATCGCCGTAAAGGTCTTCGTCCACATACGGGTCCATGAGCAGGTCGTCGAGTTTTCGATGCAGGCCCACCATGTTGAACGCGCCGTGGATCCAGGTGCCGCTGAGCCCGCCTTCGCCCACGAGCTCACGCGCACGGGTCAGCTTTGCGCAGTCGTATACAGGCAGCGGCGGCTGGTACTTTTCGAATTGCCGGAAGTCCGCTTCTTCCTTAATAAAATACTCCGTGGTCGCTTCTACAGTTTCGTTTTCGGAGACTTTGCGGAAGGACTTCGTCTGCCGCAGCACCCGTTCCGGCGTTGTGATGGTGCAGATTTCGTTCCAGCCGAGGACGGCCTGCCTGATCTGCTTTTCCACCTTCCAGGTTTCACAGCTCACAAAGCTCTCGTCGAGGTAGTCCGTCATGATGTAGCTGCGCAGGAGGATATCGAAACCGAAGCGCTTGTAGAGCGCAATGCTGTCCTTAATCGGGTCGGCGGAAGAGCCGCCGTTATATTCGTTGACGAGGTTGTTGTAGATAAACGGCGCAACGGGCACGCGCTCCGTCCGCTTGCCGCTGAACGTGTCGAGCAGCAGTTCTCTTGGCGTCATTGTCCTTTTCCTCCCGTCAAGTGATACGCGTACTGTTTACAGTGCTTCGAACGCAAAGCCCATAAAGCTCGCGAACATTTCCAGTTCCTTGCAGCAGTCGCCGTAGACCATGGCGGAATGGTGCGTGCCGCCACACATCGAGAACCGCTCCAGAAAATCCGCCACGTTCGCGTTGGGGCGGAACCACCCGTTGACGCTCTCGTCCATGCGGTTCTGTCCGACGGCGGGCAGCACTTCGCCCCGCGTACAGATCAGCGTATATTTGCCGTTTCCGTTTGGAGCGAGGTTGACATACGCCGCCTTGCCCGCGCGGAACGTTCCGTACGCGACCGTCGGATTCTCCGCGTTGGTAAACGGAAAGTCCTTTTCCGTGAGCCGTGGCTTGCCTTGACAGATGCGGTAATTGAACTCGCCCATATGGCTTAAAAAGATGCTGTTGCCCTTCCAGTCCGGGCAGAACATTTCGGAAAACGTCGTCTCCGGAAAGATCGAAAGCAGCGAACCGACCAGCGCCGCGGTCAGCACATCCCCCTCGCCCGCGTAGCCTGTTCCCTCTGTCATCATGCGCGAACACTCGGTAAACGGCATGACCGGCAGGGCGGGGTTCGAGTTTTCGGTCGCGAGAAAATTCACCGTCATCGCGGTTAATCTTTTTTCTTCCTTCCACTTGCGCAGCGCAAGCGAAACGCGCGCCGTGCGGTCGTAAACCGGCCTTGTCACGCTGGGATCGAGCGTAAAAAACGCGCTGTCGCGGGTGTATTCCGCGTCGATTTCGCCCTGGGTGACCGCGGCGATGCGGGCGGCTCCCTCTGCTTCATCGTAGCAGACGACATCCATACCGATGTCGCGCTTGAGCTCGTCGAACGGCACATAGAAGTCGCCCATGCCGGCGAACGGGTCACCCACCAGCCCCACGCGGGAGGTGCGCATCCGCTTGGCGATGATCGCGCTGCGGCAGGCGCGTGCGGCGCGGCTGAGCACGTCCGATTCCGTATAGTGCCCGGCAAAAATCTGAAACGATTTATTCCTTCGGCGCAGGAGGTTGCAGAGGTCCTGCACGCCGTGAATTCCATGGTTATAGAGGATTTCGTCCGCGTCCACGCTGTTGTCGAACGCGAAATTCTCCGTGGTGTCCAGTACGATTAACGGCAGCTTGGTTGCCGAAAGCACGTCCGCGCTCTCCAGCGAGGGCGAGTAAGCCAGATGCAGCGTCACAATACACGCGACGTCCTCTTGTTCAAATGCATCGACCGCGGATTGGAATTCCTCCTTAAGCCGGCAGATCGGCGCAAGCTCAACGTGTAAGCCTTCCGCCGCCAGCGCTTGAGAAATCGTCCGAGCAAAGCGCTCGATTCTGGGGCGCATCTCGACGCAGGTATCGTCATAGAGCTTTAAATAGTGTGGTAAAAGGCCAATCTTATCCACCTTCATGTGTTACCTCGTCAGCAGGGTTCATTTTCTCATCTATCCGGTATTGGCAGTTCTTGTGTTGACTCAGCCGATGCGCGGGGGAGGCTCGCTCCCCCGCGCACAGCAAGCGATGTTGGTTTTAGTTGCCTGCGGTTACTTCCCAGACATACTTTTCTTTGAACTGCGAAGCGTTTTCCTTGGTGATGACGATGGAGCCGGAGTCGACCGTCTTGGGCAGCGGGTTCACGCCGCCGCCGATGTAGTCGCCAATGACCTTAAGGTCGCCGTTGACATAGTCATGCAGCCACTGGAGGGCGATAAAGCCTTCCACGTAGGAGTTCTGCGCATAGGAAGCGGCCAGTTCGCCGTTTTCGATGAGCTCGAGGGTGGCGGTGTCGCGGTCGCGTCCGATGACGACGATCTTGCCGGTGAGGCCCGCTTCACGAACCGCGGTGCAGGCGCCGACTGCGGTGTAAGCCTGCTGACCGATGATGCCGACGACGTCCGGGTTGGCCTGGAGAGCCGCGCCGATGTTGGTGGCGGCAACGTTGGCGTCCGCCGTGTCGTCTACTTCAACGATTTCGATGCCGGCGTAGTTGGCAAGCGCTTCCTTGGCGCCGCGGAGGTTTTCCAGAGCGGAAGGCTGACCTGCGCTGATCGCCGTAGAGATGATGACTTTGCCGGTCGCGCCGTTGAGGAGCTGACCCATCTGTTCGCCCATGTCATAGCCGGCCTGGTAGGGATTGCAGCCGAGGAACGAGAGGCGGTTGCTGGGGATGTCCGTGTTGACGATGATGACCGGGACGCCCGCGGCAATCGCGTTGTCAACCGCCGCTGCGGTTTCCGGCGACTGGCCGTGCAGAACGATGCCGGTGACCTTGTTGGCAACTGCCTGGTCGATGGCCTGGGAAATCTGATCCGGAACGAATTCCTGCGGACCCGCGTAGTACCACGTTGCGCCAATGGAGTTGGCCGCGTCGCACACGCCCGCTTTCAGCGCGTCAAAGAACTCGAGTTGGAACAGGGAGCCGATGACCACATAGGTTTCTCCCTCGCCGGGGAGCGCCGTCGCAGTTTCCGCGGTGTCGGTCGTCGCGGCGGGTGTTTTCGTTGCGCAGCCTGTAACCAGGAGTGCAACCACCATGAGTACCACCAGTAGAATCGAAGCCTTTTTCATTCTTACTTACCTCCTTATTTTGTATTTCCTCCTTATTCAAAAGGAAACCATAAACCTTTTTTAGGGGGTTATTCCTCCTGAGTTAAAGGGAAACCAAATTCGTTTTTTCTTCGCTCGTCTCATCAAATTGATCTTGCGGGCGAATTTTTGGAAACAAGATACCAGGCGGGGCGTTTTTTCCGCGTTTTTGGGGTTCGATTGTCTTTACGTGCGTTTAGTCCGTTCGGCCGGATGAATCAGGCAGACCGCCTGATGCAACCGCGCCCTTCCCGCTTCAGCCGCAGTCCTGCATGCCGGAGGCCAGCGAGATCATCCGCTCTTCCGTGAGCGACTTGTCATTTTCCAGTACACCGAAGATACGGCCTTCGAACATGACGATCACGCGGTCGCACGAGGCCATAATTTCCGGCAGCTCGGAGGACACCATGAGGATGCCTTTTCCCTCCGAGGCAATCTTGCGAAGCAGCGCGTGGATTTCCGCCTTTGCGCCAACGTCCACGCCGCGCGTCGGTTCATCGATGAGCATCACCTTGGGATTCTCCGAAAGCCACATGGAGATCAGCACCTTCTGCTGGTTGCCGCCGGAGAGGTTCATCACCTTCTGGGTGAGCGACGCACACTTGATGCGCATGGCGTCTACATACCGTTTTGCGTTATCGACGATTTTGAGGTAGCTCACCAGCCCGAAACGCTTGTAGTTCTCCTCGGACGCCGCGGCGATGTTGATCTTGACGTCCTGTTTGAGGAACAGCCCAAGGGATTTGCGGTCCTTGGTGATATACGCAAAACCGTGTTTTTTCGCGTCGATCGGGCTGCGGACGCGAATCTTTTTGCCTTCCAGCTGGATTTCTCCGCCCGTAACGGGCCGCCAGCCAAACAGCGTTTCCAATAGTTCCGTTCGGCCTGAGCCTTCCAGCCCTGCGATGCCGACGATTTCGCCCTTATGCAGCGCAAAGGAGGCTTCCATCAGCTTATCCCCGCTCGAAAGCCCTTTGGCTTCCAGCAGCACGTCCGTCTGGACGGTATCGCTCAAACGGTAGTCAAACTCCACGTCGCGGCCAACCATGTAGCGAACGAGCATCTGCTTGGTGGTGTGTTCGTCCCGCGGGAATGTGATTACATGCTCGCCGTCCTTTAATACGGTAATCGTGTCCGCCAGATGCAGCACTTCGTCCAGACGGTGGGAGATATAGATGATCGTCACGCCCTGCCGCTTCATGCGGGCGATGAGTTCGTAGAGCTTTTCCACCTCGACTTCGGTGAGCGCGGAGGTCGGTTCGTCCAGAATGACGACCTTTGCCTCCTGACCGAGCAGCGAGGCAATCTCCACCATCTGCTGGGTGCCGAGACTGAGCTCGCGCATGGGGCTCTTTTCGTTGATATAGGCCAGTCCGCAGTCGTCCAGATGCTCACGCGTGCGCTTGTAAAGCGCCTTGTAGTCGATCACCCCGCGCTTGAGCGGAAAGTCGTTTGCGTTGAGATTGGTGGCTACGTCCAAATGCACAAAGTTGGAGAGCTCCTGATACACGACTCCTACGCCCGCGCGCAGCGCTTCCTCCGGCGTACGGAAGTTCACTTCCTTGCCAAAGAGCGTAATGGTTCCTTCGTCCGCCTGCTCCACGCCCGCCAGAAGCTTGATCAGCGTGGATTTGCCCGCCCCGTTTTCACCCACGAGGCAATGTACTTCGCCTTCCTTGATTTCAAACCCGACGTCCTTGAGCGCGACAACGCCCGGGAAACGTTTGGTGATGCCGGAAAGGCGCACCGCAATATTCGTCATGTTCTGCCTCCGATCATACCGTTCGTTTCCGCGCCTACTTGGCGGCGACCTTTCTTCTCTTGCTCAACTGATCGACCGCGACCGCCAGAACGAGAATGCCGCCCGTAATGACCTGCGTGTAGCTCGGATTGAGGTAGAGCAGCACGATGGCGTTGTTGATCAGCTGCATGAGGGTCACGCCCAGCACCGCGCCGATGAGCTTGCCTTCGCCGCCGTCCATCGAAATGCCGCCGACCAGCAGGCCGACCACGTTGCGGAATTCCAGCTGCGTGCCGGCGTTCTGGCTGCTGCTGCCGAGGCGCGCCGCCAGCACGATGCCCGCAAACGCCGCGGTCATGCCGGTGATCATATAGGAGATGTAGTTGAACTTTTCAATATTGATGCCCGCGAGCCTTGCCGAGAGCTTGTTGGAGCCGATCAGATACGCGTTGTGGAAAAAGCTGATGTATTTCGTTATGAAGATGCCCGCCAGAATCACCGCGAACATATACACAATGGTCGAGGGAACGCCGAGCCAGGTCGCGCGTCCGATGATGGTGAAGCTCTCGCCAAAGTTGCTGAGCGTCTGCCCGCCAATGATGACCAGCGCGATGCCGCGGTACGCCATCCAGGTGCCGAGCGTGGCAACCAGCGGGGTCACGCCGAGTTTGTTGATGATCACACCGTTGAGGAAGCCGAAAAACGCGCCGGACGCAAGGCCGATGAGCACGGCCGGAAACGCCGGTATGCCGCCGTTGAGCGCAAGGCCGACAATCGCGCTGGAAAGGCAAAGGTTGGAACCGACCGAAAAGTCGATGTTACCCGCAATCAGCGAGATTGCCATGGGGATGGCGATCATCATATCGACGCTCATGCCCTGCAGCAGCACGCGAATGTTGCCGGACGTCGCGAACGTGGACGTGGACGACATCAGCGCAATGACGATCATTGCCAACAGGACGATCAGCGATAATTCTCTTGTCTGCAGAATCTTCCGAAAAATGCCCGCGACGGATACCTTGGAACTGCCAGATGTTTTTTCCACCGGTTTGCCCTCTTCTCTGAAGTGTGTAGTTGATGTTTTTTCAGGTTGGATATTTTGTTTCGCCCGTTGTTTCAGAAGCGGGCGGCTGAACCGAGATTAATAGGAAAGAAACGTTTTATCGATGCCTTGTCTGCCAATAAGTTTTATCAGCAATCCATCAGGCACTCGCTGGTGATGATTGCCAGATCCGAATACTGAATCTTTTCCGGCGTTTCATTATAATAAAGGTAGTTGAACATCGCCCGCGCGGCCTGGTAGGAAAAGAGCTCCGGCCGCTGCTCGATCATGACCTTAAGGTACCCCTGCTTCATGAGCTGTTCGCCCATGTCCGAAAGGTCGAAACCCACGACCACGATGTCTTTTCTGCCGAGATCGCGCAGCACTTCGCCCGCGATATAGGAATCCGCGTCCGTGCAGAACAACCCGCGGAGACCTTCGTCCACGATGGCGGCCTTGACCATTTCGTAATAGAGGTTGGAGTTATCCGGTATGTTCAGCTCAAACGGGTGGATGCCGGGGTAGTACTCCTTGACCATATCCAGAAAGCCGCGTTTGCGCTCCTTGGTCTGCATGTGCTCGTGCACCTGGTTGATCGTAAACACGTTGCCCTGCTTGCCGATGTAGTTGGCGAGGATCTGGCAGCCGATGCGCCCGGCTTTGTAAGCGTTCGGGCCGATGTAGCAGAGCTTGTGATCCGTCATCGCATCCGCGCCGAAGGTGATCAGCGGGCGGCCGCTGCAGGTGAAGCTCTCGATGAGCGGGTTGAGCTTGGTCGCGCTCTGCGGCTGCAGGATCAGGCCGTTGACCGATCCGTCCGCAATGACCGCGCGGATGGCTTCCGCCTGTTCTTCCACGCTCTTGGTAAAGCACTTGCGGATTTCCAGCTCATAACCAAAATCGCGTGTGTCGTCCGCAAACCGCCGGAACCCCCGCTCGACTTCCGGAAAGTACGCCTTTGTCGTTTCGCTGTAGATGACGACAACTTTGGTTTCTTTGCCTTTGGCAAGCGCGCTGGCGACATAGTTCTTCTGGTAGCCCAGTTCGCGCGCCGCGTGCAGAACGGCGCTTCTCGTCCGCTCGTAAACCGCTTCGCCCGCCATGACTTTCTTCACGGTGCGCAGCGCGTATCCGGAGCGTTTAGCAACGTCGACGAGCGTAATTCGTTTATCCTGTTCGTTTGGCATGCGATTTGCCTTCCGTAAACTTGCACCGCGTGCACTTTTTCTGATTGTTTGATCGATAATCCGTGTGAACTGCGCCTTGATGCACTCATTATATGCACCGTCCTGCACGATGTCAACACGATTTTTCATGATTTATCTGGTTGACAAGCGAAATGCCGCCGTTTACAATAAGAAAAAAGCACTTCCGTCACTTATACATTGCACCACGTGCACTTTTTTATATTGGAATACTGCGCGAAAAAGCACGAACGAGCGCATCCAGGCGCACCAAAAAACCAAACCGAATCGGCAGTTATCCAAAATTCAGAGCGTGGCAGCACCGGCGCGAACATTTTTGTCCATTACAAAGCGAACATGCAGTTAATTTATAGTAGAAAGCGTGAAAGAGTATGTACGGCTACTTCCATAAAACAGATCTGGACGAAGCGTTTTACGCCCAGCACCTCAACGGCCGCCTTCCCGCGCGCCTGATCGACGCGCACGCGCATTACGACCTGCCCGAGCACGTAAAAAGCGTCACCCCGGAAGCCATCGCGGGCGACTGGGCGCTGGAGTGCGGGCTTTTAATGAGCTATGAAGACGCTGCGGCATATTACCAAACCATGCTGCCGGATACGGAGGTATACAAAATAGCCCTCCCCTGGCCGCTGCGGGACGTGGACACCCACGCCAACAACGCCTACGTTTCGCGCCTCACGGAGCACGCGGAGGTGCGTTCGCTTTTGACCACGCGGCCGGAATATGATACGGCTTTGGTCGAACGGACGTTCCGGAACGGGCGCTTTTCGGGCTTTAAGCCATACCCCTACATGGCAAGCGCCACCAAGGGCGCGGAAGTCAGCATTTTCGAGTTCTTTACCCACGATCAATTCGCGCTTGCCAACAAGCTCGGCGCGCCGGTGCTCATGCATCTGCCCCGCGCGGGAAGGCTCCCCGCGCCGGAAAACGTTGCCGAAATCCGAGTCATTCTGGATCGTTACCCGAACGTCAAGCTCGTGGTTGCGCACTTTGGGCGCTGCTTCAACGTGGAATACTTTGAACGCGCGCTGGAGTTGTTTGGCGAGGACATCCACCGCTTCTGTTTCGACACCGCGGCGGTGATCAACCCTGCGGTCTACCGGCTGGCGTTTGCCGAGCTGGACTATCATCATATCCTGTTCGGCACGGACTTTCCTATCCTGCTCTGGCACGGCAGGCGCGAATGGAAAAACGGAACCTACATCAACCTCTGCCGCGAAAACTTCGGCTGGAACAAGCATATCCACCCCGAAGACGAAGCGGGATATACCTTCTTTATCTACGAGCAGCTTAAGACCACGCTGGATTTCATCGGCGATAACGAGGAGAAAAAGCAGGCGGTGTTTTACGATAACGCAAAGCGCGTCTACTTTGACTTTCCGCAGGGCGGAGGCAGAGCATGAACAAAAACCTGCTGAAGCACCTGGGCGATATGGGACAGCTCGCTGGAATCCGCCTCGAACGCCTCGAAAGCGGAAACGCCGCGGGCAAACGAGTTGCGCAGGTTTGGAACGCTGCGGGTCTGCGCTTTACCGTTCTGCCGGATAAGTGCATGGATTTGTTCGACTTTTCGTATCAGGGCGTAAACATCGCCTTCCAGTCGAAAAACGCGCTGTCGGCGGGCGAACCGTTCGTTCCCATTCCGAGCGAGTTCTTCGGTTACTGGTCGGGCGGCATGCTCGCCACCTGCGGGCTTGGCAACATCGGCGGCGCGGACGAAACCGACCCCGCTTGCGTTCATCCGATTCACGGGCGCATCGGCTACCAGAGCGCGGACTCGTTTGGCTGTGATTGCGCTTGGGAAGGCGAGGAATACGTCCTTTCGCTGGAAGGGCGCATGCGCGAAACGCGCCTCTACGGGCGCAATCTCGAACTGCGCCGCCGCATCCGCACGACGCTAAACGCAAACGAAATCGAAATAACCGATACGATAACAAATTTATCCGACGTGCCGGAACCGGTGTTTCTGCTCTACCACTTCAACTTCGGCTACCCGCTGCTTTGCGAACAAAGCGTGTTCTTCTGCCCGCCGTCGGAATTCTGCGAACTCAGCGACGTTGGAGATATGAACTGCGTTTCCATGAGCGCGCCGCTCGACGGCGCGCCGCAGCAGACGTTCCGGCACCGCCCGAAAGCAAAGGGTGAAACAATCGCGGGGCTGTATAACCCCGAACTCGAACTTGCGGCGTACCTTCGTTTCGATTCCGCGGAGCTGCCGTATCTGCTCGAATGGAAGTGCATGAAGTCGCACGACTACGTGCTGGCTATCGAGCCCGTCAACTGCCCGGTCAACGGACGCAAAGCGGACTTGCAAAACGGGGAGGTGCCGGTTCTCGGCGCTTACGAAAGCAAAACCTACCGCGTCGTGCTCGGCATTGCGGAAGGCGAAGCGGCAAAAAAATTGATTTCTGAAAGCAAATAATAAAAAAGATTCTATTTTTCCTGTATAATATACAGCAAAGGCACCGTCCTTTGGAATCCAGCAAGGTGGAGAAAAATTATGTATGTCATCGGCCTCGATATCGGCACGACCGGAACCAAAGCGCTCCTGATGGACACCAGCGGAACCGTCCTCGGCAAGGGCTACCAGGGGTATGCGCTCCTCGCCAACGGCAGCCATGTGGAGCAGGACGCAAACGAATGGATTGCCGCGAGCGTTGCGGCCATCCGCGCGGCAGTCGCCGGCAACGAGCACCTGAAAATCGAAGGAATTTCCGTTTCCTCGCAGGGCGCGAGCATGGCGGCGGTCGACCGCGCGGGAAAGCCGATCGGCAACGCCCTGACCTGGATGGATACCCGCGCCACCGCGCAGGCGGATACGCTGGAGCATCTTCTCGGCAACGACTACGTCTACCATATGAGCGGCTGGCGCATCTTCCCCACGCTTGACGCGGCAAAGATCCTCTATTTACGCGAAACAAACACCTGCCCGAACGCGGCAAAGTACCTTTCGACCATCGAGATCGTCAACGAGTTTCTCACCGGGCGCGCGGTGATCGACCCGACCAACGCCGCCATCCGCCAGCTCTTCGATATTCAGGCGGAGGACTGGGACGAGCAAATGCTCGGCGCGGTCGGCATCACGCGGGATGAACTGCCCGAAATTCAAAAAACCGCCTCGCTTGTCGGTGGACTGACCGCAGAGGCCGCCAAGCTGGCAGGATTGCCGGAAGGCACGCCCGTCTACAGCGGCGCGCACGACCAATACTGCGCCTCCATCGGGGCTGCCGCCATCACCAGTGGGGACATGCTGCTCTCCGCGGGTACGACCTGGGTCGTGCTGGGGCTTGCGGGCAAGCCTGTGTACTCAAAATCGTTTATCGCCTCTTCCATCCATCCCGTGGACGGGCTGTACGGCGCAATGGCTTCGCTTTCCGGCTCCGGCGTGTCGCTGGAATGGTACAAGTCCAAGTTCCTGCCCGGCGTGGATTACCGCACGCTCGATCACGAAGCGAAAGCGCGCGAAATCGGAGATTTGTTCTTTTACCCTTACCCGCTCGGCGCGGCTTATCCGCTCTGGAACTCCAATGCCCGCGCGGCCTTTACGGGCGTTACACTGGAGCACGATCCGTATGCCTTTGCCCGCGCCATCCTCGAAGGCGTCGCATTCGGTGTACGCAGAACACTCGCGGACTTTGCGGAAAACGGCTGCGCGGTCAAGTCCCTCAAGGTGATCGGCGGCGCGGCCAAGAGCGCGCTCTGGACGAGCCTGATCTGCGATATTACGAACGTTCCGCTGGAACTCATGCAGGAATCCGACGCCTGCGCGCTGGGCGCCGCGGTGATCGCCGCCGTGGGCGCGGGCGCGTTTGCGGGCTACCGCGAGGCGACGGACGCCATGGTGCGCCGCGCGCGCGTGCAGCAGCCGGAGGGCGAACGCGCCGCGTATTACGCGGCAAAGTACGGCAGGTTCTGCTCGCTTTGGGATCATATGTCTCCTTATTACCGCTGAACTGCAACACGCCAAAACGCCGCCCGACCGGGCGGCGTTTTGATTTTCCGAATAAGCATTCAAACAGGCTTATGCCAATGCGGCTCTTTGCTTTCTGCGGCGTTCGATTAAAAAGCGGAGAATCGCCGCGAGGAACAGCGCCGCCGCAAGCGCCCAGTAGATCGTGTCGTAATCGGTGTAGCGGCCGGAAATGTTGATCACCGCCCGCACGAGAAACCCGGTGGTCAGCGCCGCCACGCCGGAGTTCCAGAGCCGCCGGGACGGCTGCGGTATTCTGACCGTCGAACGCCCTAGCAGGAGCGCCGGGAGGAACCCCAGCAGCAGCGGCGGCGCAAAGAGGAACACGAGAAACGGTGAACTCTCCCCATAGCTGAACTGCAGGTAAACGATGCTGAACACCCCGCAAAACGCCGTCAGTATTCCGTAGACCAGCGCCGTCCGCCGGAGCCTGTTTCTTTTGACATTAGGAACCGATGTAGACAATGTCGCTCACCGCCCTTTCCGAAATCGTGTTGCCGCTTGTCGTCGGCTGGTTGACCACAACGCCGTTGAATACCATGGTCGAAGAGCCGCCGCCGTCGAGGTTATAGGCGGTCACGCAGCCGTACTGCTGCATGAGTTCCGCAAGTTCCAGCAGAGACAACCCCGCGTTGTCGTCGGTGCGCCCGTCGGAAACGACGAAGATGTAATGCCCGCTGTCGATGATGCCGATGGCCGTTCGCGGGTTGCTGACGCGCGCCTGGGCGATTTCCTCGCCGTTGACCACCTGTATTTCGCCGTCTTCCACCAGCGTCGGCCCAAAGGCCAGCAGCTGGACAACGCCGTTTTCGATCAGCTCCTCGGCGGAGATCTCCGTTTCGTCGATAATGCCGAACGTGCCGTCGGCGTAGATGACGAGATCCTCGGTTTCGTCGCCGGAGCGGGCGGTGCTGCGGTAGAGAACGCCGTTCTTAATCACATACCCGCGTTTGTTCGCACCGTAAAAGTCACCGTTGATTGCCAGAATCGCGCCTGCCTGCTCCGCTATTTCGCTGGTGGTCTGGGTAATGTTTGTGCCGAACGTATCGTTTGCCAACGCGGTTTGAATCGTAGCGCTGCCGCTGAGCTGTACGTCGGCAATGTGCACGTCCGTATCCTCCACGCGGATGGTTGTGATCGTAATGGTCACGTCGCTGCTCGAGTAGCTGTTTTCCGTTATCACGGGTTCGCTCGAAGCGCTCACCGCTGAGGTCGAAACGGTCGTTTCCTGCGATGCGGCGGTTTCCTCCGCCGCGGTTGTCTCTTCCGGCGCCGTTTCGGATGCCGCGGTTTCCTCCGCCGTATCCGTTTCGGCATTGACGGTGACGACTTCGCCCGTACTGGACGCGCTTGCTTCCACCGTGATGGTATGCGGCAGAATGAACGTATCCAGCAGCACAAACGCCGTCAACGCCAGCAGACACAGAGAAAACAGGATTGCATATGCGTGTCTGCGCAGGAATGGTTTCTTTTTCGTCCTGGTTTTTTCCATATCGTCGTTCCTACAATCTATTCCATTTCACAAAAGCGGTGTTGCGGGTTTGTTACCCGCGTCCTCCGCCGCCGGGCATCTGTCCGCCACCGGGATTCATGTCGCCGTTGTTCGGCATCTGCCCGTCGTTCTGGTTCTGCCCGCCAAAGCTGCCGCCGGCGCCGGAGCCCGCCGTCGTGGATACCCCGGAGAGAGAGACGGAGCCAACCTCCGTCCCTCCCGTGAGCACGCCCGCGCTGACGCTGCCGCCGCTGTAGAGCGTGTAGGTCGCGCCGTTTTCGAGTTCCGGCGAGCTGATCACAACACTCTGATACGCCTTAACCGGTGCAAACGAGGCGATGACCGTGCCGCTGTCGTCCGTGAGCGTAATCAGCGTTCCCGCGCTCTGTGTGCTCTGGTAAGTATACAGCAGCGAGTACTGCGTGGAATTCGTGCCAAACGTCTGCGCCATGCCCGAACTGCCCGCGGCAATGACCAGTCCGCCGGAGATCGTCGCTTCCGTGCCCGCATCGAGCGCGCCGTTTGCCGTGTCGGTAGGCCCTGTGACAAACACCGTTCCGCCGGTGACGGCCAGACTGCCGTTGCTGTCGATTCCGTCGCCATCGGCATTGACGGTGATCGTTCCGCCGGAAATCAGGATCGACTTGGTTGCGTCTGCCGCGAACGCATCCGCCTGACGGCCGGACTGCGTGTTGTCGCCATCCGATCCGCCCGCCGCGTTGAGTCCGTCGTCCGAAGCGGTAACGTCGATCGTACCGCCGGTAATCGTAATGGTTCCGGCCTCAATGCCCTCGTAGCTCTTCGTAACGGTGATCTCGCCGCCGGAAATCACGAGCAGGTCGTCACAGTGCATCCCGTCGTCGCCGCTGGAGAGATGGAGCGTTCCGCCGGTCACGGTCAGCGCCGTACCGCCGTGGAGCGCGTCGTCTTCGGCTTTGATCGTCAGGCTGCCACCATTGACGGTCAGGCTTGCCTGCGCCTTGATGCCCTTGGCCGCCGCTGTAATTGCGAGCGTTCCGCCGTCGATCTGGACGCTGCCGAGCGTTTCGTCGTCGCTGTTTTCGCTCGAAATCCCGTCGTCCCCGGCGGTAATCGAGATGGTTCCGCTGCTCACGCTCACACTGTCCTTACCGACGATACCGTCCATGACGGCGGTGATGTTCAGTGTCAGCGAGGCAACGACCACATCGTCCTTGCCGACCACGCCGAACTGATTGTTGCCGTAGATGGTAAGCGAACCCGTGCCGTTGATGGTGAGGTCGCATTTGGTAAACACGGTCGCGTCAGGCGAATTGCCGTAGGAATCCTCGGCATAGACCACGCCGTCGGCCAGCGTGTTGACCGTGCCTTCCGCAACGGTGATAAACACCTTGTCCGCGGTGACCGCGTAGATCGCGGGGCCGTCGCTGTTGGTAATGCTCGCGCCTTTGAGCACGATCTGCACCTTATCGTCTTCCCCCGCGTTTACGAGGATTTGACCATCCGCCAGCGTGCCGGTAAACACATATACGCCCGTGGCAGTGATTTCGTAATCGCCCGCTAAACTCGAAAGATCGACAACCGTCGCTTCGCTTTCGTCATAGGAAGGGTCGAGGTCACGCTCGGTATAGGCGTTCTCCCCGGCGGTTGCCGCGCTCTGCGTTGCCGCGTCCGCCGCGGCTGACAGCACGATGGTATCGACCGAATCGGTGCTGGAAACCGTCGTACCCGCCGTTGTGCCGGTACCCGACGCCTCCGCCGTTTGGCAGCCCGTTGTAAACGCGAGCGCAAATGCCGCGAGAACGGCCAGAATGGTTCGATATTGTTTCATGATGGATACTCCCCCTTGTATGGGCAATGTTGCCCGTCTTTCCGCCCGGTCAAATCCCGCGCGGGCTGTTCTGTATCGCTGTTCTTCAGGCAAGCCGTTACAGCTCGTCCTTTCCGCTCGGCATACGCGAGAGCAGAATATTTAAATTCCCGTTCCTGGTGCGCAGTTCGTCCAGAAAGCGTTTTTCCTTCGCAGGGTCGCTCAGGGTCACGTCGTACTGCAGTTCAAACATGCTCCCCAGATTCGTGGTTTTAACCTTGAGCAGTTCCGCCTGTTCGGTATACGCCGAAAAGATATCGTCAAACACCGTCGTATAATCGAGATCCTCCGGCATGGTGATCTTGAGGAGCCTGTGGTTGGCCTCCCGGTCGCCAAAGTGGACGCGGATGAGCAGCAGGTTCACCAGCGCAAGCGCGGCGGTGAGCAGCAGCGCCACTCCGATATATCCCAATCCCGACGCGAGCCCGATTGCCATTGCCGCAAAGATGGCCGCAATCTCCCGCGCGCCGCCCGGCACGGAACGGAAGCGCACCAGTGAGAACGTCCCCGCGACGGCGACCCCCGCGCCAAGGTTGCCGGAAACCAGCAGGATCACCGTCTGCACCATGACCGGCAGCACCACCAGCGATAGAACGAACCCCTTGGTGTAGGTGTTGCGGTACATATACACGAGCGCCGAGAGGAACCCCAGCCCCAACGAAACGCCGCTGAGCAGCAGATACTGCGCAATCGTCAGGCTTTCCGTGGACGTTAAAATACTTTCAAGCATAGCAGACAGCTCCTTTTTCGGCTCGAGTCAAGCCGGGAAATAAAAAGTCTCGATAGCAGGTCCCGTATTTGGAGAAGCTCTCCGGAAAGATTCCATTGTGCGCAAGCAGATCGCAAAGCCACAGCGGCATCGCCCCAAGGGCTTTGATCTCCATCAGCGTCTGACCCGCGGGCATCATTTCTTTACCCCAGGCGCCGGAGGTAAGCATCAGCGCGTTGGTTCGAAAGCGGATGCCGTCGTCGAACGTGATGCGCAGTCCCTGTTCCTGGCCTACATACGCTACCCGCCGGTAGGAAAGGAACACGCGTGGTTCGGGGCGGTAAAAGTCCAGAAAGTAGCGGATTTCGCGTAACACCTGGGTGTCTTTTTCAATCGGCTTGCCTGCGAAAAAATCGTCCGCTTCCGTAAGCGTCAGTTCCGCGCGGCGCTTGTAGACCACGCCGTCCACTTTCTTCTTGAGCTCCACAAATACCGGACTTTCCTTGCCCGGCGCGCCGTAAGCCCGGACGCGAAGCTTTTCCTTATAGTCGGGTTTGTCCAGCGAGGTTCGAATCAAGCGGTAGTCCTCCGTATCGTAATACAGGCTCAAAACCGTGCTGCGTCCGAACGGGTCCGGCTGCATGCGCCCGATCAGGCCGTTTTGTACGGCGCGGAGCTGGGCGGCGTCGAGCAGATACTTTTCTTCGACGCGTTCAAAAATTGTCTGTGCCATGTCGTTCACCTCTCTACGGCAAAAGCATAGTCTCCGACGCTGAAATCAAACTGAAAAACGGGTTTCAGAGTGTTTTCAGCCTTTTTATGTATCATAAACGCGGATAGGCACAGTAATGATCGGAATGTTTTCAGCATTCCGGCACATACCGGACACATCCGAACCGGCCGGCTATTTATATAAGAAACGCGCGCGCGGCAAAACCGGACGCAGCCAAAACGGCCAGCTATATTATAAGAAACGCACTTCCGGCAAAAGCGGCAAACACCGCGTTTGGGTTGCGGGAAGGCGCGTTCGGGGTCTATACTGAAAATCAGGGGGTGGGCACATGCGAATTTTAATTGTAGAGGACGAACGGCGTCTCTGCGACGCGCTCACGCAGATTATGCGCGAGCAGAAATACGCCGTGGACGCCGTTTACGACGGAGAGGACGGCTACCAGTACGCGTGCAGCGGAGATTACGACGCGATCGTGTTGGACGTGATGCTGCCGAAACGAAACGGCTTTGAGGTGGTGCGCGCGCTGCGCAAGGAGAAAATTGCAACGCCCGTTCTGCTGCTCACCGCGCGTGACGAGCTGGAGAGCAAAGTCACCGGCCTTGACTGCGGCGCGGACGATTACATGACAAAACCGTTCGCCCCGGAGGAGCTCACGGCCCGCATCCGCGCGCTCACGCGTCGGCAGGGCGAAGTGGTGCTCGAAGAGATGGCATTTGACGATATCGTTCTGGAGCTCGGCAGCGGAGATTTGCTCTGCGGAACAAAGCGCGTCCACCTGAGCTTTAAGGAGCTGGAAGTGATGAAGCTTCTGCTCGCTTCGCCCAACCGGATCGTGCCGAAGGAACAGCTTCTGGTCAAGGTTTGGGGCGCGGAATCCGACGCGGAGGACAATAACGCGGAAGCGTATATTTCGTTTTTAAGAAAGAAGCTGTTTTTCATCGGCTCAAAGGTCGCAATCAACACCATCCGCAAGCTCGGTTACCGGCTCGGAACGGAGTAAGTTATGCTGAACCATCCGGATCGCAATGCGTCGTCAGCCACATCCGCAAACTCGGCTGCCTGCCTGGAACGGAGTAAACCATGATTCTCAAGTTAAAGCGCAAATTTGTCATGATCAACATGCTGCTGGTGCTCATCGTGCTGGCGGTCGTGTTCACCGTGCTGTGTTTTTCTACCTATAACAAGCAAAGCCAGAGCGAGTCGCGCTCGCTTGATCTGCTCTTGAAGCGTGGCGACGAACCCGCTGAAAAATTTGAAATCGGCCAGCCATCCGGCATGGACGGCGCGCCGCAGAGAAACGACGACCTCATAGCGGGTTTCGTCGTCACCATTGATGCTTCCGGCGAACAGAGCGTCACCTCCGAAGAGGCGGTCTCCGTCAGCGACGAAGTGGCAAGCGCCGTTTCCGAAATTGCCTTGTCCTCCGACAGCGACAGCGGAATCATCCGTTCGTACTCGCTGCGCTACTTAAAAGTCACCGAAGACGACGTCACGCGGATTGCGTTTCTGGACGTCAGCAGCGATCTCAGCGCCATGACGGAGCTGGTCGTTACTTCGCTCCTGGTCGGCGCGCTTGCGCTGGCAGCATTTTTCGCCGTGAGCCTGTTTCTCGCCAGCCTGGCGCTTAAGCCGGTTGCTACGGCCTGGTCGAGGCAAAAGCAGTTTGTCGCGGACGCGTCCCACGAGCTGAAAACGCCGCTCACCGTCATCCTCGCCAATCAAAAGATCCTTCTTTCGCACCCCGAACGAACGGTTGGCCAGGAGCGGCAATGGATCGAAAACACACAGTCCGAAGGAACGCGGATGAAAACGCTGGTCGAGGACATGCTGTTTCTCGCCAAAGCGGACTCCGAGCGCGTGCATACGGTGCGCGCGGGCTTAAACCTCTCCGAGCTCGCGCAGGGCGCGCTGCTCTCGTTTGCCTCCGTGGCGTTCGAAGCGAATGTTACGCTGGAGGACGATATCCAGCCGGACGTCACGCTCCCCGGCGACGCGGGACAGCTCACGCGCCTTTGCGGCATTTTGCTCGACAACGCGGTGAAATATGCCGACCGCGGCGGCACCGCGCGGCTGACTCTGAGCGCGGACGGCGCGAACTGCCGCCTTGCGGTCTTCAATACGGGCGCTCCGATTCCGGAATCGGAACTGCCGCATCTCTTTGAGCGTTTTTACCGTGCGGACCGTGCCAGAAGCGCGGGCGGATTCGGCCTGGGCCTTTCGATTGCGGAAAACATCGCGCGCTCCCACGGCGGGCGCATCACCGTTTCCAGCGGTGCGGGCGGAACCACGTTTACCGTTGCGCTCCCGCTTTCCCCCGCCGGGAAACACCGCAAAAAGGAGCGGTTATGAAGACTCTTCCAAAATCGTTCTCCTTCAAACGATTGCTTTGCCTGCTGCTGAGCGCAGGGCTCCTCCTCACGCTCTCCGCCTGCGGCGGCGGCAGCGCGCCCGAAGCCACCCACGAACCGGTGGACGAACAGGACGAGCCGATCCTGCTGACGACAAAAGAGCCGGCCCCTTCCCCGACGCCGGAACCGGAGATGACGATTGACGAGGACGGAGACATCACGCTCAGAAGCGACCTTGCAAACGCGTTTACCGCGACCACCTACGAGTTTACGGAAGCTCCGACCATACTGATCTACCATACGCACGCGACGGAATCCTACCGCAAGGGCAAGTTGGACACCTATGTGGAAACCGAGTCCGGCCGCACGCGGGACAACAACTTCAACGTCGTCGCCGTTGGCGAAGCGCTGGCGGAAGCGCTGCGCGCGCACGGCTTTACCGTGATCCACGACACCACGAATGTGGAAGGTGAAGACATCACCAGCGCATACTCCCGCTCGCTGGAAATCATGCAGCAGTACGACGGCATCGATTTGTATATCGACCTGCACCGCAACGCCAGCGGGCAAAAAGGCAAGTCCGATAACACGGTGCTCATCGGCGAAACGCCCTGCGCCAAGCTGTTTTTCGTAGTCGGCACCGGAATCGGCACCTACGAAGGCGAATACGACCAGTTGCCGGACTGGAAGAGCAGCTACACCTTCGCAACTTCCGTGATGCAGGCTATTGAGGAAAAAGAACCGACGCTGGTCAAGCCTATCCGGCTCAAGGTCGGGCGGTTCAACCAGCATATGGGGCTCTGCCTGCTCGCGGAAATCGGCACCAATGCCGATACGCTCGCCGCCGCGCTCAACACCGTGCCGTACCTGGCGGACGCACTTAAAAGCGTCTGCGTGTTCGATGCCGTTCCGGCGGAATAACGGCGCATTCCAACGCAAATGATCCGGCGGGCAACCGCCGTTTTTTTATGCCGTTCGTCGGCTGGCGGCAAATTCGTTCATTCGTTGCTTGCGGCGCTCGGATTTCCTCCAGTTTTAAAGCAACGAAGTAACGTCTATGTAACATGTTTTTCGTTTTTTGTGTCTGGCTCCTGAAATCCGGCCAAAAACGGCAAAAAAAGTGTTTTGTGATGCAAAAATATATTATTATTTCTTTTTTGCCGTGTCGGAATGAAACGGATGTGTAACAACTAACGAGTAGACTATGTGTTGTAAGGATAAAAAAGGAGCAAACATCATGAAAAACAAGATAGCTCGGACATACCTGCTGACCATCGGCGTACTGTTGCTGACGCTGGCTGTGCTGTCCGGTTCGCGGCCGCTCCCGAAGGAAATCTTCTCTGCCCAGGTGCAAACCAACGGCACGGCCGATAAGGAAAATTTAAACGGTCTCGAAGAGATCGCAGACGACGCAACCCCGCTTGCGGGCGCGGCCATCCCCACGACACAGACGGTACAGCTCATCACGAAGCAGGAACCCGTTGCGGAAGAACCGGCGGAAGTTGAACCCGTCGTCGAAGAACCGGCCAAAGAAGAACCCGTAGTCGAAGAACCCGCAGTCGAAGAACCCGTTGTCGAAGAACCCGTTGTTGAAGAGCCCGCTGTCGAAGAGCCCGCCGAAGAAGACCCGACCGAGGAACCGGTCGAAGAAGAACCCGAAGAAGAAACCCCCGTTGTGACGCTTTCCGCGGCGCAGAGGCTGCTCGAACGTGCGCAGGCATTGCTGACGCAGTATAATGCCTGCACCACCATGGAAGAAAAGCGCGTACTCCTAGGAGCAAGCAACTACTCTCTGGGCAATGACGCGCTGCGCACCAAACTGCTGGTCGACATGGGCGGCAGCTGGGAACAGCTGGAAGAAGAAGTCGTGGACGCCACGGAGTACCAGCAGGATAAAACGCTGTATGTTCAGGTTTACATGTCCGGCTCGTCCAGCGACTTTACCCCCGTTGTCTACACAACGGCGAATTCCGACCGCAGCGGCAACCAGTGGTCAACGAACCTTGTGTATGTGGAAGACGAAGAAACCTGGATGGAGTACGTCAAAAAGCACAAGTACAATGACTCCCGCGTTGGCTACTATGTAACCGAACTCGCCAAAGCAGGCACTTGGGACGCTCTGCAGGAAGATATGGAAACCAGCGAGCTTTGGCAGGAAGTGACCGTAGAAGAAGAGACCCCCGCCGAAGACGCGGCGCCGCTTACGGAAACCGCCCCGGTGGAGGGATGAGTTCAACCCGATAACGAAACATCAACTACTCCGGCGCGGCTGAAACGGCTGCGCCGGTTTTTAATCTTCCGCTATGCGGATTCGGCATATTGCCTCTCTGGAATGCCATCTTGTTGAAACGCTCATAACCCGCTATGATGAAGAGAGAATTCAATCCAGCAAGGAGGCCTGTTATGGAACCCGTAAAGACGTACAGCCTGAAAAAGTCCCTGCTCGTTTCCCTTGCCGCCGCTTTTGCCTTGACCTGCGCCACTTATTTCCTCTCCCTCACGCTTGATCGGTTTCAGTCGGTTTTGCTGCCGGATTCCGGGGCAAACTGGTATTACTGGAAGCTGCCGCACCCCGAACTCTGGGCGAGCGTCACCATGTGGGTGCTCTACCTCGCCCATCAGGTCGCCGTTTGGTGGCTGATCGTCAAGCTCCGCAGTCAGCCGCCCGTGCCGAAGGGCAGAATCGGCAAAGTTAACCTGCTGCTGCTGATTGTCAACGTTGTGTTCATCACTCTGCATCTCGTGCAGACCACGCTCTTTTACGACGCGCTGGCGCAGTTTACGCCGGTCTGGAGTTCGCAGGGTTCGGTCATCGTGATGCTCGTGATGATCCTGATTCTGCTCAACAACCGCCGCGGCTTGTTCTTCGGCAAAAAAGTATCCCTGCCGCCGCTCGGCGTATCTCTGGTGCAAAAATCCCACGGCATCTACATCGCATGGGCGGTAGTCTATACCTTCTGGTTCCACCCGATGGAAGGCACCCTCGGCCACCTGCTCGGATTTTTATACCTGTTCCTGCTCATGGGTCAGCTCTCGCTCGCCAGAACGAGCTGGCACACGAACATCAGGTGGATTACGCTGCTGGAGGTGTTCGTAGCCTTCCACGGCGCGGTGGTCGCCATCCTCGCTAAAAACGGCATGTGGCCGATGTTCTTCTTCGGTTTTATGTTGATGTTCATCGTGACCCAGATGTATGGCATCCTCAAAAACCGCATCGCCATCGCGGGGATTACCGCAAGCTATGCTGCTCTCGTGCTGGTGACGTACAGCGGTGCGCTGAAAAACCTCTTTACCGGCACGCCGGTCGGCTGGGCAAGCATCCACCAGATCACGTGGATTCCGGTGATTCTCTACCTGCTGGTCTTTGTGCTGGTCTGGCTCCTGCAGGGCGTAGGGCTTCTAATCAAACGCAGGCAAACGAAATAACCGCAAACAATCTCCGTCTAAAACGCCGCGGGAACAATCCCGCGGTGTTCTTTTTGCTCCCTTTTTCGCCCTTGAGTAAGATCGCTTCTCAGCGGGTGTTGACAAAGCAGTTCGTCCGTGTATAATTGAATTTGCAACTGTTGAGTTTTCAACTATCGAGGTGCCGTCGAATGAATTTTGCACAGCTTCACATGCTTTTAAAACTTGGTCGGGAATTCGGCCACGAGCAGATTCGCGACGCGGGCTTTACCGATACGGAGCACGCCATCTGCACGTTTCTCTGCTTCCACGATCAGGTCTCGCAGGACGCCATCGCCAACGCGCTGATGCTGGATAAAACCACCGTGGCAAAAGCGCTGAACGCAATGGAAAGCAAAGGCCTGATCTTCCGCGAACAGAATGTGCGCAACAGGCGCGAGAATATCATCCAGATTTCCGAAGCGGGAAAAACAAGCGTGAGCGCCAGCATCCATGTTTACGATGCTTGGCTTTCCGACATCTGCTCCTGCCTGAGCAGCGAAGAACGGCAGCAGCTGGACGACTCGTTCAATAAAATGATCGACTGCGCGTTGAACCGCCGCGAAAAAGCAAAAGCCGATTCAGCCGCGCTATCGGGCGCAGAGAAATAATCACCCCAAAAAAGGAAAGGACAAAACATGACTCCGGAACAAAAAGGAACCGAACCAAACCCGGCTGCCAGCATCCTGAAGAACATCTGGAAAGGGCTCAAGGCCTACCTGACCGACTGGAAAAATCTGCTGGGGCATGCCCTGCTCGGCGTTTTCTTTGTGGTCATCGCCGTCTGGGCGCCAATCAACCTCTGGCTCAAACTTGGCATCATCGCCTGTCTGATCGGTCTGAATATCCTCAGAATGCGCCTGAAAGCAAAAAAGCAAGCAGAAAAGGAGAGCGTACCGGAATGAGTTCGTTTAAAGATCTTCGTATCGTCGATAACTTCTACCAGACCTCGGCGTTTTTTCCCATGCCGACCATCCTCGTTTCCACGCTGGCGGAGGACGGCGAAACGTCGCTGGGTTCGTACTCGCTGTGCTTTCCGTACTACGTGGCGGGCAAGGATTACTACGCCATGCTGCTGGAAACGCGCAACAGCTCCAACACCGCGCAGAACATTCTCCGCAGCGGCACCTGCGCGCTGAACTTCATTGAGGACAGCCGCGCCAACTTCAAGGAAGCGGTTCGACTGGGCTTTCCCGGGGAAACCTGCGCGGAGAAGATGAAGGGCTGTCGCTTTGCGCTGGAAGAAGGACAAGCGGGAGGCGAACAGAAGCGCCCGCTCGTGGTGAAGGAAGCCTATCAGGTGATGGAATGCACCTGGATGTCCGAACTGGACGGCGCAAGCGAAGATTACCTGCGCGTGGGTCAGCTCGAAGGCATCGAACCACCGTACCACAGCTTTAACGGCATCACCAGCAAATTCGGCGTGCACTTTATCCTGCGCGTGGATAAAATTCTCATGAAGGAGCGTTTCTACAACGCCATCGTCGGCGGGGTCAAGGCGAGCACGTTCCCGCGCGTTCCGGTGGATTACGGCTATCGCGACAACACGCACTTCTGGTACACGCGCTTCACGCGCCCGCTTTCCGAGCGCATTGCCGCGGGCAAGGAAGCGGAGCTTTCCACCGTTGTGTACGCCGCAAGCCGCGTCGACCCGGAAGTGAAGTTTACAGAGGCCGCCTGCCAAACGCTGGTCAAGGTGCCGCGCGTATTCCTCAAAGCCGCGCTGCAGGGCTGCGTGGACTGGGCCAAGCAGAACGGCGTAAGCGTGCTGGACGTGGAGCATATGGCGGTCATCCGCGACAAGCGCGGCGCGGAAAAGAAGAAATAACGAATCAGTAAGCAAATAAAAACGCCGGGAGACCGGCGTTTTTTGATGCTGATAGGATCGGTGTTACGGCTGCATCGCTCCAAAGAGCACGAGCCAGGCGAGAAACGATTTTGCCACGAGGCTCAGCACGATATAGACGCGTTCGCCATAGACATAGTCCTTCCATTTGCCGACGCGCTTATACTGCAGCACCATGTTGACGGGGAACGTGTTGAACGCAACAAAGTACGTGCCCACAATCGCCCAGACGAACCAGGGCACCAAGTCGAAGTTGCCCGTGCCGAACATATACAGCAGAATCGCCACCCAGGGCGCGATGCCAGCGACGGAACCCCAGACGAACGGCCCCCAGTTGACTTTTGTCTTTTCCGCGCCGGAGTTGAGTTGCTCCATCACGAGTCCGAAGAGGTTCATGGACGCGTTGACGGCGAAGATCAATATCAGCGACGCGATGTCGTAAATGCCGAACAGGGTGCTGATGAGCACGATCATGATAGACGAGCTCAGCGCATACTCGAACCAGCGGTACTTATTGATGCCGTTTCGAATGCCTTCGATGTA
Organism: Clostridiaceae bacterium; assembly: GCA_039683415.1. Classification (GTDB taxonomy): domain Bacteria; phylum Bacillota; class Clostridia; order Christensenellales; family CAG-138; genus UBA7703. Next base: position 132,229 of record JBDKRL010000019.1, read on the forward strand.
CTTTTCTCCGCTGAGATAGATGATTCCGTGCGCAAGCGCCGAGATGAATAGAAACGAAGCAACGAGGATGCCGAACGGAAGCTGGAACAGCGCTTTACCGGCGGGTTCAAGAGTCTTGGTCATCACGTTGAAGGTTAAATAGTTTTGTGTGATCGTCGGCTGAAATTCCGCGATCTTTTGAATGACGCCGGTTGCCAAAAAGAGCATGATCACGGCCTGAACCAGATGGACGGCGCCCATGATCAAATTAAACCGGCGAAGTTTTTTAAATTTCAATTCCATTTGTATGCCCTCCCTTTCTGGCTCTATCATACTATATTCACAGCGGTTTTCGGTGATCTTATCACAAATGTTATATGCTAACACAAAACATCGGCGTAATTGTCGGTGTTTTGGCGTTTTTCTTCTGTTTTCTGCGTTTTTAGTTACCCAATTCCACGCTGATCGACGTAAAAGTCTCCAGCAGGTCTTCCACGACGAGCGCGCGCTTCTGTTCGCCGGAGCGGTCGATCACCGCCTCTCCGCGATGCATCATCACGAGGCGGTCGCCGTAAGCAACGGCGTAGCGCAGGTTGTGGGTGACCATCACGGTGGTCAGGTTCCGCTTCTGCACCAATTCGCTCGTCAGTTCCATGATCGTTTCGGAGGATTTCGGGTCGAGCGCCGCGGTATGCTCGTCCAGAATCAAGAGCCGGATATCGCTCATCGTGGCAATCACGAGCGCCAGCGCCTGCCGCTGCCCACCGGAGAGCGTACCAACCAGCGTATCGAGCCGGTTTTCCAGCCCCATGCCGCACTGGCTCAATAGCGCGCGGTAATGCTCCCGCCTGCTTTTGGAAACGCCGCGCCCCAGCCCGTAAGGCTTGCCTTTGTTATCCGCCAGCGCGAGATTTTCCAGAATGGTCAAGTGCGCGCAGGTGCCCGCTTTGGGATCCTGGAAGACGCGTCCGATCCACGAAGCGCGCCTTACAGCGGAAACGGCGGTGATGTCCCGCCCGTCGAACACGACCTTGCCCGCATCCGGGCGCATGGAGCCGCAGATCAGGTTGAGCAGCGTCGTTTTGCCGCTGCCGTTGGAACCGATTACGCTCACGAACTGACCTTCGGCAACGCCGAACGAAAAGTCCGTAAACAGCCGCAGTTCATCCGGCGATCCGGCGTTGAACGTGTTTTGGATGTTGTTGAGTTCAAGCAGCATGGCTCTGCCTCCCTTTGGACAGCGACTGGAACAGCGGCTTTTCACCCGCGATCAGCGCGAGAACGAACAGCGCCGCCATGAGCAGCTTGAGATATTCCGTCGGCAGGCCGAGCGCCAGCGCAACGGAGAGGCAGGCTTTGTACGCAATGCTGCCGAACACCACCGCCGTAGTCGGGCGGATGCGGCGGAATCCTTTGAACAGGCTCAGCCCGATGATGACCGAAGCCAGCCCCAGCACGACCATGCCCGTGCCCATCTGCTGATCGGACGAGCCTTTCGCCTGCGCGATGACCGCGCCGGAAAGCGCCGCAAAGCCGTTGCCGATGGCAAGGCCGATCATCTTGCTCTTGCCGGGATCGCGCGCCAGCATGGTCACAAAACCCGCGTTGTCGCCCGTTGCGCGGAGCAGCAGCCCGCACTTGGTGCGCAGAAACGCGTCCAGCAGGATTTTGCAGACGATCACGAGCGCGAGGCTCACCGCGAGCTGGCGAATATAGACGCCGCCGACGGTTTCCGGAATCAGCGACGCGGGAAACGCGGAAAAGATCGTGGGTTTGCGGAAGAACGAGGCAACGCTGTTTCCGTCGTTAAAGAGAAACAGGATCACGAGGTTGACCGAGAGCAGCGCCGTGAACACCAGAATTCCACTGAGCAGCGGGCGGATTTTGAGCTTGACATGCAGCACTCCCGTGATGCTGCCAAAGCCAGCTCCCGCGAGAAATGCTGTCAGCAGGCAAAGCCACGGGTTCACGCCATGGAGAATCAGCACGCCCGAAAGGATCGCCCCCAGCGGCATGGTGCCGTCCACGGACAAGTCGGGGAAATCGAGTATGCTGTAGGTCAGGTACACGCCGAACGCGAGGAGCGCATACATCAGCCCCTCTTCGAGCGTCACCTTGAGAACGTTGACGACAACATCCATAGAAACCTGCTTTCCGGACCACGGGCGTTCTCATTGAGCGCAAGATCCGTACGGAACGTAATTGAGACCGGGCGGACGAGCCTGTCCAATGATCATAAATAGAGAAAGTCCTGCGGAAGGCCGGGAATCAGCCTTCCGCTTTGCGCGTGATTGCTTGTTATCTTTGCGTTATTCGGCGGTCGTGGTCACAAGCGTTGCTTCTGCGTATGCTTCCGGCAGGGTCATGGCAAACGCCGCGAGCACGTCGCTGTTGACAACCGGAACCGCGTCCGTAATGGTCTTGACCGCCATGGTGGAAGCGCTAGCGCCGTTCAGTACATCCAGCGCCATCTGACCGGTCACTCTGCCAAGCGCGAGGTAGTCGAGGCTCACGGAGGCGAGGCACCCCGCGGTCACCTGCGTTTCTTCCGAACCGTAGACCGGCACGCCCGCGGCGTTGGCCTGTTCGAGCAGGATGGCGAGATTGTTGACCACGTTGTTATCCGTAAAGTTCGTCAGGCAGTCCACCTGAGAACAGAGGGTTGCCGCCGCCTGCGGGATATCCGCCGCGGACTGGACGCCCTGGGAAACGACCGTAAAGCCATACTCCGGCGCGAGTTCGTTGAGCGTCTTCAGCTGGGAAACGGAGTTTGCTTCGCTCGTAGTGTACAGAACGCCCAGGTTGACGGCATCCGGCTGGAACGCGCGGATCATCTCCAGCTGCGCGGATAGGTCGAGCACGTCGCTCGTTCCGGTGCAGTTGCCGCCCGGCGCGTTCATATCGTCCACCAGCCCTGCGGCGACGGGGTCGGACACGGCGCAGAAGATGACGGGGATATCCGTATTGGCAGTCGCGGCATAGGCGGAGATGGCGGCCGGGGTCGCAATCGCAATGATCAGGTCATACGCCTTGGCGGCCATGTTCTTGGCGATGGTATCGCAGGTCGGTGAGTCGAAGTTGCCGTTCTGCAGGTCGATCGTGATGCGCGGGTCGGCGGAGAGAATTTCCGCAATGCCGCTGTAGCAGTTATCGAGCGAAGGATGGCTGCCAAACTGCAGGATGCCGACGGTGAAGGTTTCCTCAGCGGGCGCTTCGGTTACGGCAGGCGCTTCGGTCGCGGCTTCGGTCGCGGCGGGCGCTTCCGTTGCTTCGGGGGTCGTTGTTGCGGTGCAGCCCGCAAACAGGGCGAGCACGAGAAGGATCGAAAGGGTGGCTGCGGCACTTTTTTTCAATGTGTTTTTCATATGAATCTCCTTTTCTATTCTAAACCTGATTTTTTCATTTGTTAAAGCGATGCGCTAAGAAAAAATCCCCTTCGCCATCGCCTGCCGGGCGGGTTCGCTAAATTGCGTTTCGTGATTTTGCGCATAAAAAAATCCTGCCCTATCGTTTTTTTGATAGGACAGGATGTATTCTTCCTGCGGTGCCACCTTCATTCGCCCGAATGAACGGACGCTCTTTGCCGCGTACCAACATACGCGCGCCGCTGTAACGTTCGGCTTACGTTCCGTATCGTCCCTGAATGGGAGTTAGCGGACCCTCATGAGCCCATTCGTCCATCGCTCTGCGGCCGGATTCCCACCATCGCCGGCTCTCTTGACACAAAATCGTTTGGACTACTCTTCTCAATCGCAGGTTTGTCTTGGTGCGTATACTAACATCGTCCGGGGTGGCTGTCAATACTTTTTTACGAAAAATCGTATATCATTTTTCGGCGTCTCCGATGCTATCGCAAAAAAGCGCCAAGGTTTGCGATGTTTCAGGCGTTACAGGTTGAAGGCAAACGTCAGCGCGGTCGCGACGATTCCGACCAAAGCAACGATAAGGTTTTTCGTGCCGCTCTTCTTGCTGTAAAGAATGGCGAACACCGTGCTCAGCGCAAGCGGAATCAGCAGCCCGATCAGCTTGGGCAGCTGCGTCCCCGCCTGGCCGCTGGTCGTTACCTGCATCACCAGCGTATCCGGCAGGATGATCAAGCCGAGCACGAATAAAAACACGGAAACGATGAGAATCAGTATCGTAATGGTCAGCCGTTTTTGATCCGACATAAAATTGTTCTCTCCTTGCCTTCGGGCACTTTTTCAGCCGCTGTATCCCCCACCCGCCCGACGGCTCCATTATACGCCTGCCGGGGCAGGAACGGTACCCAAGACAACATGGCTCATGGACGCGTTGAACAGACAGTCTCACTGTTCAAATCGAACCCTGGATAAGATGCAAAACCCGCCCCCGGATTCGTTCGGGAGCGGGCAAACCATGAGCCGTTTGGCCACGGCAACCGCGCGTTACGGCTTTTTAATTTTATTGAGCGCTTCATTGAGCGCGAGCAGTTCCGCGCTCTCCAGATGCTTGCCCGCCATCTTAATGGCGCGTTCGACGGAGAGACCGTAGGCCATCTTGCGCATCTGCTCGTTGAGCGTAAAGCCTCTGCCGCCCAGTCCGTTCATGGCCGATTCTATCATCGCTTCCAGCAGCGCGCGCCCCTGCTCGGTCGCCATGATATCCCCGATTTTGTCTCGGATGGAAAAGTACCCTTCCGGATAGGCGAGCACAACGGTTTTGCCGTCCTTGTCCGCCCAGCTAGAAACGGCGCCGGGCGCGGTATCCAGCGAATACGCGGGATTGGGTTTATTGACGCGCCGGAATGCCGCCTTGTCCTCGCAGGTTCCCGCGCAGACACGGATGCGCGTGTTGCCGTGCTTTTTGAGCGGGACGTCAAAAACAAACACCTTGTCCGCTTCCAGAGAAGCCGCAAAACGACCGCCGACAGACAGCTCCACGCGGGGCTGGTTGGAATACACCGTTACGCGCGCGGTTTCGCCGGTACGGTCGATATACCGCTTGCCCGCGAGATGGACGAACGGTTCGCTCGACCACCACGCCTTATAGACGTAAAAACTGTCTTTTCGCGTCCCGCGGTCATAGGTGACCAATCCTTTGTTGTTGCGTCCTTTGACGCCGCCTTCATCTCGAATGTCGGAAGCAAAATCGAACATGTTCCAAACGTGCGTACTCCAAAGATACGGTCTCTCGCTGATGACGCGGAGCATGCGCTCATGGTAGAACGCCTGGTACTCTTCCGAATAATCACCCATCTTCGGCGCATCCGTATGCCAGCGCAGGATCCCTTCCGCGCCGTATTCCGACAGTCCCAGACAGGTTTGCGGGTGCGCTTTGTGAAACGCGTCCAGCCACGGCGCGTTGTCCTCCACATCCGCGCCATACCAGCCGAAATAATGATTATACGAGAGAATGTCCGGTATCTTCAGCAGCGGGCTGTCCGTTTCCAGCATGGAAAGGCAGGCCATCGCCGTTGGCCGCGAAGGATCGAGCTGGTGGCAGAGCGCGTTGAGCGCGCGGTGATTTTCCAGCAGTTCCTCCGACTCGCCGCCAATGGTAATCTCGTTGGAGATCCCCCAGCAGGCGATGCTCGGATGATTCCAGTTCTGCTTGACGAGCTCCGTCATCTGGCGGATCGTGTTCTCTCTGCCGAGCGGCATATGGCGCGAAATATACGGAATCTCCGCCCAAACCACCATGCCTGTTTTATCGCAGAGATCGAGAAAGTACTGACTGTGCTGGTAGTGCGCAAGACGGATCGTGTTCGCGCCCATCTCCCGGATCATCGCGATATCCTCGCGCTGATCCTCCTGCGTAATCGCCCAGCCTTTATTCAGACGATCCTGATGCCGCGCGACCCCGCGCAGCGGATATGGTTTCCCGTTGAGAAAAAATCCCCGTTCCGGGTCGATGGCGAACCGCCGGATCCCAACGCGCGTTTGAACGCCGTCCAGAACCCCGCCGTCGTCGGCCAGTTCCGCGCGGACGGTGTAGAGATACGGGTTCGCAAGGCCTTCCCAAAGCCGGGGGTTCTCAAGTTCGAGCGAAAGCGAAACGCGTTCCGCCGCCTCGGCTTCGCACTGCGCCGCCACTTTGCCGGACTCCTCCAGCAGCGTTACCAGCACGCGCTGGTTCTGCCTAGGGTTCGTGATAAGAACTTCCACGGCAACCGATGCGCGGGCGTTGTCCTCGCTGAGCAAGGGCGTTGCGTGCAAGCCCTCGCCGCCGTCGTCGGTCAGCGAAAAATGGCTTTCGGCAACGGCAACCAGGTTCGCCCCGCGGTACAGCCCGCCAAAGAACGTAAAGTCCGCAAACTGCGGATAGACGCGCTCGTTTTCGCCGTTGTCCACGAGCAGAGCCAATGTATCCCGCCCCGTCAGGCGGCCGGTGAACTCCTTACGGAACGTCGAAAACCCGCCTTCGTGGCGGGTAAGGAACTCCCCGTTGAGAAACACCTCCGCGCTCATGGCGGCGGCAGGTACTTCCAGATAGACCCGCTTGCAGTCCGTGGGGATCGAACTTGGCAGGGTGCGTTCATAGCGCGCGGTTCCGCGCAAGTAGTCGTTTCCGCCGTCCTGACCGTCGAGATTGTTCCAGGTATGCGGCAGGCGCACTCGTTTCGGCTTTTTTGCTCCCGGGGCAAGGAATGTCCAGTCCCGGTTGAGATCGTATGTCATTCGCATGATGTCCGCTCCTTTGCGGTTGCCTGTAATCCCGCGCTCAGTTTTCCTGATCGGTTTTGCCAATAATAGAAACGTTGCCGCGCGCTGACAGCGATCTTGCAGCCTGTTGCGGTTTCTCGCGCTCAGTCTTCCTGATCGGTTTTGCCAATAATCGAAACGCTGCTGCGCGCTGACAGCGATCTTGCAGCCTGTTGCGGTTTTTCGCGCTCAGTCTTCCTGATCGGTTTTGCCAATAATAGAAACGTTGCTGCGCCCAAGGCGTTCCTCCATGTCCGCAACGGCTTTGCGGTCGAGGTTATATACAAACCGGAGGAAGAGGAACATCAGCGTCAGACCGCCCGCGAACACAAAGCCGATCATCACGCGGATGTTGTTGGCCACTTCAAAGGTTTGCTGCGCGCCGTTTTCGCTGACATATCCCGTCAGCAGCAGCAAAAACGCAATGATGGAAGCGCCGAACCCCTGCGCGAGTTTGCGCCCCAGCGAGTATGTGGCGTAAACCGTTCCCTCCTCGCGGCGCCCGGTCTGCAGTTCCTGATAGTCGATGCAGTCCGCAACCATTGCCCAGCCAACCATGGTAAACACCGCAAGAGAAAACGAGATGAGAACGCTCAGCGTAACCCAAAGCGCGAGCCCACCCGCGGTCGGCTGGATGGGCAGCAGCGCCATGAGCAGCGCCGCGACTATGCCGAACAGCAGCGGATACGTCGAGGCTTCTTTTTTACCAAAGCGCGCAACGATGGGTTTGATAAACGGAATGCTGATAAACAGCGGCAAGTACGAAATAAAGCTGAATATGCCGGAAAGCTGTGCGTTTTTAAAGAAGCTCTGGAAGAGAATCTGAATGGCGCTGTTGAGGCCGGTCATCATTACGAGGCTCGCCATGGCCGCAATGGTCGTCCCCATCGCCGCGCGATTTTTCAAAAACCCGCCAACGGACTTGAAGTAATTATACTTTGCCCGCTGGACTTCCGGCTCTTTGGCCGCGACTCGTTCGGTGGTGCCGCGCAGCAGAATCTGAAACGAGAAAAAAGCGACAACGCCAAGAATCAGCGCAACCACGAACAACCGCCCGCCAAGCAGGTTGTTCTGCTCGTCGTAGCAAAAAATCGGCAGCAGCAGCGTAATGAGGATTACCGCCGCAAACGCGCCCATAGAGCGGAATGTCGAGAGCTGCGCGCGCTCGGTCGGATCCGCCGTGATGGCGGCGTTCATCGCGCCGTAAGGCACGTTGACGATCGTATACGCCATGTCCCAGGTCAGGTAGCCTGCCACACAGACCAATATCTTGACCCAGTTCGGCGCGGAAGGAATCGGCAGAAAGCACATTGCCCCGGAGACAATCAGCAAAAACGAACCAAAGAAGATATAGGTTTTAAACTTGCCGCGCTTCCCCGGTTTGAGTGAGTCCATCAACCCGCCCATGATCGGGTCGTTAATGCCGTCCCAAATCTTGAGCAGCAGGATGATCACGCCCCAGGTTGTCAGGCTCAGCCCGATATACTGCGTGTAAAACAGCAGCAGGTAGGAGTTGAGCGCAAAGCTCAGGTTGCAGCCAAAATCCCCGATTGCGTAGGACCACCGGTCGCGCGCGCCAAAAGGCCGCAGCTGGCTTTTCGCCGGAGACGAAGAGTCCATTGTTTCATCCTCCCAGTTTTTTATTCCATATTTGGCAAAACCCTGACGCGCGTTTCGAAAAACGGGAACCGTCCCATTTAAAAAGCGCCCCCGGGCGAATGCGTTATTTGTACGAGTTGTTTTTATTGAACTCTGCAGAAGCGTGCTTTTCTTTCAGAACCGCGATTGCACGAGAAATGGTTTTTTATCGTTTTTTATTCGAACGCGCCTTGTGTTTATTTTATTCTTCCCGCTCGGCTGCCGTCAATCGATCCGGCGCGGTTTGGCGTAGATTTACGCAGATTTTACATTGCGTCCGCGTGTTTCACAATCGATTATTCCCTCTTTGGCTTCCGCGTCCGCGTGCACAAAACAAGCCGGAAACGATACGCCGTTTCGGCGCAGCAATTTACCGGACATTTGATTCCGTCAGCATCGTATTACGCGAAAAAACATTCTTGCGAAATGCTGCGCCGTACGGTATGATATGGCCAGTGGCTAAGCCACGATAGAATTCCACTCGTCGTCACGAACGGTTTCGTTTGGAAAGGGTTTGCATGAAAAGCGCAGTGGCCGTACAATTCATCCCCGAAAGCATCCGCGGGCAGGTCGCGCGGGAGTTAGAGCGCCGCATCTTTTCCGGCGAACTCGCCATCGGCGAACGGCTGCCCCCTGAGCGGGATCTGGCGAAACTGCTGGGCGTAAGCAGGAGCCTCGTCAACCTGGCAATCCTCGATTTGGAGAGCATGGGTTTTGTGCGCATCGTACCCCGGCAGGGCACGTTTGTTGCGGACTATAAAACGCAGAGTACGCCGCAAATGCTGCTGTCTCTCATGACCCACGGCGCGGAGGACGCTAACGCGGAACTCTTTGCCAGCATGATGGAAACGCGCCGCCTGCTGGAAACCGAATGCGCGCGCCTCGTCACCGAAAAAGCCAGCGACGAGGAGTTGAAAAAGCTCACCGCCCTGCTTGATACCATGCGCGCTTCCCGCGAACCAGCGCAGTTTTCGCAGTCGAACTTTCGCTTTCACCGCGCCATGCTCGCCGCCAGCGGCAACATCGTTTACGCCATGATCTTTCAGTCGTTCGAACAGGTAGTATTGTACTACGTCACCAGCTATTTCACAACGCCGGAGCGCATTTCCCTTTCGATTTTGCAGCATGAACGTCTCATGGAAGCGCTGAGCGCGCGGAACGCAGAGCGCGCGCGCGCCGAAATTGAGCGCATCATGGAAGAGGGCATTTCGAACCTGACGCGGATGTTTTCCCCAAAGGAACTCAAATCGAAAAATCCGCCCAAATCCCGCGCCTGAATCAAACTTTTTCATCTTTTTGCTAAGTTGACTTGTCTCTGATCCCGTTCGTTTTTGCCGGTTCGGATTTTTTGCCATTCTGTTTTTTTCACACGATCAAGAGTAAAACCGTCTTGTCTGTTTGCCTTTCGAATTCACTTTGGGGAGGGAAAAACCTTTATGAAGCGCAAAGCCAACCTGCCTTTGATCGCCTGGCTCTGCTGCCTTGCGGTCATGTTCGCCTGCATGGCGGTCGCCAACGCCTTTCAGACCGATTTTGGCAAAATCGAAGTCACGTCCGGCGCGTACACGACCGACGACGGCGGAATCATCACCTACAAGCTCTACCGCCCGGTTACGGCGACGGCGGAAACCCCCGCTCCGGCGGTGCTGCTCATGCATGGCTACCAGAACGACAAGGACACCTCCAGTTCCTACGCACTGGAGCTTGCGCGGCGCGGCATCGTCGCACTTTCGATCGACCAATACGGCCACGGCGGCACTTCCATCGGCATGCTCGAACGCGGCTACACGCACCACAAGCTGCCCAACTGGGATAAGGTCGTCAACGGTCCGGAGCGGTACCTCTTGATGATGAACTTCAACACCTCGGACTTCTTTACCAACCTTGCGGATGTTCCGGGAGACACGCTGGGAGACACCTCCATGGGCGGGCGGACAATGTTTAGCTATCTCTCCACCCTGCCGTTTGTAGACGTGGATAACATGGGCGTGACGGGGCATTCCATGGGTACCTGGTCGAGCTGGGGCGTTGCCGCCACCGATCCCAGCGTCAAGGCGGTCGTTCTGCAGTGCGGTGAGCTCTTCCCCACAAGTTATTACGACAGCGAAACGATTCACTTCAACAATGTGCTGCTCATTCAGGCGCGCTACGACGAGTTCTCGAACTTTCTCGACTACACCAAGTCCGTGCCGGACGATCTGGTCAACACGGAGCTAAGATATAAGGAGTTCGCGGGTCAGGACAGCGCGATTCAGTGGGACACCACCTACGGCTCCTTTGCCGACGGCACCGCGCGGCGCATGGAACTGATCACCAACGCCAACCACCGGCTCGTCACCATCAACAACCACGCCATCGCAACCGCCGTGGACTGGTTTGAGACCGCGTTCGAAATGGATTCCTCCATCGCCTCCACCAGCCAGACCGCGCTGATCAAGGAGACGTTCCTTTTCCTTGGCACGCTGGCTGCGCTCGCTTCCGTGCTGCCGCTGCTGCTTCTTCTGCTGAAGGCCAAGTTCTTTGCGCCCTGCGCGCAGCCCATGCCGAACCGTCCGGAAACACTGCTGCCCAGGAAAAAATGGTGGGGTGCGGCGCTGACGGCCATCCTCATCAGCGGGTTGTCGTACCCGTTCTTAACCCAGCTTGGCCACGGGCTCGTCCCTCTGCCGGAGAATATCTTCCGCATGACCATTGGCGACGGCGTGATTACCTGGTTTGTGTTCCTGGCTCTCGTGGCGTTCTTCATGCTGCGGCGCTGGTTCAAGCGCGGCGCGGGCAAAAAGATGGGCGCGACTCTCTACGACCTCGGCCTTGCAAGCGAAAGTGCGCCGGGCAAACTCCCCTGGGGAATCATCGGCAAATCCGCGCTGATTGCGCTAATTCTCGCAGGGTCGGTCTATGTTTACGTCACAGTCTTTACGCAGATCTACTCGCTGGACTTCCGCTTTGTCTGGCCGCTGCTCAAGCCGTTTACGCTGGAACGCTTCTGGCAGTTCCTGCTCTACCTGCCGTTCTATCTCGTATTCTTTACCATCAACGGCGGCGCAAAGCTATATGGCCAGCTGCGTCAAAAGGAACTGAAGTCGCCCGCCGCCACCCAACTTGTCTGGTGGCTCAAGGGCAGTCTGGTCATGATCGGCGGGCTGCTGCTCGTTTGCCTGATCGAATACGTCCCGTTCCTTTCGGGAATCGGGCCGGGGATGGACATCCTGTTTTCGTCCACGTTCGGAGGTCCGTTCATCTCGTTTTTGATCGTGATCATCCCGCAGTTCATCCTGTTCTTCTTCCTCTCGACCTACGCGTTCCGCAAGACCGGGCGCGTCTATGTCGGCTCCGCGCTGCTGGCGCTCCTCGCAACCTGGGCGGTTACGGCGGGTTCGAGCATGCTGTAAAAACGGCCGACGCCGTAAAATACGATGCTCCTTTGCAGGGCCGGTTCTCACGAACCGGCCCTGCGCTTCTTTCGTACGTTGCGGTCTGCGCAAAAATGCCCTGAATTCCGCGTTGTTGTTGCTTCATTCGCAACAGAGGATCAAATAACGCATTGCGCTTTGATTCGCCCGCCGATATGATAGGATCATAGAATCATCCATTTCTCCAGATTTTATGCGGCTTTCCAGCCGTTTCAACAGTTCGTTCACCCGTTTCATCGAAAGGAGATTTCCGGCGTATGCTAGACTGTTCCGCCATCCGGCGATTCAGCGCGGATATTCGAATTTCCACCATCCGCTCGCTCGAACGCGCAGGCTTTGGGCATATCGGCGGGTCGATGTCCATTGCGGACGTGCTCGCCGTGCTCTACGGCGGAATGATGCGCATCGACCCCGCGCATCCGGACTGGAGTGGTCGCGATTACTTCGTACTCAGCAAGGGTCACTGCGGCCCCGCGCTCTATGCCGCCCTCGCGCTGAAAGGATATTTCCCCATGGACTGGCTCGACACGGTCAACCAGCCCGCTACGCGCCTGCCCAGCCACTGCGACCGGCAGAAGACGCCGGGCATCGATATGACCACCGGCTCGCTCGGTCAGGGTATTTCCGCCGCGGCGGGCATCGCGCTGGGGCTGAAACTGCAGAAGAAGGACAACTTCGTATTCTGCATCGTTGGCGACGGCGAACTGCAGGAAGGTCAGGTCTGGGAGGCCGCCGCCAGCGCCGCGCATCAAAAGCTCGACCGCCTCATCGTGTTTGTGGACGAGAACAAACGTCAGCTCGACGGCTATCTCTGCGACATCTGCAATCCCCTCGACCCGGCGGAAAAGTTTCGTTCCTTCGGCTGGAGCGCCGAACGCGTCTGCGGCTGGGACTGCGAAGCAATCGAGCGCGCCGTCCGCGCGGCACAGGCGGAAAACGGCTTGCCGCACGTCATCGTGCTCGAAACAGAAAAAGGCATCGGCTGCAGTTTTGCCGAACGGGAACCGTTCAACCACTATATGGTGATCTCCAAAGAGATGGCGGACGAAGCCGTTGCCGAAATTGAACGGCGGCTGCTCGCGGGTACGTACCCCAGGGGGGAACGCGTATGAACAACAAGACGTATGATTTGAGAATTGACGATCAGGACATGCGGGACGCCTACTGCGACGCGCTGATTGCTTCCGGCGAGCAGAACGAAAGGCTCGTCTCCCTCGATTGCGACCTTGCCAACTCCATGGGAACGGCGCGGTTTAGAAAGCGCTTCCCCAATCGCGCGTTCGATCTCGGCATTATGGAAGCCAACGCCTGCTCCATGGCGGCGGGGCTGAGCGTGGTCGGGTTCGTGCCGTTCGTGCACTCGTTTGCAACGTTCGCCAGCCGCCGCATCCTCGACCAGATCTTCCTCTCCTGCGCCTACGCGGGGTTGAACGTCAAGATCATCGGCGGGGACGCGGGCGTGAGCGCGGCGGTCAACGGCGGCACGCATATGGCGTTTGAAGATTTCGGAGCACTGAGGAGCATTCCGCATATCCGTCTCTTTGAACCCACGGACAATGTGATGATGAAAGCGCTGATTCCCCAGATTGCTTCGGACTACGGCGTGGACTACGTCCGCATGCCGCGCAGAAAGGTCGTCAAAATCTACGAGGCGGGCGAAACCTTCACCCCCGGCAAAGCAAAGCTCCTGCGCGAAGGTATAGACGTTACCCTGATCGCCTCCGGCGTTCTCGTGGCGGAAGCGCTCAAAGCGGCGGAAGTGCTCGCATCTCGCGGCATTCAGGCGCGGGCCGTGGACATGTTTACGATCAAACCCATCGACCTCGGCTGCGTGCGCGAGTGCGCTGAAAAAACCGGCTGCGTGGTCACCGCCGAAAACCACAGCGTCATCGGGGGCTTGGGCAGCGCCGTTGCGGAAGCTTTGGGCGAAACCCGGCCGATTCCGATGGAGCGCATCGGAATCAAGGAAGCGTTCGGCGAGGTCGGTTCGCAGGATTGGCTGATGGATCATTTCGGCTTGCGGGCAGAAAACATAGTCCAAGCGGCGCTCCGCGTTATCGAACGAAAACACAGCCTTACATATTAACTTTAGCATAAAACGAAAACACACCTTTTTATAGAAACTTGAGTGAAATCGGAGGGATTTTATGAGAATTCAACGGTTAAAACCCTACATCAACGGCGCGTTCGTCGAAAGCAAAACGGCAAAGTACATGCCAGTCTACGACCCCAGCACGGGCGAAACCATTGCGGAAACGCCCTGCTGCACGGTGGACGAAGTCAACGCCGCCGTCGCCGCGGCAAAAGCCGCTTTCCCCTCCTGGTCGGACACGCCCTGCGCCAAGCGCGTGGAAGTGCTCTACCGCTTCCGCGAATTGCTGATTGCGCATCTCGACGAACTGACCCACATCCTCTGCCGCGAAAACGGCAAGAATTGGGACGAAGCGCGCGGCGATCTGCTCAAAGTCAAGGAACCGGTCGAAGTCGCCATCGGCGCGCCGTCGCTGATGATGGGCGAGTCGCTGATGAATGTGACTTCCGGCTTCGACTCCACGCTTTACCGCGAACCGCTCGGCGTGTTCGTCGGCATTGCGCCGTTCAACTTCCCCGCCATGATCCCCATGGGCTGGATGATGCCAATGTGCATCGCCACCGGCAACACACTGGTACTCAAAGCCGCCAGCATGACGCCCATGACCTCGATGCGGCTCGTGGAACTGCTCGCGGAAGCGGGTCTTCCCAACGGCGTGGTCAACATCCTTACCTGCTCTCGTAACGAAGCGGAACTGCTGCTTTCGCATCCCGACGTGGCGGGCATTACGTTTGTGGGCTCCACCAAGATCGGCAAACATATCTACGCCACCGCCACCGCTAACGGAAAGCGCGTTTCGTGCCTCTGCGAGGCGAAAAACCATGCGCTGGTACTGGAAGACGCGCCGATTAGCCGCACGGCGGCGGGCATTGTCAACTCCGCGTTCGGCTGCGCGGGCGAACGCTGCATGGCGCTGCCGGTCATCGTGGCCGTCGAGAGCATTGCCGATGAACTGGTGAGCGAGCTGTTAAAGCAGGTCAAAGGCAAGAAGATCGGCCCCGCGTACGACAAAACGACCGACCTCGGCCCCGTGGTCACGGCGGAGCACCGGCAGGGCGTGCTCGACTGGATCGAAACGGGCATCCGCGAAGGCGCGCAGCTCGTGCTCGACGGGCGAAATGTCACCGTGCCCGGCTACGAAAACGGCTTTTACTTAGGACAAACCATCTTTGATCATGTCACGCCGGAGATGAGCGTCGGCAACAGCGAAATCTTCGGGCCGGTGCTCTGCATCAAGCGCGTCAAGGATTTTGAAGAAGGCCTCGCGCTGATGAACCAAAGCCCCTTTGCCAACGGTTCGGTCATCTTTACGCAAAACGGCTACTACGCGCGGGAATTTTCCAAGCGCACACACGGCGGCATGGTCGGCGTCAACGTCGGCATCCCCGTTCCCGCGGGCATGTTCCCGTTCTGCGGGCATAAACAGTCGTTCTTTGGCGACCTGCACGTGCTCGGCAAGGACGGGCTGAGGTTTTACACGGAATCCAAGGTCGTCACCACGCGCTGGTTCGACGAGGAAGCGCTCCGGCAGGAGCACGTCGGCACCTGGGACGGCGCGCTGTAATCCAAACGCAACAGCCAACTTTTCGGGAGGATCGGTTATGAAACTCACTGGCGGTCAAATCGTTATGAAGTATCTCGAGCGCGAGGGCGTGCCCTACGTGCTCGGTATCCCCGGCCACGGCATCCTCGGCTTTTTCGACGCGCTGCGCGAATCCGTCGCGGCGGGCAACACCAAATACATTCAAGTCAAGCATGAGCAGGCCGCCGTGCATATCGCGGACGGGTACTTCCGCGTCAAGGGCGAACCGCTGGCGGTGTTTACTTCCATCGGCCCCGGCGCGCTCAACACGGCCATCGGCCTTGCCACGGCGTATGTGGATTCCTGCGCGGTGTTCCAGATTTCCGGCGACACGCACGTGCAGATGAAAGGCGTCGGCGTTCTGCAGGAGATCGAGCGGTATCAGGATTCCAACTTTATCCGCGCGCTGGAGCCTTTGGTCAAGCGCGCCTGGCGTGCGGAGTCGGCGGGTCAGCTCCCGCGCATCATGCAGCGGAGCTTTAACCAGATGCTCACCGGCCGCAAAGGCCCCGTACTGATTGCGCTGCCTATGAACGTGCAGTCCGAGAGCGCGGAAGTGCGTTTACCGGAACCGGGACTCCACCGCGCGCAGTCGCTTCCCGCGGGCGACGAAAACGCCGTGCTTGCGGCAGTGAACCTCCTAAAAACCGCCAAGCGTCCTGTCATCCTGCTTGGCGGTGCGGCGCTGCGGGCAAACGAGCAGGCGCTGCTCGTCCGGCTTGCGGAAACGCTCGGCGCCGCGGTCGTCACCACCATGGCGGGCAAGAGCGCGTTTCCGGAGGATCATCCGCTCTACGGGTTCCACACCGGCTCGAAGGGCACCCCCGTGGGACTGAAACTCACGCGCACGGCGGACGTGATCCTTGCGCTCGGCACAAGATTCGCCGACGAGACCACCTGCTCCTATAAGGACGGTGTGGCGTTTTCGATTCCCAAAACGCAGCTCATCCATGTGGATACCGACGCGGGTGAGATCGGCAAAAACTACCCCTGCGAAATCGGGATCGTCGGCGATCTCATACAGGTTTCGCGCCAGATCCTCGCGGCGTACGGCGCGCCCGCCGACTGGAAAAACGGCGCTTACGCCGCCGAACTAGCGGCTGACAAAACCACATGGCGCAAGCAGATTGAAGCCGCGCGGAGCAAAACTTTCGAAAAAATCACGATCTCTCAGCTCATCGGCGAGCTGGAAGACTGTCTGCCGCCCGAAACGATCGTTTCCACCTCCTCGGGCAACACACAGGCGCAGCTCTTTCAGGAGTACCGCTTTACCAAAGGGCAGCGCCATTTGACCACGGGCGGATTTTCCACCATGGGTTGGGCGTTTCCCGCGGCGCTGGGCGCAAAACTTGCCGCGCCGGATCAGCCGGTGATCGCGCTGCTGGGCGACGGGGACTTTATGATGACCATGCAGGAGCTCAGCACCATGGCGCAGTACGACATCCCCGTGGTGATCGTCCTGGCAAACAATCGCTGCTGGATGGCGATTAAGGATTTGCAGCAGGGCATGCTGGGCGAACAATACTGCTTCGGCAACGACTTTCTGCGCGGCGGTGAACCGTACTCGCCGGACTTTGCTGAAATTGCGCGGAGCTTTGGCATCCAGAGTGAAAAGATTTCCAAACGCGGCAGTGTCGGCGCTGCGGTAAAACGCGCGCTGGAAAGCGGCAAGCCTTCGCTCATTGAAGTGGACGTTTACGACGGGTACCCCGAATCCGGCGGCGACGCTTACGGCTGGTGGGACGTGCCGATTCCGGCATACATGACCGAGCGGCGCGCCAAGTACGAAAGCGAACTCGCCGGGGAAACGGTTTAGCTTACAGAAACAACACAAGCGAAAGGAGCGGAAAGAGCGATGCGCATCGCGGTAATCAACGAAGTCAGCGCCAGCCCGAAAAACGCGGATATCCTCGCCGCGCTGGCGGAATTTTCCGAACACACCGTCTATAACGTCGGCATGACTTCGCCGGAGGATAAACCGGAGCTGACCTATATTCAAACCGGGCTTATGGCGGCGCTGCTGCTCGGCGCGGGCGCTTGCGACCTTGCCATCGGCGGCTGCGGCACCGGTCAGGGGTTTTTAAACAGCGTTCTGCAGTACCCCGGCGTTACCTGCGGGCTTTTGATCGAGCCGCTGGACGCCTGGCTGTTTTCGCAGATCAACGCGGGCAACTGCGTCTCGCTCGCGCTCAACAAAGGCTACGGCTGGGCGGGAGATTTGAATCTGAAACTCCTGTTTCGCGAACTCTTTCGCGACCCGCCCGGCACGGGTTACCCGCCGCACCGCAGCGAAAGCCAGGCGGAGAGCAGACGGAAGCTCAAGAAAATCTCCTTGGCAACGCACCGCTCCTTGCTGGAGATTTTGGAAGGTCTCGACCGGGAAATCCAGCTGCCGCTCTGCGAAAGCAAACCGTTTTTGAGTTTGCTCGACGAAGCGGGCGAGACTTCGCCGCTTGCAAGCGAGCTTTGCCGCTACTTTGCCGGACTGGCTTCGAAAGGGGGTTCGATCGGTTGATCCAATCGCTGGACAGAGGCATACAGATTTTACTGTTCCTCGCGGAAAAAAGCTGCGCGGGGATCACGGAATTGGCCGAAGCGCTGGGCGTGGACAAAAGCACGGCCTCGCGGCTCGTGGAAACTTTGCGCGCGCGGGACATGGTGCGGCTCGACCCGGAAACCAAGAAGTACCGGCTGGGGTTTCGCATTCTCCATCTCGGCGAATCGCTCAAGGACAATCTCAACGTGATCGCCATTGCGCGCCCCATCCTAACGGAACTCTCCGGCCAGATCAACGAAAGCGTGCACTTCTGCGCGTTCAACAACAACCTCGTCTATGTGATGGATCAGGTGCGCTCCAGCAAGAACTACGCGCTTTCGGCCACCGTTGGCATGGTGGAACCGTTCCACTGCTCGAGCGTGGGCAAGTGCATCCTCGCGTTTCGCAGGCCGGAGACCATTCGCGCCCTTTTGGAAAACTACGAGTTCACCAAGTACACCGAGCACACGATGACCACGAAGGAAGCCCTGCAGGAAAACCTTGAACGCATCCGCGCGCTGGGGTACGCGCTCGACGACGAGGAGATGGCGCTGGGAGTAAGGTGCCTTGCGGTGCCGGTATACGACTACCGCAACAGCGTTCGTTACAGCATCGGTGTTTCCGGCCCGAAAGCAAATATCAACTCCGCCACCATGGAAATCTACATCAAACGCATGGTGGAAGCGACCCGTAAGCTCAGCGCCGCTATCGGCAGCACCCGCTGAAGACAAGTTCAGTTCTCTTGTAACACCTAAATTTTCTGATCTCTGACCTATCAATATCAGAATCCTGTCGGAATAAATGAATAGCAACAATTCTCGAAAAGAGGAAGAACCGATGGAAAAATTGAAATTTGTCCTGATTGGCTGCGGGCGTATCGCAACGCTCCATGTCGCGGGGTACAAAGACCGCGAGGACGCGGTGCTCTGGGGCGTGTACGACAAAAACCCGCAGACGGCCAAGCGCTTTGCCGGGGAACACGGCATCCCGAACGTGTACGATTCCTACGAAGCGGTGCTGGCCGACCCGGACGTCACGGGCGTAGAAATCCTCGTGCCTCACCATCTGCACTGTGAGCTGACGGTTGCCGCCTGCAAAGCAAAAAAGCACGTCTCCGTTCAAAAACCCATGGCCATGAACCTTGCCGAGTGCGACAGGATGATCGCCGCGGCAAAGGAAAACGGCGTTCTGCTCAAAGTGTTTGAAAATTTCGTCCATTACCCGCCGTATCTGCTGCTTAAAAAGATGATCGCGGAAGGCGAAATCGGAGACGTCGTCGGCATTCGCTACAAGATGTGCAACGCGTCGCTCTTTTCGGACAACATTCCCGGCGCGGGCGCGCGCGCGGCCATGTCGGGCGTCAAAAACGCGGAAGGCTGCGAGCGCACGGGCTGGAAGGTGGACGCTTCGAGCTGGCTCTGGCGGCTCAACGACACGCTCTGCGGCGGCGGCCCCGCGGTCTTCGACGACGGGTACCATAAGTTTTCGCTGTTTGTCGACCTGCTGGGCACGGTGGAAAAGGTGTCCGCCTGGATCGACGAAACACCCGCCCTGCCGGGACTCATGCAGGATGTGCCTTCGGTGATCATGTGGAAATACGCGGGTAAAAAAGTCTACGGCGTGTGGGACACGACCGCCGCGCCCGACCTCTACGTCAAGGGAAACTACTACACCTGCGACGAGCGCATGGAAGTCACCGGCACGCGCGGCATTTTGTGGCTGACGCGCTGCACGGCGGAGATGCTCGAAAGCGTCGCCCCTGTCGTGCTCTATAAAGACGGCAAACTCACGGAGTTCTGGGACGAACCCAGCGACTGGCAAGATGCGTTCATCCACTCGACCCACGACTTTATCGACGCGATCAAAGAAAACCGCCCGCCGGTGCTCTCCGGCGAACGCGGGCGCGAGGTGCTGGCGTTCGCGCTGGCAGCCATCGACTCTTCCGCCTGCAAAAAGGAAGTGTATCTTGACCAATATCAGGACAAGCCGACGGGCAAGCGCTTGGGCTTTTTCGCGGCAATGAGGAGGAAAAAACATGGCTAAGGAACCCGGCAAACTCAAAATGAAGCTCGCCTATGCCGCGGGCGACATCTATGGCGGCGGCGCGTTTTTGATCTTCAGCATGCTGTATATGAACTATCTCGTTCTGGTTGAGGGACTGCCGGTGGTGGCAACGAGCCTGATCGTGTTCATCGGCAAGCTATGGGACGCGATTACCGACCCCATCATGGGGCGCATCTCCGACCGTACGCGCTCGCGCTTCGGACGGCGCAGGCTGTATTTCCTGATCGGCATCATCCCGGTATTCGCTTCGTTTGTGATGATGTTCTACTCGTTCGGCATGGTGAGCACGCTCTCCAAGATTATCTACTTTACGTTTGCGTATATGTTTTTCGGCACGGCGTTTACCATCGTGATGGTGCCGTATAACGCCATTCTCTCGGATATGACGAGCGATTACAACGAGCGCACGAGCTTTACCACCGTAAGAATGCTGTTTTCCGGCGGCGCTTCGCTGGTTGCGGCGGTGCTGCCGGGCACACTGATCAAGGTCTTTGGCGGCAGCGTCAACGGCCCCGCGCAGAAACCCGGCTATCTGTTGATGGCGCTCGTGATGGCAGCGGCATTCGGACTCTGCTGGCTGTTTGCCTTCCTCGGCACGCGGGAAAAGGAAAACCTGCCCCCGCCGGAAAAGATCACCATGCGGGACTGGCTGAGCCCCTTTGCCAACAAAGCCTACCGCAACTACCTCGGCATCTTCCTCTCGTTTCAGGTGGCGGTGGATCTTGTGCTGGCGCTGTTCATCTTCTACATCGACATCGTCGTGTTGAAATACACCAGTTATACGCTTGTCATGGGCGTTCTGCTCGTATTCTCGCTGGTGTTCATGGCGGTGATGGGCGCGGTGGCGCAGAAAAAGGGCAAGGCGTTCCCGCTCTATATCGGCATGCCGATCTGGATACTCACAATGGTGGCTTTTCTCTTTACCAACAGCAGCACATCCGTCTACATTCTCTGCGCGCTTGCGGTACTCATCGCGGTCGGCTCCGCCAGCGGCAACCTTTCGACCTGGTCGATGCTGACAGATATCTTCGATATCGACGAAATCCGCACCGCCAAGCGCCGCGAGGGCATCTACAGCGGTTTGACGACGTTTCTGCGCAAGTTCGCCAGCGGCGTGGCGATCCTCGTGCTGGGCTTTGGCCTCGAAGCGCTGGGGTTCGACCAGAACCAGTATAACCTGCTCAAAGCTTCCGGCGCGGACTTCGACCCGACCGTCTATGCGCAGAGTTCGCTGGTCTCCGGTATCAAGTGGATGTTCGTGCTGATTCCGGTCGTCCTGCTGAGTATTACGCTGTTCTTTGCCATCAAAAACAAAGTCAACAAGCGCCGTTTCGACGCGGTGCTCAAGGGCATCGACTCGTTCCAGCAAATCGGCAGTCTTGCCGAGCTCAGCGAGCAGGAGAAAGAGGACGTCTGCCTCGTCACCGGCGAAACAGAAGACAAGCTCTGGGGGAAGAGATCATAACGGCATACCAAAAAACAAGACCGCGGGTTTCCGCGGTCTTATTTTTTGCCTTCCGTTACGCCATCGGTTCGACGCGCTTTCGCATCAAAAGCGTGTTCTCCGTCAGTCGCACGACTTCCGCAAACCCCTCCCGACGGTACATATCCGCCGAACCCGAAAAGACATTATGCTTGATCTTGGGCGAGTCGAGCGGAAACGCCTCTACAACGCCTCCGCCGCGCCGGGCGATCTCCTCCAGCGCCGCGTGGAGCGTTTGTATTGCAATCCCTTTGCTGCGACGGTGCTTGTCCGTAAACAGGCACGAGATGCGCCAGTCCGGTTTATCCTCCGCCGCAATGTCGAGCTTGGAATACGCCCTTCCCCGGCTGTATTGGCAGAGCACGTCCGGCGTGCCGAACTGGCACCACCCAACGGGTGTTTCGCCCTCGTAGGCGATCATGCCCTGCGCTCTGCCGGAGAGTGCAAGCTCACGATGAAACGCGCGCCGCCCTTCCGCGCCCATGCGGTTGTAGTCCGTGCTTTTGCAGAGGTAGTAGACGCACCAGCACCCGCCGCGCACGCCTCGGTGCTTTTCAAACAGCGCTTCGAAATCCAACCAGGTTTCGAAATTCAGCGGGCGAAACGTTAAATCGAGTGATTGGTGTTCCATTCGCGGTTCTCCTGTATGTCATTTTGCTCTTCCATTCGATTCTATACAAGGATCATCCTGTTTGCAACAATCATTCAGGTTGACGTAAATATTCCCCGGTCAAAACGGGGTTCATCCTGCTTTTAATTGATTTTCAATTTGAGTGATTTTCAATTTGAAGCGAAAATCCCCCGGTATCCCGGCTCCGCCTCGCAGGCGCGCAGACGCGGCAGGAGAGCAAGCGACGTTTGCAGTAAGTAGTCGCTCTCCAGCGCACCGGAGATGTTCAATTCGCCGCAAACGCTTTTTGCCGCCTGTTCCAGCGCGCCAAGCGCTTCGCTCTCCGGCACGCCGTTCATCCTCCGCCAGATCAGCGCGCGGTCGAGCGCATCCGTCAGCAGGTTGGACACGGCTTTGCCCGCAAGCACGCGGCCCAGCGCCGCCTCCGCCACGGGCGCGTAGAGGTTGACCAGCAGGCCGCCGTCCCCGCCAAAGCTCCGCTCGTACACCAGCGCGAGCAGCGGGGCAGGAAACATCCGCAAAAATGCGCTCTCCACAAGCAGTCGGCGGATGTATTCGTTGACGTACTCCACGCCGAGAAGCGATTCAGGCACGGGGTGGCAAAGCGGGTAGTCGATATCGCAGGGGATTTCCTGCGCAAAAAACGCCGTGTCGTAGGCGCGGAAAAACTGCGGCAGCGATGCCAGCGTGTCTCCAAAGCCAATGTTCTCGATTGGCGGACGGTTCGCTTCCGCCTGCTTAAGCAGCAGCATGCCATGGCGCGCAAGCCGCCGCGCGTCCTTTACGCCCGCTTCAAACAGCGAGCGTACGCTTTGCCCGCCGGATTCGCCGCCGGGGCTCAAGCGGATATGCAGATCGACGCAGTACAACGCGCCGCGTGCGAGCCGCTCCGCCGTTTCAATGCGCACGGACGAGCTGTCCCCCATCGTGTAGCGGTTCGTCCGGCTTGCCAGCAGAAGCACGAACTCCTCGGCAAACGCCTCCCGCCGGGTGGCGTCCATCGCCAGCACAGACGGAATCTGCGGTATGCTCAGTTCATTCATTCTTGTCCAACTCCTCGTCCATCTCCTCGTGCTACTCCTCGTCCAACTCCTCGTCCGGCTCTTCGTCCTACTCCTCGTCCATCTCCTCGTCCTACTCCTCGTCCAATTCCTCGTCCGGCTCTTCGTCGGGAATTTCGTCCAGCCGCCTGCCGCCGCAGAGTGAGGAAAGCGTCATGCCGGTCACAGCATCCAGCCCGCCCGCATACGCGTCGTAGCAGGCACGCATGCAGCCGATCAGCTCGTCGTCCGACATGCGATCAAAGGTATCGTTTTTATAAGCGTAGAACGCGTCGGTCAGTTCGTAAAGCGTTTCCTCGTAGTCGTCCTTCTGCAGGTACGGCGAATCGCAGAACGCCTTGATCAGTTTTGTAATCGCGCTTTCGGCAAACTCGACGCGCCCGGCGTCCGCCAAAGCGGTAACACGCTTTTGCGCCAGCGCGGCAATCGCATTTTCGCTCAGCGTCAGCCCGTAGCGCTCGGTAAGGGTATTGCAGGCGCGAAGTTCACCGGCGAGCTTTCGCTCAATACTCAAAAGCAGGCTCATAGACTGGTTTTCTTCCAAATAGACCGCCTCCTTTCACTACAGCATATCCCTCTTTGGCCGAAACGAACAAGACTTGTATTTCGTTGTGATTTGTGGTAATATAGCATCAGAAAAAAGAGAGAAAACCGCGGTATTTTCGCGGTTTTCTCTCTTTTCTAAATATTAAATCTTGTTTACCCGATCTTCGGGAACAGGGGTTTGACGGTCGGGTAAATCGAAACGAACTTCTGATACTGCTCTTCATACCGCGCGGATATATCGGGATCGGGCACGGTCGTCTTGTTGACTTTTACCAACTTCGCCGCAATCTCCTCGACGCTCTTGTATTCCCCGCAGGCGACCGCCGCGAGCATCGCTCCGCCAAGGCCGGGGCCTTCTTCGGCGGCGATGGTGTCGATTTCGATATTCAGGATGTTGGCGAACATCTTTCTCCAGAGCGAGCTCTTTGCTCCGCCGCCGCAGATCTTGCTGCGCGGTATCGGAATGCCCAGCGACTTTGCCACCTCGACGGAATCCCGAATGCCGAACGCGACGCCTTCCAGCACAGCCTGCGTCATGTCGGCGCGGGTGGTGTCCATGGTCATGCCAAGCAGCGTTCCGCGCGCGGCGGGGTCGTTATGCGGCGAACGCTCGCCCATCAGGTACGGCAGGAAGTACACGTGATTGCGCCCCAGCTTGTCGTCCGTAATCGGGCTTTCGAGCGAAGCATAGTCCGTTGAACCCAGAATATCGTCCATCCACCATTTGCTGCACGAACCCGCCGAGAGCATACAGCCCATCAGGTGGTAGGTGCCGTCGGCATGCGCAAAGGCATGCAGCGCGTTATGGCTGTCCACGCGGAAGTTGCAGCTGGAGATGAACACCGTGCCGGAGGTGCCGATGGAGATGTTGCACCTGCCCTCGCCTACCGTACCGGTGCCGACCGCCGCCGCCGCGTTGTCCCCCGCGCCCGCGCAGACCACGACGCCCGCCGGCAGACCCAGCGCTTTGGCGGCGCCGGGCTTCAGGGTGCCGACGGACTCGTAACTTTCGTAGAGTGTTGGCATCTGCTCCTCGGTGATGCCGCATAAATCGAGCATGGGTTTCGACCAGCGGCGGTTCTTCACGTCCATGAGCAGCATGCCGGAAGCGTCCGAGACGTCCGTGCTGTGGACGCCCGTGAGCATATAGACGATATAGTCCTTGGGGAGCATGATCTTTTTGATCTTTTTAAAGTTTTCCGGCTCGTTAGCGCGCATCCAGAGCAGTTTCGGCGCGGTAAACCCGGCAAACGCGATGTTGCCCGTCCATTCGGAAAGCTGCGCCTTGCCAATTTCGTTATTGAGGTAATCCGTCTCCTTTGCGGTGCGCCCGTCGTTCCAGAGGATGGCGGGGCGGATGACTTCGTCGTGTTCGTCCAGCACCACGAGCCCATGCATCTGGCCGCCGACGCCGATGCCCGCCACTTTCGAGCGGTCGATTCCCTGCGTGAGCTCCGGGATGCATTCAAACACCGCCTTTTTCCAGTCCTCGGGGCGCTGCTGCGACCAGCCGGGATGCGGAAACTCCAGCGGATAATCGCGGGAAACGATGCCCACCACCTTGCCCTCGCTGTCCATGAGCAGCGTTTTCAGCGCGGAAGTGCCAAGGTCTACGCCGATGTAATACATACTGCGACCTCTCCTTTATTCTGTGCGGGTGCTCCGGTGAGCGCGGTTTTGCCGCCTGATTTCGGCTTCCGTTCTCAGCCGAACAGCACGCCGTTGACGATGCTTTCGAGATATTCCTGTTTGCCGCTGCCGGGAAGTTCCGGCTTTGTCAGTTCCAGCGCGTGGGAGGCGCATTCCGCCAGTGTCGCCTTGCCGCTCGTGATCTTCGCGCCTATGCCCTGCGTATAGCTGGCGTAGCGATCTTCGATAAACGCATCGATGCGGCCGTCTTCGATGATCGCGGCGGCTTTCAGTAAGCCCAACGCGAAGGTATCCATGCCGAGGATGAAACCGAGGAACATATCTTCCATGGTGTAGCTGGGGCGGCGGTTCTTTGCGTCAAAGTTGAACCCGCCGGTGAGTCCGCCCGCCTTGAGCACTTCGTACATGCACATGGTCGCTTCGTACACGTCAAACGGGAATTCGTCCGTATCCCAGCCGAGCAGCAGGTCGCCCTGGTTGGCGTCGATGCTGCCGAGCATGCCGTTCATGCCGCTGACGCGGAGGTCGTGCTGGAAGGTATGCCCCGCGAGCGTCGCGTGGTTGGCTTCGATGTTGAGCTTGAAATCTTGATCGAGTCCGTACTGCCGCAAAAAGCCGATAGCGGTCGCCGCGTCGTAGTCGTACTGGTGCTTCATGGGTTCCTTGGGCTTGGGTTCGATGTAGAAGTCGCCCGTAAAGCCGATGCTACGCCCATATTCTACCGCCATGCGCATGAGCCGGGCAATGTTCTCCTGTTCAAACTTCACGTCCGTATTCAGCAGCGTTTCATACCCTTCGCGCCCGCCCCAGAACACGTAGCCCTTGCCGCCGAGCTTGACGGTGAGCTCCAGCGCTTTTTTGATCTGCGCCGCGGCAAAGCAGAAGACGTCCGCGGAGTTGCTGGAACCCGCGCCGTTCATAAAGCGGGGATTGCCGAACATGTTGGCCGTGCCCCAGAGGCACTTGATGCCGGTTTCCTTCATCTTTGCGAGCATGTAGTCGCTGATTTCGTCGAGCCTGCGGTTTGTTTCGTTGATATCCTCCGCTTCGGACACGAGGTCCACGTCGTGGAAGCAGAAGTATTCGATTCCGACCTTCTGCATGAATTCAAAGCCCGCGTCCACTTTGCGGTACGCCCGCTCCATATCGTCCTCTTTTACGCCGAACGTTTTGTCCGCCGTGGGTACGCCGAACATATCCTTGCCCGCGTTGCAGAGGTTATGCCACCAGGCCATCGCAAACGGCAGGTGCTCCTTCATTGGTTTGCCGAGGACGACGCGCGCGGGATCGTAAAATTTGAATGCCAGCGGATTTTTGCTTTTGGGGCCTTCGTATTGAATTTGGGGGATCGACGGGAATAATTCAGCCATCGTGCTCTATCCTTTCCTGCACGCCGCGCGCGCTTAGCTTAAGTTAATTTTACATTTATTAAGATCATGTTTTGATTTATTTAACTTAATTCTATGATACTAATTTCTAAATTTTTGTCAATAAGGAATGTTTTGTCATTGATCCATAACGAAAAAATACAGATTACCCGCTTTACTTCTTAATAAACTGCTCGTATAATGAAAGAAATTTAGTAAGAAAATAAGGTGCAAAGTCATGGCAGACGTAACCGCAAGAACCCTGGCCAACATGCTCGGCATCTCCACCGCCGCGGTCTCGATGGCGCTGAACGGAAAGCCGGGCGTCAGCCCGGAAACGCGGAATAAAGTGCTGGCCGCCGCTGCCGAACTGGGCTACGCTACCCCGAAATCGCGCCAGGCAGAGCAACAGGCCAAAAACATTATCAGTTTCGTGATTTTTACCGGCATCGGCGTTGCGGAGCAAACGACGTTTTCCAACTTTGTCATGCGCGGCGCGGAAGCTGTTGCGCGGGAACTGGGATACCGGCTGCTGGTGCATTACTTTTACGCCGAACAACCTTGGGACGTGCAGATCAAGCACATCGTCAACGACGCCTGCGGAGTCATTTTGCTGGGCACGGACATCACCGAGCCGCAGCGCAACACGTTTTTTCAATACAGCCATCTCATCAGCGTACCTGCGGTCATCGTGGATAACTTCCTGTTTTCGTCGTATGTCGACTGTGTGGGCAACGACAACACCTACGGCGTAAAGTCCGCCGTTTCCTACCTGATCGACTGCGGGCACCGGAGCATCGGCTATGTCCGCTCCAAGCAGCGCGTGGTCAACTTTGACGACCGCGAGCTGGGCGTGCATCTTTCTTTGACCGAGCACAAGGATCTGGGGCTTGCGCCGCTGCAGGTGGTGGACGTCGATATTTCGCCCGATCGAGCGTATCGGGACGTGATTGCCTGGCTTGGCGCGGGCAACGTCCCCGCCAAAGCGTTCTTTGCGGAAAACGATATGCTCGCGGCGGCCTTCATCCGCGCGCTGAAGGAATGCGGCTACCGCGTGCCGGACGACGTCTCCGTGATCGGTTTTGACGACGTGCAGATCTGCGAAATGATCGACCCGCCGATTACGACCATGCACGCGTTTAAGGAGCGTCTCGGCCGGGTAGCGACAAATCTGCTGGAATTCCGCATCCGCTCGGGCGACACGCTGCTGACTTCCGCCGAGTCGGGCCTCATGAAGATTGCCCTCTCGCTTCAGCTCAAGGAACGCGCGAGCGTAAAAAGGATCCTGTAAGTTCGTTTTGCATTATCGTTCTGCCGCTCGTTTCGGGCGGCTTTTTTTGCGGACGCGACAAAGTTGACGAGAGCTTTTTGCGGTATTACAATAAGCCCAATGCGTGCTTTACGCAAAGGGCGCTCTCGCTGCCCTCGATTTCAACCGGCAAAGGAACAGACGTTATGGTAACCTTCGATGATTTTATGAAGATCGATATCCGCGTGGGCGAAGTCGTCCGCGCCGAGGTGTTTGAAAAGGCGAAAAAGCCCGCCTATAAGCTCTGGGTAGATTTTGGCGAAGAGATCGGAATCAGGCAGAGCAGCGCGCAGATTACGCAGCTCTATTCGTCCAGTGAGCTGGTCGGGCGGCAGGTGCTGGGCGTGGTGAACTTTCCCCCGCGGCAGGTGGCGGACTTCTTTTCCGAGGTGCTCGTGCTGGGCGTTTACGCCAAGCAGGGCGTGGTGCTCATCCAGCCCGATCATGCCGTCAAAAAGGGCGATAAACTCGGCTGAACAACCGCAAACAAAAAACAGTCCGCGCGCAGCGGGCTGTTTTTGATTGTGTCCGGATTACCGTACAGCGGGCGCAAGCTCTTTGAGCGAAACGGTGAACGCACAGCGCATATCGTCCTCAAACCACTGCGGAAAGTTCGTTCCCCAGCGGTTATTACAGAGCAGAAACCAGAATCCGTTCCGTAAATCCCCCGTTTCGTCCGCCGTGTCGTAGAGATACCGCCCGCCGACGCTGACCAGTGGCACGTCGAGCGGCACAATCTCCAATTCCTCCAGCGCGGTCTGGCAGGTGAGCCGTTCCACTGCGTGCAGCCTGCGGTTTCCACCGGAAACGACGTTCAGCGGCGAAACCGGGTTGTTGAGCTTTTGCATCATCCAGCGGTTCGGGTTGTTTGCAGCAAGGTCGAACCCCAGCCAAAGCGCTTCCGGGCTGCGCACGGCGTCCTTGCCGCGCCAGTAGAGCGTCAGCTCGATTGCATCCGGCAAAAAGCGGTACGCTATCGCGAGTTCACGCGGACAGCCGTAGGATAAGACCGCCTCCGCTCCACCGTGCAGAAACACGGTCAGCGTGTCCCCGGTTTGCCGAATCTCGTCGGCGCAGGCTTCCCAAAGCCCGTGCTGAATCGAAGTTTCGTACCGTAGTCCCGGCTTACCGAAGTCGCAGGCCGCCCAGGCGTAGTTGAATTTGACATCCCGCGCATAATCAAAAAAGCAGTCTTCCGCTTCCTTTCCGCCAAACGATTCGTAGCAAAACGCGCCAATATTCACGCGCCGGTCGATTCCCAGCGCGCTGTTTTGCACGCTCGTAATCGCGCCGCTTCGCCCGATGACTGCGTTCCAGCCGCCGACCGAAATCGGCCGCTCAAACGCGCAGGCGGTTCCCGCTTGTTTGGGAAACGAAAACGCAAGAGATGCGTCCGCCTCCGCGCGGAGTGGAGCAGGCAGCGCGTTCAGCGCCGCGTCCACATAGGCGCGCTGCTCCTGATGGGAGCGGGAAAAGTGCGCGTAGCTGGAAACTTCGTTTTCCCCGCGGTACTCGCGCAGTTCTTCGCGCACCGCTTCAAAGATCTGCCGGTTGCGCTCGCCAAAAAACGAGTAATCGGTCCTGTTCACCGCGCGCGCGCGGGAAAAATCCG
This sequence comes from Clostridiaceae bacterium, assembly GCA_039683415.1. GTDB lineage: Bacteria > Bacillota > Clostridia > Christensenellales > CAG-138 > UBA7703. The sequence goes on from JBDKRL010000019.1 coordinate 161,854, forward strand.
CCTTTGTCCAGTTGGTAAAATCGAGCAGGTGCTTTTTGGTATCCATGCCCCAGGTGTGTTCCGCAACGAGCAGAAGGTGTTCCATCACAGCTTCATAAACTGCCGAGACGCGGGACAGTTCGCTGCTTTCCAGCCACCGATCAACAAGCGCAAGCAGGCGCCTGTACCGCGCGGTTTTCAGCGGGTCGCTGCTCACGCCGTGAATCCAGCTGTCCCCGATCTCCTCGGTGACCACGGGCAGGCTCTGCCAAACGGCGGGCAGTTCACGCGCAAAGTCGTCCAACGAACCCGCTTCGATGTTTGCGTTGGGGTACTTCTCCGCCAAGCGGGCGAAAAACGCGTCTACGTCCTCCCGCTTCGGCGGGCCGGAGTTGTCCATGGTGTGCAAAAATTCCAGCGCAACCCCCGTGTCCAGCACCGCCGCGTCGCCATACGTGCCTGCGTAGCTCACGGCAATTTCGTTCTCTCCGTTTTTCCAGCGAAACAGCGCCGGAACTTTCGGCACGCGCGAACTGCCGTTGACGCCGATATGCAGGTAGCGCACCCCGCTGTCGGCCAGAGCGGAAACCAGCGCGATCGTATGCCCCGGAACGTCCGTCATCTTTGCCGCAACGGTGCTTTGGCCGAATTCCGCGTCCAGGCGTTTGCCGATGGAAAGCGCGTAACCGAGCAGTTCCGTGTTGAGTAGTTCCGTATGCGTGGTCAGCGGCAGCGCATGGTAGCGCACGTACCCCAGCCGGAGCGCTTCTCTCAGCCGTGCCGCCGCCTGTTCCCCTGCGTGCGAAAGATAGTAGTAAATCAAGTACGATCCCGTCGTCCAGACAAACCGCTTCTGCTCCGGCGTGTTGACGGCAAACGCCAGCTCCACAGCTCCCGGGATAAACGAATCCACGTAGCGGTCGAGCACGTTTTGCGCATAGTCGGTATACCCCACGTCCAGATGGGTTTTGGAAACGACGATCACGCGCCGTACGTCTTTGTTTTCCATGTTCCAGTAACTTTCTTTTTGTTTGTCCCGGCTTGTTCAGTCGAAATAGATTGGGTTCGTCAACAGCGCTTTCATCGGCGGAAGCCCCGGCGCATAGACACGGCTGAGTTCCGCGCGGACGAATTTGGCGTTTGGGTACGCGCGCGTCACCCGATAGGAAGCCGCGCCCTCCGGGCAGGAGATGCGCTCCGTTTCGCCATCGGTGATCAGACGAATTTCGTCTCCGCCCGCAAGGCGGTCGAACGCAAACGTCACTTCCGTACCTTTCGGCGCGCTCCCGCCAAAGGAAATGGCGCCGTCCGCCGTGCTGCAGAGAACGTCCGCCGTCGGCCCGTCCGACAGGTAGCTGATGAACCCGTCGCCACGACTGAGCGCATGCAGGATATCTGCGCGGCTGCGCGAAAGCGCGTAAACAAACATGCAGGGCGTTGCCAAACTTCCCAGCAGGCCGGGGCGGTGATAGTCGCTGCCGCCCAGCACGGAAATCCGTTTGCCCGCGCAAAGTTCGTTCTGCCAGTAGGCTACGGCGCGCTCGTTGCGTTCGCTCATGACTCCGTTCCAAACTTCCAGCGCGTCAAACGGCACTTCGAATCCCCAAAGCCACGGCACGAGCGGGCAGAACGGATGGTTGAGCACGACCAGCGCGCCGCAGTCATGCGCGGACTGCATCAGCGCGCGCGTTTCCGCGAGGTTCCGCTTGTCGTAGCGTCCCGGCAGCGGCGCGGGGGAACCCAAAAAGCCCGCGTGCCCCTGGTAATGCGTCCATTCCACGCCCGGCAGAACGGTTACGCCCTCGTAGATGGGCGGCGCGGAAACGTTGTTGTGGTCGGTGATGAACAAGAAGTCGAGCCCTTCGTTTTTAGCAAGCTCCGCGAGCGTGTCCATGGAAAACACGCCGTCGGAAGCCAGCGTATGCACATGCGTATCCCCGCAAAAGAGCCTGCGCGATTTTTGCTTGCCTTCGATTTCGTAGGTAACCGTCACCCCGCCGTCCGGCACATGGTATGCCCCCGCGATCACATGCCAAGTACCCGCGGGCAGTTCATCCGCGGTAAACCCCGCGCTGCTGCCCAGCGGGGAAACGAACACGTGATCCCGGTCGGATCCCGCCGCGCCGAAGAGGCGTCCATCCGGCGATTCCAGCGCAAGGTCGATCACGCAGGGGTCGCGCCGAACCACAAAGCCGTTTTCGGCGGATTCCGAAAAACGCGGGTAAGATACGGTAACGTCGATCCGCTCGGCGTTTTCCGGCACCAAAAAGTCGAGCCGCGGATACGTCCGCTCCTCGCTTTTTTCTATTTTCAGCGTGTATTTCATTTTTATCTCCGATGATGTTGTTTAAATGGTGCGCTTCCCCAGCTGGAGAGAACAAACCCTTCGCGCCGGAGCAGGTTTTCGAACGCGTCGCTGGTTAAATACTCATATTCCCAGATTCTCTTTTGCCATTCCGGCTTGCGGGCAAGCAGCGCCGCATCCGGCAGTGAGGGATGCAGAAACACTTCCGTAATCCCCTCTTTTGCGGACGCGATTTCTCGCTCGTAATATGCCGCAAGAGAGGCGTATCCCTCAATTTTGGCAACCGGATACGGGTTAGTGATAAAGTCGTCGATCAGTTTGACGCCGTGCCGGTCCGCCGAGACGACGATCAGCCGGTGCGCGGCTTTCAGCGCGCCGTTTGGTTCATGCCCGAACTGGCGGCGGAGAAAGTCGCTCCTGCGCGGAAAACGAAACGGCAGGCCGTACCGCTTGCAGAGCCGGAACGCGTTGAGAAAGAACAGCCGTCCGTTGATGCCGTAGAGCGTGCCGCCGTGGCTGTCCGCATGGTCGGGAACAACGCCCCGCTCCACCATAAACCGGTACTGCGCTTCCAGTTCGCGGCTCACGTCCGCGCTTTTTGCCGCCTTGGACGCGCGCGCGGAACTGGGGATCATTGCCCCGTTTTCGCAGAGCGAGGGAACGCGCTCGGCTCCCGCCGAAGGGAGCCATGTTTCTTGCTCCCATTCGGCGTGCAGTGTCCAGTGAACGCCGACGGCGAGACCACGTTCCGCCGCGCTGAAACAAGCCTCCGAAGCACGCATTGCGGGCGCTAAGATGGTGGAAGAGGTGATCCGCCCCGCTTGAAACAAGCTGAGAATCGCCACGTCGCCCGCCTGGGTCATGCCGAAATCGTCCGCGTTGACGATCAGTACGCGCTCGTTCATGGTTTGCTTGTCGGTTCCGCCGGAGAATCGACCTTATCCGGCGCTTGCTGCCCGTCCTCGGGGAAGCGCAGGAACCGCGCGCAGACCGCGCTGAGCGCCATCACCACGAACGGGAAGATTGCGATTAAGAACTTTGCCGCTTCTCCCGGCGCGGGGCCGGGCTCATCCCCGCTGATAAAGCCGTAGAGCGAACCCACCAGCAGGAACGCAAGACTCGTAAACAGCCCGCTGAGCCGGTTCATGAAGCCCATCGCGCTCGAATAGGTTCCTTCCCTGCGGAGGTTGTATTTTTTCGTGTCCTCGTCCATGATGCGCGCGCCGATGAGATCCATCGTTGTAATCGCGCCCGCAAAGCCGATTCCCACAAAGCAGCAGGCGATGATCGCGCCCGTGAGGCTCTTCATAAAATACAGCGGGATAAACGCCAGCGCAAGGAAGATCAGCGCCGAACGCCAGACGGGCATGACGGTGTATTTCTTCACCAGCTGCGCCCAAGCCGCAACGCCGCCCATGGCGATGACCAGCACCACCGCGAGCATGATCGTAGTCGCCATGCCGGTAAGGTTGAGCGAGTACTTCGTATAGAACGAAACCGCCTGCATCACCAGCGACATCGCCGCACTGTAGAGCGCGTTTGTAATGCCGAAAATCCAGAACTTCGGGTTGGTCAACAGCGCCTTGATGGTCGGCCAGAGCTTGGGTTTCTCCGCCGTTTCCTCCTGAATGGTCTCGTGGCAGCCGAACGTCATATAGAGGATGACCGCCGCGGCGAGCACGCCGTAGATGATGGAGGTCATGCCGTAGCCGATCTTTTCGGTCACAATCGGAGTCAGCGCAATGCTGATGCCCATTGCCGCAAGCTGGAACGCCTGCCGCATGGCGTTGGATTTTGCACGCTCCGCGTCTGTTCGGAACAGTTCCGGAAACAGCGCTCCGTAGTTTGCGTTGATCAGCGAGTCCAGCGTGCCGGTGAACAGATACATCAGCAGCATGTAGACAAACACGCTGTTGCCGGCTAAAAACGCAGGCAGGTTATAGAACGCGATAAAGCCCAGCACAAGAAGCGGCGTGCCGATGACGAGCCATGGCCGCCGTCTGCCCCACTTGGTTCTCGTCCGGTCGGAAAGGAAGCCGTAAATGGGGTTGTCGATTGCGTCCAAAAACGTATAGATGAACAGAACGAGCGCAAACTGCGCAGTGGTCACGCCGTGCTTGATGACGTAAAACGCGGCGGCATACGTTTTAAACATGTTGATCGGAATACTCGTGCCGAACATCCCGATGGCGTAGCGAAACGGACTCGTTTTTTTCGGCTGCATAAGCGCCCCTCCTGAATAAAATAGAATGATATCTGTATCTTGACTGTATCACCGCATAGCGCGCGTGTAAATGCGCCTGTGTTGTGATCTTTTGAACAGTAATTGCGATTTTTTAAACGTCATATAGGGGATTGACGGACTTTTTACCAAAGTAGTATGATTTTTATATGCGTAATGATTTATCCGATAACGATTTTACAAACGCGCCGATTCCATGCGGCACTGTTTCCGCGCCCGGAACACCGGGCCGCGAGAGCGCGGCGGCGGCTTTGGAATCCGGCGCGCATATGGTCGATTACCGCGCCAACGCGCGGCTGCGGGACGAGCAGGTTTCGTTTCACTGGTGGAACGAACGCTCGACCACGCTGCACTACCATAACTATTATGAAATTTTCCTCATCACGCGCGGAAAGGCGGCGCACCTGTTCAACGGTTCCGAAACGGCGCTGCAAAGCAACACCCTGCACCTCATCCGCCCGCAGGATACGCACCAGTTCGTCTCCGCGCGCGGGGAGTCCTGCACGCATATGAACCTGCTGATTTTGCCGGAACGGCTCCGTTCGCTCAGCGCCGCACTCAATATTCCATTTAGCGAGCTTGTCGAAGGCGCGCTCCTCAAAGCGCTGCTCAACGACACGGAAACGGCGTTCTTTCTCGACCGCGCGGAGCAAATCAGCCTCTGCGGAGCGGATACCGCCGAGACGTCGCGTATCATTTTAGAGATGATTGCCGAAGCGCTTTCGCTGCTCTACCGCAGGCGCGGTGCAGGCGGCGACGCCGAATGGTTCCCCGCTCTTCTTGCCAAACTCCGTTCGCCGGAGTACCTGACCGTCCGCGCTTCGGACGTTTACGCCCTCTGCCCGTTCAGCGCGCCGGTGCTCATTAAGCGATTCCACGAAAGCGAAGGTTGTACGGTGGTGGAGTATCTAACGCGCGTCAAAATGGACTATGCGCAGAGTTTTCTGCGCACCACGAATTTTCCCGTGCGCGAGATAGCTTCCCGTCTGGGGTACGATTCCATCAGCCACTTCTGCCGCGTCTTTAAGGAGCGCTTTGGCCAAACCCCAAAGGAGTACCGCTCCAGCGCGCAGCGATAGCGCTCGCCTTTTACCGCCGCCGGAAGGCGGTTTTTTCTTGCGAAAACGACTCTTTTTATGCTATACTGCCCCGCGTGCAAAGAAAAGGGCGGTGCTTTTTCGGTCCGCCGTTTCACTGTTTAATATTGTGTAGGGAGAGTCTCTTTTGAAAACATTCCTCAATTGTATTTCCGTCGGCGCGGGCGGCCTGATCGGCTCCGTGCTGCGGTATCTCGTTTCGCTGCTGCCCATACGCCATTCGAGCGGGTTACCGCTGCTCACCCTCGGCGTCAACGTGCTTGGCGCGTTTCTCATCGGGCTGATCGTGACCCTCGCGGGTAAAAACGCTTCGCTGGATCCGCGGACGCTGCTGTTTTTACAGGTAGGCGTCTGCGGTGGGTTTACGACCTTTTCCAGCTTCGCATTGGAGACGCATACCCTGCTGCAGGGAGGAAAACTGCTGATCGCTCTTGGCTATATCTGCCTCAGCGTTGTGCTCTGCGTGGGCGCGACCGCCCTTTCGAGCACGCTTGTAAAGTAGTTACCCGCGTTCCCCTTCGTTTGAGAACGGTTTTTCTATATATTAAAGAAATGCCGTCGTTTGGGCATAAATCGGGAATAATATAATATTTTTTTCGCAAAATTCCTCTTGCATATGCAAGTTGCATCATGATATACTCGGCACGGTTAAGAGATTCCGCTTGGTGAAAATGCGTTTTCGCGTTTGGCGGTCTCAGAAAGGAGAAAAAGCAAAATGTCTGTTATGGTCGGGGTGGCGAAAGCCTAACAACAGAATATTGGGCGTAAAACAGTTCTCGTGCTCAGCCGCTGAAAAAACCTGCGGATTGGATGCAAGCGTTGTTTGATCGCCTCAGCGTAACCTTTCGAAACACACTGTAGTATTTTCTACGGGCACATCGAACTGGTGTGCTCGTTTTCATTTGAAATACAATGGCAGGCGGGCACGTCTGTTGGATCAGCCGTGAAACACAGTCTGAAGAAGGCTGCTGTTCACGGCTATTATTATGCCCAGAACACAAACGACAACAAGATTTTTGGAGGATTTCTCATGATAAAGAACTGGTTTCAGTTTTCCGCCGCATCCATAATCGGATCGGCACAGTTGAATAACGGCGGGCGCACGGCGGTTCAATTTCCGCGGAAAACGGCGTTTCCCCGTGATAAGTACCATTTTGCGACAGTAGAGTCTTTGGAGGACAGTATGTACCCTGATTTTTATAAATCCGCGCTTTTCCCATCATTGGAAGCGATGAATAACCTCGGCCAGAATGGGTTCGGAACGACCTGCCGGCCGGGTCAGTCGGTCTGTTACGACCGTTACGGCGTTCCGCACTCCGCGCCCGCTCAGGAATTCCCCGACGAGCGCAAACCGGACTTCCTGGCGTTCCAGTATGGCACGAAGCAATGCCGCTAGAACAGTATGGTTTTTCACCGGCCATGCTGGCGGCAGCCGGTGCGCGGGGCGGCGCAAACGAGCTCCCCGCGCGCGTCACCGCCGTGCATAAGGAGCGTTACGCGCTGGTCTGCGAACACGGCGAGTGCTTTGCCCGGCTGAAGGCGAGCACCTACTTCAACGATCAGACGGAGGACTTCCCCACCACGGGCGACTTCGTTTTGATTCAGCACAACCCCGCCGGGGACAGCGTTCTGACCCACACGCTGCCAAGGCGATCCTACTTTGCCCGCCGCAACCCGACCCTCGGTCAGGGCGAGCAGGCCGTTGCCGCGAACTTTGACTACGTGTTTATCATGCAGTCGCTCAACTTTGACCTTAACCCCAAGCGTTTGGAGCGCTACCTGACCCTCTCCTGGCAGTCCGGCGCGGTGCCGGTTGTCATTTTGACCAAGGCCGACCTCGTGGAGAACTGCGAGGAGCAGGCGCTCGACGTGCGCCGCGTCGCAGCGGGTGTGGACGTTTACGCCATCAGCGCAAAGACCGGCGAAGGCATGGATGCGCTCCACGCGCTCCTGCAGCCCGGCCGAACCATCGTGCTGCTCGGCTCGTCCGGCGTCGGCAAGTCCAGCTTTGTCAACGCGCTGGCGGGCGAAGAGATCATGGCCGTCAACGAAATCCGCGAGGACGACAGCAAGGGCCGCCACACCACCACCCACCGCCAGCTGCTGCTGTTGCCGAGCGGCGTGCTCGTCATCGACACGCCGGGCATGCGCGAGCTGGGCATGGTGGACGCGGACGCGGGTTTGACCGAGGCCTTTGCGGACGTGGAACGCTTCTTTGGCCAGTGCCGTTTTACGGACTGCCGCCACGAAAGCGAACCCGGCTGCGCCGTCAAGGCAGCCATCGCGCGCGGGGATCTGCCCCGCCAGCGCTGGGAGAGCTATCAAAAGCTCCAGCGCGAGTCCCGCTATTCCGGCAATCAGGCGCAGTACCTAAAGCAAAAGCAGCAGCGCTTTAAGGACATTGCCAAGTTCAGCAAGCAGCTCGGCGGCAAAAAGCCCGGCGCATACCCGGATGACTGACCCTGTTTTCCGCTCGAACCGGCGCGGTTAACTCGTGCCGGTTTGGGTGGAGAGAAGCTTTTTTCTTGGAAAAAGAACTGGAACGGCTCTTCTTTTCTTGAAAGAAAAGAAGCAAAAGAACGTCTTTGTTTTCGTTTGAAAGGCAGAAGCAAAAGAACGGCCTTTTATGCTTTGCAGCGGCAAACGTTCCATATCGTGTGTTCCGTTTGTTTATTACAATTATAATTATCGTAAATTTTGGGCTTTTTTTGATGTATTCTCCAGATAAATACTTCAGTAAGGAGAATACATATGCGAAAAATCACACTACCCGTTTCAAATCCCAAGAAAACCCTGAGCGGCGATTTGCTGAAAGAAACCGTACACAAAGCGTTGGCAGCTGATACCTTGAAGACGTTTGACGCGGCGGACAGACCCGGCCAAATCCCCGCGGGAGCAGAAACCGACGCCGGAACCAACGGCGAATCATCCAAACTCAACCCAACCCAGCAGCGGGACGCGGCGGTTGTTGCCAAACTGCCGTCGGGTTTCCCCATTCAGAACTGGGATTCCATGTCCTATAAAGCACAGCTGCAGGCCATGAAGTTTTCCGGGCTGACCGAGCAGGAGCAGTGGCAGCTGCTCAACCCTACCGCGCCGCTCGGCGTTCTCGACGCGGCAAACCGCGAACGTTATCGACCCGTAACAACGACCGGAGCAGATAAAGACCCCGAAATTCTCACAAATCCGTCAAAAACGCCCTATTTACAAAACGGGCAGTCTGACGGACAATTGGGGAAAGGCAAAGGGATTGCAGGTGGAGCCGCACCGAAAAAGGTAGTCAGGCGAAACGACGCGCTAATGTCTATCTCTAAGTATCCTGCAATCGCACAGCTTATAGATGTTGATCACATAACTCCTAAGCAAGGAGCAGTCTTAGCAAAAGCGCAGATCAAGCTCACCGCGCTGGGAATGAAAGGAGAACCAATGCAGCAGGAGGTTGATAATATCCTCGCGGATGCATGCACGAAAATGCTGACGGATGCGAATAGACCCGAAAATGACTTTCATGATTTACAAGAGGCGATACCAGCTTATACAGACGCGGTTAATGACTTATTTATGAGACTCCGGGCAGATGGAGCCGTCCAGAAAGAAGAACTTGATCGAATTTCGTCATATAGTGGCATGAATCTAGCAAGTGTATACTCAAGGCTTATTTCTCAATTGATTGAGTTCAAAGAAGCAAATGGCGAAAAAGGAGTGCTAAATCTACGTAATGAGACTCAATGGAAAGCTCTTATTGAAAACTACAGTCCAGAAGCTGTTTTTCTAAAAGGTTCGCAATATTGTTTTGTATACGATGGTAATTTACTAAGCGTCGAGGATTTGGGTAATATTGTATTTGGATATTACGGATCAGCAATGGGATTGCCAACAGATGTTCTATATATAGGAGCGGGATATGCAGCAGTAAAAAAAGCGGTTGAGGAGCATACAGGTACATGGCTTGATTTCTTTGGTGAATACATGGGAGATAGCCCCGAAGACCGAGCCGCAATTAATATGGGAATCTCTTGGTACTTGGAGGGTAAATGAAATCTATACTAAAATTCTTTTTACAGACTGTTTTCGGTTCAATTGCGCTTGTTCTATTATTAGCAGTGATCGCAGTTTTGTTGCTTTTGATCCCTGATGGTGAACCGGTATTTGGAGAGAAGCAAGCAAAAGCAATATATGCCGAGCAGAAAGTAGCGTTTGAAACCGTTCGCCAATTTATTGATGGTTTTGACCTGACGCCATATAAAGTTGAGGGGGAATCCGCTCCAAACATATTAATTGAAAGAGATGGCTCGGAGGACTCTGAAAAAACGTATCATGCATATGTTTATCGAGGCGATGAAATTCCCATCGTAATCGAAAACGAATCTGTAACACAAGCTCTTGATGTCTTATTCGATCAAATCGGCATAGTATTTATCGTTCAGCTGAGGGAACCTCATGAACGTAATATTTACTTTGCGATCAAGGAAAAAGCTGGAGTTGTATACTCAGAAAGCGGCGATACGCCAACAGATACGCCCGCCGGAGTGCCTTACTATATCAAACCGATTGAAGGAAGTTGGTTTTACTGGTTGTACAGTGATGATTAACCCAACTCAACTAAACCGGAACAACTCGTTCCGGTTTTTTTTGCAAAACCGCGTGCAAAATAAACGTTTGTTCGGTATAATGAGGGAGTGCAACAAACTGCTCGACAAGGTATTCATCGGATAGATTTTAGTGGTACTTGGAGGGTAAATGAAATCAATTACTAAGTATTTCGTCTTACCTATCATAGGCTCTATTGCATTCTTTTTACTGTTGGCCTTAACCGTTCTGTTTATATTGGAAACTCCCTCTGAGCCAGTATTTGGAGAGAAACAAGCGAAGGAGATTTTCACCGAACAAAAAGCTGCGTTTGAAACCGTTTGCGAATTCATTGATTATTTTGACCTGACGCCATATAAAGTTGAGGGGGAAGACACGTTCATTCTCATTGAACGCGTCGAATCAGAGAATGCTGAGGAAACATATTTCTTATCTGTCCGTAACGGCGAAGTGATACCTATTGAAACCAATGATGAAGCTGTAATCAACGCCTTGGAAATCTTATTTTATCAAGATGAGATTGGGTTCGTTGTTCAGCACACTACTGCAAATGATCGTTGTGTTTACTTTGGCATTGAAGAGAACAAAGGAATTGTATACTCCGAAAGCGGAAACGAACCGCAGGATACGCCAGCAAAAGTATCGTATTACTTTAAAAAAATCGATGACAACTGGTTTTATTGGCTCGATGATAATTAAAGAACCGCGAAAACAGCCGGAACAACTCGTTCCGGCTTTTTTGCAAAATCGCGTGCAAAATAAACGTTTGTTCGGTATAATGAAGGAGCGCGACGAACTGCTCGACAAGGTGTTTATCGGATAGAGCGAACTGGTACTTGGAAGGAAAAGGAAAATGAAACCATTCCTGCGTTTTTTGCTCCGGTTCATCATCGGCGTGGTGTCTGCAGCGGCTTTACTGGTGCTGTTGTTTTGGCTCTTTCTCGTTGCAACCGGCGTGGTAAAATACCCCCTTCTTGGCGTCGAATACAAATTTCACAGATACGAGCGATCCTTCGAAACCGTCTATCAATTCATTGACGATTTCGATCTGGCGCCGTACGAAAACGGCAAAGAGTCAAAATGGCGCCTTTTTGTTCTGCGAAACGATGCTGAAGATGCCGAGAAATCATATCGCATGTATTGCTCGAATTATCGCGATTATCTGCCGATCGAAATCGACGATAAGTCTGTTATAAATGCCTTAGATGTCTTATTCGATCAAGCAAATATAGTATCTATCAGACGGTCTGATGAGTCAGATGTATACTTCGCTATGAAGGAATACGCTGGAGTTGTTTGTTCTAAAAGTGGCGAAACGCCAACGGAAACAGCGCCCGGCTATTATTACTATTTTAGGCCTATGAATGGAAATTGGTTCTACTGGTATTGCGGCGACGATTAATGTTATTCAACTAAGCCGGAACTGTTTTTTATAGGAAAGGTTGTATCCTGGAATGTACAGCATGGAGTTATGGCAGACCATTCTGCGTCATCAAATTGGATCTTTTGTCATGTTATTCGCACTAGCGGTGTTATTGGGCGGCGCCACTTATGTATGCGTTCTGCGCTTTCTGGTGAAATCAAATGCGGATGGCGCAGTCGAGTTTAACATGGTCCGCGAAAACAACCAATCCAACCGAATCAGAAACGCCGCAGTTTTGGGGGTGCTTTCGATGCTGTGTCTTGTGCTTTCCGTTCTGCAATTCGCTACAATTCTAAAGCTGCAATCGGATCTTCAGCACGATCTGCCCACTGCGAACACGACCGGCACGGTGCGCGGCGAATTATCGTTCTTCTTCGATTCGTATATCAATATAGACGGCGTATTTTATCGATATTCCTCCGAGGTGCCGAATGCTTGGCCGCAAAAGGGAAATGAATACGAGGTGACATACCTGGAACATTCCAAGATCATTGCGCAGTTGAACGAGAAATAATCGGGCATTTCAAAAAGAAAACCGGAGATGTATTACTCCGGTTTTTTTTGCAAAATTGAGTGCAAAATAAACGTTTGTTCGTTATAATAGTAGAAACAGTTTTCGCGGGTAATATTCATCGCAGTTCACGCAAAGGATATTGAGCTAACATGCAAAAAAACAACAAACTGCACCGTCTTCTGCTCAAGGTAGCGTTGTTCATCCTTGCGCTGTTCGTTGTCGCATTCATATGCCTATGGCAGTACGATCAGCAGTATTTACCCGTGCACAAAGCGGCATACCTTTCAGATTACGGGTATGCCCGCGCGCTCGGCCTCTGGCGGTTGGATGACGACGAAATCGAGCGGAAGTATGGCGAGCCGGATGAAACGGAATATCGTACCGACCCGCTCCAGAAAGGTCGAGCACTGATCGTCTGCTCCTATCCGGACTTTCAGGCAGTCTATTTGGAAGATACGCTTTTTTCCGGCGAAATCGCCCGTCATCTGATTCTGCTGGAAGTCACGAGTGAAAAGCCTCGTTTTGGACGAAACCATATCGGCATAGGCAGCACGCGCGAGGAAGTTCAAGATGCTTACTCGCGCGATGAGAAGATCGAGCCGGATGAACTGCTCGAAGACGCACGGGATTATCCCAACGTAAGCGAGGGTTATTACGGGCAGAACTGGAGCCGAATTCTGTTTTGCTATAACGAGCAGGGCGTGGTTGTGTCCATGGCTTACGAGCCACCTGCATTTTAGTCGGACACCGAACATCTGTATTCAGCGTTTTTCTAGCATATGGAAGGAAAAGGAAAATGAAAACTGCAGGAAAAATACTATTATGGTTCCTCATCCCTATCGTCGCAACAGTAGCATTTTTTGTGGTACTCATCTATGGTACCTTTGCCCTGGCGTACATTGGCGATGAACTGCTGTATCCAAAATTCAGAGCCGAGTGGATGTATAGCGGAAACGAGGAAGAATTTAATACCGTCCTGCAATATATTAATGAAACCGACTTCTCAGAATATAAAGCGGAACCAAACGACCCTATGTCCATCATGATCTTTCGTCCTGAAACTCTGCCAACTACAAAACAGTATGAAAAGTACGTTTCAAATCAAAGTATCCACGAGGATGTCCTTATCACGGACAAAGGCGTAAACCTTGCTTTAGATCGAATGTTTCGGCATCTTCATTTAGATTATATAGCTCAAACCAGAAATGTAGAAACGCGCTGCATCTATTTCGGTTTTACCTATTCGGTCGGTATCGTTTATTCGCCCAGCGGCGAAGAGCCAGAAGGTCAACCGGATGATCAGGATTACTCGTTCAAGCGCATCAACGACAACTGGTTTTATTGGACAAGTTACTGGCCCGACTAACGCCGGGTAACTGCTTGCAAATATCTACGGAATCGGAATACTCTAGCAAAGGATAAGGCATATATGGATAGTTTAGAATTCTGGCAAACCATTCTGCATCATGAAACCGACACGTTTATCCTGATATTTGCCGTGATGTACGTACTGTTCGGCATCAATTATGTGTGCATTCTGCGGTATTTGTCGAAAAAGAATTCGCCCAGCCCGGTCGAGTTCAGCATTGTTCGCGAAAAAAAGCTGTCTCTGTGGTTCAGCAGCACGCTTGTTTCGGGTTTATTCATTCTGGTTTGTGTCGCGTTTCTCTACTTGCAGTTCCTGGCGGTCAGCTTCCTGAAGTTCGATGTTAAGGGCGAACTGCCAATCGCGAACACGACCGGCACGGTGCAGGGCGAATACAAGCTCTTTTTAATCGATTCGTATGTCAATATAGACGGCGTATTTTATCGATGTTCCTCCGAGATGCCAAATACTTGGCCGCAAAAGGGAAATGAGTACGAGGTAACATACCTGGAACATTCCAAGTTCATTACGCAGTTAAAAGAGAAATAAACGGTTATTCAATCAAGTAAAAAACCGGAGCTTCGACGCTCCGGTTCTTTTTATGCTTAAGAGTTGAATACCGTTCTCCCTTTACTTCTCCTCCCCGTCAGGCCGTTTCTCGGCGGTGACGCAGAGCTGGGAAGCGAGGTTTTTGATGCGGAGCAGGCGGCAAAGCGCATCCCACAGCAGGCTTAAAAAGTAAAACGGCAGAAAGAAGCCGAAATAGTCGGACTGGTAGTAGTTGCACTGGATATCAAGCACGGTAAAGCCGTTTTCTTCCAGCAGGCAGAGAAAGCGCGAGTAATACGTTTTGTCGTAAAAAGTGCGGAAGCCGTTCGCACCCTTGAGATTCGGGTAGATGAAAAAGAGAATCTTTCTGGCAAGACGGTTGCTGATGATCTGGTTGAGCATTGCAAACAGCGCGAACTTACCGGGGAATACATGCACCATCACGCCGCCGTCCTTGAGGGAAGCGCGCGCGTTTTTGACAAACGCCGTCTGGTCGGAGAGGTGCTCCAGCACGGAGCTGGAGGTCAGCATGTCGATTGGCCCGTGCGGCAGCGGAATCTCCCTTGTGATATCCGCCACAAGGAATTCATCCACCTTGGCGTTTTCCTTGATGCGCACGTCCTCGATATCCACGCCGACGATGCAAAAGTCGCCGACTGTCGCCTTTGCGTTTGCATAGCAGCAGTCCCCGCCGCCGCCGACGTCGTAAACGAGCATGCCGGGGCGAAGAAGGCTGCGCACTTTCGCGTCGTAATAGTGATACAGCCGCCGGTCGGAATAGCCGCACTTCTCCCAAAACCGATCCGCGACGCGCTTGTTCCACTTGAAAAACCGCTTGATGCCCATATCGTCCGCCTTTCGCGCGCCGTCCGGTTGAGGGGGAATCCTTCCCCGCCCCGCAGATACCATTTTATGAAAGATCGCGTAAAAAATCAACCGCGCCGTGAAACCCGCGCGGGTGTCCGTTTAACGTCTTTCCTGCACCGCGGGCACGCCGCCTTCAAAAACCAGGCTCTGCGTCGGGAAGGCAAACCGCGCGCCGATGCGCTCGAACGCCTCTTTGATTTTGAGGTTGATCTGCTGGTTGATATCCATATACTTATCGTAGTCCGAGTGAAGCACGAAATACACGATTTCGAAATTCAGGCTGTATGCCCCGTAGGAAGCGAAGTGCGCGCGCCCGAACTGGGTATCCTGTTCGCCTTCGACGATCTCTTTTATCACGCCCGGAATGATCCGGAGCGTTTCCACGGGAGTATCGTAGGTGACCGCGAGCGTAAACACGACCCGGCGCTGCTGCAGGGATTTGTAGTTGCTGATGCGCGAACCGGTTAAATCGCTGTTGGAGCAGACCAGCTGCTCGCCGCTGAGCGCGCGGAGCCGCGTGGTCTTAACGCCGATATGCTCGACCGTGCCCATCTGTTCGCCCGCGATGATGAAATCGCCGACTTCATAGGGCTTATCGAAAAAGATCGTAAAAAAGCAAAATAAATCGGACAGCGCGCTCTGCGCCGCAAACGCAATCGCCACGCCGCCGATGCCAAGTCCGGTGACAAGAGAAGTGATTTTGACGCCGACATTGTCGAGAAACAAGATCAGCGCGACAAGCCAGATCACCATCTTTGCCATTGTGCCGAGCCATTTGACCGCGAGCGCGCCGCTTTCGTCCCGTCCGCGCCGGAGCCGCTCAAAGAAGAACGCGGCCATTGAGGATAAGAACACCGCGCCAAGCGTGATGGCAAACAGCGTGGATACCGTTCCGACCGCCGTTTTCAGCCCGCCGCCGAGCGCTAAAATCTTCGTGCAGAGGGTAAACGCCGTAAAGTACGCAACCGGCAGCAGGTAGCGTTTGACCGCCGCTACGACCGTTTCGCCATATGGCGCGTTCGTCTTTTCGCATCTCGCGGTGACGGTTTTGACGATCAATCGTCCGAAGATATGAATCAACACCGCGCAAACGGCGAGTACGGCAAGGAAAATAATATAGTTCAGCAGGGTGTTGCCAAAGTATTTCTGGTTGAAAAACTCCATGTCTCTCCTTCTCCAAATTCGGTTTCAACCACAGATATTACCACAAATCTTCGCCGAGCGCAAAAAAAGCGCAAAAAAGGCGGACAAGTGTCCGCCAAGAAAGCCGTTATTATGTCCGTCCAAGGCAGTTTTTTTGTGGGGTATCAGCGCCTAAGGCATTTCTTTGGGGGATGCAGTACCTTATTCGTTGCGCTGATAGAGTTCTTCTTTTTGCTGTTGGTTGAGCGATCGATCCGTAATCAGCGCGATGATCAGGATTCCAACAATGCTCAGCGCCAGCCGCAGCAGCGTGAAAGTCAGCCCCAGATTTGCCGCTTCAAAGGTCAGCATGGGTATTTTCGTTGTCGACCAAGCGCCGATAAAAATGAAAACATTCCAAATGCTGCTTCCCTTTTTCAGCATGACGCCGGCAACCGGAAACGCCGCGTACAGCGGCCCCGCCGCCGCGCTGCCCAGTAAAAACGCAATGAGTACACCCTTCAGTCCCGAGCCCTTACCGGTGAATTTAATCATCGTCGCGCGATCCACCCATACGTCCAACAAACCAAGCAGCACAAAAATCGGGGGAATCACCAGCAGCATCTCCTGCAGGTTTTGCAGGGTGATCGACAGGCTCTTTTTGCCGATTTCCGGCAGCAACAGCCCAAGAATGATATTAGCGGCAAGCAGCAGCAAAAAGACGCCGTAACGTTTGAACAAAGCTTTCATCCTAACACCACTCCAATCACAAGCGCGGCAATGAGCGAAAAGCCCAGCGCGGAAACGTTTCGTATAATCGCCGCGCGTCTTCCGAACGTCTTGATCTCCAGCGGCAGGGTGACTACGCCAACCATCATCAGTGAGGAAACGAACGCGGCAATCTGCATATACCCAGCCCCGTTATGCAGCAGTGCCGCTGCCAGCGGGAACGCCACAAAGCCCGGTATCAGTGTAATGGCTCCCACCGCAGCGGCGGCGAGTACGCCCCAGATACCCGAACTGGCACCCAACAGCTTTGTAATGGTCTCCGGACTCAGAACCGCCAGCGCAACGCCGATGATAATGAGTATCGACAGAAACTGCGGCAGTATGTTTTCAAAAGCCTTCCAGGCTTTTAGCAGCGCCATTTTCGTCTTTTTTCGATCTTTGAAAAACGAGATCGTAAGCGCGGCAATGGCCAGCGCGTAGAGTATATAGGTGAACATGCTTACTCCTAACCGAAGGCGTTGCGTATTCGTCCAGTCCGGAATACGCCGCGATATCATTGTGGCTGCACCGTTTTGTCGCTCAGAACGGAACAAATTCATTTTACAGCAATTCCGAAGCAATCGTCTGTTGTTTTTCACACGCAAAACCCGCTGACAAGACTTTTGCTGAGCGAGGCACTTTTGGGGAAACAAAACATCCGCGCTCCAAACGGCCGGAACGCGGACGATAACTGAATCCTATTTTGTTTGACCGGTTTCCTTCTTTTCCCCGCCGTGGGCTCGCTCACAGGAAGCGCAGTTGCCAAGGCAGGCCGAGCAGCCAACACAGCCGCCTTGCTTGCGCCGCCGCAGAATGCGCCCAACGGCGAACCCCGCCGCCAGCGCGACTGCAGCAAGCAGCAGATAGTCCCAAACGCTCATAGCAGCAGACTCCCGATTTGATACACCGCAAACGCGACGATCCACGCAACACCGCACTGCATAGCCACCACCCCAAGCGTCGCGATGCCGCTTTTCAATTCCTTCTTGATGGTCGCCACCGCCGCAACGCAGGGCGTATACAGCAGCGTAAAGAGCAGAAAACTCACCGCGGAAAGCGGCGTAAACAGCCCGCTGAGCACCAGGTGCAACTCGGCAATGCCTGTGCCCATAAGCACCGAAAGCGTGCTGACCACCGCTTCTTTGGCGACAAAGCCGGAGATCAGCGAGGTTGCCACGCGCCAGTCGGCAAAGCCCAGCGGCGCGAACACGGGCGCAAGGAGCCGGCCTACCATCGCCAGCAGGCTGGAAGCGCTATCGGAAACGACGTTAAGGCGCGTATCGAACGTCTGTAAAAACCAAATGACGATGCTGGCCAGCAGGATGATGGTAAACGCGCGCTCCAGAAAGTCCTTTGCCTTTTCCCACAGCAGCAGGAGCACGTTCTTGGGCGACGGCATGCGGTAGTTGGGCAGTTCCATCACAAACGGCACCGGCTGGCCGCGAAACGCCGTTCCCTTGAGCAACAGCGCAACTAGGATGCCAAGCACAATGCCCGCGGCATACAGGCCAATCATCACCAGCGCCTGATACCTGGCAAAAAACGCCGCGCAGAACACCGCGTAAATCGGAATCTTAGCCGAACAGCTCATAAACGGCGTGAGCAGGATCGTCATCTTTCTGTCCCGGTCGGAAGCGAGCGTCCGCGTTGCCATAATGGCGGGCACGGAGCAGCCGAACCCGATCAGCATCGGCACGAAGCTGCGTCCCGAAAGGCCGATTTTGCGAAGAAGGCGATCCATGACAAACGCGATTCGCGCCATGTACCCCGTATCTTCCAAAATTGAGAGAAAGAAGAACAGCGTCACCACGATGGGTAAAAAGCTCAGCACGCTCCCGACGCCCGCGAAGATGCCGTCCACCACAAGGCTCTTGACCACCGGGTTGATGCCGTAGGCGGTCAGTCCCGCTTCCACTACTCCAGTCAGCCACCCGATGCCCGCCGTGAGCCAATCCGCCAGTGTGCTGCCGATGACGTTGAACGTCAGCCAGAACACGAGGAACATCACCCCGAAAAAGACCGGAAGCGCGGTGTGTTTGCCCGTCAAAATCTTATCGATGCTCACGCTGCGTTTATGCTCGCGGCTTTCGCAGCATTTTACGACGGAGGCGGAAACGACGCCCTCGATAAACGTATACCGCATATCCGCGAGTGCTGCGTTGCGGTCGAATCCCGTTTCGTTCTCCATCTCCAGCACGCTGTGCTCGATTAAGTCCAGCTCGTTTTGATCCAGCTCCAGACGCTCGGCAAACGACGCGTCGCCTTCGATGAGCTTTGTTGCGCAAAAGCGTTTGGAAACGCCGATGTTGCGCGCGTGATCTTCGATTACATGCGCAACGGCGTGGATGCAGCGATGCACGGGACCATCCGGGCAAAAGTCCTGCACTGTTGGAATGACGCGCTTTTTCGCCACCGTCAGCGCCTGATTCACCAGCTCGGATACGCCTTCGTTTTTGGCAGCGGCAATCGGCACCACCGGCACGCCGAGCAGCGAACTGATGAGCTTGATATCGATGGAGCCGCCGTTGGCGTTCACTTCGTCCATCATATTGAGCGCAACCACCATGGGAATGCGCAGCTCGAGAAGCTGCAGCGTTAAATAGAGGTTCCGCTCAATATTCGTCGCGTCCACGATGTTGATGATGCCGTCCGGCTTGCCGTCCAGGATGAAGTCCCGCGAAACGATCTCCTCCTGCGTATACGGACGGATGGAGTAGATGCCCGGCAGGTCGACGACAGACGCGTTTTTAACCCCGCGGATCTCCCCCGACTTCTGATCCACCGTCACGCCCGGAAAGTTTCCGACATGCTGATTGGACCCCGTAAGCGCATTGAACAGCGTCGTCTTGCCCGAATTTTGATTTCCTGCCAGCGCAAATACCATCGCATTGTCCTCCCTCGTTGGTCAGCTCAATTCTTCTCGCGTCATCCTTGCGGATGGTCAGCTCATACCCGCGCACGCAGATTTCGATCGGATCGCCCATCGGCGCTGCTTTGATCAGGGTGACCTTCGTCTTTGGAATCAGCCCCATATCCAGAAACCGGAGCCGCAGTGCGCCTTCGCCGCCCACCGACCGTATCGTAGCCGTCTGTCCGACCTTCAGCTCGTCCAGTGTCATATGCCGCCGCCTTTTCCGCGGGATGCCCCGCCGATGATTGAACTCGTTATAAAACACGGAGAATTTCTCGTCCCCGTTCTAGTTAGATTGGTCTAACTAGCGATTGAAGTCTACCGTTTGTCGACGCGCTTGTCAATCCCTTTTTCGCCGAAAACCGGTTCTTTTTTTGATTTGTCATGCTCTTTGGCAAATTAACAGCAATAACTTGAAATTTGAGTGCGATCGGTGTTAGCATAGGAAGCAGCACGAACACGGCGGAACACGTTTTTATCAGGCTGATCGCAATATTAATCGAAAGCAGCAAGAGCACGGCGGAACGCCGTTTCCCCAGACGAATCGCGGTTAAAATCGAAAGCGAGGGATCGGCATGCAGGTAAACAAATCGATTGAAGATTATCTGGAACAGATTTTGATTCAGCAGGAAAAAAACGGCTGCGCTCGCTCCGTTGACATTGCCTGCAGCCTGAGCGTCACCAAGGCGAGCGTCAGCCATGCCACCAAACTCCTGCGCGAAAACGGCTATATCCTCATGGCGGACGACAAGTGCATCACACTCACCGAAATCGGGCGGGAAATCGCGGAGCGGATGTATCAGCGTCACCGCGTGCTGGCGCAATTTCTCATGCGCCTTGGCGTATGTGAGGAAGTCGCCTTTGCGGACGCCTGCAAAATGGAGCACGACATCAGCGCGGAGAGCTTTGCCGCCATCTGCCGTCATGCCGACGCGAAGTGGAAGAATTGATCTGATCCCAGGCTGTTGCCTGATATACGCTTAGGAAACAAAACCGGACGGGGGTTCCCGTCCGGTTTTGTTCGCTTATTCGTATTTAATCTCAAACGGAGCGCCGGCAAGCGTTGCTTCCGCGGCCTGACGCAGGTTTTCGCTCAGCGTTAGCGTGCTGAGCTTTGGCAGTTTCAGCAGCGGGGACAGATCCATGCCTGTTTGGCTGTCCGAAGCGCGGATGCTGAGCCGCGTCAGCTCGCCGAGCTGCTCGCCGCCTTCGAGCGACTCAAACTCCATTCCGTTGCAAATCAGGTCTTCCAAGCCGTTGATGCCGCCGAGTTCCGTCAGCGAGGAGAGCGGTTGCCAGCCAATTTTAAGCTGGCAAATGGTCTTGCCTTTTAGATATGGCAAAAACAGTTCCGGGTCGACGCCCTCCAAATGCAGGTAATTCAGCTCTCCCAGCTGCGCCAGCACCGAAAAATCCTTCAGTTGATCATTCCCGATCAGGACGATCTCGCGAATGTTGTGGCAGTCGGTCAAAAAAGTTAGGTTCGTTACGTTGTCGCAGTCCTGAATGATCAAATGGCGCAGGTTGGAAAGGCTGCCTATCGGCGAAAAGTCCTTTGAGGGGCTGTAGAACAGCTCAAGCACTTCCATATTCTCCAGTGTACCAAGCGGCGAAAGATCCGTAGCCTCGGTATCCGCCAGAGCAAGGCTCGTCAAGTTTGGCAGTTTTCTGAGGTCCTCCAGCGAACTTACGACGTCCTCGCCAAGGAGAACATTGTTGGAAAACACGTCGTTTCTGAGCGTGTAGAAGTCGTCCCAGCTCTCCGCCGTCTGATCGCCGTAGAGATACAGCTCCGTCACTCCCGACAGATCATCGGCGGTGATCGCTTCGCCGCCTGCTTTGCCCAGCTCCTGCCGCACGGCCTGCTCAATCACGGAATCCGACAGCACCGCCGCGCCGGTTTGATAAAACAGCGGCGGGCGCACTTCCGTATACCGCCCCAGAGCGAATCCGCCCGCGACAAGTCCCAGCGAAAACACAGCCGCCGTCGTGGTTCTGGCAACGGCTTTTTCCACGTGGCCATCCGCGTTGACAAGCGCGCGGCGCACCGCGGCAACACTGGAATAGCGGTCTTTGGGCGAAAACGCGGTGCATTTTTTGACGATTCGCGCAAGCCGCCTGTCCGGTATGACAAAGTCACTTGTCTGTCCGGTGAGCATCCAGCCCAGCAGAATGCCGAGCGAAAAGATATCCGCGCGGCAGTCGGTCTGCGAAAAACCGTACTGCTCCGGCGGGGCGAACTCCTGCGTGCCGAAGCAAACCGTGTCCGAACGCGCGTTTTTATCGTAGTAACGGGAGATGCCAAAGTCGATCAGCGTGGCGAGACCGTCGTCACTGAGAATGATGTTCTGGGGCTTGATGTCGCGGTGGATCACCGGCGGCGTTTGCTCATGTAAATACCGCAGCACCCCGCAGAGCTGGATGGCGACGGAGACCGCATGCTCGCGCGTGAGCCGCTCGCGCAGGCGGTTGAGCGGTACGCCCCGGACGTACTGGCGCACCACGCAGATCATGTTCTCCGCGCGGATTTCTTCCACAAACGAAGGCAGCCCGCTGTGGTGCAGGCTCTTGAGCAGTTCCCCTTCGGTTGTTTTGGAGCGCATGGATGTGTCGGGATAGCATTTAACGATGTAAGGCCGGTTTTCGTGGTCTTTAACCAGAAGCGTCTCGCCCATCTGGTTGTTGGCGAGGCACTCGATCGGTTCGTACTTCTGCAAAAACTCTTCGGGGTAATAGTCCGCTTCCCCGTGCTCAAACTCGAGCAGAAACTCGCTTGCAACCGACTTTTCCAGTTCCATGTTTGAAGTTACTCCAAGTGAACGTTGTATTCTCGCCATGCATAAAATAGACTAAACCGCCGACTCGTCCCCCAGCAGGTGCAGGCCGAGTTCGTGCAGGAGCGACTGCGCCTCCATAAACCCCAGCCCGCGCGTAATGCAGTAGATGACCGCCGCGTCGCGTTTCAGACGTGGGTAGAGCAGGCTTTTATCGGCAATTTGGAGCAGCTTTTGCGTTTCTTCCATACCCAGACGCAGCGCGAGCGCTAGCTGCAGCACCTTGTCGCGCGAAGGTTTTCTGGTTCCGTTAAAAATCTGATAGCCGTATGTTCGCTCAATGCCGGCGTATTTGATCACTGTTTCTTTCTTCAGCCGCCGCTCGGCGCAGAGCGCGAGCAGGTGCTCGTGCAACTCCGGCGTCTGCATCGTGCTTTCATAGCGGTCAAAAAACGTGTCCAAATCCGGCGTTTTAAAAAGCTGCCGCAGCAGCGTGCTGGTTCTGGCCGTATCCTCGCTTTCATTCCAGGACATTGATCGTCACCTCAAGCGGTTCGTTTGTCTGTATTGTCGGATGCCGCGTTGTTACGCTTACGCCATGTTGCAAAGAGTGATCAGCAGGATGAATGAAGCTTCATGCCGTTATCAATTGTTCTGTTTTATATACTGATGAAATGTGTGACTTTTTTAGGATTATACCACAATCCAACATGTTTTGAGGATGAATCGATGAAAATCAACCGTTTTTCATGACGCCATAATCGCATGTTCCGTCGATCTATCCCTCTTCGGTGTTCAACACCCATAGGGGAAGACGTGCTCTTGTTTCGATTGATATTCCCTGACTTCCGCCATAGCGCCGCTTTCGTTGAACTCAATCAGCGAAACGCCGTCGAACGCGCTGAAGGCGCCGTCATACTCGCAGGCAAACGTCCACTCCACCGCCGCTCGCCGCTCTTGCAAAACAAATCGTCCGATATCCCATCGCGTCACTGTTCCGCGTTGATTCCAGTCGAAAAACCAGCGGCGAATCTGCTCTATGCCATGGTACTCCGGCCCGTAGCATTCAACATACACCACATCCGGGTCGAACAATACCCTCAGCTGCGAACCATCCTTTTGCAGCCAGGCGTTGAAGTATTGCCGCACAACCTGCTCTTCATCCATAGAGGAGAATCCCTCCGCGTTCGAAAAATCCTGTATGCAGACAGCATAACACAAATCATGCGCGTTTTCCAAATGGAAAAAAACGCTGTCGGTAAAAAAGTAAAAAACACCCGCCTGCTTTTTGCATGCGGGTGCAGAATAGGAAACGGAATACCTTCGAATGCGTCAGCCGGAGAAATCGTCATCGCCGCCGGGCGCGGCGGGTGTCGGCGAAGGAGAAGGCGTTGCGGGCGCCGGCGTGGCGCCGGTCACGTCGTCGAGTCCATCGCCGTTTTCATCGATGAACGTCGTCGCAGGAATCGTTGTGCCCGTTTCGGTGTCGGAATCGAGATCGATGTCCACGAGGTTGTCGTGCGACGTTGGCGAATACACCGTTCCGCCCTTTGCGGAAAGATACAGCGTACCCACGGAAACGTTCTTTTCAAAAAACTCCGGCAAAAGCTCCGCAAGCACGCTCATCTTGCTGTCCAGATCGGTCGACTGGCCAACATGGATTTTCAGCCCGTTGGTAGCGACCATCGTGATGGCCAGCGGCGTGGTGAGGTCGATGGACTTGATGGAGCTGGTCAGGGAGTACTGTTCGAGCACCGAAATGATCTGCACCAGCGTTGCGGTTGCAAAATCGTTGTCCTGACCGAGCCGCTGACCCAGCTGGAAGCCCGTCATACTGACGCCCGTGACCTGTATCAGCGAGGAAAGATCGGTTCCCCCGCTCATATCCAGCACGTAGCCGTTTTTATCGATGATCACGTTGCTGTCAAGCCCGACGATACCCGCCACCGCCTTGCGCTCGCTGACGATGATGCGCACGCGGGCAGGAAATATATAAGTCACAGACTCCACTTGAATGTTCGGATCCTCGCTGATGTTCGCTTCCGCCTCGTCAAGGTCGCAAAACAGCATATGCGTGCCGAGTTTGAGACCGGACAGTTCGACGATATAGTCTGAGGAGTACTTGTCGTTGCCCATGACCACGATATCCGAAAGCAAAAAACCGTAATACAGCGCAACGCCCACCGCAGCGAGCAGCGCAAGCACAAACGCAAGGTTGCCAAAGAGCTTTTTGAGCATCTGCGCGTTCTTTTTGTTGCGAATCTGCCGCTCGATGTATTCTTCGTGCTTGCGGGCGGCCTCCCGCGCGCGCGCTTTTTTCTGCGCCTCCGCCATACGGATGGATTCTTCCGTCTCGTTGATGTGGATGCGCGCGGTGGTGGAAGAACCGGTGCGGAAAATCCGCGTGCGAGTCGTGGTGCTCCGTTTTTCCTTCGGTTCCTCTTCTTCTTCCGCGTATCCGCCCTGCTCGTCAAACAGGCGGATATGTTCGTCTTCCTGTTTTTTCTGCCGTTTGGCGCGCTGTTCCTCGCCTGCGCGGTAGCGCATGCGCGCGGTGTCGGAAACCACGTTTTCGCCGTCGTCCCAGGTCAGGCGGGCGATGTTCTCGGCGTCCTCTTCGTCGGAAAATTCCAGATCGTCTTCGCTGAACAGATGCGTCAGCGACGGCTCGGGCGGCTCACCGTATTGGCGGTTTGCCGAGGCAGGATCAACCTCTTCGTCCGAAGGTACCGGCTCGAAGAAGTTGGACCAGAAGCTGCGCTTCTTGGTCCGCTGCTGATCGCTGTTCGGTTTTTGATCCTTGCCTTTTGCCATGATCGCAGTCGCTCTGTTCCATTCCCGACAGGCTGGCTCCGCCAGTCAATCGACACTTAAATCCAACACATTTTCAGGATGAAATCCCGGCACAGGATCAGCCTTACGCTTTCGCCGGTTTCTGACCATTATTAAAGCGCGAAATATTCAGCAATACGCCCATCGCGGCAAGGAAGATCATCATCGAAGAGCCTCCCGCGCTGATGAACGGAAGCGCCTGCCCGGTCGTTGGCAAAAGCCCCGTGCAAACGCCGATGTTCACGAATACCTGCAAGCCGAAAACCACCGTGATGCCGCCGGCGAGCATGCTGCCGAACCGATCCCTGCACTGCAGAGCGATTCGAATGCCGCGGTAGACGATGAACCCGTACGCCGCGATGACGAGTAATCCGCCGATGAGCCCGAGCTCTTCGCAGACGATGGCGAAGATAAAGTCCGACTCGCCGTATGTCATGTACAGCAGTTTTTGATGGCTGTTGTTGAGGCCGACGCCGAACAGCCCGCCGGAGCCCAGCGCATAGTAGGACTGAATGAGCTGGTAACCGTCGCCCAGCGCATCCGCCCAGGGATCGACAAACGAAGTTAAGCGCGCCATGCGGTAAGGCTCTATAACCGCAAGCAGCGCAAACAGCGCAATAAACACGACCAGCAGCAGGAGCATCTGTTTGGTGTCGCAGCCGCCGATAAACAGCAGCGCGTAGCCCATCAGACCCATGATAACGGCCATGGACATGTTCGGCTGCAGCATGACCAGGCCGCAGATGATGCCGATGACCAGCAGCATGGGCAGCATGCCCTTGGTAAAATTCTGCATGACCGCGTGTTTTTTCGCCATGAACGAACACATATAGAGCATCATGCCGAATTTCGCGATCTCGGAAGGCTGAATACTCTGGCTGCCGACCACGATCCATCGCTTTGCGCCGTTGGTCTCCTGACCAAACGCAAGCACCGCTACGAGCAGGATGATGGAAATCAGGATGGCGATGACCTTGAATTTTTCCAGTTTTCGAAAATCTACGAGGGAGATGAGCAGCATCATCGGAAAACCGATGGCAAGGTACATGGCCTGTTTGCGGATAAAGTAGTACCCGTCGTAACCGACGGACGCGGTGTTCTGCGCGTAATAATAGCTCGCGGAAAACACCATAACGAGGCCAAACGCGCAAAGAAGCCCAACCATCAAAACGATGGGATAGTCGATATGACCGATTTTTCGTTTCTTTTTAGCGAGCGGACGCCGTTCCATCGTATCTCCGTTTCGACGTATTTTCTGCCCGGTTGAGGCGGCGTTTCAAAAAAAATCACCCGTTTTCACGCTGTCGGTTTTTACGCGCGCCGTTCAACAAAGGTGCATCGTGTATCATACCAAAATGCTCGCTGGCTGACAAGCCACCCGACCGGGCGGCAGGGGTTTGTTTTCAGAATCTTTCCAATATGGTAATTTTTACGGCTTAATTCAACCCGGTTTCCCCCACCAATCTCTCGTAAGTGACAAAAAAGGGAGAACGCGCATACGTTCTCCCTGTACGATCTCGTCTGCTTCAGCAGGAGAGCACTCGCTCGCGGAAGACTTCGTTCCAGCGAGCCGCTTCTTCCCGGATGGGCGAATGCGCGCTGTTTTCAAACCAAATCCATTCCTTTTTCGGCGCATCCAGCGCGTCGAGCCATGCTTTTGCCAGTTCCGGCGGCGTGTTGCGGTCGAACTTGCCCTGTGTAATGAACACCGGCATATCCAGCGAGCGCACGGTTTTCAGGAATTCGCACCCGATGACCGGTTCCCAGAGCTGGCGAAGATTATAATACGCGCCTTTGGCATACCTTATCAGGTCAAACAACGTGTACTCCGGCGAGCGGAGCACCGGCAGCACCATGGAAGTAAAAATCGACTCGCTTTCGCCATGCGCCGCGCCGCCGAACTTGGTCATATAGTTGCGCTGCACCGTCAGGTCGTCCAGCGATTTATAGAACCCCCGCACCGGCGCGCCGATGCGCGTCAAGTCCGCAATCGCCTTTTGATCCCCGCGCTTCTGCGCTTCGTTCCAGACGAATTCGTAGGAGATCCGTTCGTTTTCCGGCCCGTCCGCCAACTGGCCAAGGCCGACATATGCCGCGATATGCCTTGGATACCGCTGGCAGAGCAGCACGCCGAGAAAACTGCCGTAAGAGTGGCCGACAAGGTAGATCTTTTCTTTGCGGAACTTGTCGCAGAGGAATTCAACGACGATGCGCGCATCCTCCACCACCTGATCGACGCTCATCTCGCGCTTTCCCTGCGCGCGCGTATAGCTCTTGCCCGAACCGCGCTGATCGAGGCACACCAGCGTGCAGACGTCCGTCAGCGGTGCCTGGTCGCGCAAAACAAAGTGCCGGTCGCAGATGCCCGGTCCGCCGTGCAGAAACAGCGCAACGGGGTTGGCGGCATTCGTACCCCGGATCCGCAAATCCAACGTTGTGCCATTGACCGGAACCTTCAGATGTTCATCGATAAGGTATTTTTTTTTCATACTGCTGGCCAGCTCCTCACTCGTTTGATTCGTTCGATGGCGAACAAACCCAGCCGATCATTGTTTCGGCCGGTACTGTCCGATCATTTTTTCAAGAAAGCATATTAAAAGTGTTTATGGTATTATACAATTCTTTTTTCCGTTCGTACAGCAAAAATCCACGCTTCCGCCCGCGCGGTTGACCCCTCCCGGCGAAAATGCTATAATAGCGCCAGCCGGAGAGGGCGACGCGTTTCCCCGCGGTATCCGCTTGGCTGTGTCAATAACCGCGCGGCTCGGCAATTTCTCGTTGCTCTGGCCATGCGGCAAGCGTCTTTGCCCCTCTCTCCGATCAACGCGGAGAGTTTTGTTTTATCGAACGCCCGTTTCCAAATCCGGGCGTTCCAACCAATATCACCTCGCGTCCCTCGGCTCGACAAAGCCGGAAAGGATACTAAACCTCATGAAACTGCAAAAGAAACTTCGATATGCGCCGCTTGTGCTGAGCCTGATGATGCTTTTGTTCGCGCTTGGCTGCGCGCTTCCTTCGCCGGTTCCGGTGGAAGATTCCGCCGCGGCGCAGAGCGAGCCTATCGACGACACCGCCATGCAAGACAATACCTATCTGATCGACATTACCGACATGGCCGGCAACCCTGTGCAAATGGATGCATACGCAAGCAGTATCGTCGTGCTCGATCCGGGCGACTGTGAAATCCTCTGTGCCATCGGCGCGCAGGAGCAGATTGTAGGCCGCAGCGAGGATTGCGATTACCCTGAATCGGTCAGCTCCATCGCGGTTGTCACAACAGATGGAATACCGAACACGGAACAGATCCTTACGCAAAATCCGCAAGTTGTCGTTATGAGCGCCGAAATCGCAGCGGATACCAGCCTGATTGCGGAATTGAAGGATGCAAACATCCAGCCGGTTGTGACGGACGTGAACGATATTAACGGGTTGTATACCGCCACTACGCTGCTTGGCTCAATTACCAACTATGTTGCGGAAGCAGGCTCGGTGGTTGCCAATCTGCTTACTGCTTTTGCAGGCATACAGGCTAAGGTGACCGCCGATGGGTCAAAGACGATTTACTTCGAGCTTGCCCCGCTGGCAGCCGGACTGCAAACCGCGGGCAGCGGAACGCTGATCAACGATATCGCTCTGCTGCTGGGGTATCACAACGAGTTCGAGGATATGGAAGGGGTTGTTTCCATTACGGCAGCGCAGGTAATCGGGCGCAGTCCGGATGTCATCGTGACCACGATACCAAACAGCGAGGACGGCACAACCGGTGTAAACGAGATTCTCGCTCGCGTCGGATGGGAAGGCGTACAAGCCATCGTCGATAAGCAAGTCTTCACCATTGACAGCGAAACGCTTACACGCCCAGGCCCCAGAATCATCGACGCGGTCAGCGCGCTCTACACCTATCTCTACGAAACGCCCGCAGAATAACGAGGTAATCTGCATCGAATAATAAAACGCTTCGGAAATCTCCGAAGCGTTTTTCGTTTGCTTTTTTTGAGGGCTCCGCCCTCACCCGCCAAGGGGCATGCCCCTTGGAACCCCTTACGTTTGGTTCACCTGCAAGTTTCAGCTAATGCAAAAGATTCGGACGATAAAAAGTTGCTTACTTTCTGCAGGAAGCGATGATTTGGCAGATGTCGTCCACATCGGTCAGCGCCAGATCCGCATACAACGGCAGCGTGACCACGCGCTCGGAAGCGGCGAGCGCCACCGGCGTCTCCGCTGGGTTGTATTTTCCCCGGTAGCAGGCCGACGCACTGGTGAGCGGATAAAAGTACTTTCGCGGAAAGATTCCGAATTCGTTGAGCGTTTTTGTCACCTCATCGCGCGTACAGCCAAACGTTTCCGGCTCGAACGTTGCAGGAAAATACGCGCAGTTGCTCTTGATCCCCGCCGGAATCGGACGGAGCGAAACACCTTTGATTCCGCCAAGATTCTCGCGGTAGCGAGCAACGACTTTGGCGCGCTTTTCGATCTCGCGCTCGAAGTAGCGGAGGTTGCATAAGCCCATCGCCGCCTGAAACTCGTTCATCTTGGCATTGCCGCCAACTTCCGTAATCTCCTCGCTGTGGATGCCAAAGTTCTTGAGGCGGTTGAGTTTATCCGCATACGCTTCGTCCGCGCAGGCGACCGCACCGCCTTCGATGGTATGAAAGCTCTTTGTCGCGTGGAAGCTGAACATGGAAGCCGTTCCGAACTCCGCAACGCCTTTGCCGTTGACGGTAACGCCAAACGCGTGCGCCGCGTCGTACAGCACCGGCAGGCCGTGCCTTGCCGCGATGCGCTCGATTGCGGTCAGGTCGCAGGGGTTGCCGTAGACATGCACCGGCAGGATGGCGCGGGTGCGCGGGGTGATCGCCCGTTCCAAAAGCGCGGGATCGAGCGTGTAATAGTCTTTCTCCACATCGCAGAACACGGGTTCGAGCCCGCTGCGCACGATCGCGTGCGTGGTGGAAACAAACGTAAACGGCGTTGTAACGATCTCTCCGCCGTCAAACCCGAACGCCTGCAGGGCGTTTTCCAGCGCGAGGTGGCCGTTAACAAACAGGCGCACGTACGGCGCGTTCAGTTTTTGCGCCAGCGCGGCTTCCAGGCGCTTATGCATTGCGCCGCCGTTCGTTAAATAGCCGCTGCCGAAGATTTCGCGCACCATCGCTTCATACTCCTCCACCGGCGGGAGGGATGGACGCGTGACCAAAATCGGCGGGTCTTTCTTCTGCATACTGCTCCTTTTCGCCTCCCTGTTCGAAAGCGATGTTTTTGTTTTTTATACAGGTGCAAGCACCTGTCTTATAAAAGCATGGGGTTCCAAGGGGCGTGCCACTTGGCGGGAGCTCGAGGGCAGAGCCCTCGAAATTACCCGCTATTCGATGCTCTCGATGCCCTCGACGAGATAGCGCATCTTGATGATCTCCGCAGGCGAGGGATCGCTGTGCGCGGGCACGCGCACCACGCCTTCGTTATCCACAACCGGCCCGTGAAACGGGTTGTATAGATTCCGCGCAATGCTGCCGCGCAGATACCGTAATAGATTGTTCGGCGTTCCGCCCGACCAGCTGCCCAGCCGCACGTCGATCACGCCGCCGCCCAACCCCCACCAGAAGCTCGTAATGGGCGACTCGTCGCGGTCGGCATTGAGGAGCGCGCCGAGTCCGCCGTTGAGATAGCTCTTGACGATGGCGGTGTAGAACCGCTCCCAGTTCCAGTCCGGCGCGGCAAGATACCTGAGCGGCTTGCCTTCGGGATCGACTGAAACCAGCGCGGAAAACGCGCTGTACGGCAGATCCGGCAGCGAAAGCGAGTCGTAATGCGGTGTCAGCACCACGTCCGCACCCAAAGCCGCGGCGGTTTTTACGCCCAACTCGCTGGTGTTGAACTCGGTCGGGGATACGTCCCGCGTGACCAAGAGCACTTTTGCGTCGGGGCGCACGGAGCGCACGCCGATGGCAAAGGCGTTGATATCCGAAGTAAAACGCGCATAGTTGAGCTTTGGGGTCACATACGCAGTCACGCCGGTTTTGGTGAACTGCCCCGCAGCCGCGCCGCAGAGGTACACCGCTTCGTAATACCGCCCAAAATAGGTATGCAGCCGGTAATGATGCTGCATGCGCGAATACACGAGCGTTAAGCAGTTCGGGTGTTCGAGTGCAAAGCGCAGCACCGGATTCATCATCGAAGGTGTGGTCACAAACAATAAGCCCGCGTCCCCTGCTTCACGGCTGAGCACCTCGTAAGCGTCCTCGCGGTCCGGCAGGTCCACAACGCAGGAATCCACGCGCTCGCCAAGTTCGGCCTGCATGGCAAGCCGCCCCTGCTCGTGCGCGCCGAGCCAGCTGTTTTGCGTGCGTTCGCCTGAAAAGGCAAACACCACGCGCGGGTTTTTATGCACGGGCAGCAGACGCGAAAACAGCGGGGCTTCGGCAGCCTGGGCTTCCGTTTCCAGCACCACGCGCGGTTCGGGCGGATGCTCCAGTAAGTCGAGCTGGGGTTTGAGCGTTTTGATGCGCGTGAGCAGCTCGTCCGGCAGGATGCCGGTAGGAAAGCCGTACACATGCAGGTACTCTAAAAACGCGTCGCCGAGGCTGAAGGTACAGTTGCCGTTGAGATAGACCGACTCAAAGCGGATCAGCATCGCGTTGTAGTCCGGCGGGTCTGCCGCGGGGTCAAGCTCGGCAATCAGCTTTTGCTCGATGCGGTAAAGCCGCTCGTATTTTCGCGATTCGGAAAGCTCTATATCGCTGAACACGCCCTTTTTCGTGTACGCAATAAAGGTATAGTAGCGCTCGATGGCCGGATCGTTTTCGTCGTACTGCGGAACGAGGCGCGTAATCTCCGCCTCAAACGAGCTTGCTTCAAAGTATTTGAGCACGCTGACACGCTTGTTGCCTTCGGCAACGTAATACTTCCAAAGATACTCGTATACGCGGATCGGATCGCGGATGCCGCTTTCCAGATGCGCGTTGCAAAGGTTGATCCATTTGCTCGCAAACTCAGTATCCGAAGACAGCAGCGGCATAAAGTTCGCCGCAAACGAATTCGCCCTGCTTGCCTGATAGGTACCCGCGATGCGGTTCAGCGAGATAGGGCGCATGGGTTGGGCGATAAAGCCGAGCACGCCGTTTTCTTCCCGCTTGGAATCCAGCACCGGCAGGTACCCGCTTTCGCCGCGCGCTTTTCTAAGGGAAAATTCCCTTAATCCGCGCTTTCTTGCGCGGTCGTATTCATCATATCCCTGATTCGAAGGACTCATGTCTTCTCCTTAACAGCTCCGTGTCCAACCGGCAGAACCGGTTTGCGTTTGAAAACGCCGTTATTTTCGGCCGACTTTTTCTGCGCCGTCTGCCCGGCAAATTCCATCTCCATTAAATAGTAATTATACCCGTTGACGATCGTCGTTTTGTTATATTCGATGATCCTCTTGGACCCGATGCTGTAGCTCAGGTGCTGATGCCCGTGCAGGTGATACCGCGGCTCAAAGCGGTCAATGAGCGCGCGGAACGCCTCGAACCCCTCGTGAAAGCTGTCTTCCCCGTCGCCAAGGTCCGCCGCGGGCGCATGCGTCACCAGCACGTCGAAACCTTTGCGCTGGAGCGTCAATAGCCGCTCGGTCTTTTTGACCCGCCGCGCCATTTCGCGCTCGGAATAGTGGTTTGCTTCGGTTTTGGAGCACTTGCAGCCACCGAACCCTACAAACCGGACGCCTTTGATCACGACCGGCTTTTCTTCCAGATCGATGCAGCCATCGGGCGGGTTCTGCTCGTATCTCCCGTCGTGATTGCCGCGCACATACAGCAGCGGCGCGGGAATCATGGTCACGAGAAACGAAAGATACTCCGCCTTGAGGTCTCCGCAGGAAACAATCACATCCACGCCCTTGAATACGCTCGCGTCGAAAAAGTCCCAGATGTATTCGCTTTCGTGGTCGGAAACGACCAGAACCCTGAGTTTCATGTTTGTTCCGCCTTGTGCTGCAATCCGCTTTCCCTGCCCGGCGGCAGCGCTTGCGCCGCGCCGCCTACGGTAAATTATACGATACACGCTTGAAACGCGAAAGTAAAGCGGGTGAAAAAAAGCCCGCCGGATACGCTTTCGGCGGGGCTTGTTGAATGATGCTCCGGTTGTCTGACGCAAATGTGTTAAAAACCGACGCCGCGTTTCAGGGGCGGTAGAGTTTTTTGATCGTGTTCATCCCCTGCAGCAAGCAAAGACGCATGCACTGTGCGCTCTTTTCCGGATCGCGCGCGGATATGGCGGAAAGCAGCGCTTCATGCAGACGAACCGTCTTTGGCAGGTCGGGCGCAAGGGAGAGGTGTTGGTTTACCAGACGCGTTACCACCGTTTCAAAACTCTTGTAGCTCATGGCGTACACCGCGTTGCCGGAGATCTGGGTGATCACATAATGAAAGCGAACCAGCGGTTCCACCGCGCCCAGCGGTTCGGTGCTGTTGGATATACGGTTGATGAGCGCGGCAAGCATATCGAGGTCGCTCCCCGTTGCGTGGACGCAGGCAAGGCGCGCGCACTCGCACTCAATGAGCACCCGAAAGTCGACCATATTGCAAAACAGCGGGTAGTCGATGATATACGAATCGCAGTTCATAAGCGCAACGAGCACCTGCAGCGTGCCGTTTCGTTTATAGTCGGCAACCACGCTGCCCTGGCGCGGCATGATGCGGACAAAACCCTGGCTTTCGAGTTCCATGATGCCCGTATTGACCAGGCTCCGGCTCACATCCAGCTGCGCGGCGAGCTCGCGTTCCGGCGGCAGTTGCTGACCGATTTGCAGTTCGCCGGAGAATATCTTTTGCTGCATATCGTGAACGAACGACTTTTTGAGACCTTCCTGCTTCATATGTACACGTTGAACCGTATCGATTCCCTTCCTTACCGGCGGCGCGCTGGCTGGCTGCGCCGGTAGTCCCCCTCCACTCCTGCCGCGCCGGAGTACGCTTTACTCCCGGGATTCGGCAGCGCGATGTTGAACCGTTTGGTTCCGAGCAGAACGGCGAACCACGTCCGCCGCAAGAAAAAAGCGAATGTATTCGAACACGGCGTGTTTCCACTCCGAAAACAGCCTGTCCCGCGCTGCATAACGCCGCGCGCGTCAGCGCATAAACGCGATGGTCAGCGCAATGCAAAGCTGGCCGAGGTAATACAGCGAAAGGTTCATCGGCCGGAACGCGGGATACTGCCGTTTTCCAAACTGGTTCAATACCAGCAGCACGTCGCTTGCGGCAAACAGCACAGCGCCCAAGGCAAAGAGCAAGTAGGCCGGATCTGCCGGTCTCAGCGGCAAGAGGCCGACTGCGCAGCACATCATCAAAAATACGACCACAAGGTACACGATGCCGAAGATGCGGATTGCGCCCTGGACTTCGATTCGTTTCAGAATGAACCGCAGCATCAGCGCGGAAACGACCGCGCAGGCCGGAACCGCCCAAAGCAGCATAATGGGCGCGCGGCCGATCAGCGCCGCAAGGTAAAACAGATGGCCGATCATAAACGCCGCGATGCCCGCCATGAATACCGCCTTGCCGCGGCTGCCGACGAGGTGTCGCAGGTTCAGGCAAACGTCGCCGATCGCGCCAAAGAGCAAGCCAATCAAAATCACGGTTGCATACAATCGATCCTGCGAAATTGCTGCGCAAAGAACGCCCAGAAATACAAATGACAGCGAGGCGAGCGCTTTGAGCGCCACCGCCGCTGTCATTTTTTTCTTTTTTTCCAGTACGATAAAAACAGCCTCAACGGTACAACCGATGAGGATGACGGCAATCCAACCAGGATTCATGCTAGGAGCCCCCCTCACTGAGCAAGCCCGCCCACTGGCATAGCCATTGGTGAAATTATACCAGCGCGCGGGTTGTAAATACAAGTGAGCTCGACAGGATTGATCAGAATTTGGTCAATTTCATACTTTTTAGGCTATGTCTTTGCGGCCACGATACCATTCATATCTGTTTATTATCTGTATTGTTGTACAAAAAGAACGCCGCGATATCGAATAAACGGCGCGCAAGGTCACGAAAATATCACGAAACTACGCGCGGTTCGCCGAATTCTTTTATCAGCGCGCCCGCCCAGCCGAGCAGCAGAACGGATTCCGCAACAAGATCCGCCTCCTTTTCGGTGCTGCGATCGAGTGCGGCCCTGCGCTCCAGCACGGCGAGGTCGGTTCCGCATAGCTGCGCCAGCAGTTCGTCTTCCCGCCGGAGGAACACGCCAGTTTTATAAAAATGCTTGGCGCGCAAAACGAAAAACGCGTTTTTATACAGCGAACGGAGCAGTTCCATGCTGCCGTCGAACAGGCAGTTATGACAGCAGGCATGGTAGATGCCGCAGGCGCCGTCGAGCACTGCGCGCCGCGCCGACGCCGCCGTCACGAGCGGACGAAGAAACTCCAAATCGCCCGCAAGCGCCAGCGTGTCAAAATAAAAAGAAACGAGCTCGACTGGCTCCCAGCAAGCCAGTTCCGCCCTGCCGGAAACGAACCCGCAGATGAGCTCCTGTTCGGGAAGCGTCCTAAGCAGCGCGCGGTAGACCGCGAGGTCTTCGGCGGTGAGTTCGTCCAAAATCAACACAGTGTCGATATCGCTTGAAGGCTTCGCCTCGCCGCGCGCGCGGCTGCCCTGAATCCCAGCGCAGACCACGCGGGAGCCAAACGCGCCGCTCACCGCGCGCACAAAGGTTTCGCCCCAGGATTGTAAATCGAACGACATGCTTTCGCCTCCCATATGGTGAAAAAATCTACGGTTTCCCGCCGGGACAGTATATCACAGATTTTTTGATGTGCGGGCGTAAAACAACGTTCCGCCCGAATAACGGGCGGAACGTTTGCTGTAAAGAGGATTCGATCACGGAAAGCGTTACGCGTCGGCCTTCCAGAGTCCGTGGAGGTTGCAGTAGGCAAACGCGGAAACGGGCTTTGCGCCGCCGAGCGTGAAGGTAACTTCAGGCGCGCCGCCGACCGCCAGGCACTTGCGCTGTCCGCCGTCGGTGGTCTGCAGATAGACCCAACCGATATGGTGCTCTTCGGTCATGGGATGATCCACGCTGCCGATATGGACGGTAACGGTGTCGCCGTTCTGTTTGATGACGGGAACGTGCTTTTCGTGGCTCGCGTCGACGCTGCCGGGGATCAGTTCGGTCATTTCCTGGCCGCAGCAGATCATTTTCGCACCGGAAGAATGGATCATGCCAACCAGATTGCCGCAGATATCACACCTGAAAAAGCGGGTTTCACACAACATAGTATTATCCTCCTTGTTTATTCTGAACTCGTTCCGTTGATGAAGACATTCGAACCAGCTTTCTGATTCTGTTAACCGATTCTGTAGACCGATTCTGTTACCGATTCTGTTTGCCGATTCTGTTTACATGGATCATACCCGCGCGGACTGTTTTGCACCGTAACAAAATCACGAAACGGCCGACTGCCCGCCGAAGCGGTTATATACCATTGATTTTATTATACAGAAGTAAATAAAAAAAAGCGAGAACCATTCCCGATTTGCCGAAAAAAAGGTATAATCGTACCAGTAAGCATCTCGGAGGCAAAACATGGGCTTGGGCAACTATCTTCCCGTTTGGGATAAACTGACAACAGAGCAGCGCGAAACGCTGGAGCGCACCACCAATCTGCGCACCGCCGCCAAGGGCACGATTCTGCATAACGGTTCGGCGGACTGCGTTGGCGTGTTTGTCGTCAAGAGCGGTCAGCTGCGGGCGTACATCGTTTCGGACGAAGGCAAGGAAGTCACGCTTTACCGGTTATTGGAACGCGATATCTGCCTGTTTTCCGCAGCCTGCATGATGTCCAGCATCCGCTTTGAGGTCACGATTGAAACCGAAAAGCCTTCCGAAATCTGGGTCATCCCCACCGAAACCTATCATTCCGTCATGGAGCAGTCCGCGCCGATGGCCAACTATACCTGTCAGGTTCTTTCCTCGCGTTTTTCCGAGGTGATGTGGCTGATGGATCAGCTCCTGTTCAAGCGCTTCGACGCGCGGCTGGCAACCTTTTTGCTTGAAGAAAGTGCCATTGAAAACAGCGATACGCTGGATATTACCCACGAGAAAATTGCAAACCATATGGGAACCGCCCGCGAGGTGGTCACCCGCATGCTCAAGTATTTCCAGTCCGAGGAAATGGTGTCTTTAACCCGCGGCGGGGTACACATACTGGATCACGCCAAACTCAACGCGCTTGCGGGATAGCCGTTTGCGGGGGCTTTGTCCCCCTCTCAAGTCTTTATTCGGTTGATCGGCCGCCTGCGAGGGCGGCTTTTTTTCATGAATTTTCATCCGTAAAACAGCGAAAAAAGGTGTCAGCGCGGCAAAAAAGTGAGTAAACGAACACTCCGCTTGTGCGTAATATGCAAACATGGTATTCTATATCCATATGAATAAAGAGAAAAGCAAGAGGAATCGAAAAGAGGATAACTATGGATCTGTTGCGTAGCAAGAAGGGATTCATCTGCGATATGGACGGCGTGATCTACCATGGCGAGCGGCTGTTGCCGGGCGTCAAGGAATTCGTCGAGTGGCTGTACGCAGAGAATAAGAAGTTTCTGTTTCTGACCAACGCAAGCGGTAAAACGCCCAAGGAACTGCAGGTCAAACTCGCCCGCATGGGGCTGGAGGTGGATGAAAGCCACTTCTACACCAGCGCGCTGGCGACGGCCAATTTCATCCGCTCTCAGGCGCCCGGCAGCAGCGCGTATATCATCGGCGCACCGGGACTGTTCAACGCGCTGTACGAAGCGGGCATCATGACCAACGGCGTCGACCCGGAATACGTGGTCGTCGGCGAAACGAACAACTACAATTACGAGAGCATCTTAAAGGCGGTCACGCTCGTCAACAACGGCGCAAAGCTGATTGGAACGAATACGGACATGACCGGCCCTTCCGAAAACGGCATTATCCCCGCCTGCCGCGCGCTGATTGCGCCCATCGAACTGGCAACGGGAAAATCCGCCTACTTTGTGGGCAAGCCCAACCCGCTGATGATGCGCACAGGCCTTCGCATGCTTGGCGTCCATTCGGACGAGGCGGCGATGATTGGCGATCGAATGGATACGGACATCATCGCGGGGATCGAATCCGGGCTCGATTCGGTGCTCGTGCTTTCAGGCGTCACCGACGAAGCGGAGATGAAGCGCTTCCCCTACCGCCCGCGCCTCGTGCTCGACGGCGTTGGCGATATCCCCGGCTGAACAAACCTATATCTAGAGTAAAACGACCTCCGCATCAGCGGAGGTCGTTTTGATGTTCCCTGTGTTACAGTGCCGCTTCGTAGATGGCAAGAACGTCCTCTTGCGTGAGCTTCTTGATCCCGCCAAGCACTTTTTTGCTCCCGTCCGGATTGGTGGTCACGGCTTTTGCCATCTCCGGCAGCGATTCGTTCGTAACGCCGTACAGGGAGAGCCGATGTGACAGTCCCAGCACGGAATAGAACGATTCCAGCGCGGCGACCCCCGCTTCGACGCTGGCTGCGTCCGCTTGCGCCTGATACTCCACGCCCATGATTTTAACCGCAAAATCAACAAAGCGCTTGGGATTGGCGCGCCATACATACCGGATCCAGGCGGGCGTCAGCACCGCAAGGCCTGCTCCGTGGGTCACGCCAAAACGCGCGGTCAGCTCATGGCTGAGCTTATGGCAGGCCCAGTCCTGCTCTCTGCCCACACCGAGCATGTTGTTATGCGCAATGGTACCGCAGAGCGCGACCTGGCTCCAGGCCTCGACATCGTCCGGGTGTTCAATCAGCTGCGGCCCGAACTCGATCAGCGTGCGCAAAGTGGCTTCCGCAAGCACGTCGATGAGCTCCGTATGCTCGGTGTTCGTAAAATAACGCTCAAAGATATGGCTCATCATGTCCGCCACGCCGCAGGCAATCTGGAACTTCGGAATCGTCGTAAACAGCGTGGGGTCGATCAGCGCGAGAACCGGCCTGCTGCATTCCCGGTTGCCGCCAATCTTCTGGCGCGTAATATAGTTACTCATCACGCAGCTGTTGCTCGATTCGCTGCCCGCGGCGGGGAATGTCAGGATGGACGCCACGGGAGCCGCTTCGGTGAGCGGCGTGTTGTTTTCGAAGATCGACCATAGATCGTACTGCGGGTTTTTCAAGCCCAGCGCGATGGCTTTTCCGCTGTCGATGACCGAACCGCCGCCGACGCAGAGGATCAGCTCCGCGCCGAATTCCTTTGCCAGCGCGACGCCTTGTCTGGCCAGTTCGATATCCGGGTTGGGTCGCACGCCGCCGAGGACGACGTAAGAAACGCCCGCTCCGGCAAGCGAGGCCTCAACAGAAGCAAGCAGGCCGTTTTGCTTAATCCGCTCGCTGCCGTAATGGATCAGCACCTTTTTGGCAAGCGGCGCAATATGCCTGCCGATCTCGTTTGCTGCGCCTTTGCCAAAAATCAGGCGCGTTGGACTATAGAATTCAAAATTCAGCACTTTTTTGTTCCTCCGGGAAAGAATGATTCTTGATAGAATTTTACATTGCACGCATTTATTATCTTCGGAAAAAATGATTTTCTTCGGATGCGGCACCCGTTCATGAAAATCGTCTCGCGGGCGGCAGTCAATGTACTTCGTATTATATCATTTCCGGGTTCTTCCTGTCAGCCGGTCACTAAAAATCAAGCGCAGTTTCTTGCAAACGATACCCTCTATTGTTATACTGTAATCAATCACACTATACAATCTGGGGGGTAACGTATGGAAAAGAAATCCACCGTCTCCGACGCGGCAAAAGCGGAAGCCGCAAAAAAGGCAGCCGCCGCAAAAAAAGCAGCGGAAGCCAAGAAGTCCGGCACAAAATCTGCCGCCGCTCAGCAGCCTGCCGCGAAGAAACCCGCCGCGAAAAAAGCGCCTGCCGTGAAAGCTGACGAAGTCGAAGAAGTCGTCGCGCAGGAAACCGAAGCGCCCGCTTCCGGCGGCAAAGGCTCCGTCAAGGGACTGCGCATCGGGGCGATCATCCTCTGGATACTGGCCATCGGCGCTGAAGTCGCTGCGTTCTTTGCCTTCAGCTACGCCATCCGCAACGGCGCGCAGAACTGGAACGAACCGGAGTTCCTGCTCATGATCGGCGCGCTGGTGCTCGACGCCATCTTCTGCATCGTGGCTGCCCAGCTCTGGAAGAAGTCCAACCGCATCAAGCCGAGCCTTTCGAACAGCAAATTCGTCCGCACGCTCTGGCATCAGCTCGGCGTGATCATGGTTCTGGTTTGCTTCCTGCCCATCGGCATCTTCCTGCTCGCCAAGAGCGACAAGCTCAACAAAAAGACCAAGACCATCCTCATCGCGCTGCTGGCCGTGCTGCTCGTCGGCGCGGGAACAGCCAGCGTAGACTTCCAACAGCCAAGCGCAGAGGAAGTAGCCCAACTGCAGCAGGCAGCGGCGGCGGAATCCGATTTTACCGGCACCGTTTACTGGACGCGTTACGGCAAGAGTTACCACTTTGACCCGGACTGTCAGGCGCTTGCCAGAACCAGCCCGGAGAACCTCTTCAGCGGCACGCTGGACGAAGCGTTTGCGGCAAACCGTTACGACCCCTGCGATTTCTGCGCAGGCGGTGCGGAAGCGAAAGCCGATGAAGCTGCGGCAGATACGGGATTGACCGAAACCACCGATACGACCGACACCGCCGAGGAACAACCAGCGGGCTAAACTACAAGCAACGCAAAACGGAACCGCAAAGGCGGTTCCGTTTTTTTGCGCGCAGTTGTCATTTTCCGACAAACAGCAGGTGGTTGCTCCTGCCAAGCATCTCCGGCTTTTCCGAACAGTAGAAGTGATAGCGCACATACTGCGCGTAATCATCGTCGCTCAACGCGTTGATCGCATCCTCCATCAGTTCGCTCACGCCGTCGGACGCGATCTCCCGCTGAATTGTAATCCCGTTTTCGCGCAGCATCGCGCGGCACTGGTCGAGCGTGAAGAACACGAACGGAAAATCCTTCACCTTGAACGTTTCATGGTCATAGGTGTCCTCCGAAAAGAAGTGCGGACGATAGGAAAGCTCCGTCAGCACAACCATATCGTTGGAAATGAACGAGAAGAACAGCGTGCCGTCTTTTACGCAGACGCGTTTGGCTTCCGCAATCGCCCGATTGCGGTCAACCGCGCCGGTCAGATGGTAGAGCGGCCCCATGAGCAGGACGACGTCGAAACTCCCGTCCGCAAACAGGGATAAATCGAGCGCGTTGCCTTGCAATAACGTAATCGGCAGTTCCGGCGTAATCTTCGTGCGAAACGCTTCCACGTTCGCCGGCGCGAGTTCCACGGCGGTAACGGCATAACCAAGGCGAGCTAAATACAGGCTGTATTCGCCCGCTCCCGCGCCGATATCGAGGATGCGTGCGCCGGGAAAAAGCACGGATTCAATGGCGCGCAAGTTGGTAAAGAACTCAACGCGGGCGGCCTTGCTGCGGTTCAGGCGCGTATCCTCATTGAATAGTTCGTAAGTTGCGGCGATTCGTTCCGCCTCGTTTTGAATCGTCATCAGCGTTTCAAAGTCCATTCGCTCGCCCCCCCTTCGTTTGTAAAATCCGTTATGCAAAAGCGGGAGTGTTCTCCCGCTTTTTTCTAATTACTAAAGAAAAGTTTCTTTGTTTCTTTCTTTTTCAAAAGAAAGAAAATCACCGTATCTCTGCCTTGTTCCTGAAATACGGCCTGAGCGCCGCGGGGATGGCCACACTGCCGTCCGCGCGGAGATTGTTTTCCAGGAACGCAATCAGCATACGCGGGGGAGCGACCACCGTGTTGTTGAGCGTATGCGGGAAGTAGTTGCCCGTCTCCTTGTTTTTCACGCGGATACCGAGCCGCCGCGCCTGCGCGTCGCCCAAGTTCGAGCAGCTGCCCACCTCGAAATACTTCTTCTGGCGCGGAGACCAGGCTTCGACGTCCATGCTCTTGACCTTGAGGTCGGCAAGATCGCCCGAGCAGCACTCCAGTGAGCGCACGGGGATATCCAGCGTGCGGAAAAAGTCGATCGTGTTTTTGAGGAGCTTATTGAACCAGTCCATGCTGTCCTCGGGCTTGCAGACCACGATCATCTCCTGCTTTTCAAACTGATGGATGCGGTAAACGCCGCGCTCCTCGATGCCGTGCGCGCCGACTTCCTTGCGGAAGCAGGGAGAGTAGCTCGTGAGCGTCTGCGGCAGTTCGCTCTCCTCGAGGAACGTATCGATAAACTTGCCGATCATGGAGTGTTCGCTGGTGCCGATCAGGTAGAGGTCTTCCCCCTCGATCTTGTACATCATGCCTTCCATCTCGGTAAAGCTCATGACGCCATCCACCACGCCGGAGCGGATCATGAACGGCGGGATGTAGTAGGTAAAGCCGCGGTCAACCATAAAGTCCCGCGCGTAGGCGAGGATAGCGCTCTGTAAAAGCGCAATATCGCCGCAAAGGTAGTAAAAGCCGTTGCCGCTGGTCTTTCTTGCGGAATCGAGATCGATGCCGCGCAGTTTCTCCATGATCTCCACATGGTAGGGAATCTCAAACTCCGGCACAACCGGTTCGCCGAAGCGTTCGACTTCTACGTTCTCCGAATCGTCCTTGCCGATGGGCACGCTGTCGTCGATGATGTTCGGAATCACCAGCATGCGCTTTTTGATATTACTGGTCAGCTCTTCCTCGCGGACGGCAAGGCGCGCCATTTCGTCCGCCATGTCGTTCACCTGCTGCTTGGCCGCCTCCGCTTCTTCCCGCTTGCCCTGCCCCATCAGCGCCCCGATGGACTTGCTGATGGAGTTGCGCTGACTGCGCAGATAGTCCGCGCGGGTATGCGCCTCGCGGAATTCCTTATCGAGCGCGAGCACTTCGTCCACGAGCGCGAGCTTTTGAAGCTGAAACTTC
Organism: Clostridiaceae bacterium; assembly: GCA_039683415.1. GTDB lineage: Bacteria > Bacillota > Clostridia > Christensenellales > CAG-138 > UBA7703. The sequence continues at coordinate 205,064 of JBDKRL010000019.1, forward strand.
TTTTTGATGTTTTCCTTGACGAGTTCCGGTTGATTCCGGACGAGTTTGATATCCAGCATACGGTTCCCTTTCCTATCCCGATCGTTATAAATGGTTTTACATGCGTTCCGGCGCGGCGATTCCCAGCAGCCCCAACCCGATATGGATCACGGTGCGGGTTGCGTCGGTGAGTTTCAGGCGTGCGGTGCGGACGGCCGCGTCGTCCGCCATGATGCGCTGTTCGTAATAGAACTTGTTGAACGCCGAAGCGACAGCGATGACCGCGCGGGAGACGAGATACGGCTCGTTCTTCTCCATAGCCTCTTTTACCGCGTCCGGGAACGCCGCTATCGCCGCGATGACGGCGGTGGATTCCGCATCGTCGAGAACAGCATAATCGACCGCGCCGGACGGAACGAAGTTCGCTTTGCGGAGCACCGAGCAGGCGCGCGCGTGCGTATACTGGGCGTACGGCCCGGTTTCGCCGTCAAAATTCAGAATCGCGTCCCAGTCAAACACGACGTCCTTGATGCGACCGTTGTAGAGGCTGCTCCAGACCACAGCGCCGATGCCGACCTGCCCCGCGACCGTTTCCTTATCGTCCAGATCGGGGCTCTTCTGCTCGATGATGGCCAGCGTTTTTTCGCAGGCGGCGGAGAGCACGTCACGAAGCTTGACCATGTTGCCCTTGCGGGTCGAAAACGAACCTTCCGTGCCGGAGACCATGCCGAACGAAACGTGAATCAAATCCTTTGCCCAAGGGTAGCCCAACAGCTCGACGACCTTGAACCACTGCCGGAAATGCAGGTCCTGCTGATAGGCGACCACATAGAGGCACTTGGCAAAATCGTAGGTGTCCTTGCGGTAGAGCGCGGCGGCGATATCCCGCGTGGCATACAGCGTCGCCCCGTCGGAACGCAAAATGATGCACGGCGGCATCTTGTACTCGCTCAGATCGACAATCTGCGCGCCCTGATCGAGCTTGAGCAGGTTCTTTTTGCGCAGTTCATCCACCACGCGGCCCATCTTGTCGTTATAAAAGCTCTCGCCCGCGTAGCTGTCGAACCGAACGCCGAGGATGTCATAGACCTCCGCGACTTCCTTGAGGGTGATGGCCTTGAACCAGTCGAACAGTTCCAGCGCTTCCGCGTCGCCGTCCTCAATGCGTTTGAACCAGGCGCGTGCCTCGTCGTCCAAGGAAGGCTGGGTTTCCACTTCCTGATGATAGCGCACATAGAGCTTGACCAGCTCATCCACGCCGCCGCGCTCAATCGTCTCCCGCTCGCCCCAGCGCTTGTAGGCCACAATCATCTTGCCAAACTGCGTGCCCCAGTCGCCCAGGTGGTTGATGCCGACCGAGTGGTAGCCAAGGTGGTTGTAGATACGGTAAAGAGCCGCTCCGATCACGGTCGTCGGCAAATGGCCGATGTGAAACGGTTTTGCGATGTTGACCGAGGAATAGTCGATGCAGACGTTTTTTCCGCCGCCCAAATCCGAGCCGCCGTAGCGTTCGCCCTCGGCGGACACGCGCTCCAAAACAGCCTTTGCCAGAGCGCGCTTATCGAGCGTAAAGTTGATATATCCGCCTTCCGCGCGCGCGCTGGCGACGCCCTCCGGCAGCGTCAGCGTACCGGCGAGTTCCGCAGCGATCACCGGCGGCGCTTTTTTGAGCGTTTTGGCCAGTTTAAAGCAGGGGAACGCGTAATCGCCCAACTCGGGCGAAGGCGGCGTTTCCAGCCAGTTTTCCAGCTCTCCGGCGGCGAGCCCGCACGACTGCGCCAGCGCGGATGCGATTGTTTGCTTAAAGTCCATTCTTCCCGTCCTTACCCCAATTGCTGATAGATTTATTATTATATCAAACATCCGCGCGCTTGTTAAGCGCCGCGCGTCTTTACAAACGGGAAAAAAGCGGGTATACTAGCTTCGTTAAAGCGTCGACCGGGCCAGGCCGGGTGCGATCTTCCGCAAGAGCGAGCCGCGTATGGTGCAAGGCGGCGGCGGCAAGCGCACGATTTGGCATCCCCCGTGAGCGCGCACGTCAAAAGCGGTTTGACTTCAGCCGCCAAGTAACGCGCGCCGTTTCCCGCGTTAAGGGGTTCGAGCGGACGGCCGTATGCCGTCAAGCCGGGTGGTACCGCGCAAAGCAAACAGCTTTTCGTCCCAGGAGATTAGGGGCGAAGGCTATTTTTTTATTCCGAACAGGTAAGGAGAAGCAACCAGCATGTACAAGAAAGTATCGAGCGAACTGAATTTTGTTCCGCGCGAAAAAGAGGTGCTCGCCTTTTGGAAGAAGAACCAGATCTTTCAAAAGAGCGTCGAACTCCGGCGCGGACGCGAAGCATATACGTTTTTCGACGGGCCGCCGACGGCAAACGGCAAGCCGCATATCGGGCATGTCTTAACGCGCTCAATCAAGGATATCATCCCGCGCTACAAGACCATGAAGGGTTACGACGTGCTCCGCAAAGCGGGCTGGGATACCCATGGCCTGCCCGTGGAGATCGAGGTAGAAAAGCAGCTCGGACTCGACGGCAAGGAGCAGATCGAAGCCTATGGCATCGAGCCGTTCATCAAGGAATGCAAAAAGTCGGTCTGGAAATACAAGACCGACTGGGAAGAGATGTCCGACCGCGTTGGATTCTGGGCGGATATGGAAAACCCTTATATCACCTATGAGGATAACTACATCGAGTCCATCTGGTGGGCGCTCAAGACGATCCACGAAAAGGGACTGCTCTATAAAGGTCACAAGATCGTTCCTTACTGCCCGCGCTGCGGCACCGCGCTGTCCAGCCACGAAGTCGCGCAAGGGTATAAGGACGTAAAAGAGACCTCCGCCATTGCAAAGTTTTTCGTCAAAGGCGACCCTTCCAAGGCATTTCTGGCCTGGACGACCACGCCCTGGACGCTGCCCAGCAACGTGGCGCTCTGCGTCAACGCAAAGGAATCCTACGCCACCGTGAAAAAGGGTGCGGATACCTATATCCTCGCGGAAGCGCTGGTCAAGCAGGTGCTGGGTGAGGACGCGGAAATCCTCTCCACCTGCAAGGGTCAGGATCTGGTCGGCATGGAATACGAACCGCTGTTCACCCTGCCCGTCAACTTTGGCAGTAAAAAGGGCTATCGAATCGTTGCGGACGGTTACGTTTCCCTTGAAGAAGGCACCGGCATCGTCCACATCGCACCCGCCTTTGGCGAGGACGACTCCCGTGTGGGCAAAAAGTGGGAACTGCCGTTCGTGCAATTCGTCAACACCTCCGGTCACATGACCGGCGGCACGCCCTGGGACGGGCTGTTTGTCAAGGAAGCGGACAAACCCATCCTCAACGCGCTCAAGGAGAGCGGAAAGCTGTTTGCCGCCCTGCCGTTTGAGCACAGCTACCCCTTCTGCTGGAGATGCGACACGCCGCTGATCTATTACGCCCGCGAGAGCTGGTTTATCAAGATGACGGCAGTCAAGGAAAAGCTGATCGCCTTCAACCGCAGCGTCAACTGGATTCCGGAGACCATCAAGGAAGGCCGCATGGGCAACTTCCTCGAAAACGTAATCGACTGGGGCGTCTCCCGCGAACGCTACTGGGGAACTCCCCTGCCGGTTTGGATGTGCGAATGCGGGCATGTGCAAGTGATCGGTTCCCGCAAGGAGCTCATGGAGCTGGGGCAGGACGTTCCCGCGGAGATCGAGCTGCACAAGCCCTATATCGACGAAATCACTATCCCGTGCCCGAAGTGCGGAAAGCCGATGAAGCGCGAGCCAGTCGTCATCGACTGCTGGTTCGACAGCGGCAGCATGCCCTTTGCGCAGTGGCACTATCCATTTGAACATAAGGAAGAGTTCGAACGCCGCTACCCGGCGCAGTTCATCAGCGAAGCCATCGACCAGACGCGCGGATGGTTCTATTCCCTGCTTGCCATCTCCACCTGTTTGTTCGACGAAGCGGCATTCCAAAACTGCATCGTCATGGGGCACGTGCAGGATATGGAAGGCCGCAAGATGAGCAAGCACCTCCACAACGTGGTCGATCCCTGGACCGTGCTGGACGCGCAGGGTGCGGACGCGGTGCGCTGGTATTTCTATACCGGCTCCATGCCGTGGCTGCCCAGCCGCTTCTCGGCGGAAGCCGTCAGCGAGGCGCAGAGAAAGTTCATCGGCACGTTCTGGAACACCTACGCGTTTTACGTGCTTTACGCGGAGATCGACAAATTCGACCCCACGCAGTATACGCTCAAGGACTGCGTTCTTTCCGAAATGGACCGCTGGGTGCTCTCGCGCCTCAACACGCTCATCAAGACCGTGGACGGCTACCTTGAAAAACTCAAAATCACGGAAGCAGGGCGTGCGCTGCAGGCGTTTTCGGAAGAGCTCAGTAACTGGTATGTCCGCCGCTGCCGCGACCGCTACTGGGGCAGCGAGATGACCGAGGACAAGAAGGCCGCGTATATGACGCTCTATACCGCGCTGCATACGCTGACGCTACTTACCGCGCCGTTCCTGCCGTTCATGACGGAGGAAATCTACCAGAACATCGTCCGCAGTGTGGACGCCGCAGCACCCGAAAGCGTACATTTCTGCGACTATCCCGCGGTCGATACAGCGTATATCGATACGCAGCTGGAAGCGGATATGGCGCGCGTGCTCGACATCGTGACCCTAGGCAGAGCCGCGCGCAACGACGGAGCCGTTAAGACCCGCCAGCCGCTGGCGTTGATGTACATTCAGGGCGAACCGCTCTCCGCGCGGTACGTCGGCATTGTCACCGAAGAGCTGAACGTAAAAAAAGCGGAGTTCCTCGCGGACGCTTCCGGATTTTTGAGCTACATCGTCAAGCCACAGCTTAAAACCCTCGGCCCGCGCTATGGCAAAATCCTGCCAAAGATCAACGCGTACCTAGCCCAACCCGGCGTAGGCAACGCTGTCGTTAGAGCACATAGCTCCGGCAAGGACTACGAAACGGAAGTGGAAGGCGTGCTGGTCGTGCTCTCGCCCGAGGACGTGCTCGTTTCCACCGGCAAGACCGACGGGTTCGTTGCCGCAACCGACAACGAAACCATCGTGGTGCTGGATACGAAACTCACGCAGGAACTCATCGACGAAGGATTCGTGCGCGAGCTGATCAGCAAGGTGCAGACCATGCGCAAGGAAGCGGGCTTTGAGGTCAGCGACCACATCGCGCTTTCCTACGAAGGCAGCGAAAAGATCGAGGAGATTTTCTCCCGCTTCGGCAGCGAAATCCTGGCCGAAACGCTGGGCGAACGGCTCGAAAAGGGCGCGAAGGGCTACACGAAAGACTGGGACGTCAACAAGGAAGCCGTTACGCTGGGCGTGGAGAAGCTGTAAAGATGCTTTCCTTTCTTTGAAAAGAAAGGAAACGAAAGAAACTTTTAATAGATTATGTTCTTTGTCTTACTTTCTTTTAAGAAAGTAAGAAGAGAGGTTTCCTATGCTTGGAACCATCGTCAACGCCGCGGCGATCCTCGTTGGAGGGTCGCTCGGCCTATTGCTCAAAAAGGGAATCCCGGAGCGCGTCTCCGGCGGCATCGTGCAGGGGCTTGCGCTCGTTGTTCTGTATATCGGCATCAGCGGCATGCTCAAAGGCCAGAACGCGCTGATTGCGACCATCTCCATCGTCGTCGGCGGCGCAATCGGTACGCTGCTGGACTTCGACGGGCGCTTTACGCGGCTTGTCGGCAAGCTCGAAACAAAGTTTGTCAAAACCGAAAACGGAACCTCGACGTTTGGCGAAGGGTTCGTGACGTCGACGCTGCTCTTCTGCGTCGGCGCGATGGCTGTCGTGGGCTCGCTCAACAGCGGGCTCACCGGCAACCACGAAGTGCTCTATACAAAGAGCCTGCTCGACGGTGTGAGCGCAATGATCTTCGCCAGCACGCTCGGCGCGGGGGTGCTGCTCTCCGCCGTGGCGGTGCTCATATATCAGGGCGCCATCACGCTGGCCGCGCAGTTTTTAGCCCCCGTACTCAGCGACCCAACGATTGCGGAGATGACTTGCGTGGGTTCGCTCTTGATCATCGCCATCGGGCTGAATATGCTCAAAGTAACCAAAATCAAGGTGATGGACTTCATCCTCGCGATCTTCATCCCCATCGGACTGTGTTTGTTTATGTAAAAGGCTTCTCCCTTTCTTTAAAAAGAAAGGGAGCGAAAGAAATTCTCTCTAAAAAACCTAAAAGTTCTTTCGTTTCCTTTCTTTCAAGAAAGGAAAAAAGAAGACACAAAAAGAGACTCGCTTTCGCGAGTCTCTTTTGGGTTTGATTCGTTACTTGTCCAGGATCTCGGTGACGACGCCGGAAGCAACCGTGCGGCCGCCTTCGCGGATAGCGAAGCGCAGTCCCTGCTCGATGGCGATCGGGGTGATCAGCTTGATCGTCATGTC
>JBDKRL010000020.1:0-17388 GCA_039683415.1 Clostridiaceae bacterium
CCGCCTTCTCTGACGAAGTACTGGATGCCGTCGCCGCTCTGCGTGCCGTTGAGCGTTGCGGAATGCGCACCCCCGTCATACTCGGCAGAAGTACCCGTCAGCGAAACGCTGAAGGTGCCGCTCGTAACGTTCAGGTCGCCCTCGACGAAATCGATGGTGTAGTTGCTCGCCTTGAACGCGCCGTTGTCGGCAAGCAGCAGGCCGCCCTGCACAATCACATCGGTGTACGGGCCGGGCAGCGGATTGGTTTCCAGCGTGGAAACATAGCCGAGGATACCCGTGAACGCTGGAGTCTCGCCCGATATATTGCCGGACGCCGTGTAGTTCAGCGTCGTTACATCGGGGCGTGCCGCCGGGTAGATGATCGATTTGTCGACCGCCGTCACCGTCAAGGTCGCGGGGTTGATCGTTAAAGTACCCTTCGCGGTCGAAACGTCGTACTGATAGGTAACGTCGGTTGTTCCGCTCATGATCTTGAAGGACGGACCGAGCGTTACCAGCACATCATACGTACCCGCGTTGGTGCCGCTGCCGGAAACGGTGTATCCGCTCACGGTGAGATCCGGATCGGACAGCGTCGCTTCTTCGATCAGGTGCCCGTTGCCGTCATAGGTGACGATGTCGGAATTGCCGGTGATCGTCAGCTGTTTGTTGGTGGCATACAGCGCCGTAATCGTCTTGTTGGCGATCAGGTTGTTCGCCGCCGGGAAATCCCAGGTGCCCGTCCAATAATAGTTGACGGTTCCAACGGTGACGTTCTGATCCGGCGCAAGGCTGTAGCTCGCGTCGCCGGTGCCGTAGTCGACCCATTCGTAAGCGTACTGCGCCCCGGTCGCCCCGTTGATATAGGAGACTTTGGGGTTGATCGTGAGGGTGCCGTTTACAAACGATACAGTGTAGCGGTCGGTCACATCGGTGCCGCTCTGCAGAATCACCAGATTGGTCTGACCCGTAAACGTCGCGGTGTACTGACCCGGATTGGTGCCGCTTGCACCCGCCGTGGTCGTTCCGCCGTAAGTCAGACCGGAGATATTGCCGGTAAAGCCTGTTACCGACTGCGCTTCTTCGTTGTAGTTCAGCGCAACACTGTTGGCGGTCAGCACGAGATCCATCTTATCCGCCCAGATGGCATAAAGCGTCACATCCGCAGCGGGCATATCGTGGTTCGTGCCCGGCGCATACGCGGATTCCGCGGGGCCGCCGGAAGTTGTGCTCCAGCCAACAAAGTAATGGCCGGCATTCGTAAACGTGTTTGCTTCAACAATATAAGGATCTCCAATCGTCAGCGTGGAGGAGTGACTGCCGGAGCCGCCGCTCATTCCGCCGTTGCCGTTGTAGGTCAGGTTGAAGCTGGTCTTTGTCAGCGTTACAACGATGGTATGGTTACTCGACAAATCGTTGAGCGTATAGAAATTGCCGGTGACGCTGACGGGAACCGAATTATCCGTCACGCTGGAAACCGCGTACCCCGGATCCACCGACCATCTTACGATGGTATCCGCGCCGAAGTCAAACGTGCCGGTGCCTTCGGTGATCGATCCTTTATCGGAAGGGGTAACGGACGCGCTCACCGTATAGGTGGCCGTTCTCCAGATCGCATAGAGCGTCGTCGGCGAGCTGGGCTGGCTTGCGCTGATCAGCGCCGGGTCATTCGGGTCATATCCCGTACCCAACCCGTTGGCGAACGTATTCCACTCGACAAATTCCTTACCTGTATAGGTAAACAAGTTTCCGCCCAATACGTGATGAATCGTGTTGTTGACAACAGGAACCGTATGCGTTGAGCTAGCGGCAGGGGAATTATTCCCGTTGCCGTCATACGTAATGGACACAAGCGAAGCCGTATCGCTCCAAACGGCGTAAAGCGTCGTGTTGCCGCTGATGGTGACTGCGCTGCCGGGATAATAGACCGGACCCGTCGTACCGACACGCCAGCCGGTGAACACTTTACCCGTTGGCGCAACAACGGTGGAGTCAATATCAAGCACAACCGCTTTTGCACCTACGCCGTAAGAGGATAAGTCCGCAGGCAGATTTCCGGTCGCGCCGCTGAGATTGTAGGTGACGTGATAGCTTACCCCGCTGATCCACTGCGGGTACAGCACGACGTCCTCATAGATCTGCATGTTGGCGTTGAAGAGCGTGCGGCTGCCGCCGCGGTCAATCAGCCAGCCGCCGAACGTATCGGTGGTGTTGGGTTTATAAAGGTCCGCCTCTTCCCGCGCTGCGTTAAGAGCGGAAGAACTGATCGTTCCGCCGTAGGGAATTGTGCCCAGGTCGTAGGTTCCGCCACCAGTTCCATAAACGGTCAGGTGCGCAATGCCGGTGAAGGTTGGCGCTTTCCAAACAGCGTACAGAACAAGGTTCTTGGCGGGCATCGTTGCGCCTGTCCAAGTAAATTCCGACCCAGCGTAGCCGCCCTCGGTCGTATACCAACCCGTAAAGACGAAGTTCGTCGGTACGCCGGTCGGTTTGGTCGGTTCATAATACTGACCTTCAATAGAAGCCTCGTACTTGATGCTGCTGATCGTATTGGTCGTATCACCGTTGATAAAGGCTAAATTGTAGCTCGAACAGCGATAGAATAACGATGCATAGTACTTATTACCTGTTCTCTCGAAACTCGGAACGGTGTTATCCCTCTGATAGAAACCTGTGATCGGGAAATAGTCTTCTGCGTATGTTAAGCTGATTCCCGTACCAACGATGATGGACGTTCTATACAAATAGTACGTGATCCCTCCATTCGTGGTCGTCGTCGAACCGGCGGGTGCCGTTGCGGCTGTTCCATCGAGCGTTTCGAGATAGTAATACCACGTATAGGTACTGCCCTGCCAGTGCGTTGCCGTCATCGTCAGGTTACTGCCCGGCATTTTCTGCAGAAATGTGTAGTAAGCCTGCGTAATGCTCGATTCCCAGACATACCCTTGATTAGACAGAGTCTTGATCGCCGTTACATCCCAAACAGCCGTAACGTCCTGATCGTATTTATAAGTTTGAGTGTAAATAGTCGTATTGCTCGTGTTTTTGAACGTCAGCGTGTAGGTTCTGCGCGTATGATAGATGTTGACGATCGATGAGCCGTCGCCATTGATCGTCTGTCCACCAGCAGTCGTACCATTATTAAAATACGCGCTGTAGTTCGAATTTAGGTTGGTGGCTGCAAGCTCTGCGGTAGTCGGCGAAATAACCGCGCCCGACGTACCGGTCTTGGCGACGGTTTTCTCAAACGAGTATTCCGCATCATCCGCGTTTTGCGTCCAGTAGACGAGCGTGTAAGGCGTGTTCGTGTTCGCCGTCCAGCTTGCGTTCAGCGTGATATCGGAGGTTACGATAGTGCCGAACGTAAAACCGGACCAAGCGCTGAACGTGTAACCCGCTCTTGTAATCACGGTGCCTGTAACCTGCGAGTCAACATACGTGGCAACCATCGCGGCGGTCAGCGTCGTGTTCGGCGCAACATGCATCGGCGAAACATACGTGCCGCCGTTGGAGTTGAACGAAACCCACTTGACCTTCTCGATGATCGGAAACAAGTTTACGTTTGTGCCCGAGACGATGATCGTATCGCCAACGGCGCTACCACCCATGGTATACGACCATCCGGTGACCGCTTCGTCCACCGCTACCTGCAACGCGGTGACGTTGGTCGTCGATACCTGATTGGATCCGTCCGGCTCGCGCGTCTCGAGAATCGCGGTGCCCGCGGCGTTATAGAAGAAAGCATAGTAGGCCGTGACGAACACCGCGTGCAAAGTCACCGTGGTGGTCTCTTCAACGGTCTGCGTGCCAAAGGAATCAAAGAGCACATCGCCGCTTGTATACCAACCGGCAAAGCGCATGCCTGCCGCCGCGGTCGGTGTGGCAGGTTCATTCAGCGTGTCGCCCGTTGCGACGATCTGCGTATCCCCCCACTGCGAACCATTGACCGTGAAGATGTAGGTCTTCAGGAAAGTACCTTCCGGAAGAATGGTTCCCAGTGCGGCAGACTTTGCGACGGGCTCTTCTGTTTCTGCGACGCCGAAGTGCGCGTGCAGATCCAGATGATCCGTGATCGGCGTATCAAGGTAGAATTTCACATCCTCATTGGACACGTACCAGTACAGGAACTCCATACCGGCGTACTCTTCCTTGTTTGGCGTACTCGGAGTAGCGGGGCTTGCGGTGCCTCCTGCCTCGATAAGCTGTGTTTCAAAGAGATCCTTCTCAACGTAGAAATTCACCGTATATAGTATTACGGGTTCTTCGCTCTCTTCTTCTTCCAGAGCTTCCAAAGCGGCTTCGTCCTGTTCGGGCTCTTCAGCCTCTTCGGTCTCTTCCGCGTCGCCGTCCGTTACGGCAACCTGCTCCGATTCATCAGAAGACGTTTCGTTAGTTACATCCGCCAGAGTACTCCCCGGCAGAAGCATCAGAACCATCATCACGCTCAGCAGTAAGCAGATGAACTTTGTAAAACGAGAACCTTTCATAGTGTATAACCTCCTTGCAGATAGCAGCCGAAGTCTAGAGATATTCTTCGACTGTACACTATTATAGGAAATCGGAATTACATACCCGTTGCTTTCCGGGGTATTTACAAAAGAATTTTTACGAGTTTTCTCCGTAAATCAGAACATATTCCCACATTCTGTCTTATAACTGCAAAACCTGTTACATTACTGTTGCGTTTAGCGCCCGATTCAATTGTGAATGGTTTGGAAACAGCAGTCAGGCCGCCGTTACACGGTAACGCGTAATTATACGAATCGATTGTCTATACATGCATAAAAATGCCGCAACTCAGCGTAAAAAAATACGGCGCCCGGTTTACGAACGCCGCAAAAGAGGCAATATGCTGTTACAAAAGCGTGACGCCCGCATGTTCACAGAGCGCGAGGGTTTCCGCGTCCCAGAGCGAGGACTGCACCTCCGCAATATGCGCTTTGTTTAATAAAAGCATGCAAAGGCGGGACTGTCCGATACCGCCGCCGATGGTTTGCGGCAGCTTCCCTTCGAGCAGCGCTTTATGGAACGGCAGCGCGCGGCGATTGTCGCATCCCGCGAGTTTTAACTGCCTGTCCAGCGCCGCGGCATCCACCCTTACTCCCATGCTGGAGATTTCAAACGCGCAGTCGAGCAGCGGGTTATAGAAGAGGATATCCCCGTTGATTGCCCAGTCGTCATAGTCCGGCGCGCGCCCGTCGTGCGGTTTTCCATCGGAAAGTTTGCCGCCGATGCCCATCACAAACGTGGTTGGATGCTCCTTGACAAAGCGGTATTCGCGCTCCTTTGGGTCGCAGTCCGGGTAGAGATCGAGCAGTTCCTGCGCGGTGATGAACGTCACGTCCCGCCGCACGAACGGAGTCAGCGCGTCGTATTTTGCGCAAATGACCTGCTGCGTGTAGTAGATGGCGTCCACGATGCTCAGCACGGTTTGCTTGAGCGTTTCCTCGGTGCGCTCCTCCGGGGTGATCACTTTTTCCCAGTCCCACTGATCCACATAGACCGAGTGGAGGTTGTCCAGCGCCTCGTCGCGACGGATGGCGTTCATATCCGTGACCAACCCTTTGCCGGGACGGAAACCGTATCTGCCCAGCGCGTACCGCTTCCATTTTGCGAGCGACTGAACGACCTCTCCGCTACCACCTGTGGAAGGTATGTCAAACGAGACCGGACGCTCGATGCCGTTCAGGTTATCGTTGAGCCCCTCGGCGGGGTTGACGAACAGCGGCGCGGAGACGCGCTTGAGGCGCAGCATTGCCGAAAGAGACTCTAAAAAAGTGCTCTTGATGACCTCGATCGCGTTCTGCGTATCGTACAGGCCAAGCTTGGAATGGTATCCCTGCGGGATGAATGACTTAGGCATTGTTTCGCTCCTTCCAGCCAGATCGAATGGCGTTAAAACAGTTTAGCTCTACACAAAAAAGGATGTCAAGTGCTTTGTCCCGCCGTGCAATTGTGTGCCTGTTATGATATACTCAAAACAATCAAAATATGGTTCCGCATCATCATTTCGGAGGTTATCGATATGACAAACGCCAACATGACACCGCACATCGGCTGCAGCCCGGAAGACTTCGCAAAGACCGTACTCATGCCCGGCGACCCGCTCCGCGCCAAGTTCATTGCAGAAACCTACCTGGACAACTGCGAGCTCGTCAACAACGTCCGCGGCGTTCAGGGGTATACGGGATATTTCGAAGGCAAGCGCGTTTCCGTGATGGCCAGCGGCATGGGCATGCCCTCGATGGGCATCTATTCCTTTGAGCTGTTCAATATCTTCGGCGTGGAAACCATCATCCGCATCGGTTCGGCGGGCGGCATGCACCCCGACTTAAAGCTGTTCGATATCGTGCTCGGCCAGGGCGCCTGCACGAACTCCAGCTTCTTTTCGCAGTACGGCCTCAGCGGCAGCTACGCGCCGATTGCGGACTACGGCACGCTCCGCAGAGCCGTGGACGAGTGCGAAAAGCGTGGCCTGCGCTATCAGGTAGGCAACCTGCTCTCGAGCGACATGTTCTATTCGGAAAAAGGCATCGAAGGCACGCTGGAGTGGGCAAAGCTCGGCGTTCTTGCCGTGGAAATGGAAGCCGCCGCGCTCTATATGAACGCCGCGCGCGCCAAAAAGAAAGCGCTTGCCATCTGTACGATTTCGGATCTGCTCGTCGGCGGCGAGGTAACCACCGCCGAACAGCGCCAGAGCGCCTTCCACGATATGATGCAGGTCGCCCTGACCATCGCTGAATAAATGCTTCTGGGGGAACTAGCCCCCCGCCTTCGCTTAGGGGCATGCCCCTAAGAACCCCGCTGGCTAAAAGATTCCCTAACGGAGTATCCTTTGGCGAGAGCCACCTCCTTTCTCCTCTCGTTCTGATGCAATCGCGCCGGGGACATAAACGCCCCGGCGTTTTATTCTGTACGATACTCGAAATGGACAAAGCAATTTGACAACATTGTCCAACGTTTGTGAATTTATTGTTGCTTTCCGCGTGGAAGATTGCTTTTTTTATGTCACGCGCATATCATCAAAGCATCCTTTTCGGCGGACCTGCCTACGGCAGCTGCCCGAAACCGACCTGTTGAAAGGACGCAACATGCTTCCGAAAAAACCCCTGCCCGTGCTGCTGGTAATCTTGTTGGATCTGCTTGGCATCGGCGTGATGCTGTTGATCTTCACGCTGTTTCATCATATGCTCGATTTGGACAGTGGAGTCCCGCTGCAAAACATTGTGTTTGGCGCAACGCCGACGCCTGCCGCAGCGGCATCCTTAACCCCCGCCCAGGAGGCCGAAGCAAGCGCAACACCTGAGATTACCGCAACCCCCGCGCCGACGCCAACGCCGGAACCCGGCGACTTTACCGCTACCTTCCCCACGGACGAACCGAATACGGAGAACGCAATCGGCGTCTATAAAACCGACACGCTGCGCATAGTCGTGACGGAAGGGCATACCGAAGACGCGGTTTATTACGTTGCAGACGTGTGGATCCGCAACATTCGAGAGTTCAAAACGGCGTTCGCCAAGGATAAGTTCGGGCGCGGGCTGTACGAAATGCCGGATACCATCGCAGCTAATAACAATGCGGTCATCGCCATCACCGGCGACACGTACGGCTCAAGCAGCCAAAGCGTCGTCATTCGAAACGGAAATCTCTACCGCGACAGCGGCGACGGAGACGTCTGCATCCTCTATGCCGACGGCGTGATGGAGAGCTATTATCAGGCTGACTTCGACCTCGACGCCGTCATTGCGCGCGGCGCGTATCAGGGCTGGTCGTTCGGCCCCAAACTGATCGACAACGGCGCGGTTCCCAGCAGCTACAACACAACGGACGCCATCATTGCCCATAACCCGCGCGCGGCGATCGGTTATTACGAACCGGGGCATTACTGCCTCGTCGTTGTGGACGGCCGCCAGGGCGGCTATTCGCGCGGCATGACACTCGATGAGCTTTCCGAGCTCTTCCTCTCGTTTGGCTGCGTGGACGCCTATAACCTCGACGGCGGCCAGTCCGCCATGCTGGTGTATCAAAACCAGATCGTCAATCAGCCCTACAAAGACGGGCGCGCCATCAGCGACATCATCTATTTTGGAGGCAACGATCCCGCATGAGAAAGCTCCGTACAATCTTTTCGCATATCTGCGTTATCTTTTCCGGCGTGTTTATCACGCTGGCAATTTTGCACCGTTACAATCCGAACATGGGCTTTTTAACCAGCGAGGTGAGCACCGTGTTCATCATCGTCTTTTGTCTCAGCGCGGTCACGCTGGGGGTGGCAACCATTGCGGACAACCGCCATTACGCGCGGCATATGCGCCAGCGCGCCGAGGAAGCCGCCCGCTGGAAGAAAATCAACGCGGCCAGCCAGCGCCCGCCGCGGCAGGGCGATAGCTGAACAGCACATTGAGTCTCAATAAAAAAGCATCGCGTCGCGATGCTTTTTTTACGTTCATTCTATCGTTTTTTTCCAGCCGGTATATTGTCCAAACAGGGTGAACCCGCAGGCGAGCGCCGCATGAAGATGCGCTTCGTTTGCCGTTTGCACCATCAACACGATCTCGTCCACGCCGTATTCCGCCGTTTCGTTCTGCCGGAGCATACCCATCAGCAGATTCTGCGCCATCGCCTCATCCGCCGCGTGCAGGGCGTAAACTTCCGCCGCGTTGTGTCCGGGAAGGACGATCAGCGAGCCTTCGATACCAGAATTACCACGCAGGGTAAACGCCTGCCAGTCTCCCTGTAACTCCCGCATGCGGGCGGAACTCCAGTAATCATTGGGAAACCAGGCGTCGTGGAGCGGCGCGTATTCCTCGAATCCATCGTCTTCCTCGTCCTCCAGAAGTGAAATACCCTGTATGGTAGTTTCCTTCGGCGTCAGCGACACCGCGTCGTACCGCAGGTCAAAGCACGTCTCCGTCACGGCATAGCCGTGCTTTGTCAGCGCGCCCGCCAGCCGTGTGTTCTCCGGCGGCGCGCCAACATTCGCCTCGTACCCCGCGTAACCGTCGTCGATGTAAGCCAAAAACGCGTCCAGCGCCGTGTCGGCGTCGTCCCAGGCGTAAAGCGCGTTCACCCTTAAATAGCGCGTTTCCTGCTCGAAGTACAGTTCGCAGACACCCGCGAGTTGATCCTCCGACCAGTACCCCAGCAGCGTTCCGCTCTCGATGTCGCAAAACACGGCAAAGGAGCGCTCCATATCCTCCCGGCAGGTGTTAATCGGATAGCAGCGCGCTCTTGGATCCTGAAACAGTGCCCAGCAGCGTTCCGCCGCATATGCGGCGTTTTCTTTTGTCAGTTTCTTCAGCATCGCAGTCTCCCATTAAAATTCGCTGATAAAAAACGCGCCGGCTGAATTGTTCCGCCGGCGCGCTGTGTCAATGCAGTGTTTTACATCTCCATGTTCGCGGTTGTGCGCGGGAAGGGGAGCACGTCCCGGATGTTCTGCATGCCGGTGACGTACATGACCATACGCTCAAAGCCAAGTCCGAAGCCCGCGTGCTTGACGCCGCCGAACTTGCGCAGTTCGAGATACCAGCTGTACTGGCTGATATCCATCTTGAGCTCCTCAATGCGCTTTTCGAGCATGTCCAGCCGTTCCTCACGCTGGCTGCCGCCGATGATCTCGCCGACGCCGGGCACCAGCAGGTCGGAAGCGGCAACGGTCCTACCGTCGTCGTTGAGGCGCATATAGAAGGCCTTGAAGTCCTTGGGGTAATCGGTCACGAACACCGGCGCATGGTAGATCTGCTCGGTGAGGTAGCGCTCGTGCTCGGTTTGCAGTTCCAGACCCCACTCCACAGGGTATTTAAACTCCACCCCGGACGCTTTGAGCAGTTCAACGGCCTTGGTGTAGCTCAGGCGCACAAAGTCGTTCTGGAGCACGTTCTGGAGCCGTTCCAACAGGCCGGGATCGATAAACTGGTTAAAGAACTCCATCTCCGCCGGGCAGCGGTCGAGCACGGTTTTGATGATGTACTTGATCATCGCCTCGGCGATATCCATATCCCCCGCGAGGTCGCAGAACGCCATCTCCGGTTCGATCATCCAGAACTCCGCCGCGTGGCGCGCGGTAAAGCTGTATTCCGCGCGGAAGGTCGGGCCGAAGGTGTAGATATCCCGAAACGCCATCGCAAACGCTTCGCCGTAGAGCTGACCGGAAACGGTCAGGTTGGCGGGCTTGCCAAAGAAGTCGCCGCTGAAGTCGATTTTGCCGTCCTTGTCCTTTGGCATGTCGTTCAGCGGCAGGGTCGTTACCTGAAACATCTCCCCCGCGCCTTCGCAGTCCGAACCCGTGATCAGCGGGGTATGGACATAGACAAACCCGCGCTGCTGGAAGAACTCGTGAATGGCCGCCGCCACCACGGAGCGCACGCGAAACGTCGCCTGGAAGGTGTTCGTCCGCGGGCGGAGGTGCTGGATGGTGCGCAGGTATTCGAGCGTATGCCGTTTTTTCTGCAGCGGATAGTCGCTGGGGCAGGCGCCTTCGAGCACGATTTCGTTTGCGCGGATCTCGAACGGCTGCGGCGCGTCCGGCGTAAGCACGAGCTCGCCTTCGACCGCGATTGCACAGCCGGTGGACAGCCCGTTGCCAAGATTTCGATCGTCGCGCTCGAACACGATCTGGACGGGCGTAAAGCAGCTCCCGTCGGTCAGTTCGACAAAGCCGAGGGCTTTCCCCTCGCGCACGGTGCGCACCCAGCCGCATACGCTGATGTTGCCGACGTATGCTTCCGGCGATTTTTGAATCTGTGACAGTTTGAGCGTCATGGCGATCCCCTCTTAATGTTTGTTTTAGATTTCCTGCTAGTATACCATATTTTACCGCCGTGAACAGGGGGATTTTCAGCGAAAGCGCAATTGTGTTTCAGTGTGAAAGAAACGCGCAAAGCCTTTGCGCTTCAGGCAATTTTGTCCAAAACCCGGAAGAATTTCAAACGATCGTGAAAAGCGCTGTACCGCGAAACCAACTATGCTATACTGATAATCAACCAAGGAGGGGGAACACCATGTATTTTGGCTACGGCTCTACCGATACGGTTTATATCCTTCTGCTGCTTGTGGTCATGGGCATCAGCCTGTTTGCGCAGAGCAGAGTGCAGAAGACCTTCAACAAATACGCCGAGACGCCCATCGCCTCCGGCATGCGTGCGGAAGCCGTCGCGCAGGCGCTGCTGAACCGCGCGGGAAGTTCCGTGCAGATTACGTCCGTGCAGGGCACCTTGACCGACCACTTTGACCCTAAGAATCAAATCGTCGGGCTCTCCCAGCAGGTGTACGGCAGCAGCTCCATCGCCGCCGTCGCGGTTGCCGCGCATGAGATCGGCCATGTCATGCAGTACGAGGAGCGCTACGCCCCCATACGGCTCCGTAACGCGATTTTACCGGTGGCAAGCATCGGTTCCCATGCCGCGCCCTGGATCGTCATCCTGGGGCTTATGATGGGCAGCTACAACCTCGCGATGATCGGCGTCGTGCTCTTTGGCGCGATGCTGCTGTTTCAGGTGGTGACGCTGCCGGTCGAGTTCAACGCTTCCAGCCGCGCGCTCAGGATGCTGGAGGAAGGCAACTACATCACCTATGAAGAGAGCGACAGCGCAAAGAAGGTACTCAACGCCGCCGCGATGACCTACGTTTGGGCGGCGGTCGCGTCGCTCGTGAGTTTTTTGCGTCTGCTGGCGCTGGCCAACCGCTCGAGAAGGAACTGATATAGCTTGGGGCTCCGCCCCAAACCCCGTAAGGGGCTGGCCGCCCCTTAACCCGGATTAACCTTGGGGCTCCGCCCCAAACCCCGTAAGGGGCTGACCGCCCCTAGACCAGATTAACCTTGGGGCTCCGCCCCAAACCCCGTAAGGGGCTGACCGCCCCTTAACCCTGCAAGAGCATTCATAATCGAATTATGTATTCAAAAGTGCAAAGAAAACAACTTTGCACTTTTTTATGCAAAGTTTTTGTGGTGTTGAAGTGCGGCTTTGTTTGCTATAGAATAGGGGGCAGAGTGTATAAGGAGGATTGTTATGCGCGACGAACGACTGGATCGGCTGGCCGATCTGTTATTAACCTATTCGCTCAAGCTCCAACCGGGCGAGCTTTTTGAAATCAACGGCGGGGTGCCCGCAAAGCCCCTCATCAAGGCGCTGCAAAAGCGCGCGCACCAAATCCATACGGTGCCGTTTGTCAAGCTCGTGGACGACGAAATCGCCCGCCTCTTTTTCGGTTTTATCGACCCGGACCATCCGGAAAAAGCCAAGCCCGCCATCGACGCGCAGCTCGAATGGGAGACCAAATACTGGGATCACATGGTAGGGCATGTGGATATCGGCGTGGACGAAAACGACGCGGAGCTCTCCGCCGTGGACACGCGCGCTATGACCTATTACCGCAACCTGCGAAGGGAACTCCGCGACCGCATCATCGACGAGCGCCGCTGGGTTTACCTGCACTGGCCGACCAAGGCGGACGCCCAGAAGGCCGGCATGTGCTATGACGACTTTTACGAGTTCTTCCTCTCCGCCGCGCTGGTGGACTACGAAAAGATGGCGCGGGACATGGAGCCGCTCGTGGCACTCATGGAAAAGACCGATCTGGTGCACCTCAAAGGCCCCGGCACCGATCTGACGTTCTCCATCAAAAACATCCCCGTCATCCCCTGCCACGGTGAACTGAACATCCCCGACGGCGAAGTATATACCGCTCCCGTGCGCGACAGCGCAAACGGCATTGTGCAGTACAATACACCCGCAATGCGTTATGGCAAGCGTTTCGATAATCCGCGGCTCGTGTTCAAAAACGGTCGGATTGAACAAGCCTCCTGCGACGGCGACGTTGCCGGGTTCAACGAAATGCTGGACGCGGACGAAGGCGCGCGCTACCTCGGCGAGTTCGCCATCGGCGTCAACAACGCCGTGACGCGCTCCATCGGCAACACGCTGTACGACGAAAAGATCGGCGGCTCGTTCCACCTGACCCCCGGCTGTGCCTATGCGGACGCCTTCAACGGCAACAAGTCCCAACTGCATCTGGACATCGTCTGCATCCAGACCGCGGCGTTCGGCGGCGGCGAAATCTGGTTCGACGGCCAGCTGATCCGTAAGGACGGGCTGTTCCTGCCCGAATCGCTCAAAGGACTGAATCCGTAACGATTCTTTCGGCCGTCTTCTGCGCGGCGGTTGTTCTGTTTTCGTCTGCCACGCGCCGCAGACTCCGGTTTGCGGCGCGATTTCCGCTTTTATGCAGAAATTCACCCCGTTTTTCTAGTCAACTATCCAATTTTTACATTATTATTCGTTTTGCTCGGTTCTAACCACACCATGCCGGATGCTTTCCTGCTCGATTGTCAAAGGGAGTTGAAGCAAGCATATGAAACAATCCTTCCGTACCTGGTTTTTTGATATCGTCGCCATCGTGCTCGGCAGCGCGCTCGTCGCGGCGGGGCTGGTGCTGTTTACCATCCCCAACAACATAGCGCCCGGCGGTGTTTCGGGGCTGGCCACCGCGCTTGCTTACATTACGCCGCTCTCCGTCGGCATCTGGACAATCGCGCTCAACATCCCGCTCATCGCTCTCGCCTGGTGGAAACTCGGCATTCGCCCGCTGATTAAAACCATTGTCGCTACTCTCTTGCTTTCGGGCTTCATCGACCTTTTTTCGCTCGTTCTCCCGCCGTACTCTAACAACATTTTGTTAGCCGCGGTGCTCGGCGGCGTGCTCTGCGGCATCGGCATGGGCGTCATCTTTGTGCGCGGCGCAACCACCGGCGGCACCGACCTGATCAGTTTGCTGCTCAATCGCGCGTTCCCGAATCTCTCAGTTGGCTCACTGTTACTAATAGTTGACGCAACCGTCGTCGTGTTCGCGGTTCTAGTGTTTCGGGATATCGAAGTTGCGCTGTATTCCATCGTCGCTATCTTCGTTACCACGCGCACCATCGACGCGATTATGCAGGGCGTCGATCACGCAAAGGTGATCTATATCGTCACCGAGCGCGGGGACGACATCCTCTCGCAGCTGGCGGGCGAACTCGGGCGCGGGGTTACCGTGCTGCAGGGGCGCGGCGGCTACACCAAGCGCGATAAGCACGTGCTCATGCTCGTGACCCACCGGAACATGTTTGCCCAAACGCTCAAGGCGGTCAAGGCGATCGACAACAAGGCGTTTCTCTTCGTTACCGATGCAACGGAAGTCCATGGCGAAGGGTTCAAACCGATCGCATAAAAAAGAGGCTCCCGGAGCCGGTACGGCCGCCATCCGGGAACCCGTTCTGAACGCTCCGCATGGAGCGTTTTTTATTCTGCAGTATCTTCGGCAGGCTTGGCGTTTTCTGTCTCCGCCGCCATCTGTTCCAGTTCGCGCTGACCCGCCTTGTTGGTAAAGAGGTGGTTACGGTAAACCACAAAGCGGTAGAAGCTGAACTCGGTTACAAGGTTGATCACCATAGTGCCGAACAGGACAATATATTCGTTCCAGCCGGCGTTTGTAAGCGCTTCTCCCCACCAGGTGGAAAGCGGCGTAAACACGAGATAATACGCAATCACCTGCATCATCGCCAGCGGCACGTTCTTTGCGGATTTAAACGTAAATTTCCGGTTGACTGTGAAGTTAAAAACGACCGAAAGCGTCAGCGCAATCAAGTAACTCGGCCAGTAGTCCCAATGGATCGTTTCGTTCAGCAGGGTGAACGACGCGAATTGTATCGCTCCCGCCGAGCAGGAAAAGAGCAGAAATTTGAGCCCCTGCATGAAGTTCTGTTTTTTTGTGAGTTTCACCTTAATCGTTGATTGTTCCGTTGTCTTGATCCTCCGTTTCTGTTGATTCCCCGGGTTTTGCGGCTTCCGGCTCGCTGTAGAGCGCGCAGGCGTCCTTTCCGGATTTTTTTACGCGGTAGAGCGCTTCATCCGCCGCTTTATACAGCGCTTCAAACGTGCTGCCGTCGCGGTTGTAAATCGAAATGCCGACGCTGACGGTGACCGGTACGCCAAACGACGCGCTGATGCCCGCCATCACCTTGCGAACCTGATCGGCCTTATCCAGCGCGCTGCCGTCGGAATCGATATACTTCATCAGCATGGTGTATTCGTCCCCGCCCAGCCGCGCAACCAGGTCGCCCCCGCGGAACAGCCTGCTGACGGCGTGCGCAAATTCTATGAGCATGCGGTCGCCTTCGGAATGGCCGAGGGTGTCGTTGACCTGTTTGAAGTTGTCAAAGTCGAGCATGATAAACGCGTGGGTATCTTCTTTTCCTTCGCCAAGCAGCAGCGCTCTGGTATGCTGCTCCATTGCGCCGCGGTTTAATAGTCCCGTAAGCGGGTCGCTGTCCGCCTTCTTTTTGAGCCGCTGGAGCGACTGCTTCTGCCGGTGAATATCGGAAATCTTGCCGACGACCTGGCGCGAACGCCCGTCCTTATCAAACACGGTATAGATTTCCAGTCGTTTCCACCGAACTGCGCCGCGCGCGCTCACCATGCGCAGCTCTTCATGCGCTTCGGGCGCGCCTGCGTTCATATGCTCCATAAACCGCGCAAAAATCGTCCGATCCGGCTCAAAAACCATCTGATAGCAGTCGTCTACATGGTCGAGCGTGCATTTGGGCGCGGGCAGGCCGAACATCGCTTCAAAACTATCGTTAAATAGGATCCTGCCGCTCTCCATATCCACCGTAAAGAGCACCTCGTTGGAGAGACGGTTGATCAGCGTGTATCGCTCACCGCTCTGGCGCAGCAGCTCCTTATCGCGCTCCAGCACCTCTATGGCCTTCCTTTCATGCAGGTAGGCTTGGAAGATGACCGAAGTATGCACCAGAATCACCAGGCAGAGCATGACGATAACATAGGTAAGGACATCGCTGCTCAGCTCATCCGCAACGCTGCTCGGAACGGCAAGCACGATATACCAGTCGCTCACGCCGATTGGCACGTTGACCGAGTAATAGATCTTTCCGCCGCGCAGTATCGTTGCAATGGTCGTTTCGCCGTTTAGGAACGACTGCTTCAGTTCGGAAACGGTCATATCCCCCTGCAGCGCTTCGTCGGTCGTAAGGTCAAACAGATTCATATCGATGGTCGGCTTTGTGGTCAAATCCGCGATAGCAAAGATGTTGCCGTTTGAATCCGTAAGCAGCGAATACGTGCTTGCGTCAAACGCGTTTGTCTGCGCCAGCGCGGAAACCGCGCTTTGATCCATGGCGGCAATCAGCGCGCCGTCGATTTGGCCTTCGATATAGACGGGAACGGAAATCAGAATCGTCTCTGTTGCAGAGTCGTCCAGCGTATCAACAGCAACCACTTCTTCGCCGTTCAGGCTGCGCAAAAACCAATCTTTATCCGAAACGTGCAGCTCCGTTCCGTCGGTGCGGTTAACATTCCCATGCTTGTCCGCAAACGCTGACCAGACGATGCCGTCCCCGCCGGAAAGGTCGGAAATCATGTTCTCAACCAGCGCGCGCCGTTCGTCGCTGTCGCCGAATTTTGCCAGCGTGTTCATCCGCGTAATGGCGACGGTAAAATATCTGCGCGTCGCAGCTGCCTGCTGTTGGGCGGCCTCGGTCAGTTGCTGAAATGTGCTGTCCTGAATTTCCGCCTTCATCTGCGCGCGGAACCCCAGAAATGCCGCGGCGACCACTGCCATGGTCAGCACCGACAAGCCGAAAAACCGGGAGGCTTCATAGAGCCTTTTCATCATGACTCCGCCCCTTTCGTTGGATCATTCTCACTGAAAACGGTGGGTTGTTTACCGGAGTTTATTAGACGAAAGAAATATATCTGTTTATTATAGTTATGTAAGGATTATATCCATCTTGTTAAGGTTTGTCACTGCTAATCGCTTTTGCGCTGCTCTGCACATGATTTTTGGCTGCGGTGCAGAAACAAAATCGCCCGCTCCCTTTCGGAAGCGGGCGTTCTGAACCAGTTAAAAAATCCCTTGCGCAATCATTGCGTCGGCTCTGAACAAAAAAGCGCCCGCGCCGTTTCCGGCGCGGGCTTTGTGTTTAAATGGCTTAGAAGATTCCCTGCGCGATCATCGCATCTGCCCTGAAAAAAAGCGCCCGCGCCGTTTCCGGCGCGGGCTTTGCGTTGTTCCGTTAGAAGATTCCCTGCGCGATCATCGCATCTGCCACCTTGGCAAACCCCGCGATGTTCGCACCGGCAACCAGATTGTAGCCCAAGCCGTTTTCCAGCGCCGCTTTGGCCGAATTGTCGTGGATGTTCTTCATGATCGCGCGCAGCTTTTGATCGACCTCCGCCGCCGTCCAGCTGTAGCGCATCGAGTTCTGGCTCATCTCCAGCGCGCTTGTCGCGACGCCGCCCGCGTTGACGGCCTTGCTGGGGGCGATGATCAGATGCTTCTGCCCCATCAGGTAACCCAGCGCTTCGTTCGTCGTCGGCATGTTCGCCACTTCGATGTAGTACTTCG
>JBDKRL010000021.1:0-26232 GCA_039683415.1 Clostridiaceae bacterium
ATACACTTCCTCCACCGTCTGCAGAAACTCCGGCTCCCCGCCGTTCTTTGTTCGAACATCGTTGATTACCCGCTCAATGTACGCGTTCATGAATGCCCTCCTGAATGGCTTTGAAATGATTTTTGATTTTTTCCTGTCGTATGATTGGCTCGCTCCAAACCAATCATAGCCCCCGGTTTTACCAAAGTCAACCTAAGCCGGGTTAATATACTAAATTCCGTTCGCCGCCCTGCCATTTTTTGAGCATCGATGCAAAATTCACCTTTGTGCATGGAAAATCCTGCTCTCGAAATACAAAAAACGCGCCTGTCCGGCGCGTTTTTTAGGGGAGGGTTTTGGCGGTATCGAAACCATTCGCCCCCGTGCAATATTCAAACCGGCGAAGATGCTGTCTGACCGAAAGGCGGTTTTTTGAAATTCTTACAGGAACTTTCCCAGCTTGGAAAGAATCGAGGTGTCCCCGCCCGTAAGTGCTGCCTCCATGATCGCCCGCAGTGTGTCGCGCGAGAGGAACGGAAGCAGTCCGGTCAGTTCGCCAATGGATTTGCCGTCCCGCAGCGCCGTCTTGACGACACGGTCGAGCGCGTCCTCATCCATAAACGGCGCGATTGCCGCGAGTTCCGAAGCGCTGCCGCCGTTTTTGAGCACCTTCAGCGCTATCTTTCCAATAGCATCCTCCGAGAGAAACGGCGCGATGGATGCAAGCTCGCCGACGGACGACTGCTGGTCGAGCGCGCGCATTGCGATTTTATCGATCGCCTCTTCGGAGAGGAACGGCGCGATGGATGCAAGCTCACCGATACGCGCATTTCCGACCATCGCTCGCTCGGCAATTCGATCCAGAGCGTCTTCGGAGAGGAACGGCGCGATAGCCGCGAGTTCTCCGAGGCGGGTAACCGGTTCGAGCTTTTCCACGAGTTCGTCGAGCATGTCTTCGTCGAGAAACGGGGCAATAGCCGCAAGACTCGCAATGTTAAACGATTCCGTTTTGCCTTCGGTTTCCTTCTCCCGCCTTTCCCGCTTTGCGCTGATTGCAAGCACGACCCGCTTGACCTGTTTGGGCTTGAGCACCGCGGCGGCCTCCCCCGCTTCTTCCAGCGTTACGTTCTTTTCTTCGACAAACGCTTCTTCCGTTCCATCGATCACGTGCTGCACCAGCTCGCTGCCGCGACCGCCGCCGAGCAGTTCGTCCACGCTGACGCCCAGCGCTTCCGCCAGTTCCGGCAGCTTTCCGATATCCGGCATGGAAGCGCCGCGCTCCCAGTTGCTCACCGCCTGGAAGCTCACGCCCATCTTGTCAGCCAGCGCGGGTTGGGTCATATCTTTTTCTTTGCGCAGACGCGAAATCCGCCTGCCGATTTCCACCGCATCAAACATAATTGCCTCCTTACAGCCGGAAGTCTCTCATCTGCATGAAAAACCACTTGACGTTCTTTTGTTCCAATTCCCGTTCACGCAGCATCGCGCGGTA
The DNA here is from genome assembly GCA_039683415.1 of Clostridiaceae bacterium. Lineage (GTDB taxonomy): Bacteria > Bacillota > Clostridia > Christensenellales > CAG-138 > UBA7703. Next base: position 1,472 of record JBDKRL010000021.1, read on the forward strand.
GGCACGTTCCGCTTTTACGGGATCTTCTTTTTGATCCGGCCTATGCCGGAAGATTGGTTTCATCCTGTTCGACCGCCTTTCGTTTGTCTCTGGCAAAAGCGTAACCGAAACAGGACAGGCAAACCAGCAAGCGGTGCTTGAGTTGGCGGTTTTGGCATCTCAAGCTGTGGTTGAGTCGCCCCGCAATCGAAAACAGCGGCGGAAATGCCGCTGAATTCGGGGAAATCTTTACGAGGGCTTCGCCCTCGAGCACGGAATCATTCGAGGGCTCTGCCCTCAAGCTACGTAACTATTCGAAGGCTCTGCCCTCGAGCTCCTGCCAAAGGACACGCCCTTTGGAAACCCGCGCTGATCTCCGGCAGGTTCTCAGGGCTGCCTAAGCCCTGAGCGGTGGTTTGGAGGCGGAGCCTCCAAGAATCCATGCCGAAGAGATAACCGATGCGGCTAGCGATTGAGTTCCGCGCTTTTCTGCACGGGCTGAGCGAGCCGCTTGGTCAGCCTTCCGTCCACATCCGCCATGAGCAAAGCCAGCACCTCTTCCACCGCTTCGCGCGTTTTTGCGCGCGCGCCGATATAGAGCTTGAGCTTGGGTTCCGTGCCGCTGGGGCGGATGACGATCCAGGATTCGTCCGTCAAAAGCCACCGGAGCGTATCCGAGCAGGGCAGCGTCAGATGCTCAATCGTGCCGCCGATGAGCCTGCGCTCGCCGGAAAGGTAATCTTCCAGCACGGCTACGGGAGTTTCCGCAAACGCCTTGGGGGGATTGGCGCGAAGCGCGCGCATACAGTCCGCAATACGCTCCATACCCTCCTTGCCTTCGAGCGTGTAGCTCTTGACGCTCTCCTGATAGTACCCGTACGTTTCGTAAATCTCGTCCAGCGCGTCGGAAAGCGTCATGCCGCGCTGGTCGTAAGCAATGCAAGCCTCGACGGCAAACATCGCGGCGCAGACCGCGTCCTTATCCCGCGCCAGCCCGCCGACAAGGAAACCAAAGCTCTCCTCAAAACCGAAGAGAAACGTCTTCTCCCCGCCCGTCTGGTACTCGTCCACCTTTTCACCGATAAAGCGGAATCCGGTCATGACGTTTTCCAACTCGACGCCGTAAGCCTTGCAGATGGCGTCCGCCAGACGCGTGGAAACGATGGATTTGATCACCACGCCATTTGCGGGCAGTTTGCCCTGCGCGGACATGGTCGAAAGGATGTGCTCCAGCAGGATGCAGCCGATCTGGTTGCCGGTGAGCGTGACCCACTCGTTGTTCGCGGTTTTGACGGCAACGCCCAGCCGGTCCGCGTCCGGGTCGGTGGCAAGGCAGACGCGTGCGCGCACCTTTTCCGCCAGCGCAATGGCCAGGCGGAACGCCGCCGGGTCTTCCGGATTCGGCGCGGTCACGGTGGGAAACGTCCCGTCCGGCGCGGCCTGCTCCGGCACCACGGTTACGCTGCTGAGGCCCACGCGCTTGAGCAGCTCCCGCACCGGAACCGCGCCCGAGCCATGCAGCGGCGTATACACAATCGGAAGGCTGCCGCCGTATTTTCGCAGCAGTTCCGGGCTGAGCAGAAGCCCCGCCGTCGCGGCGTAATACGCCTCGTCCTCCTCGCTGCCAACCAGCACGATCCGCTCGTCGTGAACGGCCTCTTCAAAGTCGCAAACGCTCGCGGAGAACATTTTTACCTGCTGTATTTTTTGAAAAATCTCTTCGGCCTGCTCCGGCGCGACCTGCCCGCCGTATGCCCAGTAGACCTTATAGCCGTTGTACTGCTTCGGGTTATGCGAGGCGGTAATCACCACGCCCGCCATGCAGCCGAGATGCCGCACCGCAAAGGAAAGCTGCGGAACGGAATGCAGCGTGGTAAACAGGTACGTCTTGACCCCGTTTCCGGCCAGCACGCAGGCGGTTTGTTTTGCGAACTCTTCCGAAAAGAGGCGCGAATCGTATGCCACGCAAACCCCGCGTTCCTTTGCTCCCGGCACGGTTGCCAGGTAGTCGCAGAGGCCCTGCGTCGCCCGGCGGACAACATACGCGTTCATGCGGTTGGTGCCCGCGCCGATGATGCCGCGCAAGCCCGCCGTGCCGAATTCCAGTTCGCGGTAAAACCGTTCCTCAATCTCCCCGTGGTCGTGCTCAATGGCCGTGAGTTCGGCCTTTGTCGCGGCGTCCAGCGAAGGTTCGTTCTTCCAGGATTCGTAAATCGCTTGCGCGTTTGACTGCATGGCGGTAATCCTCTCTCTTTATTCTATCTGCCGCGTCCGGTTTGGTCGTTTCTATGAACGGTCCCCCAAACGGCAAGGTTTTCGGTCGCTTCTCCGATACGTTTCCATTATGTTTCCGATTAGATTATACCGTTACCCGTGTTGCATGGCAAGGCGGGCTTGTGCTATCATACCCCTATGGAACGGCCAGCCAAATCGAAGAAGCTCTACCAGTCCGCAAGCTACGTAACGAGCAACGCGGTGTTCTATGGTACGCTTCTTTTTTTCATTTCACGGGTGTTCGGCTTTTTTCAATTATTTGTGGACGCATACAACCGAAAGCAACTGGGTCAGGCGCCGCCGGAGAACTTTACGGTTTTCGGCATCATCGGCTCGGTTCTCGTCCTCGGCGTTATTACGGGGGCGTTTCTTTTGCTGGTTCAATACCGCCAAAAAAAGCTCCGTTTGCGCAAGGGCAATTTTTACCTGCTGCTCAACCTGCTTTTTGTCGCCTGGGGGTTGATTCAGGCCATCACCTACCTTGTAGAGATGATCCTGTTTTTCGAGTTTGTCTACATGCTGGACTTTTTAACGCTGCTTGCCGCGCTGGCGCTGCCTTCCGTGCTGCTTCAGCTTGCCGACCGCAGGCAGGAACCCGCGCAGGACAAAATTCTGCTCTATGCGGGCATCGGTTCCACGGCGCTTTCGGCCGTTGCGGCGCTGATTGTTGCGCTCGTTCTGCGCAAGAGCTATACGGCGTTCCAGCTGGTGCGCGAGCTGATGTTTCGTGGGGGTATCATTCTCTTTGGCGTAGGAGGGCTGCAAAAAGCGCTCAAGCTCCGCTCCGAACCCCTGCCCGCCTACACGCCCAAACCGGACGTGAAAAAGCCCGAACCGAAAAAGACCGTGCTCCGGCAGCCCGTTTATGCGCCGGACAAATCCGGCAAAATTGAGTGCCCGGACTGCGGAAAAAAGATGGCGGCGGGTACCGCGACCTGCCCGCGCTGCGGCTACGATATGAACACCCCCAGCCTCTTTGACGACGACGAGGAGGAAACAGCGCCGTCCCCCGCGCCGGAAGCGGAAGCACCTGTTTTCGAACCGGAGCCGGAAACGCCGCCCGCCCCCGCGCCGGAGGTCAAAAGCGACCTCTGCCCACGCTGCGGTAAGAAGATCCCCGAACCGCTGGTGACCTGCCCGCGCTGCGGCTATTACCCTGGCGATTCGCTGGAGATGCCCCGTGAGCCGGAAAAACGCACTCCCGCGCCCGAAGCAAAACCCAGGAACGCCGCGCCAAGGCAGGAGCGGCTCTGCACCAGGTGCGGTAAAAAAATCCCCGGCGGGCTTGCCACCTGCCCCTACTGCGGCTTCCACCCGGCGGATGAACCCGAAGAAACTCCCGGCGAAGAACCCGAGGAAGCGGAAGAGACATACGGTTACGGCAATTTCTCCGACCAGGGTGTCTCCTGTCCGCGCTGCGACAACACAGTTGCGCGCGGCACACGGATTTGCCCGCACTGCGGCTATCCCTTCCCTGACGAGACGGCGCGCCATCCGCGTCCCACCCAGCCGAAGCTCCCGCGCGTGCCCGACCCCAAGCACCTCACGGAAAAGAACAGCATCGAATGTCCCGAATGCGGACGCCGTTACCCCGCCTCGCGGAGCGTATGCCCCTACTGCGGGTACAGCTTGTATGAGGATTAGAAAACGCTGAGGGCTCCGCCCTCAAACTCCCGCGCAGGGGCGCGCCCCTGCGAATTCCACGTAACAAACAAAACGCTTCTCGGTTGAGAAGCGTTTTTGATTTACTTACAGGTCCAGCTCCCGCAGACTCTCGAACACGTGCCCGTCGAGTTCCAAGCGTTTGGCGAGCAGCGCCTGCGATCTGCGCTTCTGCGCCTTGTTGAAGGCTCTATCGCCGTATTTATCGTCCCCCAGCACAGGATAGCCCGCCGCCGCCATCTGCACGCGGATCTGGTGCGTGCGCCCGGTCATCAGCTCCACTTCCAGCAGGCTCTTTTCGCCGTCGGTGTTGATCAGGCGATATGCCAGTTCGCAGCGCAGCGCGTCCGGATCGTTTTCCCCGCAGACGGAAACAAACGACTCCTCCGCGTCCTTTTTGACCCAATGCACCAGTTTGCCGCTCACAGGCGGCGTTCCGCGCACAACCGCGTGATATGTTTTTTTGAGTTCGTGGCGGAAAAACAGCGCTTCGTATCTTGCGGCGGTTCCTTCGTTCCGCGCAAAAACGACGATCCCTTCCGTATTGGCGTCCAAGCGATGCACGGGATAGATTTCCTCAAAGAGCGACTCCACCTCGCCGAGCAGGTCGCCTTCTGTTTCCACGCCTGCGTTTTTATCGACCGCCACGCAGTCGTCGTCCAGATACACGCCGCGGCAGACGGAAAACGCGGGCAGCAGCGCAATTTGAGCCTGAAATGCGCCTTCCTCTTGCCACGGCGGAGCGGAAAAGAACGTCATCGGTTCCTTGAGCGTAGGGTGGGACAGTGTGAGCGCATACGCCCAGAGGCGAATCTGCGTGCCGACGACCGCGCCCGGCTCATACCGCTGGTCGCCTTCGATGGGCAGCCCCGCATGGGAAAGCTGCACGCGGATCTGATGCGGCCTGCCCGTGTAGAGCGCAACATCCAAAAAAGACTTCCCGCCCGCTTTGCCAAGCAGGCTGTAGCTCAACACCGCCTCTTTTGCGCCGGGCTCGTTCAGTTCGGCAACGCGTGAGGTAAAAGTGGTTTCATCTTTGATTAAATAGTCGACAAGCGTGGCTCGCGGCTTCGGTTCGCCGGAGACGATCGCGCAGTAGCGCTTTTTCGCCTCGTGGGAGCGGAACTGCTCGGTCAGGCGCGCGGCGGCCTTGCTGGTTTTTGCAAAGGCCATCACCCCGCCGACCGGGCGGTCGAGCCGGTGCACCAGACCGAGATACGCTTCGCCGGGCTTGCCGTAGCGGTCGCGCAGGTAGATCTTGAGCATACTCAGCAGGTCGGCGTCGCCGGAGCTGTCCGCCTGCACAGGCAGGTTGACCGGTTTTTCGACCACGAGCAGATGGTTATCCTCATATAGAATTTGGATGCCGCTCGGCGTGAGTTCGTCCCGCCGGAGCTTGTTGGTTGACGTTTGTTCTTCCATTCTTCCCCTTATAAATCCTGTTTTTCCGGCGTCCAGCGCCCGCTCGAACCGCAGGGCAATACGAGATTGTCCCGTTCGATCGGCAGGCCGACCTCGTCCGATTCTGTTTCGCCTTCTGGCAGCGCCACGCGGAGCACGTTTTTGAGCACACTCGCGGCAAGCCCGGTGGTGTACGAATTGATCAGAAAGAACGCGGGCGAATCGCTCAAAATCGCCGCGCAGTCCGCCACCAGCGGGTAGAGGTCGTTTTCGATCTTCCAAAGCTCGCCCGTCGGGCCTCTGCCGTAGCTCGGCGGGTCCATGACGATGCCGTCGTACGTGTTACCGCGCCGCTGTTCGCGCTTGACGAACTTGACGCAGTCGTCCACAATATAGCGAATCACCGCGTCGTTCAACCCGCTTGCTTCGGCGTTGTTCTTTGCCCAGGCAACCATGCCTTTTGCCGCGTCCACATGCACAACCTCCGCGCCCGACGCCGCGCAGGCGACGCTCGCTCCGCCGGTATACCCAAAGAGATTGAGCACGCGAGGCGCTCGGTCATGGCGCTGTTTCCACTCGGCCAGTTCTCCGCGCATCCAGTCCCAGTTGACCGCCTGTTCGGGGAACAGCCCGGTATGCTTAAAGCCCGTCGGGCGGACGAGAAACGTTAAATCGCGGTATTGAACTTTCCATTGTTCGGGCAGCTGCCTGGAAAATTCCCAGTGCCCGCCGCCGGTATCGGAGCGCAGGTAGACCGCGTCCGCAGCGGACTCGGCCATCGGCCACACGGCCTGCGGGTCTGGGCGCAGCAAAGTGATGTCCTTCCAGCGCTCCAGCTTCATGCCGTTTCCCGCGTCCAAAACGCGAAAGTCGCTCCATCCATCGGCTAAAAACATAAAACCTCTCTTTTTTGGGGTTTCACCCCCATACCCCCGATTTAGGGATGTTTGCCCTGCACACCCCATCTTGTACAAAGAAGGGTTCCCAAAGGGCTTGCCCTTTGGCGGGAGCACGAGGGCAGAGCCCTCGTATTTCCTAATAAGTATATTCGTCCGATGCGGTTTTTGACAAGTTCGATTTCCCGCGGGCAACGCATACGGTCTTTATGTTGCTTTTCACAGCGCATTTCGCTATACTTTTTGCCATGGATGGGAAAAAGAACGGGGATATGAAGGGCAAAATCGTCATCGTCACGGGCGCCAATTCCGGCATCGGGAAAGCGACCGCGGCGCAGATTGCGGACCTTGGCGCGAGTGTCATTCTCGCCTGCCGCAATAAGGAGCGCGGGGAAGCCGCGGCAAACGAGCTCGCCTGCGTGCCGGGGCGCGACATCACGCTCATGCGGCTCGACCTTGCCGACTTGGACAGCGTCCGCGCGTTCGCGGCGGCGTTTACCGAGCGGTACGATCATCTGGACGCGCTCATCAACAACGCGGGCATTCTCGGCAGATGGCGCGCGGAGACGAAGCAGGGGTTCGAGATGAGCTTTGGCGTCAACTATCTCGGCCATTTTCTGCTTACGCTTCTGCTCCTGCCGCTGCTGCAAAAGGCGGAGCAGGGTCGCATCGTGATGATGAGCAGCATGGCGCACGCCTGGGTGGACGTCCGCTTTGACGACCTCAGCTATACGCATGGCTACAACCGTTTTATCGCCTATGGCCACAGCAAGCTCTGTAATCTCTTATTTGCGCGTGTGCTTGCCGACAAGCTCAAAGGCAAAGGCAGCCGCGTCACCATCAACGCCGTGCACCCCGGCATCGTTGCCACCGATATCGTGGTCAACCGCAAAACCGGCGCGTTCCGTTGGGTAGCGGAGCTCATGCGGCTGTTTTTCGATTCCGCCGAGGAGGGCGCAGAAACGAGCGTCTACCTTGCCTGCGATCCCGCGGCTGCGCAGTTCAGCGGGGAGTATTTTTACAAAAAGCACGTCGAGCCTTCCAGCCCGGCTTCCAAGAATATGGAAACGGCTTACCGCCTGTACAACCTCAGTTTACAGCTCGCGGGGCTGTCGAATGATCTGCTCGCGCAGTAATCGTTTGCCGCGCTGTATCTTTAATCGCCCATACGGGCGATTTTTTATTTTTCGCAAGCCGCCGCGCTATGTTTCTTGAGAGAACAAACCGGTTCACATAAGCGGGAACCGTTCCGTTTTCCGGCAAAAATCCCGCTCAATCGTGGCATGATTATTAACTTTTATCGGATTTGCTTCCCCGGTGCGCCGCATTTGGTATAATATCCTTGTTTTACCGGGGGTAAACCAGACAAGGACTGATTGAACAATGAAACGATTTATCGCAATTATTTTAGTCATCGCTTCTCTCGGCGTAACGATTTTAAGCGGCGGGTGCGCTATTGTTACGCGCGGGAGCGAGTACTGCTATCGATTTTTAGATTATATCTGCGCAAGCTCGTTCGATAAGGCGTACGAGATGCTGGCGGACAGCATCAAGGCGCCCGAATCCGAAGAAGAGCGCGAAGACCGCCTCGAAGAAGAAGCAAAGGAAAAGGAAGCCAACCGCAAAGTCTGGCGGCAGGTGTTCGGTCTTGACGACACGGACGCAACGCCTACGCCCGTGATTGAGTCGCCCTCGCCTTCCGCGGATACGCCGACGCCCGCAGCGGACACACCGACGCCCACGCCGGAACCGGTTGCGGAAAACGGCATAACGCCCGATCCCGAAACGGGTGAAATCCCGGTCAACGACGCAACCCCCGAACCTTACGGAACCACGCAGGCCACGCCGGAGGGCATGACGGACGAAAGCAATATCCCCGCCGACCAGCGCGACGACGCCATGACGCCCGCTCCGGGCGACACGCCTTCACCCACGCCGACAATGACCGCCGAGGCGACGCCGGACCCCAACGCGACGCCGGACCCCAACGCCACACCGACGCCAACGCCGGATCCCAACGCCACGCCGACCGCAACGCCCGCCGCCACCGACGCCGAAACGGAAGACGAAGAGGAAAGCACCATCACGAAGGTAGAGTTTATCGACCGCTACGAGAGCATATTCGACGAGCTGGAGCTCACCGGCATCGATTATACCGTAAGCGACGTCCTGGACGGCGAAATCATCGCCCGCGTCGACTACAGCCTGACCTACCACAGCGAACGCGCCGGGATGGATCTGACCTACAACTTTACCATTGTTGCCAACCGCATTGAGCACCGCTGGACCATCGACTGGTCGCCGAGCCTGATCTTCCCGCAGATGGAATGGGGCGACAGCCTCCGCGTCGGCGTTTTGCAGGCCAACCGCGGTGAAATTCTCTGTGGCGGCGAAGCTTACGCGCAAAACGTCAATGCCATCACGGTATTCTGCGTTCCTTCGACCATTCCGGATCAGGAAACCTTCATCCGCGCGGTTGCCGCCGTGCCGGAGATGGAAATGACCGAGGACGACGTCCGTGCCGCGCTCACAAAACAGCGCAACGATTTTTGTAAACTGCAGACGTTTTATCCAGACGAGGCGACGATGGACTTGAAAACACGCCTGCTCGCCATAGACGGCATCGCCATAGACACCGCCAACTACGGCACCTTGCGATACTACCCCTATGGCGACTCGCTGTGTCATATCATCGGCTACGCGGGAATCATCTCCAAAAAAGAAAAGATCAACTATGAATCGTATGGCGACGTGCGCTACGACGCGGTCAACGACCGCTTTGTAACAACCGACACGCGCTACAACGGCGACTCCTACATCGGTAAATACGGCCTTGAGCTGCTTTATGAGGACGAACTGCTGGGTACCAACGGACGCTTCACCTACATCCAAACCAAGGATGGCGGCAGCCGGGGCATGCTGTATTCCACCGACGCCGTCGACGGCGAAGACCTCCACCTGACCATCATCCCCGAACTGCAGGAGCGCCTGGAGGACGTGGTGGATACCACGGTGTACGACGACTCCATCCATGGCTGCGTGATCGTAATAAACCCCAAGACCGGCGCGATTCAGGCAATGACCTCCTGGCCGGGGTTCGACCTCAACGATCTCTCCCGAGGCATTCCTGTTGAGGAGTGGGAAGCCATGCAGAACGACCCGGATATCCCGCTTTACAACCGCGCCACCCAGGGTTTGTATACGCCAGGATCGGTCTTTAAGCTCATGACGAGCGCCGCTCTGCTGGAAACCAACTCTATGACGCTCAACGATCAGTTCCCCGCCTCCGAGGATATTGTCCAGGAGGATAAGTGGTATCCCTCGGAAGCGTTCCTCAACAACCTCGCCGAACGCGCCAGCACGGATAGCTGGTACGATCAAAGTCAGGACCACTACATCGTCCGTACCCACAGCGACAGCCGCTCCTCCCCCATGAACATGACGAACTCCATTGTTTCGTCGGACAACCTGTACTTTGCTTACGCCGCCATGCGCATGGGCTGGACTAAGTTTAAGGCATTCATGGAGAAAATCGGCTGGGACACGGCCATTACGCTGGAAGCCACCGATACCGAACCGCGCATCTACTGGAAAGCCGGTTCCGACGGCATCAGCTGGCAGAACCTTGCCGAAGGCGGAGAAACAATCTGGAAGCAGGACACGGACGGCAACTGGAGCGAAGTGCCGAACGTTCATCTGGTGCTCGACAAGTCGCTGATCTACGGTCTGGACGTCAGCGATCCGCAGCTCACGAATCAGCGCGACGACGAACATCCACTCACCGACTACGACCTTGCGGTCACCGGCTACGGCCAGGGCGAAATTCTGATGTCCCCGCTGCAGATGGCCTGCTATGCTTCGGCTTACGCCAACGACGGCGTGATTATGCAGCCCTACCTCGTGGACTCTCTCTGGCATGCGGACGGAACGGACTATACGCTCGTTGAACAGCGCACACCTACCGTTTACCGCCAGATCCTCCAGCAGTCCACCGTCGATTCCATCTATCCGGCGCTGCTCGACGTCTGCGTCAACGGCACCGCGCGTTGGCTGGCGAAGAGCTTTATCAACAAAGGCCCGCTGACGCTCGGCTATACCATGGCCGGCAAGACCGGCACCGCCGAGCTCAACAACGACAAGTCCAAGGAACTCGCCTGGTTCATCTGCTGGCGGGACAACAAGGACGGCGTCCCCGTGACGGAAGAAGATGCGAGGCTTGTGCTAGTCATGCTGGAAGTTAATCTTCCGCTTGGCGAAGAATGGTCGCAGATGAAGATGGATATCGCCCGCGCGCTGCTCAAGGACGACACGCTCAACGACACCGAGGGTTGATATTCCGGTTTTTCGGATGGACAAAACTCGGTTTTAGACATACACTGAATAAGAAACGGACGACTCACACGATCGGTTCGCGCCGGTCGTGTGTTTTTCGGGGGAGAGCATACAACCATGCAGACAGACGCAAACACCGCAAAAAAGAAAATCGTATTTACCGGCGGCGGCACCGCGGGGCACGTCACGCCCAATATCGCGCTGATCCAACAGCTTTTATCGGAGGGCTGGGAAGTGCACTACATCGGCTCCGAAACCGGAATCGAAAACGAACTCATCGGCGCGATCGAAGGCGTTACCTACCATGCCATCGCCACCGGTAAGCTCCGGCGGTATTTTTCCTGGCAGAACTTTATCGACCCGTTCCGTGTGCTCAAAGGCTGCTTTCAAGCGCGCAGGATCATCCGCGAACTGCAGCCGGATGTGCTCTTCAGCAAGGGCGGCTTCGTCTCCGTTCCGGTGGTGATCGGCGCGGGTAAAACCCCCGTCGTGGCGCACGAATCGGACTACTCGCCGGGGCTGAGCAACCGGATCGCCGCCCGTTTTACGGATCGGGTCTGCGTTTCGTTTGAAGATACCCTCCGGCACGTTCCGCATCACAAAGGCGTGTTCACCGGCACGCCCATCCGCCCGGCGCTGTATGAAGGCTGCCGGGAGCGTGCGCTGGAATTCACCGGGTTTTCCGGCGAAAAGCCCGTTCTGCTGGTCATGGGCGGGAGCCTCGGCGCGCAGAAGCTCAACGAGCTGCTCCGTGCGGCGCTGCCAAAGCTCTGCGAAGCCTACGACATCATCCATCTCTGCGGACGCGGCAAAAAAGACTGCGACTGCCTGGCCTGCGGTTACACGCAGTATGAATACATCGACCGCGAGCTGCCGGACCTGTTTGCGCTGGCGGACGTCGTGCTTTCCCGCGCGGGAGCCAACGCCGTGTTCGAGTTGCTCGCGCTGAACAAGCCTTCCGTGCTGATTCCGCTGAGCAAGGCGTCCACGCGCGGCGACCAGCTGCTCAACGCGCAGTATTTCGAAAAGAACGGTTACGCGCTGGTGCTCGACCAGGACACCGCAACGCCGGAATCCCTCTGCCTCGCGATTGACGAAGTCTACCGCAAACGCGAGCAGTATGCCGCCGCCATGCGGGAAGATACGCGCGCGGATGGCACGCTTGCCATTCTTGACATCATCCGAAGCGTGGCCTGCCATGAATGAATTGCAGGTATCCCAAGAGGAACTGATCCGCCTCGTCGCCGAAATCGAAACCGATCCGGCGGTAGCGCTTTCCACGCTCTGCGCCGCTGTTAAGAAGCAGGCCGCGCGGGAGATTGCCGCCCGCCTGCTGGAAAACCGCGCTCCGGTGTATTCCGCGCTGGAAAACGCCGACCCCAAGGCGCGCAAGAATGCCGCACGGCTTCTCGGCGCGTTCGAAAACCCGGCCGACGCGCCCGCGCTGGTTTCCGCTCTGAACGCGGAGCAAACGCGGTTTGTCATGCCGTCGATTTTGCTCGCTCTTGGCAGCGTCGGCGGAGCGGAGGCAAAACAAGCGCTTACCGATTACACCGCGCCGGAAGCAGCGGACGAGTCGGAGCAGAAGCACGTTCTCGAAATCCACGTCGCGCTGGATAAAGCGCGCGCAGCCCTGGAGCGCGACGTTCCGCTGCCCCAGCGGCGCAAGCTCGAAACGCCGCGGGACGTCCTCGTCGTGTCGCCGGAAGGGTTTTCGTCCATTCTGCATCAGGAGCTTGCCGCGCTGGACTTTTCTGGCGAAGAGTTTTCCGACGGCGTACTGGTGCAAACCGACAACCTCAAAAAGCTGTTTACCGTGCGCTGCGCCGAGGAAGTTCTGCTGCCCGCGGGCACGCGCCTTCCCTTTACGCCCACCGCGATCGCTTCCGCAGCCGACGGCATCCTTACCCGCCCGTACCGCGTGGAACTGCGCCATTACGAAGGCGACCGCGCGGCCATGATCCGGCAGATCACGCTTGCGTTTGGCGGCGGGGACAATCCGAGCCGCTACGCCGACGAACTGCGTGTTGTCTGCAACGGCGCGGTCTGCGACGTGTTCGTCCGCCCCTGCGACGTGCCGGACACGCGCTTTGCCTACCGCAAGCAGTCGCTCCCCGCGTCTATCCATCCCGCGACAGCGGCGTGCCTAGTACGGTATGCGCTTTCGTTCGTCTCCGCCGGCAAACTCTTCGCGCTCGACCCGTTCTGCGGCAGCGGAACTCTGCTCTTTGAGCTGGAAAAAACCGCACCCGGCACGGTTCTGTTTGGGTTGGATATTTCCGACTTTGCGCTCAAAGCCGCGCGGGTCAATGCGCTCGCGGCCAAGAGCGGCGCGCGTTTTCTGCGTAAGGACGTATTAAAGTTTGAGCCGCGCGAACCGTTCGATCTGATTGTCACCAACATGCCGTTTGGCAACCGCGTGGGCACCCACGAAACCAACGAACCGCTCTACCGCGACTTTGTGCGTCTGCTGCCGCGCCTGCTCGCGCCGGGAGGAATCGCGGTGCTCTACACGATGGAGCATCGCCTGCTCACCGCCTGCCTCAAGCGGGAGCCGGGGCTCACAGTCGCCGCCGACATGCGAACGGAAGCGGGCGGGCTGAATCCAAGGATTACGGTGGTAAAAAAGAAGTCCTGAAAAGGACTTCTTTTTTTACTCTGGCTGTACTTCTTAAAATAATTCTCAACTTCGTCGTAACTGGCTCTTTCTTTTACTACCTGATTTGGTATACTAGGCATTAAGAGCAAGAATGAGAATGGGGTGAAAATTGTGGTTGATTGGTTTATTCCTATGCTTCAAAACCCTGTTATCCAAGGTATTCTTGCCACTGCTATATATGAGGGCGGTAAATTCATCTTCAAAAAAACTCTTGGAGCAAAGAAAAAAACTGCCGGATGGCAGTTGACCGATAGTATGGAGCGCGCGTTTTTTCAAACAGAATCAGACCTTGGTTGGACACACGATACAGAAGCAATCCGCAACACTTTTTTCACTTCACTATTCCCCTTTTCCAAATCTTTCAGCAAGACGACCATGGAACAAGCATTTACAAAAGCGCTTGGCCGCCCCGTAACCGAAACCGAGCTTGATACTTGGATTGCAAATGTGCTCGATCAAATTTCACTGCCGGAACACGAGACACTATTTCGATTTTTACAGCTGAATCATATTTTTATTCCCGAACCAACTCATGAAACCCCAAAATATCCCCCCATCCTCACCCCTGGCGCAAGCGTCTGGGACGATCAAAATATCCTCGCTCGCGACGAATTCATCGACTCGCTTTGCATAGACTTTTCACAGCATCCCCGCCGCATCCAGCTTGTTGGCATGGGTGGCATCGGCAAGACGGAAATCCTCAACAAGCTTTACGCCAAACTCGCGACAAAACCTGACGAATGCGGGTTCGACTTTGTCGGCCTTGTTCATTTCAGCGGGGTGATTGAATCCGATATTGCCCAGCAGATCGAATATCCCGCGCAATATCACGGCCTACAGGGTGAGAAAGCAGCATTAAACTATTTACATGATTTATGCATGGAGCACCGCGTTCTTCTGCTCATTGACGACATTCGCGCGCAACAACCTTTACCAAAGGCAAAAGATAACCCCTTGCAATACCTAACTACGTTAGGCGCTTCCGTCCTGCTCGCTTCGCGCGTGCCATTTCCGCAGTTTAAGCGGCGCTATGTCGATGTGCTCCCCATTGAAGAATGCATCGAAATCTTTGAAAAGCAGTATGGCAGAGCCGTTACCGACGAAGAAGAAAGAAAACTGCTTACAAAAATCATCGAAGAAAAAGCAGGTCAAAACACTTTGATCGTCAACCGCCTTGGTGGAATGGCAAAAGACCCCGGATGGTCGATTAAAGAACTGTTTAACCATTTGGAGGCGCAGCAATTCAGCATCCCCAAAGGTGTGGCGGACGATGAAACCCTGCAATTTGAAATCAACAAACTCTATACTCTGGATAAAGATTTCACCTCTGCCGAAATCAGTATTTTGGAAGCGTTCTCCATTTTCCCCGCTATCCCGCTTGCGCTGGATTTGTGTAAAGAATGGTTGAGTTCAGATGCGGGCGTCGAGCCGGACGACTGCACGCGAATTTTGGCGCGGCTTGCGCAAAAAACCTGGTTGATTCGGCATGAAGGCGAAGAAGGCTCTAGCGCAGCGATGTATTCCATGCATCAGGTGGTAAGGGAAGCGGCAAAGGAGCAACTAGAAATTGAAGGATCAACACATATTGAGATGATCAACGCATGTACCGAAGCTCTCAAACAAAGCACAAATAATTACATGCTCGCTATTGCCGCACAAATCATACCCTTTGCAATAACCATTTTTGAAGCAATTCACGAAGAAAACGCACCTATTACATTCTTATCGGACGCCATTGGTAATTACTATTTGCAAACTGCCGCTTACTCTCTCGCATTGAAATGGCGGCAAAAAGCAGCGACACTCGCTGAAAAAGTGTTTGGAGTTAAACACGAGAATACAGCCGCGGCCTATAACAACATAGCATATATCTGTGATAGCCAAGGTAATTACCCAAAGGCGCTAGAGTGGTATTTCAAATCGCTCAGGATAAAAGAAAAAATCCTTGGGATAGAACACCCCTCTACCGCAACAACCTACAACAACATTGCCGTAGTCTATAAAAGTCAAGGCGATTACCCCAAGGCTTTGGAGTGGTTTTTCAAAGGCTTGGAAATCAGTGAAAAGGTGCTTGGGAAAAACCACCCCTCTACCGCGACAACCTATAACAACATTGCCGGAGTTTATAAAAATCTAGGCGATTACCCCAAGGCTTTAGAGTGGTATTTTAAAGCACTCGATATCCGCGAAAAAGTACTTGGTAAGGAGCACCCCGATACCGCGACAACCTATAACAACATTGCCGTAGTTTATAAAAATCAAGGTGATTACCCGAAGGCTTTGGAGTGGTATTTCAAAGCCTTGGATATACGAGAAAAAGTGTTGGGGAAAGAACATCCCGATACCGCGACAACCTACAACAACATCGCCGGAGTTTATAATAGCCAAGGTGATTACGTCAGAGCTTTGGAGTGGTTTTTCAAAGCGCTGTATGTAAAGGAAAAAGTGCTGGGGAAGGAACACCCATCTACCGCAACAACGTACAATAACATCGCTAACGTATATTATTATCAAGGTGATTATCAAGCTGCACTTGAATGCTTACATAAGGCTTTGACCGTTTTCGAAGTAAAACTTGGCCGTGAACACCCGAATACAAAGATAGTTCAAAGCGGTATTGAAATCGTCACCGCAAAGCTTTCCTCTACCGACCCCGTCAAATAAACCCATCAATGCAACACAAAAAGCGCGCCATGCGGCGCGCTTTTCGTATCCCGTTATCCCAAATCCCTTTAGTTTACCCGAAACGTCCGGTCGAACAGGCGCTTGACCGGCGGCAGGGCGGCGACGGCCACGCAAAGCACGGTATCCACGCCGATGGTCAGGCCGTTGTAGATCAGCGAATACACCCAGGGGTTGGCAAACCCGTAGCTGAACCCCGCGTCCTTAAAAAAGATCGCGCCGGAAACGGTCGAGGCCAGCATACGGCTGAGTCCCGCCACCGTTGACCCCAGCGGCAGGTTCTTGGGGAAAAAGCTCGCGATGCCCAGGCACGTAAACGCCACGAAATAGTCCAGAATGAACTGGATGGGATGCACGATGTACGCGCCCTGAATCACCTGCAAAAGTGAAAACGCAAACGCCGCCGTAAAGCCGTAGACGGGGCCGAAGTACGCCGCGTACGCAAAGATGGGCAGCATGGAAACCAGCGTGATCGTGCCCCCGAACGGCAGCGAAAAGAGCTTGAAATAGCTCAGCACGAACGCCAGCGTAATGCTCAGCGCGCCGTAGACAAGCTTGTGCGTTTTGTTCAGCGGCCGCTGCGCAATCGCTTCCCCCTCGGCGGGTTTGTGCTTTTTGCGGTAGAGGATCACCAGCACGAGCAGGCCAATTAAGACCACGCCCGCGACGATGAACATGATCAGCTCGATCCCTTCGAGCGAGGCAAGTTTGTGAAACAGTTTGAACTCCATGACTTTTTCTTTCTCCTTTTTACGATAAAAAATAGCCGCCAATCGGACGACCATCAAGAAGAAGCTGACGTATGATATCACTTTCCTTCGATGGCATGACCCAACAGGTTCCAAGGGTACTTCTCAGTCCGGCGGGATAAACCGGACGCCCCCGTGATGCAAAAAAGGATACAACGTTTTTACCCGTCTGTCAACCTAGCGCGGTACGGTATGGACGGCTTCTGAGGCGTTTTTCGCAGCACAGTTCCGTACGGGAACCGGTTGCGTGCGCCTTGACAAGCGCGGGCGCGCAATTTAACATGAGTTGAGACGGCAGCAGGCTGCGCCGACGGGCGGAACAGTGCCGGATGAAAGGAAACATACACGTATGCGTTTGGATAAATACCTCAAGGTCTCCCGCATCATCAAGCGGCGCACCGTGGCCAACGAAGCCGCGGGCGCTGGGCGCGTGAGCATCAACGGCAAGACGGCCAAGCCTTCCAGCGAAGTCAAGGAAGGCGACATGCTCGATTTGCTGCTCGGCGGGCGGCATTTGCTGGTGCGCGTCGAAAGCCTGAAGGAGAGCGTCAAAAAAGAGGACGCGGTGGGCATGTATACCGTCCTCAGCGGAGTAGAAGACAAATGAGCGGGGTCGTCGGCATCCTGCTCTGCGCGGGTGGAAGCTCCCGTATGGGGTTCGATAAGCTCCTCACCCCCATCGCGGGTAAAACCGCGATCGAGCGCTCCATGCTTGCGCTCGTGCAGGGCGGCGCGGAGCAGATCGTATTTGCCGTTTCGCCGTCCAGCCGGGCGTTTGTGGAAGCGCTGAGTTGCCCGGTGCCGTGCTCTGTCGTTTCGGGCGGGGAAACGCGCGCCGAATCGGTCAAACACGCGCTGGATGCGATCAAAAGCGCGGAGATCGTCGCCATCCACGACGCGGCGCGCTGCATGGTTGCGCCGTCCGTCGTCCGCGAGAGCATCGAAAGCGCGCGTTGCTTCGGCAGCGGCGTCGTCGCGGCAAAAGCCGCGGATACCACCATGCTCCTTGGCGGCGACGGCATCCCCGTCCCGCTGGATCGGGACAGGCTCGTAAGGATGCAGACGCCGCAGACGTTCCGCTTTGACGAAATCAAGCGCGCCTACGAAGGCGACCTTTCCTGCGCCACGGACGACTGCTCGCTCTACCTCGCGGCGGGGTATGTTCCGCGCTTCGTGTTTGTAACCGGAGACGCCGCCAACCAGAAGCTCACCTCCGCAGAGGACTGGCAGCTTGCGCTGGCAACCTACGCGCACTTTGGCACAGGATTTGATACGCATCGGCTCGTCGAAGGGCGAAAGCTGATTCTCGGCGGCGTGGAGATCCCGTTTGAAAAAGGCCTGCTCGGGCATTCGGATGCGGATGTGTTGACCCACGCGATCATCGACGCACTGCTGGGCGCGGCGTCGCTGGGCGACATCGGCAGGCACTTCCCGGACACCGACCCCGCGTTTGAAGGTGCGGACAGCATCGGCCTGCTGCGGGAAACCCTGCGCCGCGTGCAAAAAGCGGGTTACGGGATTGGACATGTGGACGCAACGATAGTCGCCCAGCGCCCCAAACTCGCGCCGTACATGGCGCAGATGCGCGCGTGCCTTGCCGAAGCGCTCGGCGTAAGCGAGCATGCGGTTTCGGTTAAGGCGACCACCACCGAAGGCATGAACGACGAGGGAAAAGGCCTCTGCATCTCCGCAAGCGCTATCGTTTCGCTGATTTGATCGCATTTATCCCCCACTTTTTATCAAGCGGCGGTAAAAACAACAAAGAGCGTCCCAAACGGAACGCCCTTTGTTTTCGTTACTGGAACTCGCAAAGAAATCGGTTTAGAACGCGTCTTCCAGCGTGAACTCCACCGTTTTGAAATAGTCGTCCCAGAAATACCGTTTGGTATACGGCGAGTAGGTCATCACGGTGATCGACCGCGCCACGGGGTCAAAGGTCAACAGGCGAAGCTGTCCGCAGTTGTCCATGAAGTCCTGGTAGTTATACAGCATGGCGGTCACTTGGCGGTCGGTCACCCCGTCGCCGTTGTCGTCCAAGTCCTCAAAGCGTGCGCCGGAAACGCTGACGTGTCCGCAGAGCACGAGCCGGACGTTCGGGTTTGGCTTGACGACCTGATCGAACATCAGCTGGCCTCTGCTGGTATAGGAGCTGTCCATATTGATATACGAATGGAACAGCAGGATTGCGACATAGTCCCTGTGTTCTTTGAGCACCTGATTCATCCAGTCGACGGCCATCTCCTCAGAGTCCCACCCCGCGCCGAGCAGCAGGAATTTCGTTCCGCCCGCTTCGAACGTGGCATAGGCTGCGCGACCTCGCTCGAAGGAATACCTCCGCGGGATGCTGCTGACGTTTGGCCGCGCAAGATACGCCGAATAATCCTGAAGCTTGACGCCGAGATCATGGTTGCCCGCGATTGCAAAATACGGAATATCGTCCTTAAACTGATTGTAGCATTCGTCGAAAACATCCCATTGCCGCTGAACAAACCCGTTATCGACCATGTCGCCCGTCTGCACGACATAGAGAATGTTGCTGTTTTCGCGCTCGTCGGCAATCCATTTGCCCATGTCCTCCATCGCGTGCGGGTAATCGTAATAGGTAATGCTTTGCGTGTCGGAGAGCCAGACGATGGAAAACGGCGTCGGCACAGGTGTTGCCGTCGGCGTAGGCGTTGTCGTTGGCGTGGAGTTGGGCGTCTCTTCAGGGGAAGCGGTTGCCTCCGTGGGCGCTTCTGCAGTTGCAGAGGGTTCGGCAGCGGCGGCGCAGCCAATAAAAAAGGCGGCCGCAACACAGCCGCAAAGGAGCAGGAACATGTGTAAACGCTTTTTCATACTTCATTCTATCATAGCCGTTTTTCCATAAGCAACCAGACGGAGAGCGTTCTCCGCTGTGAAATGTGATTTCTGTGTGAAAGCTCAGCCTAGTGGCCAGGAACGCCGTATGGCTAGAACACGTTGTCCAGCAGAAAATCGCTGGAAGAATAGGTATAGTCCCGATAATACCGTTTATGATACGGCGAGTATGTCAATACTCGCATGGAATGCTGCACGGGGTTAAACGTCAGCAGCCGCAGCTGCCCGCAGTCCTGTCCCGCGTCCTGATAATTATACATCAGGGCGGTTACGCGCCGGTCGGCAGTGCCGTCGGCGTTGTCGTCCACGTCCTCAAAGCGGACGCTGGTTCCAAGCACATGGCCGCAGAGCACGAGACGCACGTTTGGGTTGGGTTTGACGACCTGTTCAAACATCTTTTTTCCAACGACGGTGTAAGTGCCGTTGGTCTGAATATAGCCGTGAAACAATAGGATCGCAACGGAATTCGGGTGCGTTTTCAGCACGTCGTTCATCCAGTCCACCGCCATCAGTTCGGAGTCCCACCCCGCGCCGAGTATCAGAAAGTCGGTTCCTCCGGCGCGGAACGTAGCGTAGGCGGCACGTCCGCGCTCAAACGAATTTCGCCTTGGAATGGAGCTGACGTTTGGCCGCGCGAGATATCCCTCATAGGAGTGCCGCTTCATACCGGTTTCATGATTCCCCGCAATGCCGAAATACGGCAGCACGCCTTTAAACTGATCGTAGCAGGTATCATAGTTCTTCCACTGCCAGTCCGAAAACCCGTTTTCCACCGCGTCTCCAGTTTGCACGACATAGAGGATATTCTGCTCCTCCCGCTCGTCGACAATCCAGCGGCCCATGCTCTCCAGCGCGTCGGTATAATGGCAGTAAGCCATGCTCTGCGTATCCGAAATCCAAACGATGGAAAACGGCGTAGGCTCAGGCGTTTCCATCGGAAACCCGCCGGAACTCACCGTCGCGGACGATTCCGGCGCGTACCCTGCAGACCCCGTCGCCGCGGATCCATCCTCCGCCAATTCGGTTGAAACAACCGTTACGGACGGAACGTCGGGCACCCCCGCGGTCCAGCTTGCCGGCGATTCGGCAACCCAGGCCGAACCATCCGGCCACGCCTGTGGAACCGTCGTTGTCTGCGGGGCAATTGCGCGCGGCACGGGAATAATCGGATTCTCTGCTGCGGGAAGTAATTTTTTTCGTCCCGCGCAAGCAACCAGCAACACGATGCCGGTCGCGCCGATTACAACAAGAGTTATTGAACGTAACAATTTTCTCATACAACATATTGTAACATGCAGCCGTTTTTCGCCGCAAACACAATCTTTGTAAAACATTGGTTCATTTTCCTCGTTTCACCGCTCATTCGCGTAAAAATGAGTGATTTTCTGTGTCATGGCATGCTGAAAATGTAACAATTTCGAACGCGTAATGTAACAACGTTTTCGTTGTGTTCATCCCCGGCCGACTTGCTATGCTTCCGGCCAAACGGATCTCTTCCCCCTTCCTTTGCAGGCGTCCGTTGG
Source organism: Clostridiaceae bacterium (assembly GCA_039683415.1). GTDB lineage: Bacteria > Bacillota > Clostridia > Christensenellales > CAG-138 > UBA7703. The sequence goes on from JBDKRL010000021.1 coordinate 22,485, forward strand.
CTTGGCAGTCTTTTCTTTCAGCGCGGAGGCGTGTATAATATCGAGCATCAAAGGTATTTGTTCGGGTCGTCCGCAAGGCCGCCGCCCGCAAGCCCGCTTACTGCTAGAGGGCGCGCCGGATCGAGCCAAAACGATGCCTCCTGCAGAACAAATGATTCGAATCCGTAGCAATTTGCATCAAGGCAACGGTTTACCTATTAAACAGATTATTCGCGTTCGCGGCAATTGGAGTTCATTACGGTTTACCCATTAAACAGATCATTCGCGTTCGCGGCAATTGGAGTTCATTACGGTTTACCCATTAAACAGATTATTCGCGTTCGCGGCAATTGGAGTTCATTCATGAAGCGTCACCTGATCCTGTTGATTTGCCTGCTTGCCCTGCTCTGCGCCGGCTGCGCCGGAGACGCTGCGCCTGCGGCAACGCCCGTGCCGGTTTCCACCCCGGCTGCTTCCGTACAGGTTGTAACGCTCATGGGCACGCCGGAACCCACCCCGACCCCGGAAGCGACGCCAACCCCCGAACCGACGGACTATTTCGGCCAGCGCGTACGGGACAATCTGTTTATGGATCAAACGACCATCCGCCTCGTTTCATTTTCCGGCGGAATCGACCTCTATCCCACCGCTTCAAAAAGCGATGAGCCGCTGCAGTTGCTCAACCGCGTAACCGAACGCTCGCACAGCGAACTGATCGTACTTTCGGAAGTCACGGCGGCGGACGGCACGCTTTTTTATCAGGTACACTCCGCGTTCTCTTCCGACACGGGATATGTGCTCGCTTCGGAAACGGACGACAGCCGCCTTGCGGCAAGCGGCGTTTCCGGTTATGCCTTGATGCTGGTTCCCGGCTGCACGATCTTTAAATCCCCGGATGAAACCAGCACGGTTCTTGCGCAGGAGAGTTATCATGCCGCGCGAATCCTGGGCGAATATAAGGACTATTACTATGTTTGCACCGAAGACGGCAACTTTGGCTATGTTTACCCCGAACAGCTCAAACTCATCGACGAAACGACGCTCGACGCCTATCTTTCCGCGGGCGTTTTGCCCAAAACGGCGGATTCGTTCGATCTGGAAAACGTGATCTCCTATGCCGAGAGTCAAACGCAGGCGTCCTCAACGGAAGCGCTGCTGGTTGAGGCGCTCACCCGGCAGGGATTTTTCTTTAATCCCGGATATTATCAGTTCTTTCAAAAAGACCTGACAAACCGAACCCTGTATCCGCATGAATACCGCGAGGACGTGTATAATTCCCTGCTCTTCAAGCTCTGGAACAGCGCGGGCAACCTCGTCACTTATCAGGATCACCCGACGCAGTGGGATTACGTCCCCGCCGGCGGCGATCTGCAGCGCGGCGACCTGCTCTTTTTTTCACAATACGCTTCGGACGATCTCGCGGTTGTGGAGAAATACGAAATCGTCTACCGCGGAAAGGATTCCGGCTATATCACCGCCTGCGGTCTGTATCTGGGGAACGACAAAATGCTCATCGTCAGCGACGGGAGCGTTCAGATCGTGGAGAACTTGAGCGCCACGGAGCTTTGGCAGTATTTTGACTCCGCGCGGCGGATCCACACCGAAGTAACCGACGTAAAGTCCCACCTGATTGAAACCATCATCGCCTCGGCCTATGACCGGCTCGGCACGCCGTATGACAATTTCTGCCGCATGGGTGAAAACAGCTACGACTGCTCCGGCCTGGTTGGCTGGGCGTTCCGGCGCGCGGGGGTATCCCAAAAGCGCGGCGGAAAGGTGCAGTTTGTCGAAACGACCGCTTCCGGACTGTGTCATCTGGATACGCTCTATATGGGTGAGTACGAGCTCACGCTGGATCTTGTGAGCAAATCTTCCGGCAACGTGGAAGATCTGCCGAATCTGGAACGGGGCGATTTGGTCTTTCTGCTTGGCGAAACGCAGCCGCGCATTTCGCATGTGATGATCTATCTTGGCGATATGCGCGTCATCCACTCCACAACCGTAACGGACGTCTACCGCGGCACACTGGTTGCGGGTTTTCGCACGGAACTGCAGGGATTGTATTCCAACGCCGTCCGCATTGTCTCCGTCGAGTAGGCAGGCGGTGACCAATAGACCGGAATGCTTTGGCGCGCCGCATCTCCTCTCGCCCGGATCCACCACAAATTTTTAGTTAACACAAACCTGTCGCCACTTTCTGTTCCGTCAACACGCCGATTATAACGTTTTCGCGTATTCTTCAACGCAGCAACCCGGCTTGCTGCGTTTCTTTTGTAAGTCCGATCACCCACCTGCGGACTTTTCTTTCTGCGTAATCTCGTATATAATAACTTTTACTGGATACAGTCTGTTTGGTTTTGCCTTTTTTCAGCGGCAGAGTCCAGGTGTATCCTTGCCCGGAAGATATTCCGATTCCACCCTGGAGGATCTATGAAATTTTCCGCCATCCGTCCAATCGCGATTGCCTGCCTGGCTGCAATTCTATGCACCGGGTGCACTGCAAACGCCCCCTCCACCAGCACGCCGGAGCCCACGGCAGCGCTGGTTGCTTCCGCTGAGGTCATCACGTTTGCCGAAACAAGCGCACCTTCGGTAACGCCGCAGCTGACGCCAACCCCCAATGCGGCAAAATCCGTCAGCACAGCTATTATTGCCGGTACCGGCGACAAAGCGACTGCTTCCGCCGCCGCCGCCGCGCAGATGTAATTTCTCACAACTCGTGTCAAAATAATACTGATCGATAAAAACGTGAAAAAAGGCCGAGTTATCGCGATTTTTGGCAATATGGCCGGAGATATGGTGGACTGCATCTCGTGTCAAACTTTTTCGGGATTTTTGCTGTTTTTCGAGTTTTACGTGAAAATCACGCTTTTTGACCTAACGATTTATAACGCGTTATTTTTTGAAAAATGCCCTATTTTAGGGCTTTTTTTTAGTTCCGCAACGCAGGAAGTCCATTGTCAAATAACGCCAATTTCGCGGGATTGCGGCGGGATTGCGGCGGGCTAAAAATCTAGGTCTTTGTACACGATCTATTACATATTCGCGCCATAACAATAATTATTCTTAAATAACAAGAACAATGCAGTTGTAGTTATAAAAATACGCGATATACAACGTTTATACAGCTATATAAATACGATCACACCTGCCGACGATCCGGCGCAATGACTTACTCGTTAAAGCTATCTTGATCGGTGTAGGTATCTTCGAACACTTCGTCCGCCAGCTCGTTGACGTACTCAAAACCAGAGCCAAATACTTCCTGAATCACGTTTTCGCGAGGCCTTCCGATAAACCCTTTTTCCGCCAGACCGCTCACAATGAAGTCGATATCCTCATCCGAAAGAACCTGTCCGGTTCTGCTGTTGCGATACATTTTACGCCTCCGGCTGGATAGCCTTGATGAAGTGCCCGAGGACGCGAACGTCCGCATCCGGCGGGTAGTTCTGATCAGGATGATTTGGATTACAGGCAACCAAACGGAAGCCTGTTTCCTCTTTGTAAAAGCGTTTGATTGTGCTGCCGTCACCGACGGCAACCAGAGCGATCTGCCCGTTCTCGACAGTTGGCGTATGATGAAATACGCAGTAGTCGCCGTCGTGAATCCCGCAGTCGACCATGCTGTCGCCGTCGGCGATTACGATAAAGTCGCCCGGCTGGATGATATGATCCTGATCGTTGCGCGCAAGCAGCTCTTCCCCCGACAGCTCAACCATACCCTTCGGTTCGCCAGCGGCGGCACGACCCAGTACGGGTAACGTCACGC
>JBDKRL010000022.1:0-2904 GCA_039683415.1 Clostridiaceae bacterium
ATGCCAACATCGGGCATGCGGGTTGCAGTTGTCAACTACGAATCCGCGTGGCGAATGGAACAGGAGCTTAACGCATGGGACGCCGACTTGATCGTCTGTGATGAAGGACACAAAATTAAAACCCACAACATCGCCGCGAGCAAGTGCATGCATCGTCTCGGCGCGAAAGCGCGGTATCGGATGCTGCTGACGGGGACGATTATCACCAACAAGGCGATCGATGTGTTCAGCCCGTACAAGTTCCTGAATCCGGCGGTGTTCGGCAACAGCTTCTACGCTTTCCGCAACCGCTACTTCGATATGGTTGGATACGGCAACCATACGCCCGTTCTGAAGACGAGCATGGCGGAGGAACTAACGCGGCGCATCCATATCATCGCGTTTCGCGCGACAAAGGCCGAGTGCCTGGATTTGCCGGAAACGATGGAGATCGTACGGACGGTCGAATTGGAACCGCAGGCGAGACGGCTGTATCAGCAGCTGGTTAGGGACAGCTACACCCGGATCAAGGAAGGCGAGATCACCGCCGTCAACGTGCTGACCCGCCTGCTGCGGCTCTCGCAGCTGACCGGCGGGTTCTTGCGCGGAGACGAAACCGACCGCGTGGAACAGGTCAGCTCCGCGAAGCTGGACGCGCTTTCGGATATCGTCGAAAGCGCGGCGCAGGAAGGCGGCAAACTCGTGATCATCGCGCGGTTTCTGCCGGAGATCGATGCTATCACCGCAATGCTGGAGCGAAAATCGATCTGTTACTCGCTGATCACCGGCGCGGTGAAGGATCGCGACGAGCAGGTGAGGCTATTTCAGACAGACCCCGAAGTAACCGTGTTTGTCGGCCAGATCGCGACGGCGGGATTGGGCATTACGCTGACCGCCGCCGATAAGATGGTGTTTTATTCGCTCGATTATAGCATGTCGAATTTTGAGCAGACGAAAGCACGGATCCACCGTGTCGGCCAGCGTAACCCCTGCACATACATCTACCTTGTTGCGGAAAATACGGTCGACGCGAAAGTACTTAAAGCGCTGCGGGATAAGGCTAACCTCGCAAAAACCCTGATTGACGACTGCCGCGCGGGGCATAACCCGTTCGACACACCCTGAAAGGAGAAATATGGAATCAAACGACCTTTTCGCGCTGGCGGATGAGCTGCGCGAACTGAGAGAAACAAAAAAGCGGTTGGAGGATGAGCTCAAAGCGGTCGGTTTGGAGATCGACCGCGTGGACGCCGTCCTCGCCCAGCGTATGGCAGATACCGAAACGCAGAACTTCACCCGAAACGGTACGATGTTCTGCCTGACCAGTACGACGCGCGCTTCGGCGACCGCCGGGCGCAAGGATGAACTGTTCGCGGCGTTGCGGAAAGCGGGCTTTGGCGATCTTGTTTACGAGACCGTCAACGCCAATTCGCTCGCCGCATTCGTGAAGGAACAGACCACGGAAAACGGCGACGCCCTGCCGCAATGGCTGGATGGCCTCGTGAACGTGTTCGAAAAGACAACTGTGGGTGTGCGGAAAGCCGCCCGTTAAAGAGAAAGGATAAGGACAATATGACACAGGAAACAGGAATCGTAACAACCGGTAACGCGTTTGAGGAACTCGTAAACTTCAATCTATCCGACGCGATGTCTCAGGAACTCGAGGGACTGAGCCTCTCGTTTGAACGTATCAAAATCCCTTCAGCTGGCAGCACGGTATTCGAGTTGCCCTCTGTGGAGGGCGGCGAGCCGGAAACGGTGAAGGAGTTCACGGGTGTGATCCTCTATCACCATCCACTGTTCGCGTATTACCGGGACAAATATGCAGGAGGCAACGAACCGCCGGACTGTGGCAGCTTCGATGGTGCAACAGGCGAAGGCGACCCCGGCGGGGCGTGCGCGAAGTGCCGCTATAACCAGTTCGGCTCGGGAGAAGGCGGCGGTAAAGCGTGTAAGAATCGCCGCCGCATCTATATTCTTCGCGAAGGCGAGGTCTTTCCGGTACTGCTCTCGCTGCCGACCGGCTCGCTCAAAGAGTTCACGCGATATATCCAACGCCTATTGAGCCGCGGCAAAAAGTCGCTTGCGGTGGTGACCCGTTTTTCGCTCAAGAAGGCGGTGAACACGGGCGGTATCGCGTACTCGCAGGCACAATTCAACATGGAGCGCGCACTGACCGAAGTTGAAATTACGGCTGTATCAAGCCTTGCGGCGCAGGTGAAGGAATATGCCAAACACGTCGGCGGTTACTCCGTCGATCTGGACGAGCTCGTTGAAGTACCGACGCCATTCGACCCCGCGACGGGCGAGATCGTGGAACCGTAATAACATCGAGCAGGGGAGCGGGAAACCGCTCCCCGCCGACCTAAAAGAAAGGAATTTGGCATGAAATGTCAAGCGAGTTGAATTTGGAACCACCCGAGGGAATAACAGGGCGTCCTCGCATCCTGTTTCTGGGAAGAACCGATCGTCCTATGGTTTTCGTTTGTTCCCCGTTTGCTGGCTGCGTGCGGGAGAATATCCAGAACGCCCGCCGTTATTCCCGTTTTACGTATTTGAGCGGATATATGCCAATCACGCCGCACCTGATGTATCCGCGTTATCTGGATGATACCCAGACCAAAGAACGACAGGACGGGATGGAAATGGGGCTCCGTCTGCTTGATCTCTGCGAGGAGATTTGGGTATTTGGCGACCACTATAGTACAGGCATGCAACGCGAAATAACGCACGCGCTGGGAACGCATATGACGATTCGATTCTTTGATCGGGATTGCAAGGAGTATAAGAAGCGGGTCGAATTGGCGCAGCAAAAGGAGGAAGGGGTATGACCGACTTCCCGCTCATCCGACGATCTGTGCAGATAGAGGAAGTGGCCAAGTGGCTGGGAATCGAGGTTCACGGCGGGAAGGCACGATGCCCGTT
>JBDKRL010000023.1:0-78673 GCA_039683415.1 Clostridiaceae bacterium
AGTAAAACAAAAAGAACTATACACTAAAAAAGAACTCTCCTGTCTAGAACAAGGGAGTTCTTTTGCTTCTTTTCTTTTAAGAAAAGAAGAAGAAATCGTTGCTTTTGCTTCTTTTCTTTTAAGAAAAGAAGGGCTATTTTATTTTTTCCCCGATGAACATCGCGTGCTCGGAGAGGCACAACAGTTCCGGCAGTTCCAGATACTTTTTGGCAATCTCGATCCAGCAGTCGATTTCCTCCCGGTCGCGCGTTAAGATATCTTTCTCGTTTGGCGCGAGGATGCCTTCCTGACCAAAGAAGTGCAGACGCTTGAGCGGGAACTGCTCCATAAAGGGCAGGATGTTCCGCACGTGAGAAAAGCAGACGGTAGTAAAGGCTTGCCCGCGGTAATCGCCGCCGGCCGCGATGCAGTCAATGAGCTGGCGGGAGGCGGGGTTGGTCGAATCGCGAACGATATTCCCGCCGTTTTTGAGGTCAAAAAGGATACCCGCAAACGCCATGATAAACGTAACGTAAAGTTTGCCGCCCGGCTTGAGGCAACTGAGCGCCTGCTCGACGGCGCGCTTTTGGCTGGCCTGCTCTTTGAGATGGTAGAGCGGCCCCATCAGGAACACATGGTCGAACAAACCAAGGTTCAGTTCGTCTAGCTCAAGGCAGTTCTGTTCATACGCTTCGAGCGCAACGCCCGCTTGACGCGCCTTTTCGCGTGCAAAGGCGACGTTGCCGCCGGAAAGGTCGACCAGTGTAACCGCGCAGCCCTTCTTTGCAAAATGGATGGAATACTGCCCCGGCCCGCCGCCGATATCGAGGACGCGGTCGCCGGGCTGGATATACGGTTCCATCATATGCGTGGTCAGGATGAACTCAAACGGGTGCTCGTCCAAACGAAGCCATTCCGCTTCGGGGTTTGCGTCGTAATAGGCTTTAACGGTGTTAATCGCGTCTTCCATCGTTCTCTCCTCGAAGGCTGATTAAGCCGGATGCTAAACGTTATCTGCCGGCGCGGCGTCCATCAGCGCGATCAGACGGTCGGCGGCGGCGCTGGCGCTTTCCAGATGCTCCCGCATCGGCAGTTCGGGCAGACCGCCAAGCTCCAGCGTCAGCGGGCCGCGATAGGCGGTCCGTTTCAGGCGCGCCATCTCGGCTGCCCAATCGATCGTACCCGTAAAGGGAACGCGGTGCTGGTCGTCTGTTCCGTCGTTGTCGTGCAGGTGGATGGCGGATACCCGCGTGCCGAAGCGCGTTAAAAACGTGTCATCCTGTCCGTAACAGTGATGATGCCCCGCGTCGTAACAGGCGCGCACAAACGGGGTGTCCAATGCGTCCAGCACGGCCATGCCGTGGCCAAGCGAACGCAGATTCTCAACCGCAAGGATGACGTTCGCCTGCTCAGCGGCGTCCGCAAGGCGGCGAAAGCGTGCAAACCCGATTGCGGAGAGCGGCGGGGGCGTCGTTCCGCGCGCGGCGTGCAAAACCAGCACCTCAACGCCGCAGCGCCCCGCGGAGAGGATGCTACCCTGCAGGAACGCCGTCTGCTCGTCACCATCGGGTGTGTCCCGCCAGAGGTCGTTAACGCCTTCATACGGCAGGTGGCCGTTGACGATTTCCAGATCGTAAGCGCGGGCAAGGTCGGCATAGCCTTCCTTATGCCGCATCTCCGGCAGCCCGTCAACCCAGTTGAGCATGACGGCGGTAAAGCCCGCCTCGCGGATCGCTTCCAGCCGCTCGCGCGCGGGGATTTCAAAGCCGAACCAGGTGTAAATGCCTTTTTTCAAAACCGGCGCCTTTCTGTGTTCGCTGTCTAGAGAGTGGTTCCGTCGGATGCGTTTAGCGATTCGGATTCGCCCGTTTTTACCCGCGTTTGGATGATGTATTCCCGTTCGCCTCTTGCGGTTTGGTTGGTGTAGACGATTTTGAAGAATTCGAGCAGATGCCGGATTTCTTTTTCGGTATAGAAATGGAACAGCAAACCGTTTCTTTCGCCTTCCGTATAGACAAAGCTCCCGTCTGCCAGCACATCGTGCGGTTCAAGCAGATCGTCTTGCTCCAGCGGATCAAAGGAGAGATACACCAGCCCGCCGGGTTTTGCGATGCGCAATAGTTCGCCAAGCGCTGTGTGTGCCCGTTCGGTCGAAAGGTGGTCGATTACCGCGTGGGCAACGATCGCGTCGAAGGACTCGTCAGGGTAGGCGATTTGGCAAATATCGCAAACTCGCCAGCGTTCGGCGGAGAGCCCTTCCTGCCGGAACAGTGTTTTTGCCAGTTCTACGGAACTGTTTGCGATATCGAAAAGCGAAACGCTAAACCCGTTTGCAGTCAGCATCGCTCCGTACGCACCAAAGCCGCAGGCCGCGTCGCAGACGTTCGTTACGCCGTATTGCCGGAAAACGTCTAGAAACGCGGGGTGGGCGCGCATGTGCCCGCGCAGATACGCCGCGCACTGCGCGGCGTCTTCCGCCTGCCAAACGCCTTCCCAGTAAGCGTTCTGCATGATGATTATCCTTTCGCTTCCGAAGGTTTCGGCGCTTCATCCGAAAGATGCCTGCGGCGCTCGGCAAGCCAGGCCTGGGCGCGCCGGATATCCGACACGCTGTTGAGCCAAAGGCCGTACTGCCTGCCGTCCGTGGTCAGCACCGTGACGCGGTAGCCGACGCCGTTTTGCGAGTGGAGCGTGCGGTAACGAATGGAGCGGATATAGCGGTCGAAAAACGCCGCCGAACCGGAGCGGATGAACCAGCGATCCGAAACGGACGTCAGTCCGACCCGGTCGAGTACGACGGCGCCATGATCGTCAAACTTCGTCTGAAACAGCTGTTCCTGCAAGCGGATCATCCGTACAAAGCGAATGCAGGCGAGCGCTCCTGCGGCGTAGAACGTGCCCGCAAGCGCAAGGGTGAGTCCGATGGCGGTGAGAAGATCGGCGGCGTTCGTTTTGTATACAACGCCGACAACGATAAAAAGCACGACAATCGGCCCTGCACAGGCAAGCGCGAGCAGCAGGTTGCGTTTGAGATAGCGCGCGATATGCAGCTGGCTGGACGAGCGTGGACTGGTCATTCCTTTACGCGCGTCCGCCGGGAGAAGATGAACCTTGCGCGGACCGCTTTCTGACGCAGGAACCCTTCAAAGGCCAGACAGGATGCGCCGCTTTGGAATCCCGCTTTATCCGCCAGCAGAACCAGCTGCGCGCTGAGCTGAAGCAGGTAGAGGTTCTTAGTGCGGACGACCTTTTTAATCTGCGCATACTGCAGTTCGATATGCTCCTTCGTTTGCTCGCTCTGCATCAGAATATGATCTTCAAAGAACTGAAGCTCGCTGACGACATCGGCATGATAGAGCACCTGATAACGCTTCAGCGTCGTTCGCGCGGAGATGCGCGGCAAAAGCTGTATATAGACAAAAAAGAATGCGCCCAGAAACAGCGAGAAAAACGCCATCGAAAAATCATAGATCACAAAATACTCGAATAATGCAATCAGCAGAAGGAATAACGCGCAGACAATGACCAGAACGCGCGCGCCGCGGCGGGTATGCTTGGACATTTCCACGAGGTTTTTCTTGTTATGGGCGCAGGAATTGACGAATTTTGGTTCCATGCAACATCTCCTGTTTTATTTTTGGCTGAATTTTATCAATACGTCTTCCTTGATGCGCGCATGCCCGGAGAGCGGGAAGGCAAAACCTCAACCGATCACCCCGAACACCGCTTTAAATTGCGTAAAGGTTAAAACTTGATCTTCGCTTTGACGGCTTTTTGCCGCATCAGCATTTCAAAATCGGCGCAGCCGCCCTTGGTAAAACCATATTTATCTACCAGCAGTACCAACTGCGCGCCAAGACGGATGATGTAGAGGTTTTTCGTGCGGAGCACAGTCTTGATCTGCGTGTAATCCAGGCGGGATTCCGTCTTGGTCTGTTCGCTCAGGCTCAGAATGGAATCGTCAAAAAACTGCAGTTCACTTTCAATTTCCGTGTGATAGAGTTCCATATAGCGTTTCATCGTGAGTTTTACAGAATTTCTCGAAATATAAAGATTGAAATAAAAGAAAAAAAGAGCAAAAAACAAGGATCCATACGCTATAAAAGGGTCACGTACAAAGAAAAATCCCAACAGCGAAACAGATAAAAGCACAGCAGAGCAAATAAAAATGATAGCGGAGGATGTTTTTCTGATCGCCCTTGTCATCTCTGTTAAGTGTTCCTTGTTGAACGCACATTGATTGATGAGTAACGCTTCCATGGATTGACCTCCCCGAAAAATTGACGGATACGGAACGCCGGACAAAATCGATTGTGTTGAGTATACCATCGACACCGCGCAAAGAAAAGAACCCCCGGGCATGTTCCTTGCCGGAAGTTCATAAAATAGCCGGATATGTAGATTACAGCGGTAATGGCGGGCGAACAATATATGCGTCAGTTTGAAAACAGGTCGATGATCACGAACTCCGCTGTGCAGCCGCTGCGCAATGTCGTGCCGCGGCACCCAAGCCCGCTGGAAACGACGATATGGCAATTGCCGATCTGCTTATGCCCGTAAAACACGTCCGCATTGGGAATGAGCCGCCCCAGCCAGCTGGCAGGCCAGACCTGACCCGCGTGCGTATGCCCGGAGGCCTGGAGGGCAACGCCCAAAGATACGGCTTCCTTCGTATCGAGCGGCTGATGGTCGAGCAGCAGAACCGGCTTTGTTTTGTCCGCATGTTCGAGCAGCTCGCCCAGCGGAATCCGCCCGCCCGCCTTATGCGCCATCCAGGCGTCCCGCCGTCCGGCGATGGTGAATGCGCCGGAAACGGAAACAGCCGCGTCGTCGAGAATGACAACGCCGTGCTCGCGCAGCGCATTTGTAAACGCCTCCGGCTCGTATTGCAGCGCGGGGCCGTGGCCGCCGAGGTCGTGGTTGCCGTATACGAAGTACGTCCCGTAAGCGGCTTTGACGCCTCCAAGCAGCGCGCAGGCGGCAAGCATGTCCGCGGGCTTTGTCTGGTCGTCGCAGAGGTCGCCCGCAAGCAACAGCAGATCCGGCTGTTCGGCGGCAATCCGCCCGCAGACACGCTGGAGCTTTTGCGCGTCGATGGACTTGCCCATATGCAAATCCGAAACCACGGCGACGCGGAGCCTGCCGTTTGGCAGCGGCTGTGAAACGCCAAGGCGATAGCGCTTGCGCGCAACGCGCTTACCGTGCAGCCAGCCGTAGAGCAGCGTCAGCGCGCTGGCAGAAAGCACAAATACGCCGCTGGCATGCAGCCAGTTCCAAGGGGCGAATCCGGGCGCGATAAAGCGCATGAGGAAGTGAATCAAATCGGCAATCAGCCCGAACGAGAGAAAATACAGCACCGTAATGGTCGTCAGCTTGATGGGGATCGGGCGGATGACAAACGCGCTGAGACAGAGAAGCGCAAACAGCACGGAAACGGTGATGACAAGCGCTACGCTTTCCATGCCGAAAAAACGCAGCGACCGCGCGGCGCAGAGCGTAAAATAGGTGCCCGCCGCAAGCAGGATCAGCATACCAACGGTAAGAGCGAAAATGCGTTTTTTCCCTTTGAAGATCATGAGACTCCTTTAGTTGGATGGCGAAACGCTCAGCACCCAGTCTGTCCTGCGAGCGCAATGCCACAGAGGATACGCCGCGTAATAACGGAACTACCCGAAAGCTTATCACCTTGCGCGCAAAAAGAAAAGACCATTGCGCTTCAGGCGTTGACGGGGTTTTTTCAGAACGTTACAATGAGTTCAAACGGCTGCAATTTGATTGGATTTTTGAGATAATTTGCAGCACGAATCAACCGAAAACACGACAGGAAGTGAGCACATCGTGGAACCTTATACGGCTGGCGATGGATCCACACTGCCAAAAGAACTGTTCAGCGACGACTGGGAAACACGTAAAACCGCCGCAAGACGGCAGGAGGATCTCGCGACGCTTCGCGCGGTGCTGGACCATGACCCGGACTGGACTGTGCGCGCAAGCGCGTTCAGAGGTATTGACTATGCAAAGAACGCGTTATGGGGCACGTGGCTTGCGAACAGGACGTGCTCGCACGACGTGGCCATGATGCGTTTGGAGCCGTATGACGAGCTTATTGAACGCTCTGCTTTGCGCGACCCGAGCTGGCGGATTCGGCTGCTTGCTACGCTGCGCTCGTACTACGCGGACGACGAGACGCTCGTCGCCATCGCAATCAATGACGAAAGCGAGATCGTCCGCCGCGCCGCCGCGGACATCATCCGCGAACGGCTGCGGTATGAACGTAAATTCCAGCCCAAAGTAGAACGGCCAATCTTCGCTGCGGAGGAGTTCCTGCCCGCGGAAGTGAAGCGGTATCGCTTTTTTGTGGACGATGAGGGAATCCAGTTTCGCTCGCCGGACGGGGAAGAGGCGTTCAGCTTCTATCCGGAGGTTGAGGCGTGCCGCGACTCGGATATGACGGGCAGCGACTGGCTGGACTTGCGCGAGGCGATTCTGGAAGCGAAGGATGATGAACGCAAACTGCTGCTGGAGGACGTGCCAACCTGGGGGCGCGGGTTTTGCCATTACTATTTCCATATCAAGCCGGTGGGAAAGGGCATGACGGAGCTGCGCTTTCTGGAATGCCCCAGCGGCTGCGACATGCGGGGAAGCTGCCCTTGGAAGGAGTGGGAGGCCAACCCTGGTGCTCTGTTTGATTACTGCATCAGGTGCCTCCAGAAATTCCGCTTGGTTTTACCGTATGCTGATCTCAGCGCAGCTGCGCGGGATGCTGTTGTGCGTAACGAACGTGCGCTTCTGCTCCTGGAGGCGGAACACGTCTCCCGCTGGGAGGAAGAGGAGGTCGACGCGGGCATTCGGGAATGAGCGGCTGGCGCATAGATGCACTCGCGACATTCTGCCTTGAGGGGATAAGGGGGTAGAATTATGAAAGATCGTTTTCACCGGGGATTGAGTTTTTTTGCCGTTACGCTTGTCTACGCGGCCGCGGCGGCGCTTGGCATATTCGTGTACCGGATAATCGACGGCTCTCCGCTGACTCGCCTGCTGCTGGCGGACGTTGCGGCAACGCTGCTCGTCTACCTGTTCAGCCTGCCGCTGGGCAACGCTTCCGTGTACGATCCGTACTGGTCGGTTGCTCCGATTGTGATACTACCGCTTGCAATAACCGAATTCGGCACTTGGAATTTCGGCAGCGTGAGCCTGCTTCTCTGCGTGGGGTACTGGGGGCTGCGGCTGACAGCGAACTGGGCGTATACCTTCCACGGACTGCAGCAGCAGGACTGGCGGTACAGTATGCTCAAAGAAAAGAGCGGCGCGCTTTACCCGCTCGTGAGCCTGTTTGGCATCATGCTGTTTCCAACGGTTGTCGTGTACCTTTGCCTGCTTCCGGCGCTCAAGTACATTCAGTCCAGCGCGGTCAACCTGTTCACCTGCGTCGGGTTTGCGCTGTGCCTTTCGGCGGCGACGCTCCAGCTCGTTGCGGATATTCAGATGCACCGCTTCCAAAAGAAGGCGCATAACCGCGCGGAAATCATCCGTTCCGGCGTTTGGCAGCATTCCAGGCACCCGAACTACCTTGGCGAAATCCTCATGTGGTGGGGCGTTTACCTCGTGATGTTCTCCGCGCTGCCGCACTTTTGGTACTTTGCCGCGGGCGCGCTCGTCAACACGCTGATGTTTCAGTTCATCAGCATTCCGCTGGCGGAAAACCACCTTGCTGAATATAAGGAAGGGTTTGTAGACTACGTTTCGGAGACGAATCGGCTCCTGCCGTTTGCGTGGCGGAAGAGCGCGTAAAGGCTCGCGCTCAACCCGAAACCATGGCTTTTATACGCGGGAATTTCCGCGTATTTTTATGCGCTTCTTACGCTCTTTGGTTGCTTTTATGCGTATAACTGTGATACACTCTCGTGAAATAAAACGAATGATTCGGATTGGAGCTCCTTTTACCATGCATGCAATCGTCACCGTCATCGGCCACGACCGCGTGGGCATCATCGCGGGAATCTGCGTGGCGCTCGCCAACGTCAACGTCAACGTTTTGGATATTACCCAGACCATCCTCGGCGGCATGTTCACCATGATCATGCTCGTCGATCTTGCGGAAGCTTCCGCGCCCTTTGCCGAGATTGCTTCGGCGCTCGACGGGGAAGGCGAACGGCTCGGCGTGAACATCCGCATTCAGCGGGAAGATATCTTCAACGCCATGCACCGCATTTGAGGGGGAATAACATGCTCAATCAGCGGGAAATATTTGAAACCCAGCACATGATCGACAACGAGCACCTCGATATCCGCACCATCACGATGGGGATTTCGCTGCGCGACTGCGCGCATGGCGACGCCAAGATCGCAGTGCAGAAGATTTACGACAAGATTACGCGCTGTGCGGAACGTCTGGTTTCGGTCGGGTGCGATATTGAGCGCGAGATGGGAATCCCCATCGTCAACAAGCGCATCTCCGTGACCCCCATGGCGCTGGTTGCGGAAGCCAGCGATACCGAGGATTACGTGCCGTTCGCGCTTGCCATGGACCGCGCGGCCATCGAATGCGGGGTCAATTTCATCGGCGGGTTTTCCGCGCTCGTGCAAAAAGGCTTCACCAACGGCGATAAAAAACTGATCGCCTCGATTCCGGAAGCGCTTGCCGTGACCAAATACGTCTGCTCCTCCGTCAACGTCGCTTCCACACGCGCGGGCATCAATATGGACGCCGTGCGCTGGATGGGCGAAATCATCAAAGCCGCCGCCGAGCGTACCGCCGATCAGGGCGGCCTCGGCTGCGCCAAGCTCGTCGTGTTTTGCAACGCCGTCGAGGACAACCCCTTTATGGCGGGTGCGTTCCACGGCGTGGGCGAGCCGGAGTGCGTCATCAACGTTGGCGTATCGGGCCCCGGTGTGGTCTGCTGCGCGCTGAAAGAAGTGCGCGGCGCTTCCATCGACATAGTGGCCGAAACCGTCAAGAAGACCGCCTTCAAGGTCACGCGCATGGGTCAGCTCATCGCGCGGGAAGCGTCCCAGCGGTTGGGCGTGCCGTTCGGCATCGTGGATTTGAGCTTAGCGCCCACGCCCGCGCAGGGGGATTCCGTTGCGCGCATCCTCGAAGAGATGGGGCTGGAGCGCTGCGGCACCCACGGCACCACTGCGGCGCTGGCGCTGCTCAACGACGCGGTCAAAAAGGGCGGCGTCATGGCATCCTCGCAGGTAGGAGGGCTTTCCGGCGCGTTCATCCCGGTTTCCGAAGACGAGGGCATGATTGCCGCGGCGCAGGCGGGTACGCTGACCATTGACAAACTGGAAGCGATGACCTGCGTGTGCTCCGTGGGGCTGGATATGATCGCGGTTCCGGGGGATACCCCCGCCGAGACGATTGCCGCCATCATCGCGGACGAAGCCGCCATCGGCATGATCAACAACAAGACCACCGCCGTGCGCATCATCCCCGCGCCGGGGAAAGTGGTGGGGGACATGGTCGAGCTGGGCGGACTACTTGGCAGCGCGCCGGTCATGGCGGTGCATACCGAGTCCAGCGCGGACTTTATCCGCCGCGGCGGACGCATCCCCGCGCCGCTGAACGCGCTGAGGAACTGAACTGTGTGAACAGCAAAACAGCCCGCGAGGGCTGTTTTGTTGTTGTTGTTTTACGCGCGGCTTGCCCGCTGAAAGTCTTCTGCTGTAACTTGCACCTGTACAATTCCGTTTTCCTCGCCGATCACCCGAAACCCTACGGCGAGGTGCGCTTTGAGCGCGGCGGAGCGGTCGGGTTCAAAATCGTTGCGTACTTCAGTAGCGCCAAGGCGGTCAAACGCTTCGTACAGGAGCAGCCGCAACGCTTCTGTGGAATACTCCTTGCCCCGGAAAGCGGCTTCGAGGACGATGCCCATATCGTACCAGTCGCCGGATACGTTCTGATGCAGATTCACTTCGCCCAGAAAAACGCCGTCCGAACAACGGACGATGTACGCGTAATAGCGCTGCGGCTCGCTTTGGCAGAACCAGTTATACCACGCTTCCCAACCGCTTTCGGGAAATTCGATACAGCCGGTTTCGCGGTCGTATCCGGCAAAGTTCAGATCGTACCCGCTGTTGTAGCGCATCGTTTCGGGGTCGCTCAGGAGCTGCTTTCTGTACCAAAGATCGTTCAACAACGGCTTGTACAGGCGTACAATCGCTTCCATATTGCGTAACGCTCCCTATATCAGATTGACATGGCTTTGCCGTCCGTTTCTGGCGGTTAATTCAGCACGCGGTCGCAAAGCAGCGGGATGCCGCGCTCCGTGATCTCCATAATCACCACATCCGGCGAGACCAGTTGGATTGCCTCGCGGTAAGCGGTGGTGCACCGAATCAGCACCGTTTCTCCGTAGCATTCCGCAAAATAGTCGCTTATATGATAATTCGGGCCAAAGAACGAATCGCCAAACAGCAGAATGGTGCCCTGCGCGCTGGCGTTCCGCCGGATCTCGATCGGCCCCTGCCAGCCGCTGCCGGGCTGATTCTGAATTTGCTCCAGCGCGTCATACAGCGCGGGATCTTCTGCTTTTGTTGCCTGCGGACTCGAAATGACGCACTCGGTCACCGTCTCCGGCTCCATGAAACCGCGCGCGTGCATCAGCCCATAGAGGTCGCCGCTGCGCTCGGAGGACTGATACGTCAATTCGAATTCCGCCAGGCTTTTGCCGGTGACTTGCTCTACGGCATCGGCGATGCTCAAAAACCCGGCATACGAACCAAGCGTGTTCCAATGCGTATCGGTTTTGTGGTAAACCTGCTCGCCGTTTGCCTTGGCGTCCAGAAGCGCGGGCTTTGTGTTAACAATATTTACGCCGGTATGCGCTCGCAGGTACGCCGTGAGCGTGTCGATTGGTGTTTCCCGTACCGTTAAGCCGCGCGAACAGACGTATTCCGGGTAGATGCTCGCCTTGCTCGGCGTAATGACCAAGATGTAAGAAATACCCATCTCCTCAAGGTCGGTACGGATGCTCTCCTGACAAGCGGCAATGTTCTGCAGCGTGCGTTCACCGAGCGGGAACAGCCCGAACGGAATCTGCAGGTTGTTGTCCAGCGTGTAGTAATACCAGCCGCTGCGCCCGATATGGACTTGCGTGGAGGGGGAGGAGTGAAAGACATTCAGCATCACTTTGGCAACCGCCTCGGAGCATGCGGAACGAAAGCCGATATGATCGTTGAACCAGTTTTCAAAGGAAAACACTTCGTGCACGCTGATCTTGCCGCGCTGGTCGATCATCTGCGGAAATTCGGCAAGGGATCGGTTTTCCGTTGCCGACTTGCCGGACGGGCGCAAATCAAGCGCACAGAGCGGCGCCAACAGGGCGAGCAGAAACAGCGCAGAGAAGATGCCGTTCATGATTTTTTTCTTCATGCGATTACCCCGCTTAAAATTGGAAGTAGATAAACGAACTGAACGCGGAGCCCTCGACGAGCATGATGTTGACCGCGAGCAGAGCCAAAACCGCGCTTCCCTCCAGCACGCCAAGCAGCAGCGGGTGCCGGACGGGTTTTATGCGGGCGCTGAGGAAGCTCCTTACCGGCATGGAGAACAGCACGCCCGCTGCGAAAACGCAGACGGCAAGGGGATTGACGAACAGATCAAGCGGGTATGCGCTGGCCGCCGCCGTGCCAAAGCCAAACATCGTGCCGAGGTAATCGAACGCAAACCGCATGCCCGGCGAGCGGAAGAGCACCCAGCCAATGACGACGACCAACATGGTATACAGCCACTTGACCGGGTATGGAATTTTCACGTTTGGGAACCTGCCGCCCAGCAGGCGCTCGAGGATTAAAAACACCCCGTACCACATGCCCCAGACGATGAAGTGCCAGTCCGCCCCGTGCCAGAGCCCCGTTGCCAGAAACACGATCATCAGATTGACGTAGGTGTTGCCCCTGCGGCTGCCGCCGAGCGGGATATACAGGTAATCCCGAAACCAGCTCGAAAGCGAAATATGCCATCTGCGCCAGAATTCCTTGACCGAAGCGGAGATATACGGAAAGTTGAAGTTTTCGAGAAAGTCGAACCCGAACATCCGCCCAAGCCCGATCGCCATATCGCTGTAGCCGGAAAAATCGTAATAGATTTGCAGCGTATAAAACAGCGCGCCAACCCACGCCGTTCCCGCGGAGAGGTGCGCCGTCGGTTCGGAGAAGATTTGATCCGCGACCAACGCGAGCTGGTTTGCAAGGATCATCTTTTTCGCCAGACCGTAGACAAACCGCTTTGCGCCTTTCCAGAAGAGTTCGGCGTCATACGAGCGGCTGTCGAGCTGATCCTTCAGCGCGCCGTATCGGACGATGGGGCCTGCAAGCAGCTTGGGAAATAGCGCAAGGTAAAGCGCGACCTTGATCGGATTCTTCTGCAGCAGCGCAGGATTCCGGTACAGGTCGATGACATAGGAAAGCCCCTGAAACGTAAAAAACGAAATGCCAAGCGGAAGAATCGCCTGCTTGAAATCAAAGCCCGTACCAAACAGGCGGTTCCATGTTTCAACGGCAAAGCTGGTGTATTTGTAGTAGATCAGCAAGCCGAGGTTGAGTAAAACAAAGACGCCGAGCGCGGCTTTGCTTTGCCAACCGCCCTTTTTTGCCGCAAACGCGATAACGAGTCCGCCGGCGTAATTGATTGCGATGGAAGCAAGCAGAATCACAACGGTTTTGTGACCGCCCCAAACGAAAAACGCAAGAGAAACCAACAGCAAAAACAGATTGCGGTAATTCTCTTTGAGAAGGTAGTAGCAGATCAATACGACAGGCAAAAACAAAAAGAGAAACAGATTCGTTGAGAATGCCATAACAACCCCCCAGTTGGTATTGCTTGCGCCCAAGTTCACCTTCAAGAGCGTAAGGAAACTATTTTTTAAGATATTATTTACGCCAAAGCTCTCCCCCATGGAGCATACATAGAATATCAAACAGCACGGGATCCTACAAGCGACAGGCCAAAGTTTTTACCGTCCGTACAGATCGAGCTTGTTCGGCGCCGATGACGGCGCGACGAGGGGAGCAGCCGCAGCGTCGCCTTCATAACGGGGAGGGATGAGAAAAGTTGACGCGGAGCCGGAAACGAGGTTAAAATAGCATATGCAGGTTTTCCAAATTACAGTGTTACGCATTCACGCGTCTTTTTTACGCACCAAAATCGATTCTTCTGAAATGCGGCAATCATGAAAAGAACGAATAACGCGCTGAGAAACACGCTGATTTCGGTTGGCAGCTTTGTTTTAATCTTCGTATTCGGAATCGCCATCCGCAAGCTGTTTCTCCAGAATATCAGTATTGAGTACCTTGGCTACGAAGGGTTGTTTTCCAACATCTTCGCGGTGCTGGGTACGCTGGATATGGGCGCGGGTTCGATTTTGCTGTACCGCCTCTACCGCGCGATTGCGACCAACAGCGAAGACGAAATTCGAAAACTCCTCGCCGTGTACGCGCGGCTGTACCGCCTGGTGGCGGGGGTTGTGCTGGTGCTGGGACTGGCTGCCATTCCGCTGCTCCATCTGCTGATACGCGATTCGGTTTCGGACTGGAATTATGTGTATCTCATCTACCTCATCCAGCTTGTCAGTACGGTAGGTGTGCTGTATCTATCGTATTATCGCCTGCTGCTGGAAGCGCACCAGCGCGTTTCGGACGCGGTGATTGTTGAAACGAGCATCCGGATTGCGACGCAGATTCTCAAGGTAATCATCATTCTTTATACGAAGAATTATCTGATTTACCTTTCCGTGGGAGTGTTGTACAATCTCGTTTCCGCGCTCTTCATTGCGCTCAGGAGCAGGAGGAAATACGCTTCGCTGTTTGGCGGCGCTTATGACAAGCAGTATTTCCGCGAGGGCAGCTTCCGCTCGGAACTGAAAAACTCCTCGCTGATCCGGATGGCGCAAACCGTTTTTTACCTGATGGATACGATCCTGGTGTCGTCTTTGATCGGTCTCAAGGCGGTTGCCCTGTACGGCAACTACACGATGATCGGCGGGCAGATCCTGCTCGGCTTCAACGCCATGCTCCAGCCCATTCGCGCCAGCGCGGGCAACTATGCGAACACGGAATCCAGAGAGGACAGCTACCGCATCTTTAAAATCGTAGATCTGATCGCGTTCTTTCTGGCGAGTTTTGTGCTTACGTCGCTCTTTACGCTGTTTCAGCCGACGATTGCCTGCCTTTACGGCGCGCAGTACCTGCTGCCGCTGGCGTTTCTTGCGTTCTATTCGCTCTATTGCTATCTCATCATCAAGGACAACGCCATCCGGATGTTCCGCGAAACGGTCGGCGAATACAATCAGGAAAAGTTTTGGTCGGTCTCCGGGGCGGCCGTCAATATCGTTCTCTCGCTGATCGGTGTGCACTTTTTCGGGATTGCCGGTGTGCTGATGGGTACTTTCCTTTCGGAACTGGTGCTGGAAGCAGGAGCGTATTTCATCGCCTACCGCCACCGGTTCCAGCTTCCGGTCCGAACCGGGTTTTGGCGCTCGCACCGGTTTTTGCTGCTGGCGGCGGCAGAAGCTGCGCTTACTTACGCCGTTACGAGATGGATTCCCGTCTCGTTTGCGGGGATTGCGTTAAGGTGTGTATTCTGCGTTGTCGTTCCCAACGGCCTCAACGCGCTGCTGTTCCACAAAACGGAAGCGTTCGGCATGATGCTGGGGTATATGAAAAAAATGCTTTCGATCGTAAAAATCAGGCATAACTCCACCGAAGAAATTCCTCCGGCGGAGTAAGAAGGACTTTTACCGCAGACCGGAAATATAAAACGAGCTGCTTTCGGGCAGCCCGTTTTTTGGTTGCTATCGGATTATTTTGATTTGAAATAGCCGCTTAGCCCCGCGTGCTTAAGGTCTTTTTCGCTCAACAGGGGAGCGATTTCGTTCAGCGGCCATTCGATGCCGATTTCCGGGTCGTCCCAGCGGATGCCGCCTTCGTCCTCGGGATGGTAGAATTCGTCGCATTTATAGGTGAACTCCGCCGTTTCGCTCAGCACAAAAAAGCCGTGCGCCATGCCCCGCGGAAGAAAGAACTGCTTGTGGTTTTCCGCCGAAAGCCTAACGCCGACCCACTTGCCGAAAGTGGCGCTGTGTTTACGGATATCCACCGCCACGTCGAACACTTCGCCCGAAATGACGCGCACGAGCTTTGCCTGCGGGTGTTCCACCTGAAAGTGCAGCCCGCGCAAAACGCCCCTGCGCGACTTCGACTGGTTGTCCTGCACGAACACGGCGGCGATTCCACCGGCGCAAAACTCCTGCTGATGATACGTTTCCATAAAGTAGCCGCGCTCGTCGCCGTATAGCGTCGGGGTAACGCAGAACACCCCCGGTAAGGACATCTCTTCAAACTGGAACTTTCCCATAGCAAATAACAATCCTTTCAAATCAAAGGTCGATCAGGCAGTTCGGGGGTTCACTCCCGCAAGAGCAATCCGCTCGTTAATCGTTTCAAATCATAGATCAATCAGGCAGCCCGGGGATTCACCTTGGCACGGGCAATCCGCTCGCTTCGGCTTATGGTCGGTTTGCGGAGTGGATCTGCCGCATCAGCGAATCCAGCAGGATTTTTTCGTCCAGA
Organism: Clostridiaceae bacterium; assembly: GCA_039683415.1. Lineage (GTDB taxonomy): Bacteria > Bacillota > Clostridia > Christensenellales > CAG-138 > UBA7703. The sequence goes on from JBDKRL010000023.1 coordinate 15,553, forward strand.
AATGTGTATTGGGCGGTCTTTTTCTTCACCAGCGGACTGCCCAGCAGCACAAGCGTTTTCGGCTGCATATACGGCGCGGTGTTCTGCGTTTTTTCCATAAGCAGCGAAGACTCGGTCAAGTACGCGTCGTAACAGAACCCTCTGTCCGTAAAGAACTTCGTCATCTCCGTCTCTTCGTGAACGACGACGTCCAGCAGCACAGTATAGTAGGCAACCCGGTCCCAGAATTCCGCAAACGCCGGGCTGGACGCCAGGCTTTTTTCCACAACGAAGAAATACGACTGAATATGCGCGTCGATGTATTCTTTATCCATATCGGCGCTGGCAAATCCGCGCGGATACTCCGTGATGCCCCAGAAGTCCACCTTCTTGCGTCGTTCCATTTCGGCAAAGACGCTCGAAAGGCTCCAAAGCGGCGCGAAGTTGCTGTTGTTGGCAAAGATCACCTGATCGAACGCTGCAAGACGGTCAAACCCATACTCCGTCACCGCATCCTTCCATGCGCCGAAATCAAAGCCGACGTTGCTGCGCTGCAGAACCCTGACTCTTTCACTGCGCACTTTGTCCAAATCTTCCTTCGACAGATCCGAATTTGTAATAAAAATGATCTCCTCGGCATAGTTGGCCAGCTCGCGCACATACGCAGCGTCGGAATCGCTCAGCAGGCAGTCCTTGTCGTAATGCATGAAAAATGCGATCCGGCGTTTGTCGGCAACGGATTTATTCTTGCCGCAGCAGTTCCAGGTTTTCAAATACTTGTAACCCTCGTTGGCCGCAAGATCCACCCAGAGGCGCTCGATATGATGCGCCAGCGTTCCTGTTACCTGACCCTTTTCCTTGGCGAACTCTTTCGTCGTCAGGCTGATGTGAAACAGCCTGTGAACCGCTTTTGTGCGCGCCCAGAACATATCCCCCGCGGGGTAAGCGGGCGCGCTGAAACGGTACGAAGAAAAGCCACAGCGTTCCAGCAGGCGCTCACAGACCGCTTTTTCGTCCTTACGCACCGGCTGCAGGTTCTGCAGCGGGAACGTTTCTGGAAAGACGATGCCGAGTTTTTCGTCGCTTTCAAACGCGGCGATGATCCCGCGCACGTTATCCGGGTGATGGAGCAGGTGTCGCAGCATGTATTTGCGCCAAGCCGTGCCAAGAGCCGCAACGGAGGACTTTTTACCATGGATATGCAGCATGTAGTCATAGTTATCGATGACCGGTTCCATCTGCAGCAAAAACGGCGCAACGTCGCGCCCGCGGTTGATAAAGCACTCTACAAAGGTGTGCTCGGCGCGGCACTGCCCCGCAAAAGCGCGTTCGATCCGCGTTTTCTTTTCGGCGGTGTCGGTGGAAACATAGCAGTCGAACCGGAAGGGAATCTGGTTGAGCTCGTCAATGAGCTCATCCATCGTTTCCAGAAAGAACAGGTGCGCCTGCACGCATATTCGCGGCGCGCTGCCGCTGTCGTCAAAGCGCAGCGAGGCGGCACTTTGGTCGCCGATGACGTGAAAATCGTCGGCCAGCGGCAATCCGAACAGCGCTTTGGAGAATGCGTTGAGATACGTATAGCCGTACTTTGCGTTTGGAGCAAGGCGCGTTTCCGCCGCGCCGCCGTTCCAGCCACTGACAAAGAGAAAGCGCGATTCTTCCGGAAAACGCCAGCGCGTATAAGCGGAGTCGGTAACCATCCAGCTGTAGAAGAAGTGCGCCGAAAACTTGGCAAACCCAACACGACTGGCGGTCTGATATAGAGGCTTGTTCCAGGTCATGGCACAGGTGCGGTGCAGCGGGCGCTCTTCGAGCGGGATTGTGCCGTCCTGCGTCATCAGCGTATGCGCGATGACCTTGCGGTAGGTACTTGTCTTTGCGTAGCTGTAGAAGCGCCCGGGCTGCCTGTTGCCGGAGCATTCTTCCAGCACATGCAGCTTGGCTGGGATGTCGAGAGGCGGGAACTCCACTTCGGCGTCCGCGCCGTGCGCGGACAGTTCCGCTTGCTTAGGATGATTGCTGACGCGGCAGGCCCAAATCTGCAGTTCGCCCGCGCCGCATGCCTGCGCACGCCTGCGCCACTCGGCAAACACAGTCTCGCTTTTTGGCGAAGCCTGCGCATCCAGCGAGAGCAGCAACGGCTTGCCCTCCGCACGGATATACCGGGGGTCGGATAAACAGTTCTGAATAGCGGAGAACCCTTCGCCGCCTTCCTCGGCTGGTTTATCAGCCTGTTCACGAACGAGGCAAACGCAGTAGTTCAGCGGTATCTCCGGGTGCAAAAGCAGCAGTTCAAGCAGACGGCTGTCGCGTGAATCGCACCGGTAAAAACAGAATCCGTACAAGCCGTGCTTTGCGGCGGTGGCTGCCGCACGTGATAGCTGTTCCACCGCGTCGGAATCGCTGGAAAACGGTTCCGCGGCGGGATCATAGAACGCGATTGCGCTAACATCCGCGCTCATTGTGCTGAAGTCGATTTCTGCCTGGCAGTCCGGCACGTGCAGCGACGGCTCTTCCAGCTCCAGCGGGTCAACCTGACGGCGGTACCTGAGCATGAGCATCCGCTCAAACGGCGTTTTAGGCAGGTAATTCTGCGCAAAGCGAATCGCTTTCAAAAAGGTGGTTTTCGGACCGACCATCCGAAAAGATAAGGCAAATCGTTTGATAATGTTATTGGTTTTTACGTTTCCTGTCATGGATCCCCCCCGTGGCTTTTCCCCATCTGCGTGGGGTAGGTCATCTTCCTTTCTACCGATTCCGGCTCGCTAAATGCGGTAATTCCGGATAAAACTCTCGAGCGCACCCTGCCAGGGGCGCATTTCGTCCCCAACCGTTGCGCGAAGCATCATATGATCCAGCGAAGAATACGCCGGACGTTTTGTCGGGCTTGGGTACTCGGCGGACGAGCAGGGCAGCGCCGCCGCGCCGAAATTCGCCAGGCGCAGGATCTCGCTGGCAAAGTCAAACCAGCTGCACTCGCCGTTTCCCGTGCAGTGGTAAACGCCGTATTCTTCCGTCGCGGCAATCTTGAGCATATGGTACGCCAGATCCTCCGCGTTGGTGGGATTGCCGCGCTGGTCGTTGACAACGGTGACCTTGCCCTCCGCGCGCGCCTTGTTCAAAATCGCTTTGACGAAATTCTTGCCGTGATAGCCATACAGCCAGGCGGTGCGCACAATGAAATACCGGCTGGAAAACGTCTGAATGAACTGTTCGCCCGCGAGTTTGGTTTTTCCGTAAACGCTCACGGGGCAGGGGAGGTCATATTCCCGGTAGGGTTGCGTTCCATCGCCGGAAAACACATAGTCCGTTGAAACGTGCAGAATCTTTGCGCCAATGCGCTCGGCGGCGATGGCGAGATTCCTGGCTCCCAGTGCGTTGACGCGGTAAGCGTCGTCTTCGTGCGTTTCGCAGCCGTCGACGTTGGTATATGCCGCGCAGTTCCAAATGACGTCGGGGCGGTATTGCTCCACCAGTGCGATGGTTCCCGCCAGGTTTGTTATGTCGATCTGCGGCACGTCCAGACAGGTCAGCGCGATGCCATGGTAGAGTTGCGGAACAGCGCCGAGTTCAGACTGCCCGCTGGTCAGCTGCTGAGCCAGTTCCGTTCCGAGCTGCCCGTTGCAGCCAACGATCATGCCGTTGATCATTTTGTGTTCCTCCCGATGGCTTATAATGATGATACGCCGTTATTATTAAATCCCCGTATCGTTTGGTCAAAAATCGCTTTGTTTGATACGCTAAATTGCTGGTATAAGCTTTGTTCAATCAATAGATGATCTTGCCTTCGGCAGCGCGTTTGAGGTGCTCGCCATAAGGCGATTTTCCGTAGCGCGCCGCGGATTCCAGCAGCGTTTTCTGGTCGATCCAGCCGTTGATAAACGCAATCTCCTCCGGCGCGGAAATCTTGATGCCCTGGCGCTTTTCCACCATCTGGACGAAGTTTGCCGCGTCGTTGAGGCTGTCGAACGTACCCGTATCGAGCCAGGCAAAGCCGCGTCCGAGAATCTGCGCGTGGAGGGAACCATCCTGCAGGTAGATGTCGTTGAGCGTGGTGATTTCGAGTTCGCCGCGCCAGGAGGGCTTGACTGCCTTGGCATATTCCACCACGCGGCTGTCGTAAAAGTACAGGCCTGTGATGGCGTAGTTCGATTTGGGGTGCGCGGGCTTTTCCTCGACGGAAAGCACCTTGCCGCAGTCGTCCATCTCCAGTACGCCGAAGCGCTCCGGGTCGTTGACGTAGTAGCCGAATATGGTCGCAAGGCCGGTTTCGGCGTTTTTCATTGCCTGCTGGAGCATCCTTCGAAAGCCGCTGCCGTAAAAGATGTTGTCGCCCAGCACCATGGCGCAGCACTCGCCGCCGATGAACTCTTCGCCCAGCAGGAACGCCTGCGCAAGCCCATCCGGAGATGGCTGAACCTTGTAGCTCAAGCGAACGCCGAACTGCTCTCCGTTGCCCAGAAGCCGTTCAAAGTTCGGCAGGTCGGTCGGCGTTGAAATAATCAGGATATCCCGAATCCCCGCGAGCATCAGCGTCGAAAGCGGGTAATAGATCATGGGTTTGTCATACACCGGCAGCAGCTGCTTGCTGGTAATCATCGTCAGCGGATACAGCCGCGTACCCGTTCCACCGGCCAGAATAATGCCTTTCATACAGTCATCCTTTCAGCTTCGTTTGGTATTTATATAAACAGGATCTGTCCCAGCACGCGCACAAGCCCGTGCTTGAATGTTTTTAAAGCAAACAACTGCCAGACCCGACCCGGCTTACTGCGCTTGGGAATTGAGCAGTACGCCTGCAGCAGCTCGATTTGGCGCGCCGATAAACGATCCGCATACGCCCGGTAAAACGCCTCCGCCTGAAGGTAGGTTTGATGAACCATGCCTTTTGTCTCGCGCACACGGAACAGCCGCCCCAGGACATATGCCGCGGATGCCGCGTCCTTTGCGCCAACTTCGTTTGCCGCGTGCTGGCGGTAGAGCACCGTCTGCTCGTTTTCCAGCGCGACGATGTGCCCGAAAGCCGAAGCGGTGAGCGCCAGCCACCAGTCGCGCATGATGCACTGTTCGGAAACGGAAGCAACGTAGTGTTTCAGCGCACGGTTGATCATTGCCGTGCAGCCGGTCACCGTGTTTTGCACGAGCAGGCTGTTCAGCGCCGTGCGCCGGTAGTCGAGCTTGGACATCCGCCGAAACGACGGGTGTGTTACCTTCAAATCCTCATCGACCACACAAAGGTCGGTATGCACCAATAGCGGGGTTTCTTTGCCGTATGTTTGTTCAGCCTGGTGCATGGCGCGCAACGTGCGTTCGATTTTATCCGGCAGCCAAACGTCGTCCTGGTCGCAAAACATCAGGTATTCGTCGTCGTGCTCTTCAAGCAGTGCCAGAAAGTTCAGTTTGGCGCTTCCGCTGTTGCGCTCGTTTTGACCAACGATGATTTTGCCGGGGTACTGACGGGCGTACTGCAGCAGGATGGAATACGTGTTGTCGCCGGAGCAGTCGTCCTGAACATACAGCACAAAGTCCTGCTCCGTCTGGCGCAGCAGCGATTCGATCTGGCCGGAAACGTATTCCTCTCCGTTGTAGGTTGCCATGAGAATACTGATCATACCGCTGCCTTTTTGTGTGCTTTTGCCGTAATGTTGCCGACTGATCGCCGGGGCGAGCCGTATACTATGCCATCCAGCGGGCGGTTGCTGCTTGCTGACGCCGTTTTCCGGCGCGGTTTCCCGCCCACTTTGCCGCGCAGAGCAGACAAAACCGAATGCTCTGCAATAGCGCGCCCTGACGGAGCAAGCCGCGCAGCACATACCGCACCAACCGCAGCCCCTCGCGGGAAGCGCCGACGTAATCGAGCCGTTCGCGGTACTGCTCCAGCGTCAGCGCAATCTTGTAGTTGCGGCAGTACTCCTCTTTGAGCGTAAACGCATGCGAATGATAGACCGCGGCCTCAGCGCAGTAGGCAATCCGGTAACCCGCGTGCAGGAACTTTGCGGCAATGAGCATATCCTCGTTGGTTGAGATCGGATAGTCGAACCCGCCGACCGCTAGGTATGCGTCCCTGCGGTAAGCCGAGCATACGTCCGAGAGGAAAAACGCTTTGATCCCCATCGTCTCAATCGATTCCGCGCCGCGAACGAAGCTTTTTTCGGGATAATTGAATTCCCGCGTGAGCTTTTCATACAAAGGCGCGTCGCTTCGGGCAATCTGTCTTCCGCAGACGCAGGCAACGCGCGGCGCCGAGAGCGCAATGAGCATTTCTTCGATATAGCGTTCGTTTTGCAGAACCGCATCCTGCGTCAGAAAAAAGATCACGTCCCCGGCGGATTCGCGCAGCGCCATATCCCGCGTTTCGCCGTGGTCAAAGCGCGCGCGGTCGATTTCGATTACGCGCACACCGAAAAAGGATCGCGCAGTTTCCACCGTCGCGTCTTCGGAAGCCGAGTCCACAACGAGGATTTCGTCGGGTTTGCGCGTCTGCCGGTTCAGCTGCCGCAGCAGTTCGCCGATCCAGCGGGCGGCGTTGCACGTAGGAACGACCACGGATATGGTGAGTCCGGGGTCGTTGGATGCGAAGATGCTATGTTCAAAGGCAGGGTCGTCATTTTGCATACTGTATTTTACCATTTTTCCGCCGCATTTTCATTACCGGGACGGCGGCTAAAGGTGAACTCTTTTCGAAATTTACCATCGCCGCAAACGCGCTCCGATTTTTACGGCATCCTTGCAGACGCTCAAGAACCGTTCCAGCCGCGCCGTTTTGCCGGGGCGCGTCAGGCTTCAATCGCTTCCTGACTTTGCGGCTGCTTCTTTCTACGCAGATGAAAATCCGTTTTCAGCCACTTGCCGCCCGTTTCGGAAGGATCCGGGAAGGTGGAGGCGATCAGCAAAATCGGGATGATCAGCCGTTCGCGCTCGAAACAGACGACTGTGCCGAATTCGATTACAAGCATGGCAATATACAACACCGCCAGCGCCTTGCGGGCGGTGAGTTTCTTTTCGTGTTTGCCGCGGAACGCGCGAATCAGCGCGATGACCGAGATTGCGTAATACAGCACAAACTGCACCGCGCCGCCGTCTACCAGCAGCTCGATGTAGTTGTTGTGCGCGTAAGTACCCTCGTTGCCTCTGGCCGCGCCTTCTAATAAGTGGAAGCAGTTGCTTCCAAAGCCAGTGACGGGGCGTTCAAGAAAATGCTGGAACCCGAACTGGATCAGCCAGCGGCGGTGGACAATCGAGCTGCCAAACGGCTGCGGCGGCGTTGTGAGCGCGGCAATGGTATCGTTATATTTTACGGTTGCCAGCGGCCAGAACTTGACGAGGATGATCGACGCGCCGACGCCGAGCACCAGCATGGCGAGAATTTTCAGCGGCCAGTACTTTGGCCAGGCAATCAGGATAAAGACGACAACGATGACCGCCGCGCCCGCCAGCGCCGTAAACGAAAGCGCCAGCACTTCCCCGGCCAGAGAGAGGAACAGCGGAATCAGCGCCCAGTAGCGGGCGTTGAACACTTTATAAAGAGAAATCGCCAGCGCGAACGTCGTGAGGATTCCTATTTTATTGGAGTTGATGCCAATGAACCATCCGAGTCGCGTGACCAGGATGTTGGCGGGCCCGATCATGATGACGAGATACGCGATAATGGCGCAGAACGCAAGCAGATACATCGTAAGAACCCGCTCAAAATTGCCGCGCAGCACAAGGTATTGAAAGACTGCTGCAAAGAAGACGAAGTTGACGACAAACGTCTGAACCGCGTCTTTTGTTACTGCGGCGTCGATGCTCCAAAAATAGATGCCGAGCGTATTCCAGATAATCAGCAGCGCTGAAAGGATCATCCAGTAGGAAAAGCAGGCTTTCTTTTTCGTCAACACCAAAGCAAACGACGCAAGCATCACCAGCACGAGCGCAATTTGCGAAATCGTTGTGTGCGCCAGCACGGCTTCCGTAAAAAGCCAGAATGCAAAGCAGATGTCGCCGATGAGGGCGATGGCTTTTGAACCATCGAAGCGTGTTTTCACCGAACTGGGTGCTGCGGCGTTTTCCACCGCGGGGATTTGTGAATCCTGCATTTTTCCAGTGCCAGAGCTGTTTCATCCGGGGTCAAACCCGCTTTGCTTTTGGCAACAAACGGATCGTTCGGAAAACAGCTTAGGCGAAACCTCCTCTCGTGGTTGGGATCGAACAACTGACATCGCCAGCGTGGCGGCTAAACCGCAGTACAGTATATTTCCTGTGCGGAACGTGTCGTTTTTTAGCGGTCAGAGCACCCGCCCAATGGGCGAAACGGCGCGTTTTTTTCCTCGCAAAGAACCGAAATTACCTTTTGATTGCGAGTAATATTTTCATTATCATATGCTATATCGCCTCCAATAGCAATCGGTAGTTCTATACGAATCCCGATAAAACGCATGCGCGCGGATCATTCCGCACTGTATTTTGCGTAAAGAAAAGGCCGATATCAGGCGCGCCGCCGCAGGCCGCCGGTTGTAAAAACGGAATTTTCCGGCAAGGATAAAAGAGCTGATTTCCAGAAATTTTTTACAAAAATACATTGTAACAAAATCCATAACCGCCGATAAAATTCGACGCGCTCTGCGGATGAAACACTCGTTTTACGGCAGCGGCGAAACTGTGCGGCGGGGGAGAATAAAACAAAAGGCCGGCTCGAAACGTAGTTTTGAGTCAGCCAGTGCGGATTTTATGCAACGATACCGGACTGAGCGGAACGTCATCGTCAGTCCAGCAGGAGTCCCTGCGGCACTTTCTGGGAGTTGCCGACATGGAGCTTATCCATATAGAGTTCGCAGACCGTGGTTCCGACGGAATTGGTCAAGGTAAACCGGTCGATCTCGTTTGCACTGTTGGCGGCGTAGCAGCTGCCGTTATGGCGGTAATAGAGCCGTTCGCCGCTCTCCATTTTGAGCCGGGAAAGGTAAAGGTACTCGCCCTGAATGCCCGCAACGGGAATCGGGTTGGAAGGGTCGTAGCCAAAGCGGCCTTGATTGCCGGGCACTTCGTTAGGCACAAACCGCTGAAAAAACGACTCCATGATTCCGCCGAACCCAACTGATTTTTTACTCATGTTTCGTCTCCTGCGTTAATACTCGAAGGCAAACAAAATGCCAGCGGGGTGAAGAAATAATTCTCTCCACCCCGCTGATGATATCACGTTCTGTTTCTTATTTGAACAGGCCAATCGAGAACAACGCGCCGATGAGCACGGCCAGAGGCGCGGTGATAAAGCGGCTGAACAGCACGGCGGGCACCGCGATGCGCGCGGTTTCCGGTTCCGCTTCACCAAGAGAGCAGGCAACGGGGATGAAGTCCGCGCCGTCCACAACGCTGATGGCGAACAGTGCGGGCAGAGCCAGCGAGAGCGGCACAATGCCGGCGGCGATCTGCGCGCCGATGAGCGTGCCGAGCACGGACTGAACGGCCGCGCCAGGCCCGAGCAGCGGCGAGAGCACCGGGATGCCGATGATCAGCGCAAACAGCACGATGCCGATCAGGCTGCCGGTAAAGACCGAAAGTCCGTTGGCAATCCAGTTGCCAAAGCCGGTGCTGGTCATCACGCCCTGAATGAACGAAAGGAAGATCAAGAACGGCAGGATGTTGGTCACCAGCATGTTGACCGCCTGGCGGCCGCCGGCAAAGAACGCGCCGACGATCTTGCCGATGACGCGGCCGATCTTTTCCATCACGAAGGCCAAACCGCCGATGATGCCCTTTTTGCGCGTTGTTTCCGCGGCGGGGGCGGCGGCTTTCACGGGTTCAGACGCTTTATCCATAGGAATCTCGCCCTCCTCGGCTAGCACAATATCTTTTTCTTTCGTGCCGGATACAAAGTTATCTTCTTTGCAGTATTCGGCATAGACGCCCGCGGGGCCGCCATCCAGGATGTTGACTGTGGGGATGCCCATCTTGGGGTATAATCCCGTGCGGAGGGTGCCGCCGCAGTCCACGACCGCGCAGAAGACTTCCTCATTGGCAACGGGGTTGGTAAAACCGTCCACGGCGATACCGCCGGAGAGTTCGGCAATCTTCTTTGCGAGCGGGTGGATGCCGCCGCCGGTCACGGAGATGACCTTATCTTTGCCTTCCTTCGGGGCGACGATCAGATACTTGCCCCAGCCGGAGATGCCTTTGCTGATTTTAACGCTTCTGTAATTCATGGTTTCCCCTCCTTAGCGGTTGACTTCGAGGCCATCGCGCTTTGCAAAGTACACCCACAGACCTTCTGTAATAAAGCCGCGGCAAACTGCCAGCACCCAACCGGCGATGAAGAAGCGGATCGCGAGCGGAATCGTGGAGATTCCCAGCGCGTCTACGCCGGAGGCGATGCCCCACCATACGAAGAACTCGGCGGGATTGACATGGGGGAAGATACTCATCATGGGTCCGCTCGTGGTGGCCACGATGTCGATGAAGCTCGCGCGCTGTCTCTGAGGCAGAAACTTACCGGCGCTGTAGACCATCGGGTTGCAGAGGAAGAACCAGGTGACAAAGGGAAGAACAGTGTAGGACAGGATTTTGTTTTTCGCAAGGAACTTGGAGAATCGTTCGATCCGTTCGCCGCCGACCAACAGACAGATGGTGTTGAACAGCATGAGCAATACGAGAATCGACGGCAGCAATCCGGTGATGTTGCCGACCAGGCTCGCGCCGCAGGCCGCGAATATCGCCGAGAACGCCTCAGCAAAACTAACCATGAAAAATACCTCCCGTGTTTTTTATTTTATTGAGCGCGTCACGCTTCCGGTCGGCTCTAGGCAATTCCGCCGCCTCTTGCAGAATTCAGCTATAAGCTGATAAAAGCTGCAATCACGCTTGATCCCAATCAGCGTTTTCAGTTGAAAATAATCTGTGTTGATGGTTTCTCGTTTGAAGTCTTTGATGTTTGACAGTGGTTACGCTTTTTCCAGCGTCAGCTTTGTTCCAATCTCGATTTCGGGCATCTTTTTTGCTTCCACATGGATCATGCCGGGCTGCGACGCTGCCTTTGCGCCGTCGAACTGAACGACCAGGTGCCCCAGCGCCTGAAAGTTCTGTTTTGCTACGTCGCCCACCGCGGTGATCTTGTACCGGCTCGTTCCGATGCCGAGCGTATCTCCAACCGAAAGCGTGTAGCTGCCGGAAGCGTCGCCAATGATGAAGCAGTGTTCGGCAAGGTATTCCGGCGCTTTTTCGCCAAAGAAGATGATCATCTTTTCCGCCAGGAACTCCCTTGCGCCGGAGCCGATTTTTTTTACTTCGGTCGTCAATACGATTCTGCCTTCGGTGTGTTTTTTGAACAGACTCATGTAAGATGCCTCGTTTCGGATGTGTTGAGGAGATTGTTCGCTCCCCGCCGCGGCGCGGGCGCCTGATCCCGCGCCGCAACGGATGTTAGCTTATCGCATTTCAGAAAAGAAGAGAAGTCTGTTGGGTTATGTTACGAAGTACGCTCCTGCGCTTACGCCGCAGCAAGAGCCGAATTTACAGCATTTTATCGATTTCGGTGAACAGCTCGTCGTAAAGGTCGAGCACCGTATCCAGTTCCTTATAGGTGATCACTGCCGGGGGCTTGAGCTTGACCACGTTGCCGAGGCCCGCGTATTTGCTGCCGCCGACGATCACGCCGCGTTTGAACGCTTCCGAAACGAAGTACGCTTCCGCTTCGCAGAACTTTTCCTTGGTTTCCTTGTTTTTCACAAGCTCGACGCCAATCATCAGGCCGGGGCCGCGCACGTCGCCGATGCAGTCGTGCTTGTCCTTCATCTTGAGCAGGCGCTTGGTGGCATACGCGCCCTTTTCGCGGAACTGGCCGCAGATGTCTTCCTCTTCCATGACGTCGAGAGTCGCGTTTGCCGCCGCCATGCTCACGGGGAAGTGCGCAAACGTAAAACTCTGATCGCCCAGAGAAAGCGGCTGCAAGTCTTCGCGCGAGAGGAAACCCGCAATGGGGAACCCGCCGCCGAGCGCCTTGCCAAACACCAGAACGTCCGGTACGACGCCGTAGCGCTCGCTGGAAAAATACGTGCCGGGACGGCAGAACGCGGTTTGAATCTCGTCCCAGATGAGCAGCATGTTGTTGCGGTCGCAGATATCCCGAACGGCTTTATAGAACTCCACGGGGTATTCAATCATGCCGCCGTTGCCCTGAATGGGTTCCATAATCAGCGCGCAGGGGCCACCGTCCACCGCGTTTTTCACCGCGTCTTCGAGGAAGCTGGCGCACTGCAGGCCGCACTTGGGGTAGCCGCAGGTCTTGCCCATCGGGCAGCGGTAGCAGTATGCCTGCGGCACGCGGACAGCCGCGTTCATATAGCTCACAAACCCGGTGTTCGGGTGCGGCCAGCACATGTTCATGGAGGTGAAGGTGCGCCCGTGGTAGCCGTCATAGAACGTAATGAACTTGCTCTTGCCGGGGTTGTTGCGGATGGCGAGTTTGATGGCGCCTTCAATGGCGTTGCCGCCGTGCAGGCAGTAAGAGACCTTTTTGAGTTTGCCCGGCGCCATTTCGACGAGGCGCTTGGAGAGCATCAGCTTGGGCACGGTTTCAAAGCTGGTGCGGATATGCATATAATGGTTCACCTGCTCCTGCACCGCGGCGATGACCTTGGGATGCGAAAAACCGATGTTCATGCTCCAGGCCTGGCTGGTGCAGTCGAGGTATTCCTTACCGTTCATATCAACAATGGTTGACCCATGCGCTTCCTTGACGAGCAGTTCAAAGTTGCCGCCAACGTTTCCACCCATGAGCGCCGCTCTGCCGGCCGCCATTTCTTCCGGTGTCATCTTATAGTCCATTCTGTCCTCCTGCGTTCTAAATAATATGCCGCTGTCAACCGACAGCCCATAGTGCACCGTGCTTGCAAATTAGATGTGCTGCTGTTTCAATTTGTGATCGTTAGTAACACTATAATGTTGAAATCTTCCATTGTCAACGGTAAATCTTCAAATTATGACGGATTACGATTATAATTATGACTTTATTCGGTCACAACAAGGTTGTATGTTCTCTTTTTGCCCGGAAATGCGTATAATGATCATAAGCGCATAAGAAAATCTGCAGGAGGGGTACCATGATCGACCGTAACGAGGTGCTGGACTATATCCGCCAGAGCAATTTTGTCAGTACGCAGTCGCTCTGCGAGCATTTTCAGGTCAGCGAGAGCACGATCCGGCGCGTTTTGGAAAAGCTGGAGGAGAACTGCCAGATTACGCGCATTCACGGGGGAGCGATGTCCATTGCCGACTTTGGGCAGATGACAGATTTTCAAATGCGCAACCGCCTGAACAAGGCACAGAAGGTTGCCATTGCGAAAAAAGCGACGAGCCTGATTAAAAAGCACGATACCATCATTCTGATGGGCGGAACGACCGTCTGCGAGATGTGCCCCTTTATCGAGCATATGAACGTAACCGTCGTAACCAACTCCATCCTCGTGCTCAACAGCCTGCGCTACTCGACGACCATCCAGCTGATCATCCTGGGCGGGCTGTATAACTACCGCGAGGAGGAGAGCAGCGGGCTGATCTACAACACGGGGCTGGAGCGGCTCAAAGCGGACTTCATGTTCATGGGCGCGGCGGGCTTCGACGAGCGGTTCGGCTTTACCATCACCAACGCTTCGGCGGATATCTACGAGCACTGCATGAGCTGCAGCAAGGAAGTTTCCGTCTTGGCCGACAGTTCGAAGTATCGCAGCATGCAGGGCGGGGCGACCATTACGGCAACGCCGAGCCAGGTGCACTATCTCTTTACCGATCCCGCGCTCGACCCCGGCGCAAAAACCGCGCTGGAGTCGATGGGGATTCAGATCGTGATTTCGGAATAAGCATGAATAAAGAAAAATGCACCGTTTGAAGCGGTGCATTTTTTGGTGCAGATGCTCTCTGGGTTGGCGAACGTTTACAGTTCGCCAAAGCCGGACTCGATCAAGGCGGTCAGCGATTCGATGGCCTGGACTTCGTCCGCGCCCGCTGCGCTGAGCTCCACAACGGTTCCCTTGTTGAACCCCTGCGTCATCACCAGCACCATGGACTTTGCGTTGACGGCGTTTGGCGCGTCTGCTTTGCGAATCGTAACGTCCGCAGCGAACGTCTTTGCTTTTGCGACGAATTCCGCACAGGGCCTTGCGTGCAGGCCGGTCGTATTCCGAATTTCCGTGGTCTTTGCGTACATATGATCAATGCCTCCTGTTGGTTAAAAAAGTGACGGATGGTTGATGGTTGCTTCGGCGCGAATCAGCAGAGCGCGTCCAGCGCGGCGTGGAGGTGCGCTTCGATCTCCGCGGCGGTTTTCAACTTTAAAATCTCCTGCGCCAGTGTTGCTGCCTGCTCGCTGCTCATGCCGGTGATGACCCGCTTGACCGCGGGAACGCTGGAAAAGGACATGCTGAGCTTATGGATGCCCAGACCAACGAGCACGGCGGCAATCTGCGGGTTTCCCGCCATTTCGCCGCAGACGCTCAGGGGCTTGCCCGTCTTTTGAAACGCGTCCGCCGTATGTTTGAGCACATGAAACACCGCGGGATTAAAAAACTGATAATAGGGCGCGGCTTCAGGGTTCAGGCGATCCACCGCCAGCATGTACTGGCAGAGGTCGTTTGTGCCGATGCTGGCAAAATCGACTTCCTCGGCGGCGGCTTCGGCCAGGATGGCGATGGCGGGGATTTCGATCATGATGCCGATGGGGATCTGCTCGTTGAACGGAATCCCTTCGGTGCGGAGCTCGTTTTTTACGTCCTCCACGACGGCTTTGGCACGGCGGATATCGTCGATGGTGCCAACCATGGGGAACATCATAGCGAGGCTGCCGCAGACGCTGGCGCGGAGAATGGCGCGAATCTGCGTGCGAAACAGATCCGGGTGCGAAAAACAGAGCCGCAGCGCGCGAATGCCGAGGAAGGGATTATCCTCCTTTGGCAGAGGCAGGCAGCTCAGCGACTTATCGCCGCCGATATCCAGCGTGCGCAGGATGACCTGACGCGCGCCGAAGGTTTCGGCAACGGCTTTGTAGGCTTGGTACTGCGTTTCCTCACCGGGCAGCTGTGCACCCTGCATATAGAGAAACTCGGTGCGAAACAGTCCGACGCCGTCCACATAAGGAGCGTTTTTCAGCTCCTCACGGTCGGCGGAACCGATGTTCTGGCACACGAGGATTCGCTTGCCGTCGGTTGTGACCGGCACCGCGTCCGTATAAGAGCGCACGGTTTCGAGGTGCGCGTCGTAGCTGGCTTTCTGCTCGGTATACCGGCTCATCTCTTCCGGGGTGGGGCAGACGATCACCGTTCCCGCCGACGCGTCAAGAATCAGTGTTTCTCCGCCGGAAACCGCGTCCATCGCGTGATCCACACCGAGCACGGCGGGGATGCCGTAACTGCGCGCAATGATGGCGGAATGCGAGGTGATGCCTCCGGTTTCCGTGACGATCCCCGCGACCATGGCGCGGTTCAGCGTCGCCGTGTCGGAGGGCATGAGGTCGTGCGCGCAGATAATAGAAGGCTCACGCACGTCCTTGAGCGTCATACGGCGTACGCCGAGGCACGCGCAGAGCAGGCGGCATTTGACGTCCAGAACGTCCGTCGCACGCTCTTTGAGCAGAGGATCGTCCAGCGACGCCATCATGTCCCCGAAGAGCGTGAACGTCGTTTCGATGGCGTATAGATAATCCATGTGTTCGGAGCGGATGCGCCGCTCGACTTCTTCCGTAATGGCGACGTCGTTGAGAAGCTCGATATGCGCGCGCAGGATATCCGCCTTGTCGCTGTCACCCGCCGAAAAGCTTTCGCAGATGGCGAGCAGTTCCGCGCTGACGGCGGAGCGTGTGCGCTCGAACGCTTCGAACGCGGCGTCGGCAGCATCCGCTTCGATATAGGCTTCGGTTACTTCGGGCGTGAATGGGCGGTAGACAAACGCCGGCGCGATCGCAATCCCGCCGGAAACCGCAGTTCCAGTCAATTTCATAAGTGCCTCTGATTTGCCGGTGCGTTTTCCGCGCTTCCGGCGCTGTTCTTTCGTATGGATTGGTGCGTTCAGTCGAAATACTTCGAAACCGCTTCTTCCGGTGCTTTCTTCGGCGCAAGCGCAAACGGGATGCGCTGTTTCAGGCGGTCGATCAGCGCATTTGCGCGGTGGGTATAGAATTCCGTTTCAAACACGAACTGCGGCACCTTGAAGGGGTTGAGCTTGCGCGCTTTTTTATTGCGCTTGTAGTTGACGTGGTTTTTATTGAGCTCCATCAGGCGCTTGTTGATGGCGTAAAAGGGTTTGAGCAGCTGGGTGCCCTCTTTTGAAAAAATATAGCACGTCGGGCACGGAATCGCAACGTAATCGTCCGCCGTTGCGGCGATGATGCAGAGCGTATAGGAGCTCGAATAGCTGAAGGTCAGCGTCAAATCCGATAACGCAAACCGCCTGGTATATGCCTTGCAGGAGGCTTCCAGATACTCTTCCGTGAGTTCGGCGCGCGTGGCTATGTACTTGCGGCTCGAAAAATAGTGGTAAAAATAGTAGACGATGTAGGGGATGCCGAAGACCAGCAGCAGTACGCCGGAGAGTTTAGTCCATCGGCTCGCGTCGGCGAGCATATAGATCGCCACCCCGATGATCGCCGCGAGACAAATAAACGAAGAAATCGGCGCGCTCAGCGAATACCAGTGCCACTGTGCCTTGGGGTTGGCGACGAAAATGATTGGCTGGCGGTCGTCCTGTGCGGCTGGTTGTTCCGTTTCGACGCTCTGATTCATGCTTTCTTCCATGCGGTTATGCCTCCGGAAATGAAGTTTTTTGACGGTTATCGATCAGCGATGAAAAGAATCGGTCACAATGTGTCATCCAGTGAACAATAGCACGATTCACGGCGTATTTCAACAAATAAATTTATTACACTGTATATGAGCGAGGAAACATAAAAAAGCAGGCAACAAATCCAATTGCTCTGCTATGCTACAAAACCCACATTTATGAATTACGAATCATATTGTTACAGCAATTCGCGGTAATACAGCCCGCCCGTATGCGGCTTGTCCGTTTTTTGCGCGGACAGAAAGCGCGTTGTGATCTCAGCAACCTCATCCGCGCTTTCCCTTGTGAAATACAATAACTGAAAATCCAGCCCGCCGAGACTCCGCCCGGCAAGGTCGATGGGCACGCTGTTGAGCAGGTCGGCGGAGCGCATTTCCTCGCACTCGACGGGAAACGAAATCTGCAGGCGGTCTGTCAGGCTGCCTGACTTCGCGCAGGCTATGCAGCCGATGGCGGCGCGCACGGGACAGTTTCGCAGGTGCATCAATGGCACATTGCCGTAGGAAACCACACCGCGCGGAATGATTCCGCCCAGCGCTTTGATCTTTGCCATGGCAAGCTCAAAGGAAACAGTCAGACTGGATAAACCCTGCGTTTCGTAAAAGAGCAGAGATTGCGTATTGGTTACGTTCAGGCCGAAGCCGCCGTGCACGGTGAGCCCCAGCCGTTTTCCCAACGCAACGCCGTAGATGTTGTTTGTCCAAACTTCCATTAACCCGTCTTTGGCAAGCGCGCTGAGATGCTCGTCAAACGCCGGTTCATCCTCCGGAAACAGCAGCGTCGGGAGTTGCGCCACGAGTTTGCCGCCAAAGCGCCGGATCGTTTCGACTGTGATGCGTTCGGCGGGCAGTAGAATTTTTTCGAACGGTTCTGCGCTTTTCATCTGCCGCTCGTCGTAAAATCGCGCCCAAAGGGCGGGCTGTTCCGGCAGCAAAACGCGGCGCGAAGACGGCTCCCATTCGAACGGCTGACGATGGTGCGGCGCAATCTGCGAGCGCGCTTCCAGCAGTTTTTCGAGCGCTTCGCGGCGGAGCGCGTTCAGCGCGCCGGCGGAGAGGATGTACCCTTCGGCAATCTTTGCGGTAAAAGAACGTACAAAAAACGGCGTGCCGCCCGTTTTCTCCAGATTCTGACGCGCGCTAGTTTCGTCCAGCGCGCGGTGGATCGCCAGTTCCGGCGCGTCCGACTCCACGGAAGTTTCGTTTATGCCGTCGCTGACGGAGAGCCGCGCCGCATGTTCGTCCAGTTCAAAGCTGAGGTCGACCGGCACCAGCGGCGTTTCGTTTTTGTACAGCGCGGCGAGGGCTTTTTGTACGCTGCCCATGTCCGTTACGTCTTCTTTGGTTCGGTAGCCGAACATCTCCGCGTTTCGCTTGCCGGTCAGGTACCCGTCGGTAAAGCCGCTGCGGGAAAACGCCGCGCGGAGCGTCTCTTCGTCGAACGGTTTGCCCGTGAGCGACTGCCTGCAGGCGGTCACCGCGGCGGCAACATATTCCGGCCGCTTCATGCGGCCTTCGATTTTGAAGGAACGAACGCCTGCATTTGCCATATCGGATAGATGCGAAATGAGCGACAGATCCTTGAGCGAGAGCGCGTACCGCTTTTCGCCGCAGGTCCAGTCCAGTCGGCAGGGCTGTGCGCAGAGCCCGCGGTTGCCGCTCCTGCCGCCAAGCATGGCGGAGAGCGTGCACGCGCCGGAGACGCTCATACAGTGCGCGCCGTGGACGAACGCTTCCGTTGGAATAGTCACAGCCGAGCAGACGGACTCCATTTCACCAAGCGAGAGTTCGCGCGCCAGCACGATGCTGTCGAACCCGATATCTTGCAAAAACCGCGCGCCGTCAACGTTATGCACGGCGGTTTGGGTGGAGGCGTGGCGTTTGAGCGTCGGGTAGCGGCTGGCAAACAGCCGGAGCACGGCCATATCCTGAATGATCACCGCGTCGGCGCCCGCGCTGGCGATCCGGTCGGCTTCTTCTTCCAGCATGCCGAGTTCGGAATCCAGAATGAGCGTATTGACGGTGATATAGACTTTCACATTGCGCGCATGGCAATACGAGACCGCTTTTTGCAGATCGGCTTCGGCAAAGTTTTCGGCGTTTCTCCGCGCGTTGAAATTATTGCCGCCGAGGTAGACGGCGTTTGCGCCGCAGCGCACTGCGGCGAGCAGCTGTTCCTCGCCGCCCACCGGCGCAAGGATTTCCGGGGTTGATTGTAAACTGGCCAAAGGTTGTCACCACACAGTCGCATTCGTTTTTAATCGTCGGTAAACAAACGATACGATCATTGTAGTACGAATTTGCGATACGGGCAAATCCCGCAGATGTACAGCAGTGCGGGAAGCAAAAAATGAAGCCGAAAGCTGTTCAGCTTGTTCGGCTGCCTGCGGCAAACAGGCTCGCAAACGCGCGGGCGGCGCGCTTCCAAACGGTGACGCGCGGTTCGCTCTCCGCCTGGATGGCGCAGACCAGCTCCGTTTCTCGCATGAAGAACTCCTGGTTGCTGAATGCTTCCATAGGCGCGGCAACGATGCGCTCGTAAACACCGCTTGGCAGCAAGCGGCGTGCTTTTTGATTATCCCGCAGCTGCAGATGCAGCACATCGCAAATGCGGTCGCGAAGCCGGGGATCCAGTATCGGGCAGGCGACTTCGACGCGGCGCTGCGTGTTTCGCGTCATCAAATCGGCGGAGGCAATGTAAAGGCGCTTCTCGTCCCCTCTGCCAAAGACATAGACGCGCGCATGTTCCAAAAACCGACCAACAATGCTGATGACGCGGATGTTTTCCGTAAGGCTCGGTATGCCGGGCAGCAGGCAGCAGATGCCGCGGATGATCATGTCAATCTGCACGCCCGCGCAGGATGCTTCCGCCAGCTTGTCGATCAGGTCGCGGTCGGTCAGGGAATTGATCTTGATGAGAATGCCGCAGGGGCGGTTTGCGCGCGCTTTTTCGATTTCCCCGTCGATCAGGGAAAGCAGACTCCGCTTCAGACCGGAAGGGGAAACGAGAAAGTAATTGTAGTGCCCGTCGAGGTTTGAAATGGAGATGTTCTTAAAAAGCTCGCTTGCATCGCTGCCGATTCCGGCATGCGCGGTCATGAGCGAAAAGTCGGTATACAGCGCCGCCGTGCGCTCGTTGTAGTTACCGGTGCCAATCTGCGTATAGTACTGCAGTTTTCCGCGTTCGCGTCGGGTCACCAGACAAATTTTGGAATGCGCCTTGAACCCTTCTATGCCGTAAAGCACGCGGCAGCCCGCTTCTTCCAGCCGTTCCGCCCACTCAATGTTGTTCTGCTCGTCAAAACGCGCGCGCAGTTCCAGCATGACGGTGACGTCCTTGCCGTTTTCCGCGGCGATGATCATGTATTCGGCAAGGCGGGACTGCTTGTCGATGCGGTAAATCGTAATTTTGATGGAGATGACGGCGGGATCGTAAGACGCTTCCCGCACAAAGCGCAGAAACGGCGAAAAGCTTTCGTAAGGATGAAACAGCAGGATGTCCCGCCGCGCGATCTGGGCAAACATGCTTTCTTTTTCGTCCAGATCGGCCGGCCGCTTCGCCTCAAACGGCAGGTTGAGCAGGCTGCGTTTTTCAACGGCGGAGAACCTTGATTCCAGAGAAAACACATATCCAAGATCCAGCGGCGCCGCGCTTTGAAACACATGCTGCTTTTTTAAACTGAGCTTGTCGCAGAGATACTGCAAAAACTCGCGGCTGACCCTGCTGGCGATTTCAAGCCGGACTGGCGCGAGACGCGCGCGCTTTTTGAGCGCCTTTTTCATCCGGAGGCGAAAATCTTCCTCCAGTTCGTACGCTTCGTCGTCGGGATTGATATCTGCGTTCCGCGTTACGGAGAGCACGGTTTTTTCCAGCGTTTCATACCGCTCGAAAACCTGATCCGCATATTCCACCAGCAGCGTTTCCAGTAGAATATACCGCATCCCGCCGCCGGGCAGGGCGACGACGCGGGGCAGGGATTTTGGCACCGGGATAATGCCAAACCGGCTGCCCTGACGCGTCTCCAAAAGGACGGCGATCTGCAGGGATTTGTTCTCTAGATGCGGAAACGGATGATGCGCGTCGATAATCTGCGGAGAAAGCACGGGCAGTACGTAGGACTCGAAATAACCTTGGACGTATTTCTTTTCCGCTCCGTCCAGTTCGCCGACGGCGAGGTTGTAGACGTCATACTCGCGCAGTTCCTTCTCCAGCTGAAGGTAGATCTGTTCCTTTCGCTCGCTGAGCGGCTGGACGGCGCGGTAGATGGCATCGAGCTGCTCCTGCGCGGTCATGCCGGATTTGTTGTCGATATGCGGCTCTTTTAGCAGCGACAAATCGCAGAGGCTGCCGACGCGGATCATGAAGAACTCATCGAGATTGTTGGCAAAAATCGCCAGAAACTTAAAGCGCTCATACAGCGGGACGGAAGGATCCGAAGCTTCCTCCAAAACACGCTCGTTAAACCGCAGCCACGACAGCTCCCTGTTTTGGGTATGGCGCATTTCATTTAGAATCGCGTTCATGCATAGCTCCCTAAGCGTTTGAGTATTTCCGAACCGGAATCGCGTTTGTGTGTTGCCTTTTTTATGTTTTGAGTATTTCCGAACCGGAATCGCGTTTGTTTATCGCTTTTCAGGCGTTTAAAACTTTCTCGAAGAGATAGCCTTCTCGCACGCCATAGTTGTTTGCAAGGATGATATCGCCTTCAAAGCGTTTTGCGACGGCTTTGAGCAGGATCATTCCGGGCACAAGCGTATGCATGCGCTCCGGGGACGTCTGCAGGATGCTCTTGCGAACCTGCTCTCTGGACTGCCGGTAAACCTGCAGGATCTCGCAAAGATGCTGAAAGCTGATCTCCTGATTGTCGTCGGGCAGGGTGAACATATCGTTTGCGAGCTTCGCCGTTGCGCGGATGGTGCCGCCGATTCCGTACAGGTAGGGGTACCGTTTTCTGCCGGAAAACTCCAGCTTATCCAGCTCGAACTTGACTTCCGCGCGGATATCGCGGCACATCTTTTCGCTCGGGAAGATATCCTTGACGTGATGCAGAAACAGGTTGAGCGAGCCGATTGGCATACTCGAAGCCGTGATGACCCGACCTTCGCCAAATTCGGCAAGTTCCGTGCTGCCGCCGCCGATATCGATCAGTATGCCGTCCCGGATGCCGCCGAAATTCGAAATTCCAATAAAGTCCAGCCGCGCTTCCTCCGCGCCGGTGAGCACGTCCACCGCAATGCCGGTTTCCTTTTTAATCCGTTCAACCGCTTCTTCGGTATTGGCGATGTTACGCAGCGACGCGGTTGCGAATACATGCACGCTGGTGATGCCGAAGTTGTCGAGAATCGACAGGAAGCCTTTCAGCACGCGGCAGGCTCGTTTGATGCCGTCTTTGGAGAGTACGCCGTTGATCACGTAAGAAGACAAACCGGCTGTTTCTTTCTTGTTGACCAGCAGTTTCGTGCCGCCGTCCTTGACCTCATAGATGGAGAGGCGAATCGAGTTTGCGCCCATATCGACAAGTCCATAAATCATGCTGAAAAAACCATCCTGAAAACTCTCCGATTGCAGCCGAGATCTGCACGCGCTGTTTTGCGCGCGATCACTCGCATTGCTGAAAGCCCAGATTGATTTATACCATACGAGTATTTGAAGAAAGTCAACGGATCGTCAGCAAACCGTAAAATGGCACTGCTTTTTCAAATCGCAATAAACAAAGCCGCAAACGGAGCCCGCGCGCTTTACGCTTTCTTCGTCATGAACAAGCAATACGGACGGAGGAACGCGTGTGACGTATGCCGCTTTTTTACAAACGCAACGTCTGCGCTTTACATCTGAGCGGTAGAATCAATCAATAATGATAGACAAGGCATCGGGGGCTGACATGAAAATTGCGTATTTTTCGGACACGTTTTTGCCGCAGATCAACGGCGTTTCCAACACACTGTCCTATTTGAAGCGGTATCTGGAGCAGCACAATATTGAGCACCAGTTCCATGTGCCGTACTACGAAGGCGAGGAGCGCGGGTCCGATTCCGGCATCATCTGCTCCAGAGCGGTTCCGCTTCCCATTTATAATGAGTGCAAGTTTTCGCTTCCCTGGCTGCCGCGGCTGGGCGGCGTGCTGGATGCGTTCCAGCCCGATCTGGTTCATCTGGTGACCGAGTTTGGCATTGGCAACGCTGGCCGGTATTACGCGCGCGCAAAGCAGCTGCCCATCGTGTCTTCCTACCACACCAACATCGACCACTATATTCGCTATTACCCCTCGCTGAGCGGGCTGAAAGGCACGGTGGACGATTACTTCCGGTGGTTCCATAGAAGGAGCCGCCGCATTTTTGTTCCAACGCAGGAAACGCTGAACCACATGCAGTCCATCGGGTACAGGAACCTTTCCATCTGGTCGCGGGGAATCGATACGAATTTATTTTCACCCTCCAAACGCGCGCAGGAGTTCCGCAGCAGGTACGCGCTGGCGGATCAGACGATTGTGCTCTACGTAGGCCGCGTCGCGGCGGAAAAGGACGTCGATCTGCTGCCGGAAACCATGCGCAGGCTCCAGGCGCGGCAGAAAAACGTGACGCTGGTTGTAACGGGGGACGGACCCGCGTTGCCCGCGCTCCGCTCGGAAGCGCCCGAAGGCACCGTGTTTACAGGCTTTCTGCGCGGTGATGAACTGGCGCAGGCTTACGCCTCCAGCGATTTGTTTTTGACCCCGTCGAGCACTGAAACATTCGGCAATGTCGTATTGGAGGCCATGGCTTCCGGACTGCCGGTGATTGCGGCTGACGCGGGCGGGTTTAAAAACATCATCCACCACGGCAGTGACGGTCTGCTCTGCGCGCCGCATAATGCCGGGCAGTTTGCGCTTGCGCTGGAATCGCTTCTGGTGCAGCCGGAAAAGGCGCGGGCGATGGGGCAGCATGCGGTGGAGACCGCGCGCCAATATTCCTGGAATAACGTGTTTGACAAGCTGATTGCGGACTATGAACAGGCGGTGGAAATCAAGCGGATTGCCTCTTGACAAAAACGTCGAAAAAGGAATACTGATAATGGATTGCCTGTTGATCGAGGGACCGCTCAACAAGAAACACGACGGGCATGCGCCGGTGGCAATCAAACCGCGTCAGATTCCGATTTCGCTCTACAGGAGGCCGCCAATGACGGTTCTGCATATTCTGACGGTAATTTTCATTTTGATCGGTTCCATTTTGCCGGATCTGCTGTTCGGCGTGGCGAACGTGTTTTTCGTCAAGTGCGCTCTGCTGCTGCTCGGCATGGGTATCTGCCTGATCAATAAGAAGTGGCGACCGCTCTGGCCGCTTCCTCTGATCCTGCTCGTGATCCAGCTTTCGTTCAAGGCTTCCGAACTGATCCGGAATGCGGCATGGTGGCAGCCGCTGTTTGGATGGGCGGGGTTTTTCAGCTGGGTAGCGGGCAATGTATTCGTCAAGGCAATTGGGATTTTACCCGTCGCAGCCGCGCTTCTTCTCGTGAAGAAATCCCTGAAGCCGGCGTTTCTCGCGCCCGGTAATCTGAAAATCAAGGCGGACGCCATCCCCTGGCTGGGCGTCAAGGGCGGCCGGGTTCCTTGGGGCAGGCTTTCCTGGATTTCGGGGCTGTGTATCATGCTGGGCACGGTCATACTCTCCATCGTTACCAGAATCGGTATAAAAGAAGCGCCCGCGTTTTCGCGCCTTTTCGTCAGCCTTCCGCTGATTCTGCTGCTTGCGGTTGTGAACTCGTTCTGCGAAGGGCTGGTCTTCCGAAGCGCGATTCTTTCGTCGCTCAAGGGCAATTTCGCTAAGACGTTCGCGCTAATCATGCCCGCGCTGTTTTTCGGCATTGCGCACTACGAGGGCATTCCCGGCGGGATTCTGGGTGCGGTCATGAGCGCGGTGCTGGGCTACTTTATTTCGCTTGGCATGTACGAAACGGAAGGCTTTCTTTCCGGTTGGATCATTCATGCGCTGCAGGACGCGGCGATCTTCTCGACGCTCGCGCTGCTGGGCTGACCGGTAACGGAACGGGCGCAATCAAGCGCGGTAATTTTATAAAACAAATAAGGAGATAATGATTATGGCATTGGATCCTGTGGAAATCCGTCTGGAGCTGATCGATCAAAGGGTGAAGCTTCTGGGTACTTCAACAACCAACCCCGACCGTCCGACTCAGTTCGACTACTCGCCGCCTCTTGGAACCGGGGACGGGTACGCGGGCATTGAACTGCTGACCATGAGCTTTGCGGGCTGCGTGAGCACCGCGGTCGTCGGACTTTTGAAGCGGCGCGGCAAGAATGTTCGTTCCTACGAAATGCGCATCAAAGGAATCAAGCACGAGGAGCCGCTTTCGCTGGAAGCCATCGAATTTACCTGCGTCGTTTCGGCGGACGACACAACCGCCGAAGAGATGGAGCAGGTGCTCGGCATCGCCGAAAAGATATCGCCCGTTTGGATTGCGATTCGGAACAACGTCAAGGTTACCGGCAGGTTTTTACTAAATCAGAATTAACCAAAATCGATTTACCGAACCTCGCGGGAGCAAAAAAACATCCTGTCCGTTTGATGCGGGCAGGATGTTTTATTTCTTGCCAGTGTTTTTCAGCCTTTCGGCCGGAGCACCGCGATGGCGTACGGTGGAAGCGTTAAAACGCCTTTCTCGAGCGCAACGGGCTGTTCGTCCACCGCAAGGGAGTTGTAGAGCTTGTACTTGGCAAACGGCGTATCGCTGAGCGCTAAGTTCGCGCTTGTTTCGCCGATGTTGTAGCAGACCAGAATGGTGTTTTCGTTGTACGTCTTGGTGACGGCGCAAACCGAGCCGGACGTGAGCGTTGTGACAATTTCCACCGTTCCGCGCGCGAGTTCCGGGTTTTCGTTGCGGACGCGGATGGCGTTTTTGTAGTAAGTGTACAGCGAATCCGGGTCGTTGATCTGCACATCAAGCGCGGGGAACTTCTGCTCCACGCTGTCCGCGCCCGCGGGTGGAAGCGGCGTTCCGGTGCTGTCCGTATCCGACCAGTGCATGGGCAGGCGCTTGTTTTCGTCCTTTTTGCCGAAGCTGTTCATGCCGATCTCTTCACCGTAGTAGACAAACGGGCTGCCGTCCATGGTGAGCAGAATCCCCGCCGCAAGCTTCATCTTGCGGATGTCGTTGACATACTGCGCGCTGACGCGGGACGTATCGTGATTGCTCAAAAACGGCGCGTCGATATAGTCTGAATTGACCGCGCCGTAGACTTCCGCGCTGCGGGTGAGAAGCGAAGCCAGCTTTTCGCCGGTTGCGCCTTTGATCACGGCGGAAACGCTGCCGGTTGCCTGCGAAACGGGAAAGTCGAACAGGCTTGTGATACCGCTTTTGTAATAGGCGGAAAGGCTCACGGCGTTGGTTTCCCAAGCCTCGCCAACCAAGTAAGCGTTCGGGTTGACGCTTAACACATAATCGCTGAACCAGGAGAGAATTTCGATGTTCCTTTCGGGGCTGCCGGAAACGAACTCCTTGACCGCGTCCAGCCGGAACCCGTCCACGCCCATGTTCAGCCAGAAAGCGGCGGCGTTTTCCAATTCCTTGCGAACCTGCTCGTTTTCCAGCGCGAGGTCGGGCATTTGATCCCAGAATTTGCCTTCGTAATACCAGTCGGTATTACCGACGCGGTACCAGCCGGAGGCGCCTTTTTTCTCGGTGGAGAAATGATAGTACGCGGCATAGGGGCAGACGTCATAGTCCGGTTGCTGACCAATCGCGAGGGTATTGTAGTATTCCACCGCCTGCAGAAACCAGGGGTGCTTGGCTGATGTATGATTAAAGACGAAGTCGATGATGAGCCGGATGCCGCGCGCGTGGCAGGCGTCCAGCAGCGCCTGAAAGTCCTCCAGCGTGCCGTAGGCGGGATCGATGGCGGTATAGTCCGTCACGTCGTATTTATGGTAGCTGGGCGAAGGCATAATCGGCATGAGCCAGATGCCGTTGAACCCCAGATCGGTATCGGTTTTGTCGTCGCCGTCGTTGAGGTAATCGAGCTTTTGGGTAATCCCATTGAGATCGCCTATGCCGTCGCCGTCGCTGTCGTAAAACGAGGCGACAAAGATTTCGTAATAGGAACGATAATTATCGTCCGGAACGTTGAGCGCATGCCCGTTTGCTTGCTCCGCGCCAAAGCACCCCGCCAGTGGAACAAGCAGGCAGAGGGTTAAAAAAATAAGGAGAATTCGCTTAACAAGTGATTTCTTCATTCTTTTATCATACACCTGCCCATAGGGAAAACATATCCCCGTCTGCGAATGCGTTTACCCTGCGCTTATGGCGTTACGGGGTTGAGCAGAAAATCGTCCACCGTACCCCAGCCGCCGCCCGCGCACTTGACGTAGACGCCGACGGTCATGCTCCCGCTCTGGCAGGGAATGGACTCGATGACCGGCTGCTGCCAGCTCACCCAGCCGTTGAGCGTGAAGGGGGTAGTATAGGTCACGCCGTCCGAAACGGCGTAGAGATACAGTTCCGCACCCTCGCCGATATCCCCGCCCTGCGCGCTGATGGTGAAGCGGTAGCTGCCGGGCTTGAGGTTATCCACCACCTGCTCGGCCTTCCACTCCACCGCGTCCGCGTTCCAGAAGTGCAGAGACAGATTGCCGGAATGCGCGTCCATCTTCTTGTTCTGGAAGTCCGTCTGAATTCCGGAGGCGATGGGCGTTACCACCCACATGGAGGTGTCCGCATCCTCGAAGCCGGAATTGTCGATGTAGTTTTCTTCCACAAGGTCGATATAGCAGGTCACGGGGAAGTCGTCCGCCGTGCCCGTTATCGTATAGGTGCCGATTTCGGACGCGCTGATCTTGCCCAAATCTGCGCTTTCCCAGACGACGGGGATTTCGGCGGTGGTGCCGTCGTTGTTCGTGGCGGTGACGGTTTCCGGCAGCGAAATCGGGTTGTTGCGGCGCACCGTCAGGTAAACGGGAGCGACTTCATCCACTTTGACGGGGCAGACGGTGCCGGTGCGCACATACGAAAACGTTTTGAGCGATTCGAGCGGGTGGCCGTCTGCGTCGAACAGCGCCTGATTATCGCAGGCGCAGCCGCCGTAATAAACGCCCGCGTCCTTGGGGTCGTACTCGCTTGCAAAGCTGCTTGCCCAGCCGGAACCGTATTGTTCCCAGAGGGCTTTGCGCGTTTCCAGCGATTCCGCCGGAACCGCAATCCAGGCGGGTTCCCAGTAGAACACGCCGACGCACGCGTCCCCAAGAGAAGCGGCTGCGCGGATCACGCTCGAAATCTCGTTTGCCTGCCCCTGCACGGTAAAGGAGTATTGCTTTTCGTAATTCGGCTTTTCGCCGATGGTGTTGGCGTGGTCGTCGGTGTCCGCAAGCGTATACGCCCAGGCGGTTTCGGCGATCATCACCTTTTTGCCATAGGTGTCCGCAACGAGCTTTAGCTCGGAAACGAGATTCTCCAGTGTGCCATGCCAGTAGGGGTAAAAAGAACTGGCGAACACGTCGTAATCCACCTCGTAGTGGTCGAGCAGGAACGCGTCATTTTTATACTTGCCGTCCTCAGGGTTGGTATAGTGCACGGCAATCAGGATTGTTGGGTCAAACGCGCGCACGGCGGCTGCGCCCGCGCCGATGAGCTGGTAAACCGCGGGCCAGGTCGTTTCCCCGCAGAAACCGTTGGTGGTTTCGTTGCCGATCTGCACCATGCCGATGAGCGCCCCCGCGTCACGAATCGTCTCTAAACTCGCGGCAGTATAGGCGGTGATTGCCTCGGCCTTTTGCTCTACGGTGTAATCCGCCCAGGTCTTCGGCGCCTGCTGTTTGGAAGGATCCGCCCAGAAATCCGAATAATGGAAGTCCACGAGCAGCTGCATGCCGTACTCTGCCGCGCGCGCGCCGATTGCGGCGGCGGTCTCGGCGGTGCAGTTGCCGCCGCCGTAGCCGTTTCCGGCGGAATCGAACGGATCGACCCAAACGCGGACGCGGACATAGTTCAAGCCCGCTTCGGCAAGGGTTTTCAGCGGATCCTGCTGTTGGCCGTCAAAGCCGTAGTAGACAACTCCGCTCTGCTCGAGCGAGAGCAGGCTGGAAACATCCGCGCCCATGGCGAACGACTGCGGGATTGCCTCGACTTTTTCCACGCGGATTCCCGCCTCGACGGGTTCACCGGAGGCTGCCGAATCCGAAGGCGTGGCTGCGGTATCACCGGGCGTACAGGCGGCGGCGCACGCCAGTAAAAGCGCAGCGAGCGCGGCGAGCAATTTTTTCATTTGATTCTTCCTCGATTTTTCTTGTACCTGTTATCCCTTGACCGAACCGCCGGTGACGCTTTCGACATAGAACTTCTGCATGATCACAAACAGGATGGAGATAGGGATGGAGACCAGCACGCCGCCCGCGCAGAAACGCGAGAAGTAGGTGTTGACGCTGCTCTTGTGCAGCATGTTGAATAAGCCCACGGCGACCGTCCAGTCCGCGGACAGCCTCGACTTGATGATGATATTGGAGAAGATAAAATCCATCCAGGGAGTTAAAAACGAGCTGATGACGGTGTAGACGATGATTGGTTTCGACAGCGGCAGGATCACCTTCCAAAACACCGCGGCTTCGGAAGCGCCGTCGAGCTTTGCCGCGTCGATCATGGAGCGGGAAATCGTGTCGAAAAAGCCTTTCGCGATCAAATACCCCAGCCCCGAACTGCCCGCGTAGACCATGATGAGTCCCGCGTGCGTATCCGTCAGTTTAAGCTCCTTTAAAATGTAGTAGATGCAGATCATGGTCAAAAACCCGGGGAAGAGCCCCAGCAGGATGCCCGTATTCATCAGCGCTTTGCGTCCGCGGAAACGCATACAGCTCATGGCATACGCGATCATGAGCACAAACAGCGAGGAAATCACGCAGGTAAAACAGGCGACGATAAACGTGTTGGTAAACCACGCCGGAAAGTTGGAAACCGAGTCGGTATCCGTAAACAGCCTGCCGTAATTGGCCAGCGACCACTCCTGCGGGAAGAACCGGAGGATGTTGCGCCCGCCGTAGGCGGAAAACGACGTGCAGATCAGCCATACGATCGGGATGAGCCAGATGGCCGCCAGCAGCGCAAGCACCGTGTGGCGGATGATATCTTCCGTCAGAAAGCGCGGATTGATATGGCGGGATTTCTTCATAAGGATGAATCCTCCTTTCCGGGTACGGCGGCGCACAGGACAAACAGGTTCCAATCATTATTTCTCATTGGAATTTGTCCTCCACTCCCTTTTTGAAGGTGTAGTTGAACGCAAGCAGCGTAAACACCGCGCAGACGATGAACACCAGGATGCCGATGACGGAGGCCATCTTGTAGTTGTACGAATCGTTGGTGAGCCGGTAGAGCCAGGTGACCAGCAGGTCGATATCCTTTGCGTTGGAGGCGGCGAGCTTGGTATCCATCGTAAAGTATACGTCCTGCGTGAGCAGATAGATGACGTTGAAGTTGTTGATGTTTGCGATAAACGCGGTGATCAGATACGGTCCCGTGACGCTCAGCATAAACGGCATTGTGATGCGGCCAAAGGTTTGCAGCGCGTTTGCGCCGTCGATCTTTGCGCTTTCGTAATACTCGGTGGGGATGTTCATGAGCACGCCGGTGGCAATCAGCATCAGGTACGGCACGCCGATCCAGAAGTTGATCAGGATGATCATGAACTTTGCCCACCCCGCGTCGGTTAAGAACGGGATGTGGTCTAGGTTGGCGCCAACAAGGCCGACGGACTTGAGAAACGTCGTGATGCCCGTGCTGGCGCAGAGCGTATTGACAATGCCGGTATCGGCAAAGAAATTTCGAACGAGCAGAAGGGAGACGAACTGCGGCACCGCGATGCAGACCACAAACAGCGTCCGCCAGAGTTTTTTAACCCGCGTGCGCTTGTGGTTAATCATCAGCGAGAGCGCGATTCCGCCAAAGTAGCAGGTAAACGTAGCAAACGTCGCCCAGGTCAGCGTCCAGAGCAGCACCTTGCCGAACGAATAGCCGAACGTTTCGCTGAGAGAGTCGTTGAAGAGCCGCTTGAAGTTATCCAGCCCGACCCAGGTGAACAGCTCGGTTGGCGCCATATGCGACTGGTCGTAGTTGGTAAACGCCACGAGGATCATAAAGACCAGAGGAATGACGGTAAATACGATGATGCCGAGCGTCGGCAGCGTGAGCAGGGTAATATGGAACCGGCCGTTGAACAGCTCGTGCACGTCCTCGCGGAAGGTATTGATATGCCCGCCCTTTTCGCTTGTTTTCTGCAGCGTGCGTGCGTCGTTGACCATGCGCAGGATGAGGATCACCGCCGCGACGATGACCACGAGCGCCACGAGGCTGAACAAAAGAATTAAAAACGAGTTGTCGTAAATATTGACCTCGTTTTTCAAGGTGGTCGGGTTATACACCGTTGCGCGCTTGACTGTGCCGAGCGTGCCGAACTTTGAAAGGTTCGGCAAACCGTAACGAACCGTAAACAGCACCGCCACGACTTCAAAGAGGAAGGCGAGCAGACCTTTGATGAATTGCCTGCGCCTCAGATAGCCCGCTCCCCAGAAGAGCGGCGTGAGTTTGACAAACAGATCCCCTTCGAACCAGCTCTTTGCCGCCTGGACGGGTAAGAACGGGTGCGCGCCGTCATGCGTTCTCATTTTCATGGCGATCGTCCTTTCCGATTAAATGGAGGGTCCGCCGCGGGATAAATCCCGCGGCGGACAGATTCCTGATTCGAAAGAATGACTTAACCGACCGGCGCGGTGATGCCCGCTACGGTCTCGTCGAGCAACTGCTGCAGGGCCGTGCCGTCCGGGTTGCCGCCCGCAAGGATGTTACCCAGCGTCTCGGTCGGGGTCCAGTAGTTGCCGCCCACGGAGAGACTCTGTGCGGAGGCGTACTGGCTCTGCGTGGCAAGCGCCGCGACAACGGGGTTGCTCTGCACGCTGTCGGAAGCGGCGGCGTTCACGTTGGAAGGAACGGCGCTGCCGTTGGTGGCTTCATAGAGGTAGATCTGGTTTTCTTCGTTGGTGAGCCATTCGGCAAGGCGCATTGCCCAGCCGACGTTCGCCGAGTAGGCGTTGACGCCGACGAGCTTATAGCCGTCGAAGGAACCCATCTGTACTTCTGCGCCATTGAGGGTGAAGGTCGGGAGCTTGGCGGTGGCGTAGTTGTCGCCCCATACGGTCTGGATGGTGCCCGCGTTCCAGCTGCCGTTCACGCCTGCGATGATGGTGCCTTCCTGCACGCCGGTGACAAACGCCGCGTCATCGAGGTTGATGAAGGCCGCGTTTCCGGTGATGTCGAGAATGGCCTGCGCAACATCCGTGCCGCCGGTGGTGTTCCAGTCGCAGAGGGTCGAGGTCTTGTCCTCACCCAGTGAGCAGGTGAAGCCTGCGCCCTTGAAGAAGCCGTAGAGGTACCAGCCGCTGTTGAGCTGCATGGTGACCTGCTTGCCCGCAGTGGTGGCCGCTTCCAGCAAGCCTGCCCACGAACCGGCCTGTTCCGGAGTGATGTACTGCTTATTGTAATAGAGGAAGTAGCCGTTGCCGCCCATCGCCGGGTAGGCATACAGCGTGCCGCCGACGCTCGCGGCCTGCACCGCGCCCGCCGTCGCGCCGCCGTTGGCGGCGGTCACGGCGTCTACGCTCTCAACAGGCTGGAGCGCGCCCGCGTTGACGAGTTCGCCGGTCTGGTCGTCGGCATAGTAGAACACGTCCGCAGCGGCGGAGATATCGAGCAGGATGGTGTCTTTTGCGGTGGATTCGCTCTGCGCGCCCAGATCGATGGTGATGTTGGCTTCATCGGCATATTCGGCAATGAAGTTATCCGCCATCACGCGAAGGGCGGCCTGGAACTCAGGGAGTTCGGAACCCCAGAGGGTGAGGGTGATGTCTTCTTTTACGGCGGGTTCTTCGGCAACGGGCGCCTCGGTTGCTGCTTCCGCTGCCGGTTCCGTGGTGGCTTCCGGGGTCGTGGTCGCGCACGCGGCAAACGAGAGCACCAGTAACAGGGCCATGAGTATCGCTGTCAGTTTTTTCATTGTTCTTCTCCTTTTGTTTATTTATTACCTGCATTTCTGCAGGGAATAGCCGGAAGGTGGATCGGTGGGAGCCGCCGCGCGGTGCGTGGGCGTGCTCCAGTTGTTGTTTTATTTACTGACAAAGGCAGGAAATAACGGGATTTGTGTGCCGCCGCGCGGAGCGCGGCTTAAAGCTTGTGTGCGCGGGCGAAGGATGCAAACTCCTTGAGTGCGGGGGTGGCATTGCCTTCGTAGTCGAAGATGCATTGATTCGCCCACTCGTTACCGCCGGGTTTCTGCTGTTCGCACATATACTCCCGCGCGGCTTCGGTTGCCCAGGTCGAACCTTTCAGTGGCAGCCATGCCGGTTCCCAGTAGTAAACGCCCGTTCCGTGCCCGCCGTCGAGCGAGGCAACGAGCGAAAGCAACTCGTTTACAAACAACCGCTGGCCTTCGATCGAAAGCGGGTACGGCGCGTCGCTGCCGTCGTAGCACTTGAGAGAGTCGTTGATCACGAGGTTTGCGCCCGCCTGCGTGGGGTCGAAATGAACGCTCGTGAACGCGTAGGCGGTTTCCACGACCATTACGTCTTTTTGATACCGCGCGATCATGTCGTTGAGGTTCGTTCGAAGCGCTTCGAAATTCCCGTGCCAGTAGGGGTAGTACGAAGCGCCGATTACGTCAAAGTCCGCGCCGCGCGAAAGGAGTTCGTCGAACCATTCCCGCCAGACGGCGTTGTCCCCGCTGCGTTCGAGATGCAGCATCACCTTTGCGCGGCTGACTTCCCGCACCGCGCGGCAGCCAGCATTGACAAAGCGGGAGAGGGATTCGTACCCTGTCCGGCGTTCGCCCGGAACCGGATCGCTGAGCCGACCCAGAGGCCAGAGCATGCCGTTGGTAATCTCGTTGCCCACCTGCACTATGTCCGGTTCCAAACCGGCGGCGCGGAGGGCGAGGAGCGTTTCTTTCGTATCGTCGTACACGCGCTGTTCAAGCGCTTCCAACCCCAAATTCGCCCACGCTTTGGGCATGAGCTGGCGGCCGGGGTCGCACCAGAAATCACTGTAGTGCAAATCGAGCAGAAAGCGCATGCCCGCGTCTTTTGCCCGACGCGCCAGCCGCTTGACGAGCGCAAAGTCGCAGGTGCCGCCGCCGTAAGGCGCGCCGGAGAACGAATACGGATCGACCCAGAGCCTGAGCCGCGCGGCGTTGACGCCGTTTTCCGCGAGAATCTCCACGAGATTGCCCGCCTTGCCGTCCTGACGGAACACGCCGCCGAGGGATTCCGTTTCTTCGAGGGTGGAAAAGTCCATGCCAAGATCAAACACGTTCAATCCTCCCAGGAATCGATGCGGCGGAGCATATCACGGTAGCGGAAGCGCGCCATTTGGTTTTTCTCCAACACGTCCTGCTCGTCCCCATGATAGCAGCATCGGATGCAGTAATATTCCCCTTTGTCGGGATCGAAAAACATATCGATGTCCAAATCGCGCATAAAGCACGACGGACAGCGGTAGTTCAGTTTGCCTTTTCCAGCCTGAGCCATGTGGTCAGCGTCTCCTTTTCCCCGATTTCGGCCTCCATCCCCAGCGTAAACATGGGGGAGAAGGCGTACCCTTCCCGGATGAACCCCCGCGCGTCGGTTTGGCATGCGACGGTCACTTTCGTTTGAATCTGCGGAATTACCGCGCTTGCCGATGTAGCATGTTCCAGCGCCGCTTCCCGGCACTTGTAAGCGTAATCGACGGAAACCGTCTTGCCCGGCGCGGAGACGGAAAGCGTGATGCCCGTCATGTCCTCGGGGTATTCCGTCGTACCATAGCAGGCGGTCAGGTACTCGCTGAACTTGAGCGTTGCGCCGGGGATGCTCAATGAGAGCACCGTCCGGTTCACTTCGATTTCGGAACTGCCTTCGGTAAAGCGATAGACCGTCTGCACGACTGCCGTCAGGCTGCCCAGCTTGATTTCGACCGGATCGAGCGTGAGCGCGCGCGTTTCTCCCTCTTCCGAAAAGTGCGCTTTTGTGCGGCAGAGGCAGAGGTCGGCTTCCGCACTGCCGCAGGAGACTTTGCAGCTTTTAATCGTGCCTTCGCCCGCGTAATGCGTAAAATAGCCCGCGCGGTAGTTCGACTGAATCAAAAACGGATAGCTCACGTCCTGAATGTGTTTCGTGCCGATGCCGATTTCAGTCTCCAGCTTGGCGGCGTACGGACGCAGATCGATGATGGCGCCGCCCTGATTCATATCGAACGCGGCGCGAAAATACGGGTCGCAGTACCAAAAATGCTGTTTCTCCGAGCCGTAGAGGATGTCCCGCCAGAGCGCGCATTCCGGCTGCTCGTAGTGGTGCGTGCTGCGGTAATGATCCGCAAGTTCCGCCATGGTCATGTCGATGAGTTCGCCTTTTGCCTTTAAGGAGGCGTAGTAGGCCATGCCGTCTTCGTAGCTCTTGACCAGCAGCTCATAGGGCGCTTCCCAGCGGCCGAGCTTGTTCATCCAGCCGGGGCCGACGAACATCATGTTGTAGCAAAAACCCCGGTTATAGCGCGCGAGGTTGCGGTACTGGTCGATCAGGTTGAATAAGTAAGGGTACTGTCCGTCTTGATAGATCATGCCGCGCAGCACGTTCTGCGGGTGGGTGCCGAAGTTGGAACCATTGCCGTCGAAGCAGGCGATCAAATCGCGCGAGAGGTGCGGAATGGCGACAATGCCGCTGTCCTCGGCCTCGTTTGCGGCGGGGGCATGCGTGTTTTGTTTGCTGGGAATCCATGGATTCCAGGGCCCGCCGTCCATGAGCGTATACCAGGAATTGTTACAGGTATGGTAGGCTTTCGGGCCTTCCTCAAAGCAGGTCGCCACCGCGCATTTGACGCTGGGGTACTGCGCTTTGATGTAGTTGATCAGCCAAGCATCCAGATAATACGAACCCGTCGATTCAGGGTAGAAGCCAAAGCGCTCATAAAACTTTTCAAATACGTCCGTAACGATTGCGATCTTGTCCTCTTTGGAGAACATCCAGATGCAGAAATCCTTGGTGTGGTACTTTTCCTCAAACTGCTCACAGGGCAGCCCCAGAAGGGTCAGCGAAATTTCGTCGCCAAAGCGCTCGTGATGTTCCTTGGCCAGCGCCACCGCCTCGTCCGAAAAGAGGGAGGCGTAGGTCATTTGAATCGTGGTTTTGATGCCGTTTTTATGTGCGATCTCCTGCTGGAGACGGAAGATATCCAGCGACTCGCGCAGGAGTTCGCCGCGCTCTTCGACGCCGCCGGATTTTGCCTCCATGATGGTTTCGGCGTATTCCGGCAGCATTTCGGGGCGATGGACGACGTTGAGAATCAGGGGACTTGCGTGCATGGCGGTTTCATTCCTTCCGGGAGTAGTAGGTTTACTGCGCAACCGATTGCGCAAAGCCGTTGCAAATAGAGATTGCTGAAAAACAGGTTTTTACATTAGTGGTTTGTGCAACCGGTTGCGCAGACAGCGCAGACTAAAAGCGTTAAGGGACTCTTGGGAATGGTTTGCGTGGATGACGGAGAAAACGAGAGGATTTGGCGCTCAGGAATGGTAGTTGACAATAGTGTGCGGAACGAACGTTTTTTGCTGGATGGGTTCGTGCTCCAGCAGGCGGATCAGGGTTTCTCCCGCGGCGATGCCATAACTGCGGACATCCACACTCACGACGGAGCCGACGAAGGGGAGGTTGCGGATGATGTCGCTGTTATAAAACGAGGAAACGCGGATTTCCGTAATACCGGAGGCGATCAGCTGTTCGACGACTTTGGCGCAGATGAAGTCGTCCCCGCAAATGATGCATTTTGCGCCGTTTGCCGCGGCCTGGACGCAGGCTTCCTTGACGCTTTTGCCGCCGGTTACGCTGCTGAAAACGAGCGACAAATCCAGCTCGCGCCCGGCGTCTTGAAAGGCCAGTGAAAATCCTTCCAGTCGGTCCTTGTTGACGATGTAGTCCAGTGAGCCGAGGATCAGGGCAGCGCGCGTGGTGCAGAATTGCAGAATCTGTTTTGTCAGCGTCCGGCAGGCGGCGACGGTATCCGTATCCACCTGCACGATGCCGGGATCGTTGGATGTGCCAACGGTCACAAACGGCACATGCGCGGCTTTGAGAAAATCCGCCGGGTAGTCGACAACCAGCGAGCGTGTGAGCAAAATGCCGTCCACCTTGCGGTTGGAGACGATTCGCTTTAATACCGAGATATCGCCCTCCGCGATGGTTGCAATCAGTACATCGTAGTTTCGTTTGGAAGCCGCTTCGCACACGCCCATCAGACATTCCTGAAAGAACGGGATTT
This sequence comes from Clostridiaceae bacterium, assembly GCA_039683415.1. Taxonomy (GTDB): domain Bacteria; phylum Bacillota; class Clostridia; order Christensenellales; family CAG-138; genus UBA7703. The sequence continues at coordinate 52,642 of JBDKRL010000023.1, forward strand.
CGTTGTAAAACGCTTCGGAAGGAATCACGACACCGATGTTGTTCGTGCACGAGCGCGCAAGGCTGCTGGCAATGCTGTTGGGAGTAAATCCGTGTGATTCCGCGTATTCGAGCACGCGCTTTCGCGTTTCGCCGCTGACGCGGCCGTTACCGGAGATGGCGCGCGACACGGTCGATTTGGAAAGCCCGAGCTCGGACGCTAAATCGTTGAGCACTAAGTTTTGTTTTTTGAGTGTCATGTTGTCCTGACCCGCCGACCGGCGGTCATATCGATTGCGCAACCGATTGCGCATAGACATCATAACACGCGCGCTTTCCCGCGTCAACACCGAAAACAGAGTGACGGTTCCGGCGGTTGTCCGCCGTCGGGGACGGCGGGAACAGTACCGCACTTTTCCGGCGCGTTTTCTGAATTTTATTGAGGAGCCGCGCAGAATTCCACGTGAGCAGTATGCGCCGCAGCGGAATAAAAAAGGTGTTCTCAATCTTCGCGGTCTTATATAATACAGAAGGAATGCGAAACGTCCCCGCCTCGATCAAGCTGTTTCGGAAGAACTTATTTGCGGTTCACCGGAGCTACAAAACACGTTTTTCAGCGCACGACGTGGCGGAAATCACGAGACGGCCATCGACTGGCCGCCGGATTCACTTTCCTATTCAATGTCGCTATAATACAAATATTGTCATTCTCATGAATTTGTTTTGCGAGACACAGCGCATAGAATCGAGTTATCAGAAGGCGGCTGAAATACAAATGCCGCCTGCGCACATCGACTAAACAAATCATATCGAGGAGGAATCACACGTATGTCCATGAGAAAAATTACCGCACTGATCATCAGTTTGATGATGGTTGTTGGCTGCTTTGCCGCCTGCGCCAGCGCGCCTGCCGAAGAGGCCGCGACCGCCGAACCGGAAGCCACGCAGGAAGCCGTCGCAACCGAACCCGAAGCGACCGCGGAACCTATTACGCTGACGTTCTGGCATACCTATGGCGACGGCGAAGAAGAGCAGTTTAAAACCGTTGTTCTGCCGATGTGGAACGAACTGCACCCGGAAATCACCATTGAAGCGGTTCGTCAGGACGGCGGACAGTACCATGAAATGATCGTTACGTCGTTCGGCACCGGCCAGAGCCCGGACGTTGCCCGCATCGACATCGTCAACACAGCTGCGTACGCCGCGCAGGGCGGCCTCGTTGCCCTGAGCGATTACGAAGACTTTGCGGCGCTTAAGGATACGTTCCTGGAAGGCCCGCTTTCCACCAACCTCTATCAGAACAGCTATTACGGCCTGCCGCTGGATACCAACTGCAAGGCGGCCGTCATCAACACGGCGATTATGAGCGAGCTTGGTATTGAAGGCGCGCCCGCCACGATGGAAGAGTTCATCGCGGCAGCCGAAACGCGCGGCACCTATTCGCTGAACGTCTCCGGCGTTGGCGACTGGGATCTGTACCCCTACTTCTGGCTCTTTGGCGGCACGCTGACGGACGAAGGATTCACCAAGGCCAGCGGATATCTCGACGGCGCGGAGAGCGTTGCGGCGATTCAGACCTTGCTCGACCTGCATGCCAAGAAGGTGCTCACCATTCGCGACGTCGATGGAACGGTAGACGCCTGGGACGGCATCACCAGCGAATACGCCATGTTCTTCGAAGGCCCGTGGTTCTTCGGTTCCTATGATGAAAAACTCTCGCAGGGCATCATTGCGGCGACCATTCCGACGTATAACGGACGCAGCGCTTCCGTGGTCGGCGGCGAGAACATCGCGGTGTTTGCAACGAGCAAGCATGCCGATGCGGCGTATGAGTTCGCCAAGTTCATGACCAGCGAAGCAGTCCAGCTCGCCATGCTCGAAAAAGGCCAGCTGCCGGTGCTCAAATCGCTTGTCAACAACGAAACCGTGCTCAATAACCCCGTTTGGTCGGTCTACATGGCGCAGCTGGAATCCGCCTCCGCGCGTATTCCTTCGCCCAACAACGAGCAGATCAAGCAGGTCTGGAGCGACGCCATGACGGAAATCTTCGTCAACGGCGGGGATGTCCAGACGACGCTGACTGCGGCCGCCCTACAGATGGACGCGCTGCTCGGCTAAAGTTAAGCAGAGACACAAGCTGTGCCGCAAGGCCAAAACGCCTTGCGGTACAGCTTTATGAAAAGCCCGTCCGGCAGCGGCCGGGGGAGGGCGAGGACACGCAGGTGAAAGCAATTTCGAAACGGATCCGGTTTTCGCAAGGGAGAAATAAGAATTGAAAGCAATTTCGAAACGAAAATGGAAAAAAGGCGCTCGCGGCTGGCTTGCCGCGCTGCCGTTCATCCTGCCCGGCTTGATCCTTGTGGGCTTGTTCGTCCTGTATCCCATGATCTTTACAATTCGCATCTCCCTTTCCGAATACAAGATCGTGCAGGGGCAGATCAACTTTATCGGGCTCAAGAATTACATCAGCGTACTGACGGACGCATCTGGCCGGTTCTGGTATGCCTACCGCAATAACTTTCTCTACGCGCTGGTGACAGTTCCGCTGATCCTCTTTGGCGGCATGGTGTTCGCGTATTTGATCAACAACCTCAAACGCGGCAAAACCATCTTCAAAGTCGGGTTTTACCTGCCGGTCATCACATCCTGGGTCATCGTGAGTCTGGTATTTACCTACATGTTCAATAACTCCGACCGGGGCCTGATCAACTACATTCTCGTAGACAAGCTTCATATTCTCAAAGACTATGTGCCTTGGTTGTTGCGGGAGTGGTCGGGCAATGCGGCCATCTGGCTCATGGGCGTTTGGAAGAATATCGGCTGGGCCATGCTGATCTTCCTTGCGGCGCTGCAGAGCATCCCGCGGGATCTGTATGAGGCGGCCTCGCTGGACGGCGCAGGAATTTGGGGAAAATTCAGGCATATCACAATCGCCTGCCTCAAGCCCACGGCCTACTATGTGCTGGTCAACATGATCATCGGCTCGTTCAACGTGTTCATTCAGGTGATGATGCTCACGGAAGGCAACCCCAACGGCAGGACATCCGTCCTGCAGTACCTGCTCTACGACAAGGCGTTCGGGCAGTTTCAGTTTGGCGAAGCTTCGGCCATCGGGCTGATCTCGGCGGTCACGATCGTGCTCCTGACGGCGCTGCTCAACCGCCTGCTCAAACTGGACACCGTGGAGAAGGGGGGCGCCGATTCATGATGCGGAGACTGCGCGGCAAAAAAGCGGGCGACCTGATTGCGCAAGGCGTCATCTGGACGATTCTTGGCGTTTCGCTCGTCATCTTTTCGGTTCCGTTTTTGTTCATGATCTCCAACTCCTTCGAGGAGTTCAGCTTCGTTCTGCCGTATCCGCCAAAGCTGTTTCCGACCCGGCTGGACTTTTCGGCGTACAGTTACGTGCTTTCGCAGCCGTTCTTTCCAACCGCGGTGAAAAACAGCGTCATCAATACGACGGTTACGGTTGTTCTTTCAGTGTTTATCTCGACGCTGTCCGCCTATGGCTTTGCGCGCATCGACTTTCCCGGGCGGGAAACGCTCTTTAAGCTCTACCTGTTTACGCTGATGGTGCCGAGCTTTTTAAACATCATTCCGCAATTCATCATCCTCAAGGGCATCCATATTCCAGGGACGGATTTGAGCCTCATCGGCACCCGCGCGGGGTTGATTCTGGTCTATGTAGCCACCAACGTCTGCGGGCACACGTTCTTTTTGAGGAACTTCTTCCGGGGCCTGCCGGATGCACTATCGGAATCCGTCATCGTAGACGGCGGCGGGCACGGGGCGATCTTCTTTCGGGTGATGCTGCCGCTGTCGAAACCCGCCATCGGCACAATGAGCATCTTTGCGCTGCAGGGGTTCTGGGAGGAGTATTTTACCGCTAAAGTGCTCGTTGGCGCGAACGAATCCATGATGACGCTGCCGCTGCTGCTGCAGCGCCTGCACGGACAGTACGCCACCCGATGGGAATGGGTATTCGCCGCGTCGATTCTCGCGCTGATCCCGGTAGTCGTACTGTTTATCCTGTTCCAGAAAAAACTGGTGATCGGCGGGCTTACGCAGGGGTCGGTCAAAGAGTAATTCGGAATTATGGATTGACTGGCTTACGCAAAAGCCGGACAGAGAGTAAATCTAAAATTTAGAAATTGGCCTGTTCGCATATGAATTGGTCAAGGAGTAACCGATATATGAAGACGATCACGCGCCAAACGGTATTTTGCCGTCCCGACCGCGCGCAATATCAGATTGGGGAGCCGGTTCGGCTACTGCTGAGCCCGACCTCCGGATTTCCGGCCGTTTCGGCGGTGCGTTTATTCTGCCTGCAGCGGGAGCTTTTTTGCAGTTGGTCGCGGGAGGGCGGCGCGGTGGATATCGCTCCGCAGGAAGCGGGCAGCTATGGCGTTGCCATAGAGACCGAAAACGGTTCATATGAAACCGCGTTCGACGTGGTGTGCTCCGCAAAATCGATTATCCGCTACGGCTTTTTATCCGACTTTTCGCCGGAGGACGGCGACGAAGCGGATCTGGACTGGCTCTGCAGACTGCATGTCAACACGGTGCAGTTTTACGACTGGATGTACCGGCACGACCGCCTGCTCCCGCCGGAGGACGAATACCGCGACCCGATCGGGCGGAGCAGTTCGCTCTCGGTGATCCGGAAAAAGATCGAAGCATGCCGCGCGCGCGGCATGCGCGCGTTTGCCTACGGCGCGGTTTATGCCGCAACAAAAGAGACCGTTATGGAGCATCCCGACTGGGCAGCCTATACGCTCGACGGCGAACCCATGATCTTTGCCTCGTGGCTGAATTTTATGAATATCTCCCCGGACTGCGGCTGGAGCGAACATATCATCCGCGAATTCCGAACCGTCGTGGAAACGCTCGGCTTTTCGGGTATCCATATGGACACATACGGCTTTCCCAAGCACGTCTATGCCAAAAACGGCGAACGCGTTGCGTTTGAGGAAGCGTTTCTGCCGCTCATCAACGCAGCGCGCGAAGCGGTCTGCAACGTGGACGCAGAAAACGGCGTCATCTTCAACGCGGTCAACGACTGGCCGACGGAGCAGATTGCCGGCGGCTTTCAGGACGCGCAGTATATCGAAGTCTGGCCGCCGCACGACGCCTACCGCGATTTGTATCTGCTGATTCAAAAGGCGAAGCGCGCGGCTTGTGAAAAACCAGTCGTGCTCGCGGCGTACATGAAACCGTTTCTGAACGCGGTGGACGAAAGCGCCGTGTTGCAGGCGGAGCATGCGTTTTGTCTTGCCAACGCGGTGATTCTCGCTTCCGGCGGAATCCAGTTGGTGCACGGAGAAGAAGAGAGCCTGCTTTGCGACAGCTACTACGCCAAGCACGCCAAAATCCGGCCGGAATTTGCCGGTACCGTGGTTCGGTATGCCGATTTTCTTGTGCGATATGCGCCGCTGTTGTATGATGACAAAGGGTACGATGTTTCCATGACCGCGGGCGGCGGCATCAACGAGGACGTAACGGCGGCATCCGATCACGTCGTGTTCTCTTCGGACGGCCGCGCGGACACGGTATGGATGATTCTGCGCGAGTCCAAGCACAGGCTTACGCTGCACCTGATCAACCTTAAGGGCAATGACGCGTTCTGGAACACGCCCAAGAATGAGCCGGAAACGGTGCGGAATATCCGCCTGACGCTGCGGCTGGACGCGAAAATCACGGGCGTTTTTACCGCGTCGCCGGATGCTCAATCGCTCGCCGCGGTCGAACTGCCTTATCAAACGCAGCGCTCCGCGTATGGCCGCATGCAGGAAGTGACGCTGCCGGAGCTCAAATATTTTTCGACGATCTGGATTGAATGGGAGTAATGCAACCATGCTGCTGAACTATGACACCACCGTTTTACCGCGCGTGCGCATGATGGGGCGCGTGCGGTATCACGAACCGTGGTGCCATTTTTCGCGCGTGATCGACGAATACATCCTCTATGTCATTCGCGACGGGGATATGTATCTGGACGAAAACGGCGAGCGCATGCATCTGAAAGCGGGCGATTTTCTGCTGCTGGAGCCGAACCTGCCGCACGTTGGCTACAAGGCCGCCAGCTGCGATTACTACTATGCGCATTTCAAGCACGACCGCATCTTACGCGCCGCAAACGACGAGCACGCCATCGAGGCCGCAAAGGAAACGCGCCGAAAGTCGATGATCGGCTATAACCTGGACGAAATCGACCCGACCGATCCTGTGATCTGCATACCCAAACGCTTCAACATCTCCGGTTTGGAATACCGCCAGACGCTGCACGCCGCCGTGGAAGCCTACGACCGCCGGGAAGAGCAGTATAAGCGGTATGTTTCCACGCAGCTGCACTTATTTTTGATGATGGTTGCGCATGAGTACCTGACCGCCGAATGCGCCAAGGAAGACACAAAACGCAAAAAGTCCGACGTGGCGGTGGACAGCCTGATTCGCTACCTCAACGCGCACTATACGGAAAACATTACGAGCGATCAGATTTCAGAGCGCTTTGAAATGAACTTCGACTATCTCAACCGCGTGTTTTCGAGCGTGACCGGGAGCACGATTTTTTACTATATCAATATGCTGCGCATCAGCAACGCAAAGCAGCTCATCACGACGACGAACCTGACGTTCGCCGAGGTGGCGTATCTGGTTGGCATCGAGGACCGCTACTACTTTACGCGGCTGTTCAAGCGCTATGTCGGCATGACCCCGACGGATTTTTACCGCGCCGCGCATACCCTGCCGCCAAAGGAGAGCGAAGCGATATGAGCGATTCTCTGGGAGGCGGCGAACAGAAACGAACGGGAGCTGCGCTGCTGTTTCATGTGCTTCTGTCAAAACTGCTGACGCTGATTGCGCTGAACCTGCTGTTCTGCGTTGCGGTATTGCCGGTGGTCACGCTGCCAAACGCGCTGACCGCGCTGTACCGCTGCGCGGGGCTGATTTTGCGGGAAGAGGATTTTCCGTTGTTGAAAACCTTCTTTGCGGCGTTTAGAAGCGAGTTTTACAAAACGCTGGCTTCGGGTTGGATCGTTCTGCTGCTTCTATTTGGAGCAATCTACGGGGCGGTGTTCTACTGGTCGGTCAGCGCATCCGTTGCGCTGCTGCTCGCCATGCTCTGCACAGTGATTGCCGTGTATCTTTATGCAGTGAGCTGTAACTTGTTCTACATGCTCTCGCGCGTGCGGCTTTCGTTTGGCGCGCTGCTGAAGAACGCGTTCATATTGGTCTTTCTGCAGCCGCTGGGGAAAAACGCCGCGTGCATGATCTCGCTGCTGGTGCTGGCGGCCTCGGCCTGGTGGTTCCCGGAGTCGCTGCCCATCATCGTGCTGATCGCCTGTTCGTTTGCGGCGGTGTTTGCGTGCTATGGCGTTCGGGATAAAATTGAAAAGAGCATCGTTTCGTAAAAACGGTTTTTTATAAACGGTCGAAGAACGGATTCCGACGAATGAATTAGTAATTGGGGAATATTGATGAAGCAAACATGGTGGAAAGAGCGGGTGTTTTACCAGATCTACCCGCGCAGTTTTCTGGATACGAACGGCGACGGAATCGGCGATTTACGCGGGATCATCGATCAGCTGGACTATCTCAAATCGCTTGGCATCGGCGCGGTCTGGCTCTGCCCGGTGTACGACTCGCCCAACGACGACAACGGCTACGACATAAGAGACTACGAAGCCATCATGCGCGAGTTCGGCACGATGGCGGACTTTGACGCACTTTTAAGCAGCCTGCACGCGCGGGATATCAAGCTCGTGATGGACCTCGTGGTCAACCACAGTTCGGACGAGCATGTTTGGTTCACCGAGTCCCGCAAGTCGAAAAATAACCCTTTTCGCGATTATTACATCTGGCGCGACGGCAGAGACGGCGGCACGCCGAATAACTGGGCTTCGTTCTTTGCGCCGTCTGCATGGAAGCTAGACGAAACGACGGGGCAGTATTACCTGCACCTCTTTTCCGAAAAACAGCCCGATTTAAACTGGGAAAATCCCGTTATGAGGCAGGAAATTTACGCCATGGTTAACCGCTGGTTCGACAGGGGCGTGGACGGCTTCCGCATGGACGTGATCAACTGCATCGCCAAGGACGAAGGTCTGCCGGACGGCACGGGAACGCCGAACGCCGCGGGGTACACGCTGGCGTTTGAGCATTTCGCCAGCCGCCCCAAGCTCTACGACTATCTGCGCGAACTGCGCCAAAACTGCTACGTTGGCCGCGACTGCCTGTGCCTTGGCGAAACGCCGTTTGTGACTCCTGAGGAAGGCGCACGGATGCTGGATGAAGAAGCGGGCATCTTCGATATGATCTTTCCGTTCGATTTGATGGGCATTGACGACGGCCCCGGCGGAAAATACGATCCCGTGCCGTGGACGCTTTCGCAGTTCAAGCAGATCGTCAACCGCTGGCAGGATGCGACCCAACACGGCTGGGGCAGCCTGTTTTGGTCGAATCACGACCAGTCGCGAGCGGTGTCGCGCTTTGGTTGTACGGACTCGGAGGAGCTGCGCGTCCGCTCGGCAAAGATGCTTGCCGTAGCGATGCACCTATTGCGCGGTACGCCGTTTGTCTATCAGGGCGAAGAGCTCGGCATGACGAACACCGCGTTCCCGAATGAGAGCGCCATTCGCGATATTGAAGGGATCAACGCGCTCCATGAAGCGAGAATCACGGGTCAGTTCGACAAAATCTGGCGCGGCATCCTGAAAAAAGGGCGCGACCACGCGCGCACGCCCATGCAGTGGAATGCAAAGGCAAACGCGGGCTTCACCGCGGGCGAACCCTGGATCATGGTGAACCCGAACTATACGCAGATCAACGCGGCGGCGGCGGAAGCCGACCCGGATTCTGTCCTGAACTTTTACCGCGCGCTGATCGCGCTGAGAAACGGTACAAAAGCCCTCCAGCATGGGGGCTACCGCCCGCTCTGGACGGAGCACAATCAGCTCTTTGCCTACGAGCGCGCGCTGGAAGGCGAAACGTTCACCATCGTCTGCAACATGAGCGGAAAAAGCGCAGAGCTGCCGCGCGTTCCGGCGGGGGAACGTGTGCTTGCCAACGTCGGCAGCGGCAGCGGCGAAACGATGCTTCCGTACGAAGCGCGAGTGTACCGCGCGTAACAGCGCAGAGTAAACAAGAAAGACTCACGAACCGGTAACGTTCGTGAGTCTTTTTGCTGTTGCATTCTGTCGCGGTGGGTTTTCTGCTATAGTAAAGTTACCCGTTCCGTTCAGCTTTGCGTTGGCGCCTGCCCCGCGCGCTGACTGCGGCAGGCGCCGGGCGTTTGGCCTGTGAACTTTCGAAAGCACTGCACAAAGTGGCTCTGCGAGCAGAACTGGTAGAACGCCGCGATATCCGCGATCGGGTCGCTGCTGTGACGGACGAAATATTCGGCTTCCTCGATGCGCCGTCTTACGATATAGCTGTGTACGGTTTCGTTTGTTTCGCGTTTAAACAAGCCTGAGAGGTAGTTTGCGTTATGATAAACCGCGGAGGCGATATCCGAAAGCGAAATGGGTTCGCTGAGGTGCGCGTCAATATACTGCATCACTTGGCTCACGGTTGCTGAGTACCGGCTGCCGCGCGCAATTTGCACGCGAGTGGTAAAGGAGTCGATCATCTCCGCTTCGAAACCGGAGAGATCCTTCGTGGTCGGCGCCGCCTCGATGCGCTGAATGAACGCGTCGCTGAGGGTAAACGCCTCATCCGGCTTGACTCCGCCGGAAATCGCCGCGCGCGCCATAAACGTGCAGCTGCAGATGAGCGAGTTTTTCAGCGAACGCACGGGGGTGTTGGCGAGTTTTGCGCGCGGCATGCGGTTGATGTCCTGTAAAATGTGTTTGGAACTCGCGGTGTCCCCGTTTGCGATCATGCGGCAGACTTCCAGCTCAATGGCATACGGCGCGTGTTGAAACTGGCGCGTGCGGTAGTCAAGCGTCTGAAAATAGTAACTCTCATCAATCGGCGTACCGGTGTTCGGTTCAACTTCGGTTAAATCGCAGAAGGGCGCGTCGCCAAGAAACAGCGTTTCGAGCAGCTTGCCGGAATAGAAGAGATGCCTATCGTCCAGCACGGGACAGCAGGCGTAGTGCGCCGTCAGTTCCGCTTTGCTCCGAAACGGCAGCAACCCCGCGCGGATCAGCAGCGCGAGCCGCTCGGCATGCACGGGACTTTGCAATACGGGACCCGCGCGCAGCAGGAGACCTTCGCCCGTGAGGAGCAAAAAAAACGTTTCAAACGCGGGCGTGCTCAAATACTGCAAACTGGAATCGCCCGGATATGGCGAGGGGAAGAGCGAATCGTCGCCGGCGATCCGCGCGGCGCAGGGAATTATTTCCGGAAGGCTGTAGATGCTTTGGCCGTCCTTCAACATTTCCGCCGGGATTCCGGTTGCGTAGTGAAACATCCGTAAGAGCTGTATCCTTGTTTCCGTGTTCACTCTCTCATCTCCGCGTTCAACATAAAGAGAATTATAACATGAAACTGAGAATAATAATATATCTGTCGTATAGACAACCCATATAATGACACTATAAGCCAACTGCCCGGGCTCCGCATTTCAACGGGCATGGATGAAAAACAAGCCGAACAATTGAACAAGGAGGAAGAGAAAGATGAAAAGGATTCTTGGTATTTCTTTGGCGCTGATGATGGTGTTTGCGCTGCTTTTTGGCTGCACAGCAACTCCGGCCGCAACCGAAACGACCGCAACCGAAGCGGTCGAAGCAACGGAAGCACCGGCAGCAACGGAAGCCGCACCCGCAGAACGCACGGTCATCAAGTTCGCCGCTCAGGCGGACAGCACCCCGGCAACGCAGGCCGTGATCGACGCCTACAACGCTTCGCAGGAGCTCTACACGGTAGAATGGGTCGATATGACCAACGATTCCGGCGCGATGCGTGAGCAGATCCTCACCAGCATGCAGGCCGGTTCGAGCGATTACGACGTGCTTTCGATGGACGTCGTCTGGGCGGGCGAGTTTGCCGCTGCGGGTTATATCGAACCCATCGATCAGCTCATGCAGGCGGACGGGCTCAAGGTTTCGCAGTTTAACGCGGGCTCCATGACCGCCGGTAACTACAGCGCAAAGCAGTATACGCTGCCGTTCTTCCCGGACCTTGGGCTGCTCTATTTCCGCAAGGACATCGTCTCCGCCGATGACGCGGCAAAGCTCGTCTCCGGCGACTATACCTATGCCGATTTGCAGACTATGGCGGAAACTTACAAAGGCCAGGGCGGCACGACGGACGGCATCGTCTTCCAGGCCAAACTCTATGAAGGCCTTGTCTGCAACCTCACCGAATACACCGCGGGCTGGACGAATGTGGAAGGCGGCCTTGCCGCGATGAAGGCGATGGTGGATTCCGTGGCGGTTCCCGCGGATATCCTCAACTATTCCGAAGGCGAAACGCACAACAGCTTCATCAAAGGCGCGAGCGTGTTTGCCCGCAACTGGCCGTACCAATGGGGCATGATCGCCTCCGACGGAACCATTTCGCAGGACGTGGTTGATGTGGCTCCGCTGCCCGGCGGCTCCACGGTCGGCGGCTGGCTGCTCGGCATCAACAAGAACTCCGTCAATCAGGAAGGCGCATGGGACTTCATGAAGTATGTCGCAACAGAAGGACAGAAGATCATGTCCATCCAGGGCGGTTACCTGCCCGGCTACAACGAGATGCTCAGCGATCCGGAAGTCATTGCCGCCAACGCCATGCTCTCGATGACCGGCTTCCAGAACGCCTTGGCCACGACGATCTCCCGTCCCGTTTCGGCGCACTATTCCGAAACGTCCGACGCGATTATGAACGCCGCGCATGCTTACCTCTCCGGCGAAATGGAACTCACCGCAGCCGTGGAAGCGATCAACACCGCGCTGGCCAACTAACACAAAACGCAGCGGCGGCGCTCACCCGGATATCCTGGCGTGAGCGCCGCTCGTTCCGTTAATACCCGGAAGGGAGGCAGAACATGCGAAAGAAGATTACGGCCAGACAAGCGGCGTTTTTACTGCCGCTGTTTCTTCTTCTGGCAGTGTTTGCAATCTATCCGATCATTACGTCCGTGGTCTATTCGCTGTTTGACTACCGGACCAACGATCAACAGGTTGCCGGGCTCTATACGAGCGGAAATTTCAACGCGCCTCTCTTTACGGAGGACTGCGGTTATATCAACTGGTTTTTAGAGGACGACATCACGCTGGTTGATCAGGCGGATCAGGCGGAACTCACGGACGCCATGGCAAAGATGGACGAACTCGCTTTACGGTATGCGGAAATCGGCGATATCAAGAAGGTTTCCTCGGCGGAAGAAGCGGAGATTACCGCGTCGGTAGCCGCCGTGAAATCGACCGTACAGGCCGTTTACGAGCGAAATACCGACATCACTTTTTACAACGGCTGGGACAAGTTAAATACGATCTTTAGCGAAATGGACTCCTGCCTGATCAGCAGTAACTTTACGGGGCTAGCCTCTTACGGGAAGCTCCTGAGCGACACGCGCTTCTTCCACTCGCTGAAAAGCACGGCTATCTTCACTGTGGTCTCCGTGTTCTTTGAGCTGGTGTTCGGCATGGCGCTGGCGCTGATTATGAACAAGGCGATTCGGGGCATTGGCGGCGTCCGTACGACCGCGCTGATCCCCTGGGCGATTCCGACCGCCGTTTCCGCGCTCATGTGGAGCTACATGTACGACGGCAGCAGCGGAGTCGTGGCCAAGATATTTGCAGACATCGGACTGATTGCCTCGCCGGAGCTGATGCTGCTGTCCTCCGGCGGCGCGATGACGGCGGCCATCCTTGCGGACGTTTGGAAAACCACGCCGTATATGGCGCTGCTTCTGCTCGCGGGGCTGCAGATTATCGATCAGGGTCTTTATGAGAGTGCCAAGATTGACGGCGCAGGCCCGGTACGGACGTTTTTTGGCATCACGCTGCCGCTGCTCAAGCCTTCGCTGCTGGTGGCGCTGCTGTTTCGAACGCTGGATGCGTTCCGCGTATACGACCTGATTGCGGTGCTCACCGGCGGCGCGCAGGGAACCGAAACGCTCTCGATTTACGCTTACAAGCTTATGATTGGGCAGAACAACTATGGCTACGGCGCGGTGGTCGTGCTGGCCATGGCGCTCTGCGTTGCGGCCATTGCGTTTCTGTTTGTCAAAGTGCTTGGCGCGGAAATCGTCAGGGACGATTGAGGAGGACCTAAAAGCATGAATAGTAAGAAAAACAAGAAAAAATCGATGTCAAAAGCCGTATCGATCGTCATTATTGCCGCGTTTCTGGCGGTGATGGTGTTTCCGTTTTTCTGGATTCTCATCACGTCCTTCAAGCCTTCCAGCGAAATTTTCGGCAAAGACACGGCGTTCAATATCATTGCCAACAATCCGACGCTTACGAATTATCAGGAGGTGCTCAACAAAGGCATCCTCAATTCGATTAAAAACAGCTTTATCGTCGCAACCATTACGACGGTCTACGTGGTCGCCGTCGCCACCCTCAGCGCCTATATCCTCGCGCGCGTACGGTTCAAAGGAAAGGGGATTGTGCTTGGGCTGATCCTGAGCGTTTCCATGTTTCCGCAGATGGTCGTCGTCGGCCCGGTCTTCAACATGTTTTACAAGCTCGATTTGCTCAACAGCTATTTCGTAACGCTCGCCTATTCGTCCATCACGCTGCCCGCCGCGGTCTGGATTATGGTGGCGCACTTCAAGCGCATTCCGCTCTCCATTGAGGAGGCCGCGAGCATTGACGGCTGTTCGCAGTGGAAAACGCTCTGGAAGGTGATTTTTCCTATCGCGCTGCCGGGCGTGTTCACCTGCGCCATCATGACGTTCATCGCGGCCTGGAACGAATACCTGCTCACGATGACGCTCAATGCGGACAAGGCGTACCAGACCGTTCCGGTTGCGATCAACGCGCTGCGAACGCAGTTTTCGATTCTCTGGGGTGAAATTACGGCGGCAACCGTCGTTGTCGTCATTCCAACGCTGATGATCGTGCTGTTGTTCCAAAAACAGATTGTATCCGGCATGACCTCCGGCGCGGTCAAGGAATAATCCTGTGTCCGTAAACGCGGGCAGCTGCAATGAGAATAAGAATGATCCATCCGGAGCGGGTTCCGGTTTGGTCAAGGAGTATACGGGTTTGAATGAACTGGAGTTAGTAACAACCGGGTATCATGCCGAAACACTGGCGCGCGACGAAACGCTGTTTCATTGCGCGAACGGGTATCTCGGCGTACGGGGATGTTTTGAGGAAGGCGCGAAAAACGGGGACATCTCCGTCCGCGGCACCTATATCAACGGGTTTTGCGAAGAAGAGGAAATCTGTTACGGCGAGCGGCTCTACGGTTTTCCGGACAGCAAGCAGGTCATGGTCAACCTGCCGGATGCGCAGAGCGTCCACCTCTGGGCGGGCGGGAAACAGGCCGCAGCCTGGAGCGACTTTGCTACTGGCATGACCCGGCGGCTCGATTTTGCTTCGGGTTTTGCAAGCCGCGAGTATGAATTCGACACCGGGTGCGGCAGGCTGAAGGTTTCCGTTACACGAATGGCGAGCTTTGCGCTCAAAGAACTGTTTTTGCTGCGGTTTTGCGTGACGTCAATCGATTATTCCGGGGCAATCCGGCTGGATTCGCTGCTCAACGGGGATGTTGCCAACTTCAGCGACCCGGACGACCCGCGCGTCGCGTCGGAAACCCGACCAAAGCTAACGATCAACCGCCGCCTGCTGGAGGGCGGCTGTCTTGCACTTTGTGCGCAAACACTCGCGAGCAAACGCGTTTTGGGATGCGCGGTGCTGCACGAAATGGACGGCGCGGAACCGGAGCTGTTTGGCCAGGGGAACCTGCTTGCCGCTCGGTTTTCGCGTTCCATCCGGCCGGGTGAAACACTGGCGCTGACGAAATACTGCGTCTATACGGATGCACCGGAAAACGGCGATTTGCTTGAAGTCGCCATTTCGCTGGTGCGGCAGGCGGCGCAGAAAGGGTTCGGCGATTGGGCGAACGAACAGCTTGCATACCTCTCTGCGTTTTGGAGACGTTCCCGCGTGAAAATCAGTGGGGACGCGCGCACGCAGGCGTATCTCGACCTCTGCGTTTACGAGCTGCTCTGTGCGGCGGGGCAGAACGGGCGCAGCAGCGTGGCCGCCAAAGGCTTGAGCGGCGAAGGGTACGAAGGGCATTATTTCTGGGACTGCGAAACCTACGCGTTTCCGTTTTTCCTGATGAGCGCGCCCGAGATGGCGAAAAAACTGCTGGATTACCGCTACGAGCACCTGGACGAGGCACGCGCGCACGCGCGGCTGCTTGGGCACGAGCGCGGCGCGCTCTACCCCTGGCGGACGATCACGGGTTCGGAGTGCTCGGCCTACTATCCTTCCGGCTCGGCGCAGTACCATATCAATGCGGATATCGCGCATGCGTTTTGCCAATATTGGTACGCAACCCGGGATATCGGCTACCTGCCGCGCATCTGCGAGGTGCTCGTGGAAACCGCGCGGCTGTTTCTCGACGCCGGGCATATGCGGGAAGGTTTGTTCCGCATCGACGGCGTGACGGGGCCGGACGAATACACCTGCATTGTGGACAACAACTACTATACCAACGCGGGCGCAGCCAATACATTTCTTGAGGCAACTTCGCTTTGCCATTTGCTCGACGCAAACGGCGGATTTGATGCGCTCAGCGAAAAAATCGGCGTGACCAAAGCGGAGCTTGCGCAATTTTCTGCCACCGGAAGTTCCATGTATCTGCCGATGGATCAAGAGCTTGGCATCTGCAAGCAGGACGACAGTTTTTTGAATAAAAAGCGCTGGAATCTGGATGAGATTCCGCCGGATCATTTTCCGCTGCTGATGCACTACCATCCGCTCTATATCAACCGCCATCAGGTTTGTAAACAGGCGGATACGGTTCTGGCACATTTTCTCTACCGGGAGGAGTCGCCGCTGGTCTTGCGGCGAACCTATGCGTATTACGAGCAGGTGACCACGCATGACTCCAG
Source organism: Clostridiaceae bacterium (assembly GCA_039683415.1). Taxonomy (GTDB): domain Bacteria; phylum Bacillota; class Clostridia; order Christensenellales; family CAG-138; genus UBA7703. The sequence continues at coordinate 68,629 of JBDKRL010000023.1, forward strand.
CCTCTCGGCCTGCGTGTTTTCCATGATGGCGGCGCGGCTGGGCGACCTTGCGCGCGCTTTGCGCTATTTTGAAATGACCGTGGGCATCGACATGGAGGATCAGAGCGGCAACACGCGCGACGGCCTGCATATTGCCAACATGGGCGGGGCGTATCTCTCCGTCATCGCCGGGTTTGGCGGGATGCGGCTAAGCAAAAACGGGCTGAGCCTCTTTCCGCTGCTGCCGGACGGCTGGACGGGTTATTCGTTTCCGCTGCTGTACCAAAAGAGCCGTTTTTCCGTTGCGGCGGATCGGGAAGGCTGCACCGTCCGCCTGATCGAAGGTGAAGAAACGGAGATTACGGTCTATGACCAAAAAATCCGCGCAACAAAGTCCGGCACGCGGGTTCGGCGTCCCGTACGCGCGGTGATTTTTGATTTGGACGGGGTCGTGACCGATACCGCGCGCTTCCACTACGCGGCCTGGAAGCGGATAGCGGATGAACTCGGTATTCCCTTTGATGAAACACGCAACGAACGGTTTAAGGGCGTTTCGCGCATGGAGTGCCTGAACCTGCTGCTGGAAGCGGGCGGCCGAAATCTGTCCGCGGAAGAAAAGAACGGTTGGGCGGATCGCAAGAACGCCTATTATATCGATGCGCTTTCCGCGCTCACAAAGGAAGATATTCTGCCCGGCGTGCCGGATGCGCTTTCCGTTCTCAAGGCAAACAAGATTCCCTGCGCGTTGTTCTCCGTGAGCAAAAACACGGATTTCATCCTAGAAAAACTCGATTTGACGGGAGCGTTCAACGCGGTGGTGACCGGGCGGGACATTACGCATTCCAAGCCGCATTTCGAAGGCTACCTGCTCGCCGCCGAACGGCTGGGAATCGATCCGCGCCTCTGCCTGATGGTGGAGGATGCGGAGGCGGGATTATCCGGCGCGCGTGCGCTTGCTATGCGCACCATCGGAATCGGCGCAGGCCTGCCGGCCGGCGCGGCGGACAGCATCCTGCCGGATACGCTGGCGCTGGGCAAGGCGCTGGAAGGCTTTTTATTCAGTTGAAGCGTGACGATAGTGCAGACGAGATGCAAAGCGCGCTTTTGCCGTATATCATTGCTGAAAAGAAACATAAATTTACGGATATTCGTGCATCAAAAAACCGGCATAGCTTTGCCGGTTTTTTATTTTATACCATGAATTTATACCCGAACCCCCAAACGGTCACGAGGTAGGTATCATACGGGCGGATGGTGTCCCGCAGGGTTCGAATATGCGTGTCGATCGTTCTGTCCGAGCCGGTAAAGCAGTACCCCCAGACTTCGTTGAGCAGCGCTTCTCTGGAATACGCCTTGTTCGGGTTTTGGGAGAGGAAGAACAGCAGGTCGTATTCCTTGGGCGTAAGCTGCACAAGGCGGTCGTCCACCATGACTTCCCTTGAAATCGTATTGATGAACAATCCGCTGAACGCGATTTTCTCCGGCGCGCTTTTGGTCTGGCTCCCCGTGCGGTAGAGAAACACCTTGATGCGCGCGAGGACTTCTTTGGGGTAGAACGGCTTTACAAGATAGTCGTCCACGCCAAGTTCAAACGCGCAGAGCTTTTCATGTTCGCCGCTTTTTTCGCTCATCATCAAAATCGGGATATCGGAGATTTTCCGAATCTGCCTGCAGACGTTCCTGCCGTCGAGTTCCGGCAGGTCCGCATCCATGAGGATGATATGGTAATCGTTTCTGCGGAAGAGCTTGAGCGCGGCAATGCCGTCGGCCGCTTCGTCACACGCGTATCCCTGCGCGATGGCCAAACGCTTGATTTCGCCGCGAACGGAACTGTTTTTGTCAACAATCAGTATGCGGATGTCCGGCATTGCGTGCACCTCCTGCAGGAGAGGGGGTAAAGAACTGCATATAGTTTATTCTATAACGATTTTACCAATGTTACAACATGAATTCAAACGCGGGTTTCTATAAGATGGCATGCGGATTTTTAAGCTGTTCAAACAGGCGCCGCCAAACGATTTTTGTTGAATAAACGACGCGATTATACAATACGGGAACCGCGAAGTCCGCGGCTCCCGTTTGGTCGTAACGTCGGTTCTGCCGGTGCGGGGGTAAAGGCTTTTATTTTTCGCGGCTGGCGTAATCGGCGATGACGTTCTTGAAGAAACCGATGGTTTCCGTCACGTCCGCAAGCTCCGATTTCAAGCGGGAGTTTTCCGCTTCCAGCGCCAGCACACGAACCGATTCCAAATCCTCACGCGCGTGTTTGCTTTCCGGCACGGCGGTTTGCGGCTTCTGCAACAGGGGCGCGGTCGCATCCCGTTTTTTGCGCGCGGACTTTGTGCCAAGGTCGAACCGTTCACTGGTCAGCTCGTTGAACTTTCCGCGCCGCACATAGTGCGTATGGAGCAGCTCATGCGACTTATGGCCGTTTGGATGCTCAAGGTACTCGGCGTACAGCGCGGTGATAAACGGGTTTTCATGCGATTTGCGGATTACTTTCGCCTCGTCCTCGCTGTAGAGCCCGCTCAAACGCTTGGTGCGCACATCCGGGTCGCTGGAACGCGGCTGTCCGCCGCCCATGATGCAGCCGCCCGGGCAGCCCATCACCTCGATGAAGTGATAGGGCGAAGTGCCGTTTGCCACCTGCTCCATCAGCTTGCCCGCGCCCGCCAGTCCGCTGGTAACCGCAACGCGCACCGTGACGCCGTCGAGGAACGCATAGTCCTCAAGCGGCTGTTCAATGGTGACGGCGGCCTCCTTGACCTGTTCCAGGCCAACGATGGGGGTTACATGTAACCCGTCAAACGGCAGTTCCCGGCCCGTTACCAGCTCATAGACCGTCCTGAGCGCGGCTTCCATGACGCCGCCGGTCAGACCGAAGATATCCGCGGCTCCCGTGGACATGCCCAGAGGATTGTCGAACTCCTCGTCCGGAAGGGCGTTGAAATCGATGCCCATTTCCTTGATCATGTTGGCGAGTTCGCGTGTAGTGAGTACGGCGTCCACGTTGGGCAGGCCGTCGTTCTGCATTTCCGGGCGGACGATTTCGCTCTTTTTTGCCGTGCAGGGCATGATCGACACCACGAAAATCTCCCTGGGGTCGCGCTTGATTTTGCCCGCGTAGTAGGACTTTGCCAGCGCGCCGAGCATGGTATGCGGCGACTTGCAGGTGGAAAGGTGGCCGAGCGAATCCGGGTAGGTATGCTCGACAAACTTGATCCACCCTGGGCTGCAGCTGGTGATCATCGGCAGCACGGCTTCTCCGCCGGTAAGCGCGCTTTTAACGCGCGAGAGCAGCTCGGTTCCCTCCTCCAATATGGTGAGGTCGGCGGTGAAGTTCGTATCGAACACGTCGTCAAACCCAAGCCGCCGCAGCGCGGACGCGAGCTTGCCGGTGACGCGCGCGCCAGGCTCATAGCCGAATTCCTCGCCAATTGCCACGCGGATGGCGGGCGCAGTCTGGACGATGACGCGTTTGTTCTTGTCGTTGATCGCCGCCCAGACCGCCTGGATCGAGTCCGTTTCCTTGAGCGCGCCAACCGGACAGACGACGGTGCACTGGCCGCAGAACGCGCAGTTGACGGTGCCAAGCGGCAATTCCATCGCGGGGCTGATCACGGTTTTAAAGCCGCGGTTCTGCGCGCTGATGATGCCAAGGCCCTGAATTTCGCCGCAGGCCGTAACACAGCGCCTGCATAAAATGCACTTGGACATATCCCGCGTGATGGAAGTGGACATATCGATCACGCATTCGGAACGGCTTCCTTCAAAGCGCGTCGCCTCCACGCCGAGCGTTTTGCCGAGTTCCTGCAGTTCGCAGCTCTGGTTGCGCTTACAGCTTAAACAATCCTTGGAGTGATCGGAGAGCAGCAGCTCATAGAGCACTTTGCGCGCGCGCCGCACGCGTTCGGAATTGGTTTGAATCACCATGCCGTCTCGAACCTGCGTCATGCAGGAAGGCATGAGCGTTTTAGCGCCCTCTACTTCCACAACGCAGATACGGCAGGAACCGAATTGATGGACGCCCTCCAGATAGCACAGGCTCGGAATCGAGATGCCGTTTTGCTTGGCGGCCTCCAGGATGGTCAGTCCGTCTTCCACAGAATATTGCTTTCCGTTGATCGTAATGTTTTTCATACTGATCACCTACCTCCTGTCGCAATGCAGGCAGCGCATCGCCTCGGCCATCGCCCTGAGCTTATGATATCCCAGCACCACTTCGTCGAACGAGCCCTTTCGCTTTTCAGGATCGAGTTCTTCCACCTGAAAACGCTTATGTTCCATGATTTCGTCGTCGCTGAAGTCGCTGGGAATGTCGATGGGCTCGCCTTTGTTCAGCTTGCCTTTGCCGCCGAGATACTTATCGATGGAGACCGCCGCGTGTTTGCCGTCCGCAATGGCGCGAATCACGGTGTCCGGCCCGCGGGCAACATCGCCGCCCGCGAAAACGCCCGGCATGGTCGTCATCATGGTGCCGTCGTCGATGATGAACGTGCCCCAGGGCGTAATGCCGATTTCGCTCTTTTTGATGAACGGCAAATCGGAATACTGGCTGACCGCGGGAATGACGGTGTCCACGTCAATTAAGAATTCGGATCCTTCGACGGGTACGGATTTGCGTCTGCCGTTTTTATCGAAATTGCCAAGCTTCATGCGCTGGCATTCGATCTTGACGACCTTTCCGCTCCGGTTTCCGATAAAGCGGATGGGAGCCACCAGCTCGACCAGTTCGATGCCTTCGTTGATGGCGTCATCCACTTCCTGCGCGTATGCGGGCATGGAATCCCGCGTTCTGCGGTAGAGGATCATGACCCGTTCCGCGCCGAGGCGAACAGCCGTGCGCGCCGAGTCGATTGCCGTGTTGCCGCCGCCGATGATGGCTACGACTTTTCCAATGTTCACCGGACGGTGCAGGTTGACGTCCTTGAGGAAGTTGATGCCGTGGATCACGCCTGAGAGCCCCTCGCCCGGGATTTCAACTTTTTGCGGGAACTGCGTGCCGGTTGCCACATAGATGGCGTCGTATTCCGCCTGGAGCGCCTTCATGGTGACGTCCTTGCCGACCTCGGTGTTGAGGTGGATGTTGACGCCCGCCTGCACAATCAAGTCGATTTCATGCTGCAGCACGCTCTTGGGCAGCCGGTATTCCGGGATACCGAACGCCAGCACGCCGCCCGCGACGGCTTCGGATTCGAACACGTCGACTTCGTAGCCGATCTTTACGAGATAGTACCCGCAGGTGAGTCCCGAAGTGCCCCCGCCGATGATGGCGACGCGCTTTCCGTTGCGGGGGAATACCACATCGCTGGAGTACGGCTTTTCGTGCCGGTAAGCATAGTCAGCAGCGAACCGCTTGAGCTCGCAGATGGCGATCGACTCGTCCAGCGTGCCTCTGCGGCACTTGGCTTCGCAGGGATGCGTGCAGATGCGCCCGCAAACCGCCGGGAACGGATTTTCCTGTCTGATGAGGTTATAGGCGTCGATGAAGCGCCCTGCCGCGATTAAGCTCAAATACCCCGGCACGTTGATGTTGGCGGGGCAGGTGTTCTCGCAGGGGGAGATGAACAGCGAACTGCAGACGCTTGCGCGGCAGTATTTATCCCGGATGTGCTCCTCGTACTCATCCCGGAAATAGCGGATGGTAGAAAGCACCGGGTTGGGCGCGGTCTGGCCCAGTCCGCACATGGCGGTATCGCTGATCACTTCGCCGAGTTCCTGCAGCAGTTCGATATCGCCCTCTTCGCCCTCGCCGGTGGTGATGCGTTCGAGAATTTCCAGCATGCGCGTGGTGCCAATGCGGCAGGCCGCGCATTTTCCGCAGGATTCGTCGCGGATAAAGTCCATAAAGAACCGCGCGGTATCCACCATGCAGGCGTCTTCGTTCATGACGATCAGCCCGCCCGAACCCATAATGGCGCCGAGTTCCTGGAGAGATTCGTAATCCGTCGGGGTATTGAGGTTGTCCCGCGTGACGCAGCCGCCGGAAGGCCCGCCGATCTGCGCGGCCTTAAAGCGCTTTCTGTCCCTTAGTCCGCCGCCGATGTTGAAGAGGATTTCGCCGAGCGGCTTGCCGATGGGCACCTCGATGATGCCGGTGTTCACCACGTCGCCCGCGAGGGCGAACACCTTGGTGCCCTTGCTCTTTTCGGTTCCGAACCCGGCGTACCATTCGCCGCCCTTGAGCAGGATCTGCGGGATGCTGGCGTAGGTTTCCACGTTGTTGATGATCGTCGGCGCTTTGAATAATCCGCTCTGGAACGGAAACGGCGGTTTCTGCCGTGGCTCGCCGCGTTTGCCCTCGATGGAGTTCATCAGCGCCGTTTCTTCGCCGCAGACGAACGCGCCCGCGCCGATACGGATTTCGATATCAAAATCGAACCCGCTGCCAAAGACATTCTCGCCCAGCACGCCGCGTTCGCGCGCGTTTTCGATGGCTTTTGTCAGCCGGTCCACGGCGATCGGGTATTCGGCGCGGACGTATACATAACCTTTGGTTGCGCCAATGGCGTAACCGCCGATCATCATGCCCTCGATCACTGTATGCGGATCGCCCTCAAGAATGCTCCGGTCCATAAACGCGCCGGGGTCGCCTTCATCCGCGTTGCATACGATGAATTTTCTCTCGCCAGCCGCGTCGTGCCCCGCCTGCCACTTGACTCCGGTCGGGAAACCCGCGCCGCCGCGACCGCGCATGCCGGAGCGCTTAACTTCGTCGATCACCGCTTGCGGGTCTTTTTCGTTGAGCGCTTTTGCAGCTGCAAAGTACCCGTCCCGGCTGATGTAAGCGTCCAGGCTGTCGTATTCGATCACGCCGCAGTTGCGCAGCGCGATTCGAACCTGCTCTTTGAAAAAGTCGATGTCGTCGATCTTGGGGACGTGCTTCTTCAGCGAGTAGTCGTAAAAGGTGTGCTCCACCAGGATTTCGCCGTGCAGAATATGCTTTGCAATCACGTTTCGCGCAATCTCCGGTGTGAGCTTGGTATAGAAAATGCGCTCGGGCAGTATCAGCATGACGGGACCCGCCGCGCAGGTGCCGATGCAGCCCGTTTCGCGCAGCAGTACCTTGTCTTGCATGCCGATTCGCTCCAGCTCGGCGGCAACCGCGTTGCGAACGTCCGCGCAGTTGGAAGAGACGCATCCCGCGCCGCTGCACACCAGTACCTGAAACGGATGGGCAGCCGTGTTTTCGTTGTAGGATGTTCGAATCTGCTCCAGATCCGTGATAGACCGTATCATTTGCTCGCTCACGATCGTCACCTCCTCAATAACGCGATAAAATCGCGTCCAGTTTGTTGATGTTCACCTGCTTGTAGACCACGTTGTCTATCATGATGGCGGGCGCCAGTCCGCATGCGCCGATGCACCGCGCCACTTCGAAGGTGAATTTTCCGTCCGAGGTCGTTCCGCCGATCTCCACATTCAGCGTTTTTTGCAGCGCTTCTACGATCTTCTTTCCGCCGCGCACATAACACGCGGTGCCAAGGCAAACCCGAATGGTATGCTCGCCTCGCGGCGTCGTCGAAAAGAACGAGTAAAACGTGACCACGCCGGACACCTCGGATAAGGGCTTGTTCAGCGCGCTTGCAATATGCTGCTGCAGTTCGAGCGATAGATGACCGTAGAGTTCCTGCGCGATATGGAGGATTTGTATTAAACTTCCTTCTTTGTCCTTGTAGAGGTCGATGACCTGATCGAGTTCGGCGAATGGTTCCGTGTCGGCCAGATTCTGGCAGCTGCATTGACCCTGTCTGTTGCTCATTTCACAGCCCCTCTTTTCAGTTGTCTAGTGATGTGGTTAGAAGATATGCAGGCATCGAGAATTTTGACTAAATCAAGCGTAACAGAGAAATGTTAGGGTTTTATGGGCGTCAATCAGAAAATTTTTGCGTTTTTCGGCTTTTTTTGCGGAATTGCTTCTTTTTTTGCGGCTTAAGCCCACATTTTGAACACAAATTTTGTCGCACAGCCGCTGAAAAATGCGCTTTGCAAGCACGTGCCAGGGGAATGGACGGAGCCGTGATGAACCGTAATGGCGGGTGCGCCGTGTTTTATTTTAAAGGAGGAATTCTGAATTGAAATTGAACGGAAAAGAACGTATCATAGATAGTAAGGCCGTGTACGTTTTTAGCGCAATTGATTTTTATACAATCCATTGTGATAGGCATGCTGCAAGAAAACAGCTCCGCAATCCTTTATCAATGCCGACACCCGAAACGCCTGGTGAAAAACCAGCGGGAGGCGCCAAATGAAGCAGTTCTTCAGCGAACGAACACAACATTCAGCGGATGCAAAAACGAAGAAACGAATTTTGATCTATGCCATCGCCATGGGGGCAGTACTCACTTTGCTGAGCGTTGCCTACCTGATCTTTGCCTGGAGCAGATATCAAAAAATGGCCGAAACAGAAGCGCTTATTCTTGCCGAGTCTGTGGGTTCGCTGCTGCATGCCGAGCACATCGCAGCCTTGAACGGAACAGCCGAAGATGTGGACTTGATCGATTATCATTTGACGAAACGGAGTCTGCTCCAGCTGGTTCAGGCCAACGACCAGATTCGGTTTGCATATCTCCTTGGAAAGCGGGGAACGAGTTTAGTCTTCCTCGTCGATTCCGAAAAAGAAACATCGCCGGACTACTCCCCGCCAGGGCAAATCTATCATGAGGCGACCCCGGAAGACCTGCTGCCGTTTACATCGGGGGTTTCGCTTCTGACAGGACCTGCCGAAGACCGATGGGGAACCTGGTACAGCGCCTTGATACCGATCAAAGATCCGGCCGGCAGCGGCACGATTGCCGTATTGGGAATCGACTATTCGGCAGAAGAATGGAACCAGAGAATTTTAAAGCGCCTTACGCCCGATATTTTGATCATTGCAAGTTTATATGCGGTGTGCGTGGCGCTGTTTATCACTTGGAAAGGGCAGAAAAAATTGAAAGTTCGCGCAAAAAAGCTGTCCATAGACGAAGCGCTCTTTCACGGCGTATTTGACCAGGCACCAATCGGGATTTCCATTGTGAGGGACAAGAACTTTTCGTATCAGTCGGAACACGGCAACCTGACGATGAATTCCATGTTTGAGAGAATTCTCGGGCGAAGCAGCGCGGAACTGGCAGGCATCGAATGGCCCGTTATTACATACGCCGAGGATTTGCAGGCCGACATGGAGCAATTCGAGCGCTTTGCAAAGGGAGAGATCGACGGCTATTCCCTGGAAAAACGGTTTGTAAAACCCGACGGGTCTCTTGTTTGGACAAACATGATCATCGCTTCCATTTTCGGAAGGCCTGGCCCGTATACGATGCATTTGTGCCTGCTGGAGGACATAACCGCCCGCAAAGCGGTCGAGAACGAACTCAAGGAAAGCGAAAGGAGCAAGGCGGTGCTGCTCTCGCATTTGCCCGGGTTGGCATACCGCTGCAAATTTGACGCGTCATGGACCATGCTCTATGTTTCGGCAGGGTGTTTCAAGCTGACGGGATACCAGCCGGAAGCGCTGCTGAATAATCGCGACCTTTCCTACAAGGATATCATCGCGCCGGAATACTGCGCTCTTCTGAGCGAAGAATGGCAGAGAATTCTGCCCAAGCGGAATTTTCTGAAGGTTGAGTATGAAATCATAACAGCGCACGGCGAACGGAGATGGGTATTGGAACTCGGTCAGGGTATCTTCAGCGAATCCGGAGAAGTGGAAGCGCTGGAAGGAATTATTCTTGATATATCCGATCGAAAACGAGCGGAAAATATACTGATCTACAATAATGAATATGATAATTGGACGGGGCTGCACAACCGCGCATATCTGGAAGGGTTACTGAATACCGATCAGAGGAACGAGCGCGGCGGTGCGGGTCAATGGGTGAACGGGCGTTAGTACGCTGCCGGAAGCGACCTTGGAAGCGACACCGTATGTTGCGGAATGATTCCGCGCGTCCGCCTGCTGCATATAAAAACCTGATGAAAACAGACAGACCGGTCTGGGTTTCCGGCGGGCAAACGAAATGTTCGGCCGATCGAATTGCGCATGAGCAAACAAGCCCGAAAAGAAACGAGCATGTGATATTCT
>JBDKRL010000024.1:0-27011 GCA_039683415.1 Clostridiaceae bacterium
GATAGTAGGTTTTCAGGCTATTTTATGTCCGATAATGATTCTCGAGATATGTAAAAACCGCCCGAATTGGGCGGTTTTTTACTGGTTGCGGGGATTGGACTTGAACCAATGACCTCCGGGTTATGAGCCCGACGAGCTACCAACTGCTCTACCCCGCGACATTACCTTACGGCGTGCAAGAGGTAATATACCACAGGGAAACCGAAAAGTCAACTGCTGCGGGTCAAGATATTGGCGATATGCGGAAAAGATATTGGCACGCAGTAAGGCGCCGGGTCTGCAGGACAGAAAAAACACGCTTCGCTGCGCGGTTTTATGGGTAATCCGCTTGCCATTTGCCGTACGATCTGCGATAATAAACGAGACCGTACTTTGTATCCAAGCGCACGGCGTTTACTCCACTTTTTAGCCGCCGCGACGCTGAATAAAGGAGGGATAACAAACCGCATGGCTTGCGGTGCGGCAGTGTGGAGACCTGCCGTAATGCGTCCGCCACATTTTTTACGGGCGGAACGCGAGTCGGGCGATGAACGAATGTTGCGCCCGCCAAAGCCGAACAACACATGGCAAACGTCACACTCAAGAACATCAAGAAAATCTACGACAAGAACGTAGTCGCGGTGCAGGAGTTCAATCTTGACATCGCGGACAAAGAGTTCGTCGTGCTCGTCGGGCCTTCGGGCTGCGGCAAGTCGACCACTCTGCGCATGATCGCCGGTCTGGAAGAGATCACCGAAGGTGAACTCTACATCGGCGACCGTCTCGTCAACGACGTGGCTCCCAAAGACCGCGACATCGCGATGGTCTTCCAGAACTACGCGCTCTACCCGCATATGACCGTGTATGAGAACATGGCGTTCGGGCTCAAATTGCGCAAAGTTCCAAAGGCCGAGATCGACGAAAAGGTCAAGGAAGCGGCGGAGATTCTCGGCATCACCGAATATCTCCAAAGAAAGCCCAAAGCGCTCTCCGGCGGCCAGCGTCAGCGCGTTGCCATCGGTCGCGCCATCGTTCGTAAACCCCAGGTATTCCTCATGGACGAGCCGCTGAGCAACCTCGACGCCAAACTGCGCAACCAGATGCGCGCCGAGCTCATCAAGCTCCGCCACACGGTGAACACCACGTTCGTGTACGTTACCCACGACCAAACGGAAGCCATGACGCTGGGCGACCGGATCGTCATCATGAAGGACGGTTACATCCAGCAGATCGGTACGCCGCAGGATGTGTTCGATCATCCGGCAAACCTGTTCGTCGCGGGATTCATCGGTTCGCCGCAGATGAACTTCTTCGACGCGGAGCTCGCCGTTTCGGGCGGCAAGTTCGTTCTCCATCTCGAGGACGCGGTCATTGACCTGCCGGAAGAGATGCAGCGCGCGCTGAAGGCGAAGGGCACTCAGGCAAAGAAGATCGTGCTGGGCGTTCGCCCTGAGCACATCAAGATCACGGTCGGCAAAGGCAAAGGTTCCGTCGCCGCCAAGGTCGATGTGTCCGAGATGATGGGCAGCGAACTTTATGTCCACGTCACAGCGGTCGGCAAGGACTGCGTCATGCGTATTGCGACCGTAGACCTGCCCGCCGAAAACCGCTATGGGTTCAAGTTCGACGAGAAGCTGTTCTTCACGTTCGACGGGTCGCTGGCGCACCTGTTTGAACCGGAAACCGGACTCAACCTGCTCTAAGCTCAATTGATCCACACGCCTCCACCTTCATCGGCGGGGGCGTTTTCTTATTTCGATCGTTTTAAGAAAAAAGCGGTTGCAAGGAGTAGTAAAAAGCGTTATCTTCTGCTAGAATAAGGATAAGCCGAATGATAACCATACCGGCGGGAAAGAGGGGATTTTTATGGTACAGATCGACGCGAAGGGCAAAGCCTGTCCGCAGCCTGTGATTCTGGCAAAGAAGGAACTCGACGGCGGCTGCCGCGATTTGACCGTTCTGGTGGATAACCGCGCCGCGGTGGAAAACCTGACGCGGCTCGGCGGCTCGATGGGGGTTTCCGTTTCTTCCGGGGATGCGGAGGGCGGCTATTTCGTCCGCTTTACGGGAGAGGCTGTTCCGGGGAGCACGCCGGTGATTGCCTGCGCCCCGTCGGGCAACGGATACGCCGTGTTCATCGGCAAGGACTATGTTGGCGCGGGCGACTACACGCTGGGCTACAACCTCATGAAGATGGCCATCTACACGCTTTCCCAGAGCGACGACGTCCCCGCATACCTCCTGTTCATGAATGACGGCGTCAAGCTCCCCGCTGGCGAAGAGCCGCAAGTGATTGAAAACCTGCATGCGCTGATCGAAAAGGGAACCAGGATACTCGTCTGCGGAACCTGTCTGAACTATTACCATATCGCCGAACAGCTCAAGGTTGGCATCATGAGCAACATGTACGATATCCTCACCGCGATGCAGCGCGCGGATAAGGTGATTACGCTTTGACGCAGAGTCCTTATTGCCTGATCGCGTTTGATTCCACGCATGCCGCGATCGCTGCCCAGCGGCTGCTCGAATCGCTCAATCCCGCCGTGATGCCGACGCTCCGCGCGATTACGGCGAGCTGCGGCATGTCGCTTCGGCTCAAGCTGGAGCAGGTTGAGGAAGCGCGCGCGCTGCTGGCGGAATCTTCCTTGGACCCCGCGCTCCACCGGCTGTACCGCGTGGAACAGGATGGCGGGGAGACACGCTGCACACTGCTTGCGTAAAATACGGCTCAATTTTCGTAAAACCCGCCTGAAAAGGGCGGGCTTTTTCGCACTGTTTCATCGTCTGGCAGTATCTATGAAAATATATGTAAATATTTTCGCGAAATACCTTGACAGGCGAGGTATCACGAGTTAGGATATAACTGCAAACGGAAAGGAGGTGCGCCATGTCCGTTGCATCGGAACTGATTCGTGGAAACACGGAGACCATCATCCTGGCGCAGTTGATGAAGCGCGATGGCTATGGGTACATGGTCAACAAAGCGATTCTGAACATGACCGGGGGACGTTTCGAGCTCAAGGAAGCAACGCTCTACACGGCGTTCCGGCGGCTTGAGGACGCGGGATGCATCGTCTCCTACTGGGGCGATGAAACGACCGGCGCTCGGCGCAGGTATTATTCCATTACCGACCTCGGCAAAGAATCTTATCGGCTGCGTAAAAAAGAATGGGAAACCGCGGAAGCGGTCATCGACAAGCTATTATCGGAAGGGGAAGGGGAAACCATATGAACGAGAAACTCAGGAACTACATCGACTCACTGTTTGAACACGCGCCAAAGACGGTTCGCGCGGTCGAACTGAAGGAAGAGATGCTGCAGAATTTGACCGACAAGTATAACGACCTGATTGCGCAGGGTAAGGGTGAAGAAGCGGCGTTCAACATCGCCGTGGCCAGCATTGGAGATGTCGACAGCCTGATTGCGGGTTTGAGCGGCAATACGCAAAGCGCGGAAGATGTACAAAGCCGTAAGCGCAGCGCACTGACTACTGCCATCGCCGTAGCGCTCTACATCACGAGCCCGGTGCCGGTACTCATACTGGACAATACGGTGGGGATCGTGCTGCTGTTCGTGTTTGTCGCTCTTGCGACCGGACTCTTGATCTACAACGGCGTCACCCGCGAAAAATACGTCAAAGCGGACGACACCATGGTAGAAGAGTTCAAAGAGTGGAAGCAGAACAACCGCCATAAGGACCAGGCCGCGAACGCGGTCACCGGATCTCTCTGGCTCATCGCGGTCTGCGTTTACATGCTCGTGAGCTTTGCAACAGGCGCATGGCACATTACCTGGATTATCTTTTTGATCACGGCTGCAATTTCGTCGATCATCAAGGGCATCTTTTTGCTCAAGAAGTAAGGAGGAAACCACACAATGCGTGCAGGTGGAATAATTAGAATTATCGTAGGTCTGGTCATAGCGCTGGTACTCACCGCGTTCCTGGTGACGGCGCTCAGCGGTCAGAATCTGTTTGAACGGCTTGGATGGGACGGCGATTGGAGCGGATTCCCGTTCTACTATCGCTCCAATACGCAAACCAGTGTCGACGACGGATCGACCGTCGTTTCGGATACCGAGTCGATCCCGGCGGCGGATATCAACGAAATCAAGATCGACTGGGTAGCGGGCAGCGTGGAAATCCGCGTTGGCGAAGGCGACGAGATCACCTTCTACGAAACAGCTAACAGGGAACTCACGGACGCGCAGAAAATGCGCTATACGCTCTCTGAGAGCGGACAACTTAAGATTAAGTACTGCGCGGACATGGAAAACGTCTTCGACTGGTTCAACAGCGCGAGTTACAACATGCCCAGCAAGGCACTCGTCATCACGGTTCCCGCTTCCATGCTCGGTTCTCTCGACCGGCTCGACATCGAGGTCGTATCTGCGGAAGTGACGGTGGACGGCGTATATGGCACCAAGACGGCAATCAGCTCCGTTTCCGGCGGCATTCAGGCGCTCAACCTGACCTGCAAAGAACTCGATTTGGACTCGACCAGCGGCAAGGTTGCCTGCGAAAACTGCACGGCGGACAAAATGGACGCCAGCTCGGTGAGCGGAAGTATCGTTCTCGACGGGGTGTTCCAAGAAGTCAAAACCGAAAACGTCAGCGGTAGCACGCACATTGCCTGCGCCACGCAGCCGGACGACATTGACGCGGACAGCGTGAGCGGATCGATTACTATCCTTCTGCCCGAGAATGCAGGGTTTATCGCCCAGCTCGACACCGTGAGCGGCGGACTCAGCTGCGAGTTTTCCGGAACGATGAGCGACAAGATGGTTGTCGTAGGCGACGGCAGCGCGAAATACAGCTTCGAAACTGTCAGCGGCAGCATCCATATCGAACAATACGAATAAACATACACTATGCGTTTGCGCGCCGGCGGTTCTCCGTCGGCGTTTTTTTCGTACAGAAACGGTGTTTTTTTGTTTGTATGATCCGTTCTGCCGGTTTGCCCGATGCGAAACGGCGTGATATAATCGAACAGGCGTAACCACCGCGCCCAGCGCGGAGTATTCAAGCGCACCGGGAGGCAAACATGCAGCTGGTTTGGAATATTCTGATCGTACTCGTCATGGCGCTGGGGCCCAGGCTGATGGTCTCTCTTGCCAAGCGCGTGCCGGTTCTGGGCATGCTTGGCCCGGTGTTTCTCTGCTACGCGGGCGGGTTTTTGCTGAGCCTCCTATTACCGGATACGTCGTTGGCGATGGATATTTCGGAAATCCTGATTCCCATCGCGATTCCGCTGATCCTGTTTTCCGCCGATCTTACCAGCGTCAAGCGGCTGGCAAAACCCATGCTGCGCTCGTTTCTGCTGGTCTGCGTTGCGGTCGTGATCGTGGCTGGCGTTTCGGATTTTCTCTACCGCAGCCTCATACCGGAAGTATATAAATACGCGGGTATGATCGTTGGGCTCTACACGGGCGGCACGCCGAACCTCATGGCCATTGGAGCCGCGCTTTCGGTGAGCGATTCGCATATCGTGCTGGCCAACGCTTCGGACGTCGTGGTCGGCGGAGTATACTTCCTGCTGCTCATCTCGGTCATGCCAAAGCTGGCGCGAAAATTTCTCAAGCACTTTGAACCGGCAAACGATACCCCTGCGCCGGAAGACGCGGCCTATACCGAACGGCTGGAAAAGAACTTTATTCCTGAAAAGGAACCGTTCTCGGTCAAGTCCTTGCTGCGGCGGGTGCCGATCCTCCTGTTGGGCGTGCTCTCGCTTGCCATCGCTGCGGGGCTGGCGCTGCTGATCACCGGGGAGCTGAACGTCGTAGTCATCATGCTGGTAGTGACGAGCTGCGGCGTCGGGTTTTCGTTTATCAAAAAGGTCAGGAATGCGCCCGGCAGCTATTCGGCAGGGCAGTATCTCATCCTCGTTTTTTCGTTTGGCATCGGGCTGTCGTTTCGCTTCAGCGCGATTAAAACGGAGTCGCTGCTGTTTTTAGCGATGTTTGCCACCGCGCAGTTCGGCGCAATTTTGCTGCACCTGATCCTTGCGAGAATCTTCAAAATCGACGCGGACACCGCGCTGATCACCTCCACGGCGGGCATCTACGGACCGGCGTTCATCGCGCCGACCGCAGACGCGCTCAAGAACCGCGAAGTGGTGCTGCCGGGGCTCATCTGCGGCATTCTGGGTTATGCCATAGGCAACTACCTCGGCATCGGAGTAGCGCTGCTGCTCAAGGCGCTGGGCGGCTGAGGCGGCGCAGCGCCGGTTGCGGGAATTTCAGCTTTAGAAATGATAAAAAACGACACACGCTGGTTCAGCGATTTGAACATCATAACAAAACGGCGGAGGGGATTGCCATGCAATCAATTCGTGAAAAGCTCATTTGCGGCGCGCTGGACGGCGCGCTTGCCGGACTCTACGGCGCGGACGCTCTGCAGGAGCAGCGCGCGCGGTTTCTCGATCTGGAGCAGGCGTTTACAGCGCAGTTTGGCGAAAGCGAAAACGCCGCGCTCTTTTCCGCGCCCGGGCGCAGCGAAATCGGCGGCAACCACACGGATCACCAGCTGGGTCGTGTGCTCGCGGCGGCGGTGACGGTGGACGTCTGCGCGGTGGCGGCGCCCCGGAACGACCGCGTGGTGCGCATCCATTCACAAGGGTATCCACCGCTCTGCGTCTCCCTCGACTGCCTCGCGCCGGATCAGACCGAGCAGAACGCCAGCGAAGCGCTCGTGCGGGGCATTGCCGAGCGGTTCACCCAGCAGGGGCGCAAGGTGGGCGGTTTTGACGCCGCAACGGTTTCGAACGTGCCGAAAGGCTCCGGGCTTTCTTCCAGCGCGGCGTTCAGCATCCTGGTCTGCACCATCTTTTCCGAGCTGTTCAACGACGGCCAGATTCCGCCCGTTGAGCAGGCGCTTGCCAGCAAATACGCTGAAAATAAACACTTTGGCAAGCCCAGCGGTTTGATGGATCAGCTGGCCTGCGCGGTTGGCGGCTTTATCGCCATCGACTTCGAACAGCCCGAACATCCGAAAATCGAAAAGATCGACCGCGACCTAGCCGATCTCGGTTATGCCATCTGCATTGTCAACTGCGGCGGAAATCACGCCGACCTCACTCCGGAATACGCATCGATTCCCGTTGAAATGGGCGCGGTAGCGCGCTTCTTTGGCAAGACGGTTCTTCGGGAAGTGGAAGAGCGCGCTTTTTTTGCTGCTCTGCCGGAACTGAGAAAGACCGTACCCGACCGCGCGATTCTACGCGCGATCCATTTCTTTGCGGAAAACGAGCGCGTGGTGCACCAGGCGGATGCGCTCAGGCGCTGTGACGGCGACGCGTTTTGTGCGCTGATGAACGAAAGCGGGCGTTCGAGTTTCCAGTACCTCCAAAATGTCTGCCCCAGCGACCCGAACGAACGCGGCCTTGCGCTTGCGCTTGCGCTTTCGGATCGGCTGCTCAAAGGCAAAGGCGCATGGCGCGTCCATGGCGGCGGGTTTGCGGGCACGATTCAGGCGCTGGTGCCGCTTGCGGAAATGGATCACTACCGTGCGGAGATCGAGCGCGTGTTTGGCGCGGGCAGCTGCTACCGCTTTGCCGTCCGTCCCGTAGGCGGGGTCAGGCTCGACGCGTAACCAAAACACTTTAACAGAAACAGAACCTCCGCTCGGAAACCGTGCGGAGGTTCTTTATTTTCTTAGCGGTTTTATTTGCGCTACGCGCGGACGAGAACAATGACGATAAAAGTGAGAATGGTCACGACGGTCTGCATGGTAAGCGACATGGAGATATCCGCGCGTTCCTGATCGTTCAGCGCGAAAATCGTGAGTACATACGGCGCGGGGGCAAGATAAAACATAATCACCGCCCAGCGCATCGCTTCCGAAAGCACCATGAACTTGCCGACGACAAAGAGCGACACCAGACAGAGGATGGAGCAGACAAACGTTCGAAGGATAGCGGAGATCACGGCGGTGCCGATGTTCTTTTTATTGAACTCGATGCCGTACCCAACGACGATGAAAATCAGGCAGGACAGTGGCGCGGAGAGAAAACTGCAGACCGAAACGATCAGCGACGTAATGCCGGAAGGTTCCAGCGCTTTGGAAACGCCGGACGCGGCAAACGCCACGCCAAGCAGCATGGACCAGGGGATTGGATTCTTCAACAGGCTTTTGAACGACTCCTTGAGCCCCTGACCGTTGCGCGCGTAGAGCAGCGTAAAGAAACCCGAAAAGACGAACAAAACCTGACCAAAGTCCATCAGCGCCATATAGCGCAGGTTTTCCGCGCCAAAGAGCAGCACAAAGAGCGAGTAACCCAACAGGCCGACTTCCCAGCCGACGTTCATATACTGCAGCATGGGGCTCCGCTTGACAAACGGCTTTGCCACGAGGATGCCAAACCCAAGCCCAAGGTAGCCAAGCACAAACGTCGTTGCTGAAAACACGAGCAGGCTCGATTCGAATTCGGCGGTAAAGAACAGCCCGAACAGCATCGCGGGCAGCGCAAACTTGACAACGAAGGTTTTCATGCCCTCGATGGCTTGCGGAGACAGGATGTTTTTTTTGCGTGTGTAGAAGCCCAACCCAAGGGCGATGAGAAGCGGCAATACGACGGAGAGGATATATACCAGATTCTGCATGCGGTTTGCTACCAGCTTTTCTGATTCACCGGCGGACAAACGCAGCGGGAATCGTAGATTTTTCTATTGTGTTTACAGGAAATACACAGTCTCAGCCGATCGCTTCGATCAGCGCTTTGATATGCGCGGGCGTTGTGCCGCAGCAACCGCCCAAGCCCCACACGCCGCCTGCGGAGAGGGTTTTCATCAGAGCGGCATATTCTTGTGGACCAACAAGATAAACCGTCTGCCCGTCGCGAAACTCTGGCAGGCCTGCGTTTGGCTGCATGACGAGCGGAACGTGCGTTGAGGCGGTAAAGCGCGGCAAAAGATCAACGAGCTGCGCGGGTCCGACGCCGCAGTTGCAGCCAAGCGCGTCGACGCCCGCTTCCTCCAGCGCGGCAACGACCTTTTCCAGCTGCACGCCGGTCATGAGCCGCCCGTTGGGGTCGTAGGAGAGCGTGCAGATCACGGGCAGACCTCCGCCGTATTGTTTGGCGGCGGCAACTGCGCAGAGCGCTTCGGTGAGGTCGCACATAGTTTCAATGAGGATGCAGTCCGCGCCCGCGGCAACGCCCGCCTGGATGGGTTCGCCAAAGAGCGCAATGGCCTCTTCCTCGGTCAGATCGCCCAGCGGTTCGATAAACTCGCCCAGCGGGCCGATATCGAGCGCGACATAGCGTGTTTGACCGAACGCCGCGACGGCTTGTTTGGCGAGCTTTACGCCCGCTTCTGCAAGCTCTGAGGGGGCATAGGAGCCGCGCTTCTGACGCGGCGTATTGGAGCCGAACGTGTTCGTGATGATTACTTCCGCACCCGCCTCGAGATACGCCTTGTGAATAGCGCAGATGACGTCAGGATGCGTGATGTTCCAGCTGTCGGGCGAAGCGCCAGCGGGCAGACCCGCTTCCAGAAGCAAAGTGCCCATTGCGCCGTCAAACACGGCGTGCGGCTGCAAAAAAAGGTCTTTCATATGCGTATGTGTCTCCTTTGGCGGACGGGGTTGAATACGAAATTTCAATAAACTGCGACGCACTCGATTTCCACCAGCGCGTCCTTTGGCAGGCGGCCGATTTCAACACAGGAGCGCGCGGGCGGGTTTTGCGAGAAGGTTTCGCCATAGACGGCGTTGACTGCGCCAAACGCGGAAAGGTCGGTTAAAAACACGGTGGTCTTGACCACGTTTTCTATGGTAAGTCCTTCGCTTGCGAGCAGCGCTGCAATGTTTTTCAGAACCTGTCTGGCCTGCGCTGGCGCGTCCGCGCCGATGAGCGCACCTGTTTCCGGGTCGATGGCGAGCATGCCGGAAAGGTACAAAAATCCGTTTGCGCTGACCGCCTGGGAATACGGGCCGATGGCGGCGGGCGCTGCGCTCGTATTGACGATTTTCTTTTGCATGGCTTAAACCTCCATATAAATGGTTTTTATCTGATCGAACGGTTTTTATAGCATGGTTCAAACCGCCGTTTGAATGATTCCAAATTTATCCGCTAGAGAGTATGATAACAGTGGATGCATGGGAACGCAACGCCTGAACGAAAGATTCCTCCGCCGGGGCAAAAAAATCGGCGGATACGCGCATTGCGCAGCCGCCGAAACAAAAACAGGGAATCCCTTATTTTAGTTACTAGTCTACTGCTCTGCCATTACGATTGACGGGGAATCCCTTATTCTAGTTACTAGTCTACTGCTCTGCCATAACGATGGACAGGAAATCCCTTATTCTGGCTAGTAGTCTGCTGCTCTGCCATTACGATTGACGGGGACTGCCTTATTCTCCCTGGCCTACGATCGTATTGACGACCTTTGGCGGCTCTTCGAGCAGAGCGGGATTGGTCAAATACTGCTTAAAGCGGTGGAACACGGCGGCAAAGTAGCTGCCGGAGCAGATACGCTCGTCCATGACCACGCCCATGGGCAAACAGCGTTCAAAGACGATTTCCTCGCCCTTTCGCACGGGCACTTCACGCATGTTGCCAAGGGTGACGAGGATGCTCGTGGTGCCGAACTCATATACGTGATGGAAAATATGGTTCGTGCGGATGCTGGCGAGGTTAGAAATCGTCAGGCTCGTATGGAACGGGCTGGCATGGATCAGGCTCTTGGGCAGCCAGCCGAACTTATCGAGCATTTTGAGAAGGCCGACGCCAAAGTTGCAGAGACCGGGGATGCTCAGAAGCTTGCGCACGAGGTCGTCCGTATCGTTCGTGTCGCCCGTTTCGCGATTCTGCAGCACATAGCGGTCGATGGTTTCATGGACGGCGAAAATATCGTCCTCCATGTTGAAATACATCTTGTTCATCGTGCCGTCCATCTCGCCGGGCTTGAGCACCACCATGGCAACGGAAAATTCGTTGCGCTGGTAGATCCGCTTGTTGGCGATGAAGCGGTTGAGCAGCGGATACTCCGCCGCGGTGCGCACATACGCCGCAAGCACGACCCCAAGGTGCGAAAAACGATAGCCCTGTTTACGTTTTTCGTTCAGGTAAGCCTGCATGGGCGAAATGGGGATGTCGAGCTCGATCATGTTCATCGAGTCATAACGGTACTTCAGGATGTACGGCATTACGGTATAGATTGGGTTCGCGTTTTTCACGCGGGTTCCGTCTTTTCGCATGTTGATCACCTCAGTATGGATGAAATTCAACAACAAGAGTATCATAAACGTATGATATACTGCAAGTAAAGAACAAAGGTAAAACAATGCATAAACAACACAATTGATAAAAGGGGGAGAAAAACGATGAAAACAAGACGACTTTTTGCCGCCGTACTGGCGCTGACAATCGGCCTGTCGCTGCTTGGGTGCGCCGGGCAGCCGCTGCCGGAAGGGTTTGATGCGGAAGAAGTAACCGCGCGCGCGGAGGAGATCGTGGGCTACGCCAACGACGGGGATTACGATACGATCATGTCCTGCCTGCGCGAGGATTTGCAAAGCGCGGTCACCGCGGAAGAGCTCGACAGCGGTTGGGCACCGACCTACGAGAGCGTTGGCGCGTTTGAAAGCATCAAGAGCGTGAAACTTCTCGGCACGGCGGATTCGTCCACCAAAGAGGAATACGCCGTAGCGCTCGTTACCTGCACCCACGAAAAAGGCAGCGTGCTGTATACGCTCTCCTTTGACGCGGATTTGAACCTCGTTGGATTGTACCTGAAATAACGAGCTGCCCGAGGCAGATTATCAAACGACGGGAGAAACACCGGAACATGCTGTCTAGCGATATAATGGATGCTTACTGTAACATGCTCGAAGAAGAACTGATCGCGGCAACCGGCTGCACGGAACCCATCGCTATTGCGTATGCCGCGGCGAAACTGCGCTTAACCCTTGGCGGCGTTCCGGAAACCTTGCGCGTGCTGGTGAGCGGCAACATCATTAAAAACGCAAAGAGCGTCGTCGTGCCCGGCACGGGCGGAAAAAAGGGAATCGCGGCCGCCGCCGCGGCTGGCGCCGTCGCCGGGAACCCGGAACGGTTCCTTGAAGTGATTGCGGATATTTCCGACGAGCAGCGCGCGGAGATCGGCGCGTTTCTGGCCGATTCGCCCGTTGCGGTCATCTGCCGTGAGGACGGGTTTGCGCTGGATATTACGGTTTCGGGCGAGTGCGGGACTGATTCCGCCAGCGTGCGGATTGTCCAGAGCCACACCAATATCGTCCATATCGAAAGAAATGGCGTCGTCCTGCTCGATGTGCCGGTTGACGACGGCGAGAGCGAAAAAGCCGCTCCGAGTTTTATGAACGTGCGCGACATCGTGGAATTTGCCGATACGGTGGAACTGGGGCGCGTAGAACGCGTGCTGAAACGTCAGATCGCCTGCAACATGGCGATTGCCGAACGCGGCCTTGCGGAATGCTCCGGCGCGAGCATCGGCTGCGTGCTGCTCTCCGGCGGCACGGACGATTTGATCACCAAGGCGCGCGCCATGGCCGCCGCGGGTTCGGATGCGCGGATGAGCGGGATGGAACTGCCGGTGGTCATCGTCTCCGGTTCGGGCAATCAGGGCATCACGGCCTCCGTGCCGGTGGTGGTCTGGGCGCGGGAAAAGGGGGTTTGCGAGGAAAAGCTGCTGCGCGCGCTGATCGTTTCCAACCTTGTGACCATTCACCAGAAAACCGGCATCGGGCGGCTCTCCGCGTTCTGCGGGGCGGTCTGCGCGGGGTGCGGCGCGGGCGCGGGCATTGCGTATCTCGAAAACGGCAGTTACGACGCCATTGCGCATACGCTGGTCAACGCGCTGGCGATCATCTCCGGCATGATTTGCGACGGCGCAAAGGCTTCCTGTGCGGCAAAGATCGCAACCGCGGTGGAGGCGGGTATCCTGGGTTATCGCATGTATACGCAGAACCGCGAGTTCGTCAGCGGGGACGGCATCGTGGTCAAAGGCGTGGACAACACCATCCGCAACGTCGGCCGCCTCGCCAAGGACGGCATGCGCGGCACCGAAACAGAGATCTTGCAGATCATGCTGGAAACGGAAACGAGGCCGTAGATAATAAACAAAAAAATGCCCGCACAAGCGGGCATTTTGTTGTATAAAAGGCTATTTTACAGTAATCAGCTCATACTGCCGCGTACCGACGCCCAGCGTTTCCGCGTGCGCCAGCGCGACCGTCCAGTCCGTGCCCGGCGCGGAATCGGAAAAGTGATCGTGGTGATGCTCGCCCGCGGCGAGACGGTCGGCAAGTTGGCTCCCCGGCATGACGGGCTGCTTGTTGCAGGCGTCCGCGCAGGCCTGGTCGAGCGCCACGGGATCGAACGAAGCGAACATGCCCACATCCGGGATGATGGGCACATCGTTTTCCGAATGGCAGTCGCAGTTGGGGGAAACCTGCATCACGAGGTTGATATGGAAATTCGGGCGGTTCTGCAGCACGGCGAGCGTATACTCCGCAATCTTTTCGCCGAGGATGCGGTCGCTGTTTCCGCCTTCGTTGGAGATTGCGTCAAAGTTGCAGGCGGCGATGCAGCGTCCGCAGCCGACGCAGCGGGCGTGGTCGATGCTCGCGATGCGCTTCTCTCCGTGGTAAGAAATGGCACTGTGCGCGCACTGCTTGGCGCACTGGCGGCAGCCACGGCAGAGTTCGGGATCGACTTCTGGCTTGCCGTCGCAATGCTGCTCCATCTTGCCAGCGCGCGAGCCGCTGCCCATGCCGATGTTCTTGAGCGCGCCGCCGAAGCCCACGCCCTCATGGCCTTTGAAGTGCGTCAGCGAAACGAAGATATCCGCGTCCATAATCGCCTGGCCGATCTTGGCCTGCTTAATGTGCTTGCCGCCCTCAACGGGCACTAGCGTTTCGTCCAGCCCCTTCAAGCCGTCGGCAATGATGATCTGGCAGCCGGTGGAAACGCTGGAGAAGCCGTTTCGCGCGGCGGCCTCCAGATGGTCGAGCGCGTTTTTGCGGCTTCCGGGATAGAGCGTGTTGCAGTCGGTCAAAAAGGGCTTTCCGCCGCGCGCGCGGATGACTTCCGCAACGGCGTAAGCAAAGTTCGGGCGGATGAACGAAAGGTTGCCCGGCTCGCCGAAGTGCACTTTGATTGCAACAAAGCGATCGGCAAAATCGATCGTTTCGATTCCGGCTTTTTTGATCAGCCGCGTGAGCTTTTCAGGCAGGGAGTTTTCGTAGCTTGTACGCATATTCGTGAAATAAACCTTGGAAGGCTGCATTTTTTCTTCTCCTGTATTGACGGCGTTTCTTGCCGGAATACTCAAAGGATACCATACAGCCGCATGAACGCACAATATCCCCGTCAAAACGCGGTTGGGAATGCTTGCGTTTTTGACGGAAAACAGGTATCATTTCGTCTTGGAACGTTTTGTTTTTTGGCGCGAGCGGCGCGCCGGATCGGATGAACACGCATATGCCGAACGAGGAACACAAGGGCCGGCTGACCGGCATGATACTGCTCTTGAGCGCCTCCATCGTCTGGGGCGTTGCGTTTGTTGCGCAGAGCGCGGGCATGGACTACATGGGGCCGTTTACGTTTACCGCGGTGCGTAGCGCGCTTGCCGCGCTTGGTTTGGGCGGCCTCGTGCTGCTGTTTGACCGGCTGGGACTGAGTCCGAAAAATACCGACAAGAAACTGCTCTGGCGCGCGGGGCTGATCCTCGGCGTGGTCATGACGGTTGCCAGCAACCTCCAGCAGATCGGGCTGATGACGACCTCCGCCGGAAAATCGGGGTTCATCACGTCGCTCTATATCGTATTTGTGCCCGTTTTTGGGTTGTTCATCAAGCGCAGGCCGCATCCCATGCTTTGGATCTGCGTCGTACTCGCGGCGGTGGGGCTGTATTTTCTCTCGATTCGCGGCGATTTTACGATGAGTCTGGGCGACCTCTCCGTGCTCGGCTGCGCGGTCGTGTTTACGTTCCAGATCCTTCTGGTCGACCACTACGCGCCCAAGGTGGATATCATGCGCCTCAACTTTATCCAGTTTTCGGTCATGGCGCTGCTTTCCGCCGTTCCGATGGCGCTGTTTGAAGAACCGAAGATGGCAAATATCATGGACGCCTGGCTGACACTCCTCTACGCGGGGCTGTTCTCCGGGTGCGTGGCGTATTCGCTGCAGATGTTCGGCCAGCGCCGTCTGGAACCCACGACCGCGAGCCTGCTGCTGAGTTTGGAAGCGGTGTTTTCCGCCATCGCGGGTTGGCTCATTCTGGGTCAGGTGCTCGAAGGAAGGGAGCTGCTGGGCTGCGGGCTGGTGTTCGCGGCCGTTGTCGCTTCTCAGCTGCCATGGCAGAAGCTGTTCTCCCGCAAACCGAAAAACGTGCTCGAAACGCCCGCGCCCGCGCAGGAACAGTGACGGATTCTTTATTCTGCAATCCTTTGCAGCAGGCGCGGCGAAATCTATAAAAACATCAGGCAAGGCTTCGCGCCTTGCTTTTTTGCTGAAAAACCGTATGATAAAAGAGGCCGCAGGCAATGCGGCTAAAGGAGCATTGGGAAAATGCGCGAGGAAATCACAATCGTGTCCGCAGGCCGCCATACGCGTCTGGGCGACGTGCTGGAGCGCGCGGTGAAAAAGCATAAAATTGAAACGGTGAACGCCGCGGAGCTTTCCGGCGCGGACTGGGCGGGCAGGCGGATCCTGTTTGCCGTGTCCTGCGGCGAGGGCGAAAACGCGGAGCTTACTTCGCTGACACGCCGCCTGAACAGCGGAGAATGCGACTTGAGCGGTTCCGTCTGCGCGGCGGTGCTGGACGCGGGGGATGACAGCGGCGCGCATACCGAACTGCTGCGGCTGCTGCTGGCGGCAAACGGCGCGGGCACGGCTTTGATCCATCATCCCTGCGTGGAAGCAAGCCGGGACTTAAAGAACATCCCCGCGATGTACGGCGCGGGGCGGGGGACGCTGTATGAGCGTTTCTGCGCGCTTGCCGAAATGCTGGCAGCGCGGCTGATCAAATTCGATCCTCTTGCGCTCCAGACCCAACTGTCCGATGGGGAAGCGCCGGAGAAGCAAGCCGCGCGCGTAAGAATCTCGCTCCCGCTGGAGAATGCCGCCGCAGCGCGGGACTGGCAAAGCGCGCTGACGCGGGAGTTCGTTTTTCGCGGCATGGAACCCACGGAAGCGGAAAACGAGCAGGCGGAACATACCTTTTTGCTTTGCGAAAACGCAAACGGCCTGCCGGACGGCAAAACGCTCGCCGTGCTGGACGATCCCCGCGGGGGACGCTTACGCGTCGTTGTCGCTTCTCCGCATATCGGCGCGGAGCTGTTTGCCCTGCTCGTGCTGGATCGCGCCTGCCTGCAAGGGAGCTACACCCTCGAACCGAAGGCGTTCACCCTGCTCGAAGGCGTCACCGCGCAGGAGGCGTTTGCGGGGAAGGCGGAGTTTGAGAGGGTGAAAACGGCAATTGCTGAAAAATAGCCCCGAAATCCAAACGGATATCGGGGTCATGAATTTGGCAGAGATATACCGTCAGTCAATCTAGATTCTTCAAAATTTCACGATACCGTTCCGTTGCCAGCCCACTCGGCTGGCCTTTTTTGCAGAACGAGAGGTTGGCGAGCTTGGCGTTAGGGCGTTCGACGACGATTTGCCCATCGACGAGCTTGCTTTGCAGAACGGCGAGCGCTTCCATAAACCGATTGTCGCGGCGGGCGATTTCGTAGAACGAGAGCACATAAACATAGTAAAACAGGTTATACGTTGCAAACGGGTACGCCACCTGCAGAAACAGCGTGCCGATGCCGTAGTGGCAGGGGCCGAGCGGGGCGCGGGTTTCCCAATGCCCCAAGAGGAACAGCGCGGCTCGGTCGAGCGCTTCGCTGTGGTTCAGCAGCGACGTACAGCGGAACGCGTCCAACGCGGTCAGCGTCGGCCCGGGGTTACTGAACTCCGTTTCCGGCCCGCGCCCGAAGCTGAACTTATTGCAGCGCCAGCCGCCGTCGGAAAACTGGATTTCCAGCAGATGGCGAATCGTGCGTTCAAGCCGCAAATCATCTGCATACCCCAGCGTGCAGAGCGCTTTGAACGCGCCGATGGTCTGGCATGGGTAGATGCCGCCCGGCAGGAGCTGAAACCGCCCGTCCTTACGCAGGATGGAGAAGATCAGGTTGATTGTTTCCCGCAGGACGGGGTCGCTCAGGGGCACGCCGAGCTCAAACAGCATAAAGGCGGATTCCAGCGTGGTAAACGGGCTGCCTTTGAGGAGCCTGCCGTCGGGCGTTGCCCAGTAGTCCGCACCGTTGTCATGGCGGTGCGAAAGGATTGCCTGAATATCGGACGCATACGGCTGCATAACGGTTCCCTTTCAAGCTGGACAGGATAAGCGGAAATCGGTTGCTCTCCTAATCGGAGTATACCAAAAAACAAACGGAAGCGCACGTTATGTGGCTTCCGTTTTTGTATGGATGATGTTGCGGCGTCAGTCCGCCTTGACCTTGTCCGTGCGCTTGTCGCCCCAGAAGAAGAGCGCGACCGTGCCGGGGCCGGTATGCGAACCGACCACGGTGCCGACGCTGTTGATCATCACCTTGCCGCTGAGCTTGGGGAAGGTCGCTTCAACCAAGTCCGCCACCGCGCGCGCGTCCTCATAACAGGCGGAGTGGGAGAGGAAGCACTTTTGATCGTACGCCAGTCCTTTTTGCGCATGCAGTTCCATCTGCCGCACGATCTCGCGGATGACGCGCTTTTTGCCGATGATCTTGTAGCGCGGGGTCAAATGCCCAAGGGCGTCCATGTTCATCAGCGGGATGATGCTCAGCATGGAGCCGACCACGAACGAAGCCGCGGAGATGCGCCCGCCGCGCTTATAGTGCGACAAATCGCCGGAAAAGAACCAGTGGTGCACATTGAGCTTGTTCTGCTCGGCAAAGGCGTACGCTTCTTCCAGCGTGGCTCCGCCGTCCCGCAGGTCGGCAACGGCGTCTATGAGCAGGCCGTAGCCGGAAGATGCGCCGAGGGAGTCGACGAGCTTGATCGTGCGTTCCGGGTATTTTGCCCGGAGCTCCCCGGCGGCGATTTCGGCCGAGCCAAAGGTGCCAGACAAGCCGGAGGAGAACGAAATATGCAAAATGTCCTTGCCTTCCTTCAGGAAGCCCTCGAAGAACGCAAGGAACTGTTCCACGTTGACCAGCGACGTCGTGGGCATAGCGCCTGCGGAAATGCGCGCGTAGAACTCATCGAACGGCATGCTCTGACCGAGATCGTCCGGGTAGACTTCCTCTCCAAAGAGAAAATGGAAACAGACGTATTCGACATTGCGTTTTTCAAAATACGAAGGCGGTAAATCTGCCGTCGAACAGCAGCTTAAAACGTAAGGATTCATAGGGCATTTCCTCCGGTATAAAAATTCGGGTATTTCAGGGCGGCAGTTTACCTTAGAACGCGATGATGACGCCCATTTCATTTGCGTAAATCGAGCTGAGCCCGCGCGTAGGCAGCACGAGAATCTCGGAAAAATGATACCTTTCTTCGATCACGCGCTTGAGCTCCTCCGCCATAGAAGGGTTGTTGCAGTGCGTAATCACCATCTGCTCGCCTTCGGTCGGCTTGCCGCTGGCTTCGATGGTGTCCGCGAGTTTCTTGAGCGCCTGTTTCCAGCCCTGCGCGTTGGAGTAAAGCGAAATATGGCCTTCTCCGTCCGCACCCATGATCGGGCGAAGGTGCAAAACGGAAACGATCGTACCGGCAATCTTACTCAGGCGTCCGTTCTTGCGCAGCGTGTCTACGTTATCCAGAACGAAGAACGTCTTCATCTCCTTGATGAACCGCTCAATGCGTTCGATAATCTCGAGCTTCGGCAAGCCGTTGCGAAGCAGCTCGTACAGCTTGACGACAATCAGCACTTCGCCTGCGGAAGCGCTCTTGGAATCGAAGATGTGAACGCTTCGGCCGTCTTCTTCGGCAAGAGATTTGCCAAGCATCGCGCTGGAGTACGAACCGGAAAGATTGGCGGACAAGGTGACCGCAAACGATTCTTCCGAACCGCTGAACGCATCGTAATACATCCCCGGCGCGGGCGCAGCCGAACCGATGCGCTCCTTGCAGGCTTTCATCGCCGCCATAAACTGCGGCAGGTCGAGGGCTTCGTCGTCCGTATACGAATCAGAGCCCAGCGTCATGGTCAGCGGGACGGAGATTACGTTCATTTCCGCTTTCATTTCCGGGGTGAGATCACAGCAGCTGTCTGCAACGATTTGATAATCCATATGAAGATTCTCCTTTGCTTTGGAAGTTTTTATCTGGACAGCGACGCTGCCCGCGTTTTGTAACGGCATCCGCGGCGACGGAAAACACTTTTTTACATTTTATAAAAGTTTGTTCAAATCAACCTCAAACAAACCTCAACTGAACCTCAACTGGCGCAAAAGAATAAGCCCTCCCTTTTTAGGGGAGAGCGATTTGTAAGGCATTTATTCAGAGTGGTTTTTCTTCGAAATTTCGAGGGGCGCGGTTTATATGGCGTCTGTTCAGAGCGGTTTTTCTTCGAAATTTTAAGGGGCGCGGTTTCTAAGGCGTCTGTTCAGAGCGGCTTTTCTTCGAGTTTTGATGGAGAGTTGCTTCTACGACGCTTGTCTAAAGCGGCTTTTCTTCGAGTTTGAGCAAAACGGTAATCTCCGTGCCGACGTTTTCCTCGCTTTGAATCGTGATCGACCCGCCGCAGAGAGCGACAATCCGCTTGACCAGCGCAAGCCCCAGGCCGCTGCCTTTTTCCGCGTGCGAACGGTCGCCCTGATAAAATTTGTCGAACGCGCGCTTTTTTACCTCTTCGGACATGCCGATGCCGGTGTCCTTAACCGAAACGAGCACCGTTGCGCCGTCTTTTCGGCAGCGGATGGTCAGAACTCCGTTCGGGCGGGAAAACTTGATGGCGTTGTCGATGAGGTTGCTCCAGACCTGCGCCAGCAGCGCTTTATTGCCGTAAAAACGAACCTCGTCGAAGTTGACGTCCAGGGTTAGGCACTTCTCTTCCCAGAGTGTTTCATAGCCAAGCAGCACGCGGCGGAGCTGCTCGTCGAGCTGGAACCAGTCCTTTTGAAGAATGATTTCCTGGTGCTCCAACTGAGAAAGCGAGAGGATGCTCTGGGTCAGCCGCGTGAGCCGCGCGGTGTTGTCGAGAATGCGGGAGATGTATTCCTGCTGCTCCTGCCGGGTCAGGGTTTCGTCCTGCAGGAGCGTGGTGTAGCCTTCTATGGCGGCCAGCGGCGTTTTGAACTCGTGGGAAACATTGCTCACAAAGTCGCTGCGGAGCGTTTCCGTGTTGGATAGTTCCTTGACCATGACGTTGAAGTTGATCGCGATCTCCTCGATTTCCATGGCGATGCTCCGCTCGTCCAGCCGCACGGAAAAATCGCCCTTGGCGACTTTTTTTGCCGCATCGTTGATTTTAAGAATCGGCTGGAGCATCTTGGAAGAGGTGTACGCGGCAATGCCGGTGCCCAGCAGAATCGTGAGCAGCGCGACATAGGTTGTGGAGGTAAAAATGGTGGTCAGCGTTCCAATGCGGAGCTTGAGCAGAACGAAGATGATGCCATAGGTGAGGATCAGCGAGACGGTAACAATCCCCGCGATGATCGTCGCGAGGATATAGGATACTTTTGGCCGCTGTCTGCGTTTGTCGTTTTTAGCCATCGCGTTTCACCGCTTTATAGCCCAAACCCCGGATGGTTATGATTTCGAACGGGGCGTTTTCCTTGAAGCGGTCCCGCAAGCGGCTGATATGGACGTCCAGCGTATGCGGGTCGCTCTCGGTATCCATGCCCCAAATCTCATCCATGATCTGCTGCTTGGTAAAGACTTTACTGGGGTTGGAGAGCAGTTTGTAGAGAATGTAGAACTCTTTTTGTGGAATGACCGTGCTTTCGCTGCCGATGGTGACGGTCAGGTTATCGTAATGCAGCTCCATATTGCCGAATGTGATCTTCTTTTCGTTGACGATCTGCGCGCGCTTGAGCAGCGCGTTGATGCGCAGGATCATCTCGTTGACGTTGACGGGCTTGACCATGTAGTCGTCCGTACCCGCCGCAAAGCCGCTCTGGAGGTCTTCGAACGTGTCCTTTGCGGTAATCATCAGTACGGGCATGTTGCAGCCGCTCTTGCGGAGCGACCTGACCAGTTCGTAACCGTCCATATTCGGCATCATGATGTCCGAAACCACAAGGTCGATATAGTGCTTTTCGAGGATATCCCAGGCGGCGAGCCCGTCCGCGGCCTCGTAATACACAAAGCCGTTTTTGGACAGCACCGTGCAGAACAGTTCGCGCAGCGCGCGGTCGTCCTCGACAACCAGAATTTGAAACATACGGCGATCTCCCTCAAAGCAAATCCTGTCAACAGCATGTTGAGCATCTGATTAAAGAATCCTATCACATGGCGCGTCAACGATTCCTCAAATCGTTTGAGTTCAGAGGTGTTCACCCCTGCTGAGCCGCGGTTTGGTCACAATTTTTTATCATAAAAACAGGCGCACTTTGCAAAAATGCCGATTCAGGCTAGAGCTTTTTTTCATACAAATAAAACAGCCCTTTGCGGAACCTCACTTCGCCGGCCTTTTCGTACCCGCGCGATTCGTAGAGCCGGAGCGCATATGGGTTTTGCGAAAACGCGTCCAGCCGGATGGTTTCGAACCCGGATTCGCGCAGTGTATCTTCGATAAAGTCCATTGCGCGCGCGGCGATGCGCCGGTGCTGGAAATCGGGATGGACGCAGAGACGGTGGAGTACGCAGAACCGCGATTCCGGATAGCGCCAGCGGCCTTGCGCGTATTCGTCGTCATGCCGGGCGCTCAGCACGAACACGCAGGCGATTTTGCCGCAGATGCGCCCGGTGGTCAGCTCGCCGCGGGAGATATCCTCGCTCAGCACTTCCCGGTTGGGATAAACCTCGTCCCACTGGGGAATACCCTGCTCGTCCATATGCTTAGTTGCGGCCTGAAACAGCCGAAGAACCTCCGGCAGGTCGGAAGGGACTGCTCGTTCAAACGTCATAGCATCTGTTCGTTGTGCTGTTGCCCGTTCCATAGCCAAGGTGCGCTGCCTTTCGTATCCGGTTTATCCAGGAGCAATCCGTGCTTTATGACTATTATTGCACAAGCGCGCGCGCGGCACAACATCCGCACGTTTTGAATGGAATTTGCGCTTGCATTCGCTCGACAGGGTGGTATAATTCCGTTTAATATCGTTAGCCAAAACGACCGCCCGGCGGGGAACACCGGGTGGAAGAAAGGCGGAGAACATGACGGAATACTCCATCCGCCGCGCGCGGGAATCCGACGCGGAGGAACTCCTCGCCATCTACGCGCCGTATGTAACGGACACGCCGGTGACATTTGAATACGAGGTGCCTTCGCTTGCGGAGTTTACCGGGAGGATCCGGAGCGTTTCGGCGGACTATCCCTATCTTGTCTGCGAGCGCGGCGGCAAAATTGCAGGCTATGCGTATGCGCACCGCTATAAGGAGCGCGCGGCGTACCAGTGGGACGCGGAGCTTTCGGTCTATCTGGAAGGCGGCAGCCGTGGGCGGGGCTTAGGCAAGTCGTTTTATACCGCGCTGATGGAGCTTCTGCCGCTGCAGAACGTTAAAAACGTCTATGGCTGCGTGCTCTGCCCGAATGAGAGCAGCGAGCGCCTGCATGACTCTCTTGGGTTTTCGCGCGTGGGCGTGTTTCGCAGCACGGGCTATAAATGCGGCGCGTGGCGGGACGTCGTCTGGTTTGAAAAGCAGATTGCGCCGTATGATTCCGAGCCGGAACCGTTCCGCTCGATCCAAACAGTGGACAGGGATGCGATAGAACGCGTTCTGCGCCGCGCTTCGGACGCGCTCAACGAAAGAGAAAAGCGCGGATAACAGCGCAAAACGTCAGACCAAACAGGAACCACCAACAGGAGGGCGCATGATTACCTTTTACCGCTGCGACGGGACGGACGCCAATTTTCAAACGTTGATTGCCGCGCTGGACGCGGAACTGACCGAGCGCTACGGCGCACAGATGGACTTTTACGGCGCGTTCAACGGCGTCGCGGGCGTATACACGGCGGTTGTCGCGCTGGACGACGGCAAGCCCGCCGGGTGCGGCTGCTTCAAGCAGCTTTCGGATGGTTCGGTGGAGATGAAGCGGATTTTCGTTGCGCAATGTGCGCGTAAAAAAGGGATTGCAAAAGGCGTGATGGCACGGTTGGAAGAGTGGGCGGCGGAACTCGGCTATACGCGCGCGGTGCTGGAGACGGGCACGAGCCAGCCGGAGGCGATCGGGCTGTACGAGTCCATCGGCTACTTCAGAATTGAGAACTATCCGCCGTATGTTGGCGTCCACAACAGTGTCTGCTACGAAAAGCGTCTGGCGGCCGAATAACGAACGATCTGGAGATAACGATCTGGAGATAACGATCTGGAGATATGGTATAGTAATGTTATAGCAGATGAAGCGAGCAAAACGGAGGTGGAGAGTGCGGTGAACGGCGTCGATTTTGAACGATATACCGCGCTGGACGTGGAAACGCCAAGCCGGTTTTCCCGTTCGTTTTGCTCCATCGGCCTCGTCTGCCGCGACAACGGAACGGAAACGCTCCGCCTGCACATGCTGATTGACCCCGAAGACGATTTCGACGCGGCCAACATCTGGATTCACGGCATCCGCCCGGAGGATGTGGAAGGCGCGCCGACGCTCGAAGCCGCCTGGGAGCAGATAGAACCCCTGCTGACCGACCGTCTGGTGCTGGCGCATAACGCACCGTTCGACCTGCCGGTGATTAAGCGCGCGCTGGAACGAAAGGACTTGTGCTTTCCGCCGCTGACGACGCTCTGCACGCTGCAAAAAGCGCGGCGGCATATCCCCAAATACGCGTTTGGCGGGCATTCCCTTGCCGCGCTGACCGCCGGGCTGGGCATACCCCTGGAACATCACCACAACGCGCTGGACGACGCGCTTGCCTGCGCGGAGCTCTATGAGCACCTCAAAGACCGCTACGGCTGTTCGGATACAGACGTGAAACGCTATTATTAACGAAGTGCAAAACGGAGGAACGGATGGACGGGATTCGGCTGCAGAGCATATCCATCGGCGAAATTGACCGCACGCGCTGTTATTTTAACCCCGGCTGCGCGCTGAATATGGAGAATCCCGCTGCGGCGCAGAAGCTCCTCGGCCTGCTGAACGCGCACTTCGGGCCGGTTGCGTTCCATACCGTCTGCTGCCATCACGACCCGCAGTTGCCGCAGGGTTCCACTATTTTGAACAATTGCGCAGGGTGCGACCGAAGGTTTCGCTCGCTCTATCCGGGCGTCAACACGATCACCATTTGGGAGGTGCTGGATTCCATTCCGGGCTTGCCGCTGCCGCGTTATGAAAATCTCACCGTTTCCGTGCACGACTCCTGCTCCTACCGCCCAAAGCCGCAGGTGCACGCCGCCGTGCGGAGCCTGCTTGGCAAGATGGGCATTTCGATTGTCGAATCCGAATTCAGCGGAACGAACTCCATCTGCTGCGGGGATAATTTTTACGGGCATGTGCCCCTGGAACAGGTGCGGGCGTTCCAAAAGAAACGCGCGTTGCAGATGCCCTGTCAGGATGTCGTAGTCTACTGCGTTTCGTGCGTCAAGTCCATGGCGTATGGCGGCAAGACGCCGCACCATATGGCCGACCTCGTGCTCGGGGAGCCGACGCTTGTGCGCGAACGGGATTTGGCCGTCTACCACGACGCGCTGGCAAGTTATATCGAGGCGCACTGAACGACACGATTAGCCATCTGCCTTTCGTTTCAACGCATGCGGGCAAGAGCCTGTCATGCGTTTTGTATTATTGGGATATTTATATTAAAAGTATATTGACAATATAGTGCGACACACAGTATAATACGTCCGAGGTGATACCATGCCGGAAAACGAACAGCTGCAAAGCTTCATCACGGAGCTCAGGCGCGGCACGCTGACACTGGCGGTGCTGGGATGCCTGAGGAAACCGAGATACGGCTATGCGCTGCTGCAGACGATGCAGCAGGAGAATATCGAGATTGAGGCCAACACGCTCTATCCGCTGTTGCGGCGGCTAGAAAGCCAGGGATTACTTATCAGCGACTGGGACACGAGCGAGAGCAGGCCGAGAAAGTACTATACCGTCAGCGCGCGGGGGGAAGCGGTTCTGCAGGAACTGCTGGTGGAATGGGACAAGATGCAGGAGAGCATCGCGTCCGTTTGCG
Organism: Clostridiaceae bacterium; assembly: GCA_039683415.1. Taxonomy (GTDB): domain Bacteria; phylum Bacillota; class Clostridia; order Christensenellales; family CAG-138; genus UBA7703. The sequence continues at coordinate 25,202 of JBDKRL010000024.1, forward strand.
GAAAGGATGGGAACAATGGATAACCTGATTGAGCGATATGTGCAGGAGGTTACGCGCCGCCTTCCGGAAAAAGAGCGCGAAGAAGTCAGCCGGGAATTGAAGTCCAATATTTACGACATGCTGCCGGAACACCCGGACGAAGCGGCAATCAAGAACGTTCTCAACGGCCTTGGCTCGCCTGCGGCGCTGGCGGAGAAATACCGCCAGAACCCAAGACACCTGATTTCGCCCGCGTATTACGATGAGTACACGCGCGCGCTCAAGTGGGTATTGCCGCTGGTCGGCGTCGTGGTCATGGCCATTGGCATGCTCGTTGGCGCGATCGAGGCGATGAAAGGCGATGCCGCGAGCGTGCAGGACATTGCGTACATCATCAGCAACATCATCTCCAAGGGCGTGAGCATGGGCGTTTCCGCCGCGTTCCAGGCGCTGGTCTGGACGACGGTCGGATTTGTCATCGCCGAACATGCCGGTGAGAAGGTCAAGGGAACGAAAGCGCCCGTTTGGAAGGTGGAAGACCTGCCGGAACTGCAGCCCAACGAAAAGACGCGCATCCCGCTTTCGGACGGGATTGCCGAGCTGATCCTTACGGTCGTATTCTCCATCATCGGGATACTTTTCTGCGTGGGGTCGTTTCCGTTTGCCATGATCATCATCGACGGTCAGATGCAGGTTGCCAACATCTTCAGCGCGGAATTCCTCGCGGCGCTGGTTCCCGTGATCGCCGTGACGGCCGCGTTCGGGGTGGCTTCGGCTGTTGTCAAGATCAAAGACTGCCACTGGACGTCGCTGGTCTGCTCGCTGCACGTGCTGCATAAACTCGTGAGCATGGCGCTTTCGGTCTATATGCTGACGCGCCCGTTCATCTTCAGCGCGGAGTTCACGGCGTTCATGAAGGGGTTCAACATGCCGGAGCTGGCTGGCTTTCCATGGTTTGGGGTCAACGGAATGAATCCGTTCCTCGTCTTTATCGCGGTGATGACGGTAATCGGCACGATTGCGGACTGCGCAAAGTCGATCGCGCTGACGGTGAAGTACAAAAAGTAACGTATCTTCATATCAAAACAAGAGGACGCGGGAAGCGTCCTCTTGTTTTATGTGCTTTACCGCGTTTTCGGCAGTATCAATTTGCGGTGATCCATAAAGTGGCGATACTTGACCAAATCCTTTGGCAAAAACGGATTTCCGTGCGAGGGAAAGATCATGCGCGGCTCAAGCGAGAGCATCTTATCCCAGCTGCGCCCAAACTCCGCCGAATTCTCGATCCAAATCGTATGCCGCGCGCGGCTGATCACGGCGTTCATTGCAGCGTCCCCGCAGTAGAGAAAACGTGTTTCCTCGTCGAACAGCGCAATGGAATCAGCCGTGTGCCCGGGCAAAAACACGATCCTGAGCGGCAAGCCGAGCTCCAGAAACGGCTGATCCGCTTCGCTGCCAAGCACGATGGCGCGCTCGCCCACGATGACCGGCGGGTAACCGAATTCCTTTTTCACCAGCGCGAACGAGGAGGCAAGGCGGGAGGAGTATCCGGCTCCCGGAGGCGTTGCGTTTTTGCCCGTGGCAAGCTGCGGCACGGCGGATTGGTGGAGCACCAAAACCGCGTTCGTTTTGCCAAGCAGGCTCGATAAAAACCCCGCGTGGTCGTCGTGCGCGTGGGTTAAAAAAACGTACTTGATCTGTTCCAGCGGCGCGAGCTTTTCGAACCGCTCGCAGAACACCGCCTCGTCGTCGCGATAACCGGTGTCGATGGCGATCCAGCCAAGGGGCGTGTCCAGCACGTAATTTCTTACGACATAACTGCCGATTTCGT